>NZ_JAGIOF010000001.1:2788458-3485572 GCF_017876535.1 Paeniglutamicibacter kerguelensis
AATCGGTGCGTGAGGCGGTGCGTTCGGCCCTTGGCGCCGCTGCGGTGCCGCGCCGCATCCTGCAGCTTCCGGCCCTGCCGCTGCTGCCCAACGGCAAGTTCGACCGCATGGCCCTGGGCGCACTGCTGGCCGCCGCCCCGGAATAGCCCGTACCCCGCGACATTCCCGTCCATCCAGCCGCCGGTTCAGGTAGATTTCGCCCTCATCACTGATCAGGGGAGAATGGAGGCTGATCTTAGACGGAAGTATCGAGAGGACTAACAGTGGCAACGCTCTCCCAATGGGTCGCCGGTGCACGACTTCGCACGCTGCCCATCGTGATTGCCCCGGTTGTTATCGGCACGGCGGCGGCAGTGGACATCACCGGAGAGCTTGCCTGGTTCGAGGCGATCCTGGCACTCATCGTGGGTCTTTTGCTCCAGGTCGGAGTGAATTACTCCAACGACTACTCGGATGGAATCCGGGGCACCGACGACGTTCGCGTCGGCCCGCTTCGGTTGACCGGCTCGGGGCTCGCCGAGCCGAAAGACGTGCGGAACGCGGCGTTCGGCTGCTTCGGTGCGGCGGCCCTGGTTGGCGCATTCCTGGTGATTTTCACCGGTTCGTGGCCGTTGCTGCTGGTCGGTGCCGCGGCCGTCGTCGCGGCCTGGGGCTACACCGGCGGCAAGAACCCCTACGGGTACCGCGGGCTGGGCGAGGTGTTCGTTTTCATCTTCTTCGGCCTGGTGGCAACGCTCGGCACCACCTACACCCAGGCCGGCATGCTGTCGCTGCTGTCGCTTTTGGGTGCAATCGGCACCGGCCTGATTGCCACGGCCCTGCTGATGGCCAACAACGTGCGCGACATTCCCACGGACCGCGAAGTCGGCAAGATGACCCTCGCCGTGCGCCTGGGAGACACCACCGCGCGCATCAGCTACGTGATGATGCTTGCCGTTGCCATCCTGCTGCCGGTGACGATGATCGGCACCCGCCCGTGGATGTGGCTGGTGCTGCTCACCGTGTTGCCCAGCCTGATGCCCTGCTGGATCATGCTGCGCAAGCACGAACCCGGCGCATTGATCCCGGTGTTGAAGCAGACCGGCATCATCAACCTTGTCTACGCCGCGCTGTTCACCGCCGCGATCGTCATGGACAAGGCCCTGGCCTAACACACCCTGCACAGATGCGGCGGGGGCGGCTTCCGATTCGGAGTGGCCCCGCCGCATTTTTGTGTCACCCACGGTCCGGTTGCGACGATCGCAAGGGCAAATTCCCCATGGAAGCGCAACCCCGATGGATCCGATGCAACAGTGTCAGGAAATTCTTGGCCGACGGGATGGGCACCTGCCGGCCACGGGACAACCGGACGTCGGTTAAGGACACGTAGGGCCGCATGTCCGCCCGCGTTGAAGCGGAACATTGTCTACGGCCCCGGACCCCGAAAGGGGTGGAAAGCTACTTGTCGCCGTCCAGGAAGCGGTCTTCGGCTTCCTCGTCGGACAGCTGCCGCTTGGACTTCTTGGGGCCATTTGCCGCGAACATTTTCTGCACGTCGGCGTTGGCGGCGAGCCGCAACTTGTTGAAGAACAAGTAGCTGACGGCGAAGGCAACGACGAGCGCGATCAGGCCCGCGATGTAGGCGGACCAGCCCAGAAGGAATACCAGCGGGAGGAAAACAACGAAGAAAAGGGCCAACCGGATCACGGTGTACTTTAAGAACTGCACGCCTCCAGTCTATCCGCAGCCCGATCCCAGATATTTTCACTAGACTATGTATATGGTCAGGAACATAATTTTTGCCGCATTGGTCGCACTAGCTGTCACCATCTACGCTTTGATCGAATGTGTTCGCACACGTCCGAGCGATGTCCGTTCCCTGCCCAAGGTCGGATGGGTCGCCGCCATTATCTTGCTGCCACTCATCGGTGCCGGGCTCTGGTTCTGGCTCGGACGCCCCGTCACGGGCGGGCAGCGCCAGGCCCCGGGAACGCGCCCGGCCACCGGCGCCCCCGACGACGACGAGGCCTTCTTGCGCAACCTGGAAACGCAGCGCCGCAACAAGGCCCGCGACGAGGAACTGCGCCGCAAGGAGGCCGAGCTCAAGGAACGCGAGCGCAAGGCGGCCGAGGAAAACCACAAGAAGCCCGAAGAGGGCGGCAATCAGTCCGAAGACAAACCGCACCACACCCCGTAGTCCAAGAACCGATTCGAAGGTTGGGCAGGCCCGGATTTTTCCGGGCCTGCCCAACCTTTTTGTCTAGTCGCCCTTGACGTTGATGATCTGGCGCAGCTTGTGCCGCACGCTCACCAAGTCGCCAGCGTCCTCCATGACCTGGTCAATGGGCTTGTAGGCACCCGGGATCTCGTCGATGAACGCATCGGTGTCACGGTACTCGATCCCCGCCATGGCCTCGCGCAGCTGCTCGATGCTGAAGGTCTTGCGGGCCGCCGTCCGGGAGTACTCGCGTCCGGCGCCGTGCGGCGAGGAATCAAGTGACACGGGGTTGCCCTTGCCGACCACCACATACGATGCGGTGCCCATGGAGCCAGGGATCAAGCCGTGGTCGCCCTCCCGGGCCCGGATGGCGCCCTTGCGGGAAAGCCAGACAGACTTCCCGAAATGCGTTTCCTTCTCCGTGAAGTTGTGGTGGCAGTTGATGCGTTCGAGTTCCTCGACCGGTCCCCCGACCCAGTTGGTGAACTGGCGGATCACGCGGTCCATCATTTCTTCCCGGTTCAGCAGGGCGAAGTGCTGGGCCCAGCGCAGTTCGCGGATGTACGCGTTGAATTCGTCGGTCCCCTCCACCAGGTAGGCGAGGTCCGGATCCGGCAGCTCGATCCAGTACTTCTTGGCGACCTGCTGTGCGACCTTGATGTGCTTGGTCGCAATCTTGTTGCCGATGCCGCGCGAGCCGGAGTGCAGGAACAGCCAGACCGAGTCCTCCTCGTCCAGCGACACCTCGATGAAGTGGTTGCCCGAGCCCAGGGAGCCAAGCTGGTGTGCCCAGTGCCCCGCGTAGCTTGCCGGGTCGAAACCGGCCTTCACGGCCAGTTCCTTGAGTTCCTCGATCCGGGGAACCGCAGTTGCAACGATCTTGCTGTTGTACTTCCCGGCCGAGAGCGGGATGGCGCGTTCGATCTCTTCACGAAGCGGCTTGCGATCCTTCGGCAGGTCCGCGGCCTTGTACTGGGTCTTCACTGCGATCATGCCGCACCCGATGTCCACGCCCACCGCCGCGGGGATGATGGCCCCAAGCGTCGGGATCACCGACCCGACGGTAGCACCCTTGCCAAGGTGCGCATCCGGCATCAGCGCCAGGTGCGGGAAGATGAACGGCATCTTCGAGGTGGTGATTGCCTGCTCCCGGGTCTTTTCATCCAGGATGGACGCCCAGTTCTTGAGCCGGCTGTTGATGGTCTCCACGATTTCTCTTTCTGTGATGTGGTCCTCGCCGCGCGGTCCGCGGAAAGGCTGAAAGATTCGGGGAAACGATCGGATCCAAAAAAGTAACCCCGAACCGGTGTGCGGTTGCGGGGTTTGGAGTCCTACTGGCGTGCAGGGATCTACAAAAGGGGCAACCGACGGCCTGGTTCATGCTTGTACTGGCGCTGAAAGGAGCGCATGGACAAGTCATTTAGTTGGGTTGCTTTAAAATTCAACATGGCCTTGTCCTTTCCAGTAGTTGTAGACCGATTCCCGTTTTCGGGGTTTTCATGTGCCGCCTCCGGTGCGGAGCCGACAAGAGGCGAGCCTAACAGCTGAAACAGCGATCGGGCAACAGCGGGCCCGGTTCGGGCCTGTCTCGTTAAAGAGAACAACCCATGATCCAGAAGCAGGATCATGGGTTGTTCTCTTTGTGGCGGGGACAGGATTTGAACCTGTGACCTCCGGGTTATGAGCCCGGCGAGCTACCGAACTGCTCCACCCCGCGTCGGTATGTACTAACCCTAACAGCGGTTTGGCCTCACGCCTAATCGAGGGGGCATTTCATCGAAAATCCCCCGATTTGCCGAGTAATCGGGCGTATTTCGGTCTCCTGTCACTCCGGAGCGGAGCGAAACCTGTCCGAACGCAGAATTCTTGCGCGTGAGTACAATCACGTGGCTTGAGGTGTTTTTTCCATTTCGCGCACTTTGTCGACGTGTCAAGGTCTGTCCCGGTGCCCGTCCAGATGGCGCCGGGATGTTAACGCAATGGTGGCCCGCTGCTTGCAATGCGAAGCAGCGGGCCACCATTCGGCAATTCGGCCTTACAGTCCTGCGTAGGAGTGCAGGCCGTTGAAGTAGATGTTCACGATGGTGAAGTTGAAGACGAGGCAGAGGTAGCCGATGATGCTCAACCAGGCCGAGCGTGCGCCGGTCCAACCACCGGTTGCACGGGCATGCAGGTACCCCGCGTAGACAACCCAGATCACGAAGCTCCAGACTTCCTTGGTGTCCCAGCCCCAGTAGCGTCCCCAGGCCGCCTCGGCCCAAATGGCGCCGGCCATGACGGTGAAGGTCCACATGACGAAGGCAACCGCGTTGATGCGGTATGCGAAGTTCTCAAGGGCGCCCGCACTCGGCACGACACCCATGAAGGGGAACTTGTCGGACTTGCCGGCAGCCAGGGCCTCAACGCGGGCATGCTGCACCAGCTGCAGGACGTTCATGGCGAAGCTGATGGTGAACAGTGCGGAGGCCGACACTGCGATGGACACGTGGATGATCAGCCAGTAGCTCTGCAGGGCGGGCACCAGGTGCGCAACCGGAGTCGGGAACCCCATGGTGGCACCGCAGAGCATTACCGTCACCAGTCCGATGACGAAGGTGCCCATGAAACGCAGGTCCTTCTTGATCAGCACCACGACAAAGACGAAAGCCACGATGAAGGAGCCCGTGGAAAGGAACTCATACATGTTGCCCCAGGGCACACGGCCTGCCGCAATGCCACGGCTGACCACGGCAAAGCCGTGGATGAGCACGCCCAGCCAGGTCAGCGATACCGCGACTTTGGCGGACATGCGCTTCTCGGACGCCGGGACGTAGTCCATGGAATCGTTGACCAGCTCTTCACCGGTCGAGCCCCCTGCCACAGGTGCCGATTTTCCGGCCCCCGCAGCCACCAGGACCTTTTTCTCGGCTTCCAGCGTTGCTGCATCAATTTCCCTGATCAGCTTGCTGGACTTCGCCAAGTCCCAGGCGAAGGCGATGAACGCCACCGCATAGACGAATGCTGCAAGCAACATGAACAGATCGCTGTATTGCCCCAACGTCTCGTTGATAGTGGGCATGTCGTTTCCCATAAGGTCTCCTAGACTCCGGCACGCACGACGGCGGGCCACTGCTGCTCAAGAAGCTTGCGCAATTCCTTCGCTTCAGATTCCAAGCGAGGGTCTTCACCACGGGCCAGCAATCCGTATTCGATTATCCGCTCTTCACGTCCAGAATCGTCAACCGAGGTCTTGATTTTCACCCAGACCCGACGACGCGGCGTGAAGAGGGAGATGGCCAGGCCCAGGAGGGCGAGACCGGCAAAAATAGCCACCGGGCGCTTGCTCGGATCGTAGTTGATGTCGAGGCCGACAAAGCGCTTGAGTCCGTCAAAGGAAATGCTTCCCTTGCCGTCCGGCAGGTTATAGCTTTGTCCGGCGCCCAAGACGATGCCGCCGGCTTTGAGGTTGCGGTTGTTCAGCTCCTTGAGCTGATCCGTTTCCAGCACGTAGACGTTTTGCGGGTTCCCGTCGTCCAAGCCGAGGTTCCCGTAGTAGGAGTTCAGCTGCAGCTGCGGGTTGACGGCGTTGGGGTCGCCGGAAATGGCAAAGCCTGTCTCATCGGTCATCGCCGTCGGCAGCAGGAACCCCTGGAAGCCAAGCTGATCCGGCTTTGCGTCCGGGGCCTTGATGACCAGCAGCGAGGTGTACATGCCGTCCTGTGGAACCGAAACAACGGGGCCGCTGAAGGATACGTTGCCCTGTCCGTCGCGGACCGTCACAACTGGGGCATATCCGTTGCCGACGAGGTAAACGTCGGCGCCGTTGATCCGCAGCGGGTGGTTGACCCGAATGTTTTCCTTTTGCACCGGAGCATCCGGGCTCCGGCGCGTTTCGACCTCGGCGGTGAAGTCGATGGGCTGCCCGAAGTGGGTCGTGGATTCGCGGTCGAACGTGATGTTGAACTTGTCCAGCTTGACCGAGTACGGGTTAAGCGACTCTTCCTTGAACCAGGTGCCGGGCTTGAAGGAGTCGTAGGAAACTAGGGAGTTGACGAAGGTCTCCCCCTCGACCAGGACGCGCTGCCCGCTGTAGCCGAACGAGCCGCCGACTGCTACCGAGGCAAGGATGCCAACCAAGGAAATATGGAAGAGCAGGTTGCCGACTTCGCGGCTGTAGCCACGTTCGGCACCGACCGAGGGGCTGGCGCCTTCCGGGCGTGCTTCGGCCCGGTAACCGCGCTTCTTCAGCAACTTGGCTGCATCGGCGATGATCTGCTCGTTGCTGATTCCCGAGGTTTCGGCCGATTCGATCTCAATCGTGCCGTTCTGCGGCAGTCGATTCAACCGCGACGGGGTGCGTGGAGGCGGGGTTCGCAGGGCCTTCGCGTGCTTCTTTACGCGTGGCAGGATGCAACCGATCAGCGAGATGAACAGCAGCAGGTAGATTGCCGAGAACCAAGCCGAAGAGAACACGTCAAAGAGCTGGAACCGGTCAAGCCAGGCGCCGAGGGTGGGCTTGTTGGTCAGGTATGCAGCAACCTGCTCGGGGTTGACCGCACGCTGCGGGAACACGGATCCCGGAACCGCAGCCACTGCCAGCAGCAGCAAGAGGAACAGCGCCGTGCGCATGCTGGTGAGCTGGGCCCAGGCCCAGCGAAGCATCCCGATGAACCCGAGTGTCGGAACTGCAACGTCTTTTTTCATATCTTGCTTTGCCATTAGATGGGCAACCTGACTTCGTTGGCGAACCAATCTTGCAATTGTGTAACCCAGGTACCCCAAAGGCCGGTGGCCATCAAGATGCCCAGAAGTATTAGCATGCCGCCACCAAAGCGCATTACCGCAAGCTGGTGTCGACGGAAGAATTTCATGGCGCCCATGCCACGGCGCAGACCCATCGCAATGAAAAGGAAAGGCAGCCCCAGACCCATGCAATAGAAGAATGTCAGCAGCGCCCCCTTGGTCGGGCTACTGCCGTATTCACCGCCCATAATCAGAACGGCACCGAGCGTTGGCCCAATGCAGGGGGCCCATCCCAGACCAAATGTGAGTCCCAAAACGGGCGCGCCCCACAGTCCCGCCGGGGGTTTGCGGTGAATCTTCGCTTCTCGCTGCATGAACGAAAAACCACCCATGAACACCACGCCCATGAGGATCACCACGATCCCAAGGACTTGGGTAACCCATGAGCCCTTGTATGCCATCCAACCTGCAACCTGCGAGAAAACCACTCCGGCGAGGACAAAGACGACGGTGAAACCCAGAATAAACAGACCTATGCCGGTGACCATGCGTCCGCGTTTTTGGTCTGCAAGATCTGCCCCGGAGAGGCCAGTGACATAGCCCAAATAGCCAGGAACCAACGGAAGTACGCAGGGAGAAAGGAAGGATACAAGCCCGGCAAGCATGGCTACGGGCACGGCCAGGAGCAGCGATCCGTCCTGAACAATTTCGGCAAAGGCATTTCCCTCGGCCGGTACCGCCAAAGCAGCAACGAGCGACGGAGCTATCACAACGACTCGGTGAGGGCCGTGTTGATCAGGGCCTTGAGCGTTGGTTTCTCCGCAACACCGAGAATGCGGGCTGACACGCGTCCCTGTCGGTCGAGAACCAAGGTCGTGGGCACGGCCTGCAGCGGAACGTACTTGGTCATGGCCAGCTGGATTGCACCCTGGGTGTCCTGCACCGACGGGTACTTGATGCCGAACGTCCGTTCGAAAGCTTCGGCTGCGTCCTTCTCGTCCCGGACGTTGATGCCGATGAATTCCGCCTTGCCCTTGAACTCGTCGCTGAGTTCAACCATGTGCGGTGCTTCGATGCGGCACGGCGCGCAGGCGGCGTACCAGAAGTTCAGGACCGTCACTTGGCCGGCCCAGTCGGCCGAATCGATCTTCGATCCGTCGTAGGCGGTGGCGTTGATTTCCACGGGCTCGGTACGTGACTTGGGGCCGTATTCCTGGACCGATCCATCGCCGGCGATGTAGTTCTTGTTGTTGCCTTCGCGGGCCTGCTTGGCCAGCGGGTCTTCTTCTCCGACACAAGCAGCCAGCGGCAGCGCCGCTGCGGCGAGCATGGCTGCACGCAAGAAAGTGCGTCGTCCCAAACGCGATGGTTGGGACGAAGTGGGATCGGTCATGATCTCAGGCTCCAGGAATGTTCGCAGCGTTGGCCAAGAGGTCAACACTGGGTTCTGCATAGCGGACGGCGACCAGACTTTCACCTTCAAAGTCCAGGCTAGTCACGGAGGTGAGAGTGCATTCGCGTTTCCGCGGGTCGTGCCAGAGGGCTTTGCCTTCGGCTGCTCGGCGCGTGACCCAAATCGGCAGCTGGTGGCTGACCAGAATGGCTTGCGCTCCGCTACCGCCAAGTTCAACCGCGAGATCGCGGTGTTCAACAATGGCGGCCATCATTCGTTCTACCTGGTCCCGGTAGGGCTCCCCCCAGGAAGGACGAAAGGGATTGACGACGTAGGACCAGTATTTTGGTTCCTTCAGTCGTTCCTTGATCTGTGAAAGGCCCTGGAATCGGTTCGCGGCCTCGATGATCCGATCATCGGTCACAATATCCAGCCCGAGCGCCTTGGCTGTCGGGTTGGCGGTTTCCTGGGCTCGAACGAGCGGAGACGAAACCATGTGCGTGATGTTCGCGCCGGCCTCTTGCTGGGCCGTGAAGTACTCTGCCGCGCGCTGTGCCATTTCATGGCCAAGGTCGGAGAGATGGAATTCGGGTAGCCGACCGTAGAGAACCCTGTCCGGGTTATACACTTCGCCGTGACGCAGAAGGTGAACGGTAGCAGTCGACATGCCTTAAGTGTCTCAAAACTTTGGTGGGTTACCTAAACAGGGAACATGATCCCCGCCATGTTCGGGCACGCGACTTGGGCCGTCGTTCCGTCGTTTCACAGCAACCGCGCAGGCAAGATCCCGCAGCCACCCGGCTGGTTTCGTGGGCAACGACCAACTTCTGTCGAAGCATGCCCGGCTCTAAAACCATCCTTTAGGAGGGGGATAAAACCAGATAGCAGCGGATATTGTGATGCGTAAGACGTATTTTCAAACCGAAGGAGCAGGTCATGTCGACACCTGAGAACGAACCGGAGAACCCGCAGACCCCGCCGGCCAATCCCACGCCACCACAGTACGGGCAGGTCGCTCCGCAGGGCCAGAACCCTCCCGTGCCTCCTCCATACGGCCAGGCTCCCCAGCCTGGTGCCCCGCAGCAGAATCCGTACGGGCAGAACCCCAATCCATATGGGCAAAATCCCTACGGCCAGAACCCCAACCCCTACGGCCAGCCGCCCCAGGCGCCGACCCCGTATGGGCAGCAGCCTTATGGCACAGGGTTCCCTGTACCGCCGCAGGGCAATTTCCCGGCGCCTCAAATGCCTACCGAACGCCCCAAGGAACTCGACATCGCGTTCTGGGTCATCATTGCAGCCGGCGTCCTGTCGGTGCTCGGCGCAGTCATCGGCTTCGACGCGAACCTGATCCGTCAGCAGCTTGCCACGGTGCCGGAGCTTGACCAGCAATTGCAGGCCACCGGCATGTCGATCGATGCATTCCTCAGCTTCTTGCACACCATGATCATTGTCTTCTCCGTTATTTCGCTGGCGATCTACGTCTTGCTCGCGTTCATGATCCGCAAGGGAAGCAACGTTGCCCGCATTTTCGCAACGGTTTTCGCTGCCCTTTCCGTCTTTGGACTGCTCGGCGGAACGCTCCTGTCCATCCTGTCCATCCTTGCAGGCGTCGTCGGCGTGGTCTTCGCCTGGCTACGTCCCGCCAGCGCCTACATCGCCGCCCGACGCGCGGCCCGCGCAGCAGGCTACCGCTAAGAAGCATTCACGATCGAGGGTTCTTGAATGCGGGGAAACCCGCGTTCGGGAACCCTCAGTCGGTTAAGGGCCTGGCGTTTGTTCGCCGAGACTCCCAGCGCGAAGCCCTAGACGATGTTTTGGGCGTGGTAGGCCAGGATTTGTAGCTCGGTCGCCAGATCGACTTTCCGGAGGTTGACCCCATCCGGCACCTGCAGGACGACCGGTGCGAAACTCAGAATGCTGCGCACCCCGCATTCAACGACCTTGTCGCACAGGCCCTGCGCCGCTGCGCCGGGAACCGAAAGTACGGCAATGTTGGCGGCCGTGGCTTCGAGAACCGAAGCCAGGTCCTTGGTATCGGCAACAGTCAGCTCTCCGACCGTGGATCCGATGACATCCGGTGCCGCGTCCAAAAGCGCGACAATCTCAAATCCCCGGCTGCGGAAACCGCCGTATCCGGACAACGCACGCCCCAAGTTGCCGGCACCGATGATCGCCACACGCCATTGTTGGTTCAGGCCCATGGCCTTTGAAATGTGTTCGGCCAGCTCGGTGACGACGTAACCCACTCCCCTGGTCCCGTATGACCCCAACAGGGAAAGGTCCTTCCGCAGGATCGAGGGGTTGACACCCGACTCCGTGGCCAAGAGGCCGGACGAGGTTCTTGTCTGTCCCTGGGTTTGAAGCGTGTTCAGGGCCCGCAGGTATTGGGTAAGCCGTGCCAGGGTGGCCTCGGGAAGAATCCGCTCGAGGGAGCCAGTCGTGGGGTGTGCCGGCGGCTCTACTCCATCGTCTGCCGGGGGGTGTTGCGGGGTTGGCATCGTGCTCCGACTCATTCCTTGGATCTTTTCATGACCCTACGATCTATTCCTTGGCGCAGGCAAGCGAGTTCCAGTGTTTGGAACGGCAGCGGCCCCAGTCAGTTGCAGAGCATCGATTCCAGGCGTTGCGGATCAATGACCCAGAAATCCCGCACCTTCCCGTCGATCAGGAGCACCGGCACTTCCTCGGAGTGCTTGGCCAAGAGATCTGCATGCTCGTCAATGTCAACGCTCTGCCACTCATATCCCATCCGGGTTGTGACCTCGTCGAGCGTTTCCATGGCCGCATGGCACAGATGGCACCCGGAACGGACTAACAACGTGATCTCGTGGGGTGTCTTCGCAGTGCTCATGAATCTAACGCTACAGCTCCGCGACAAAATGCGTGCAATAGACTGTGGGGATGCCCGCCACACAAACTCATGTCCTGCCCAATGACGAGGAAACGGAGAAGATGCGCCCGACGGCTGCCTTCTTCGATGTGGACAACACCATGATGCGCGGCGCATCGCTTTTTCCGCTGGCCCGCAAGATGTACAGGCACAAGGCTTTTTCGCTCCGCCAAATCCTGTGGTTCCTTCTGCACCAGTTGCGTTTCGCCGCCCGCGGCGAGCACCTCGGGGATATCAGGGCGATCAGGGATCGCGCACTCACTTTGGTGGAGGGTTTCCCCGTGGCCGAAATGCATTACCTTGCGGATGAAATTTACGACGAGTTCATCGAATCCAAGATTTGGCCGGGAACCCGTGCCATCGCCGAACAGCATTTGCACGCCGGGCGCAAGGTTTGGCTGGTGACGGCAACCCCGCTGGAAGTCGCCTCGGTCATGGCGCGCAGGCTGGGGCTCAGCGGAGCACTGGGAACGGCAGTGGAACACGTCCAGGGGGCATACACCGGCAGACTGGTCGGTGAGATCTTGCATGGGCCTGCGAAGGCCGAAGCGGTCCGGGAGCTGGCGGTGGCCGAGGGTCTGGATCTGGGCGATTGCTGGGGCTACAGCGACTCCCACAACGACATCCCGCTGTTGGAAGCCGTGGGACATCCGGTGGCGATCAACCCGGATGCCAAGTTGCGCCATCACGCCAAACGCCAGAATTGGCCGATCTATGACTTTCGCACGGGACGCAGGGCTGCAACCTTCGGGTTGAAAGCTGCGGGCGTCTCTGGAGCGATATGGGGCCTGTGGCGCAGCCTTGGAATGGTGCGCCGCCGCCCATGATGCCAGGGCACTGCTCGCGGCACCAGAATTGACTCGGCCTGCCGCCACATGCAAAAAGGTGCGTTCCCCCGAAGGGGAGCGCACCTTTTTACATGCAAAGTATCCGGATGAACCGGAACCGGCATTTACTTCTTATTACGACGCTGGTGGCGGGTCTTACGAAGCAATTTACGGTGCTTCTTCTTGGCCATACGCTTGCGGCGCTTCTTAATAACTGAGCCCATAGTGGTTCCTCACAAACTGATTCGATTGCCGACTACAACTTCTTCGGCATCAAAGCACCAGAATGCAGTCAACTGGACGTTAAACGTTCCTTAACAGATTACCTGCTTCTCGGGCAGGTTCTGACCACCTTGCAAGGCGGGGTCCTATCCTGCGCCGGAAATGTTTCCAAGACCGGCGGCACGCAGGTAATCTTCCACCGCATTTTCGGGCACCCGGTAGGATCGACCGAAACGCACGGCAGGCAATTCACCCGAATGCACCAAGCGGTAAACCGTCATCTTTGAAACCCGCATCACCTCGGCGACTTCGGCCACCGTCATGAATTTCGCATTGGCAAAGTGTTTCGCTTCAACCATGACCCGATGCTCCTGACTTTCCCAACGAAGGAGTCGTGACGGCTAGAATCACCGTCGTCGTTCCTTGTTACAGCAACGCTCCAAAGTACTTTTCGTTCCCCCTCCACCCACATTAGTGGCTGATGTGACCAAAGTGAACGGTAGGTATCCGTGTATTGAAGTGGAGCCGTGTGAGGCGGTTTCAGGCGTCAGCATTTAGCCCCACGAGGCGCGCACCGCGTCGGCCAACTCCTCGAGTGCGTCGGCGCTTGCTTCCCAGCCCATGCAGGCATCTGTGACCGACTGGCCGTAGGTCAGCTGCTCCAGCACGTCCGTACCCACCTCCACAGAATCCGGGTCGTGCTTCTGGGCGCCGGGCACCAGGAAGCTTTCGGCCATGATGCCGGCGATGGTCGTGTCCCCGGCAGCAATGCGTGCCGCAAGTTCAGTGATCACCTCAGCCTGGCGGACATGGGATTTGCCCGAGTTTGCATGGCTTGCATCGATGATCACCCGTGGGTTCATGCCGGCCTTGGCCATGGCCTCCGAGGCGGCGGCGACATCGCCTTCCCGGTAGTTTGGTCCGGCTGCCCCGCCGCGCAGGATGAGGTGGGCGTCTTGGTTGCCGGCCGTGTGCACAACGGCAGTGCGTCCCGACTCATCGATTCCCATGAACGATTGGGCTGCCGACGACGCCTGGCACGCGTCGATTGCCACCTGCACAGATCCATCCGTGCCGTTCTTGAACCCAACAGGCATCGAAAGCCCGGAGACCAGCTGGCGGTGGGTTTGGCTTTCGGTGGTCCGCGCGCCAATTGCGCCCCAGCTGATCACGTCGGCGAGGTACTGGGCGCTGAGCGGCTCCAGGAATTCGGTCGCCAGGGGCAGGCCCAGTGCACTGGCGGAAAGCATGAATTCACGTGCCGCGCGGAGTCCCGCACCCATGTCGTGGCTTCCGTCGAGGTGGGGGTCGTTGACCAGGCCCTTCCACCCCACCGTGGTGCGTGGCTTCTCGAAGTAGCTGCGCATGACGATCAGCAGTTCGCTCTCGTGCTTTTTTGCGGCTGCGGCAAGGCGTGCTGCGTATTCGAGTCCGGCGGCCGGGTCATGGATCGAGCACGGACCCACGATGACCAGCAGTCGCTGGTCCAATCCCGAAAGCACCGCGCGCACCTCTTGGCGGGCCCGGGTGATCCTGTATGCCTGGGCGTCGGTGGTTGGGAGTTCGCTCAGCAGTTCGGCCGGGCTCGGCAACTCGGTGAAGGAAACCACTCGCTCATTGGTGTTGGCGCGGGCCGGTGCATCTGCGTTCAGGATATTCGGGTTCATGGCGGGCCTTTCGATTCCGGCCCTGCATCTGAGGGCCTAGCGTTCGATGCGGCCCCGACAATCGCTGCGTATTTCTTCAGGGCCGCTATGGTGAAAATAGCGAAGGGCCCACAAGCAATAGCTTGCGGCCCTTGTCGGCTCTGAAGGTGGGTATGCGAAATTATCGCGTCTTAGGCCCCTCCAGAGCCGACACAAAATACGCATACCAACGATTAGTCATGATGATCAATGTACAGACAATCCACCGTGATGCCCAATTTCATGACGAACATGACATGTTGAAGCACTCCGGCCCGCCGGATACGGCACGGGGCGCCGTCGCGAAAGGGAAGCGGATTCCCTTTCGCGACGGCGCCCCGTGGGCGATGCAATGTGGCCGGTTAGATGAGGCCCTGGGCCAGCATCGCGTCGGCAACCTTGACGAAGCCGGCGATGTTTGCGCCGGCAACGTAGTTGCCGGGCATTCCGTATTCGTCGGCCGTTGTTGCACAGCGGTCGTGGATGCCGACCATGATCTCGGTCAGTCGGCGCTCGGTGTGTTCGAAGCTCCACGAGTCGCGGCTGGCATTCTGCTGCATCTCCAGTGCGGAGGTTGCAACGCCGCCGGCATTCGCTGCCTTGCCCGGGCCGAAGAGCACCCCTGCGTCCTGGAACAGCGCGGTGGCTGCGGCGGTGCAAGGCATGTTGGCGCCTTCGGCCACGGCAATGACACCGCTGGTGATCAGGCGCTTGGCGTCGATCTCGTTGAGCTCGTTTTGCGTTGCACACGGCAGCGCCACGGTCGCGTCCACCTCCCAGACGTTGCCGCCCTCGACGTAGTGCACCTTCTTGGAACCTGCGCGCTCGACGTAGTCGCTGATGCGTCCACGTTCGACTTCCTTGATCTGGCGCAACAGTTCAACGTCCACGCCACGCTCGTCAACGATGTAGCCTGCGGAGTCCGAGGCGGCAACAACATTCGCGCCCAGGAACTGAGCCTTTTCGATGGCGTTGATTGCAACGTTGCCCGAACCCGAAACGACAACGCGCTGGCCGTCGAAGCTGGCACCGCGGGTCTTGAGCATTTCCTGGGTGAAGATCACAGCGCCGTAGCCGGTGGCCTCCGGCCGAACCAGGGAACCTCCCCAGCTGATGCCCTTGCCGGTGAGCACACCGGATTCGTAGCGGTTGGTGATCCGCTTGTACTGGCCGAAGAGGTAGCCGATTTCACGGCCGCCCACGCCGATGTCGCCCGCCGGCACGTCGGTGTATTCACCGATGTGGCGGTAGAGCTCCGTCATGAACGACTGGCAGAAGCGCATGACTTCTCCGTCGGACTTGCCGCGCGGATCGAAGTCCGAGCCGCCCTTGCCGCCGCCGATGGGCATGCCGGTCAGCGAGTTCTTGAAGATCTGCTCGAAGCCCAGGAACTTGACGATGCCCAGGTAAACGGAGGGGTGGAAGCGCAGGCCGCCCTTGTACGGGCCCAGTGCGGAGTTGAATTCCACACGGAAACCGCGGTTGATCTGCACGCGGCCTTCATCGTCGGTCCACGGGACACGGAAGATGATCTGGCGCTCCGGCTCGCACAAACGCTGCAGGATTGCAGCCTCGGCGTACTCGGGGTGCTTGCGGGAAACCGCCTCGAGGCTTTCGAATACCTCGGTAACCGCCTGGTGGAATTCTGCTTCACCGGGATTACGACGGAAAACTTCATCGCGGATGGTTGCTAAATGCTGGTCCAAGTCTTATCTCCTTCATCACTTGGGGCAGGCACGGGGGCAAGCTACCGCCATGTCCGGCGACGCTGCCCCACAACCTGAGAATGACATGCACCACACCCGGCAACCCAACCGGACGTAATCAAAGAACCAGCCGCGCGTAACGTTTCAACCCCGTCCGGCGGGCTTTTGCCCGCCGGGTGACACTAGCGCTTGCGGCCGAATTTGGGCTTGGGTAGGCGTTCCAGGAAGTCCTGCGCACGTCCGGTGACCTGTTCCAGGCCCCTGCCGACGGAGCGGCCCAATTGTTGCGCGGCGGCGGTCGCCTGGTGCGAGACCTCGTGGTGGGCTGCGTCCAGCTCCGCACCCGCGGCGGGGACCAGAGCCAGGGCCGGAGCCGGCGGCAGGAAGGCCTCAAGCCATTCCTGCAACGAGGTGAAGGTGGGAAGTTCAAGTGCGTAGTACCTGCGCTGGCCGTCGGCGCGCATGGACACCAGGCCCGCCTCGCGCAGCACCTTCAGGTGCTTGGAAACCGTCGGCTGGGAAACGCCCAGGGATTCGACCAGGGAACCAACAGAGCGCGACTCCGCGCGCAGGGATTGTAGGAGTTGGCGCCGGGTGGGGTCTGCCAATGCGGAGAAAATATCGTCGTGAGCCACCGGATAACCCTAACCGTATATACGCGCAATGGCATCTTTGCCCATTCCGCTCCAGGTCGCTCGAACCAGATCAGTCGAACCAGGGATCCAGGCCGAAGAGCGGGAACACTTCCTTGCGGGTGGCCATGATGCTGCGGTCGACCGGGTCCGCGGGATCGTAGCCGACCTCCCAGGAACGCCACCACAGTTCCGCGTCGTCGCCCATGGTCTCGGGGGTCCAGATTCCGTACCGTTCATGCACGTATTCGCGCCACGGGCGTGGCACGGGGGTGCGCAGCGGGACGGGTTTGCCGGAGGCGATGGCCACCAGGTGGCTCCAGGCCCGGGGCACCACCGAGGTGGTGTTGTAGCCGCCTCCGCCGGTGGCGATCCAGCGCCCGCCGCAGAGGCGTTGGGCAAGTTCGGCGATGTCCAGCGCGTTCTGGCGCTGCCCGTCGACGCTCAACCGCAGGTTGGACAGGTCGTCGTCCTTGTGGCCGTCGCAACCGTGCTGGGAGACGATGACTTCCGGGCCGAACACGGCGGCGAGCTGCGGAACCACCGCGTGGAAGGCACGTAGCCAGGCAGCGTCCCCGGTGAGCCCGGGCACTGCCAGGTTCACGGCGGTGCCCGCTGCATTGGGCCCTCCGATCTCGTTGGCGAACCCGGTGCCGGGGAACAGCGACATGCCGGATTCATGGATGGAGATCGTCATGACCCGGGGGTCGTCCCAGAAGATGGACTGGGTGCCGTCGCCGTGGTGGGCGTCGACGTCGACGTAGAGGACCTTTTGCACGCCCCCTGCCAGCAGCCGTTCGATGGCCAGCGCCGCGTCGTTGTAGATGCAGAACCCGCTGGCCTTGCCAGCCGACGCGTGGTGCATGCCGCCGCCGAAGTTCACGACGTGCAGCGCGCTTTCGCCAAGGACGGCTTCCGCCGCGTCGATGGAACCGCCGGCCAGACGTGCGCTGGCCTCATGGATGCCCGCATAGGCGGGGTTGTCCTCGGTGCCCAGGCCGCGGGCCTCGTTGGGGACCTCCGGGTTGGCGCTGACCTCATGCACCGCGGCGATGTAGCCGCGCTCGTGCACCGCCGCCAATTCGTCGTCGGAGGCGACGTGCGGCTCGACGACTGTGACGTTTTCCCTGTCGAACAGCTCGAGTTCCCGACACAGCCGTGCGGTCAAATCCAGGCGAAGCGGATGCATGGGGTGGGTTTCGCTGAAGCGATAGGCCATCATCTGCTCGCTCCAGATCACCTGGGTCGGCGGCACGGGTCCTGTTACGTCTAGCACCCACTTAGGCTACGCGATCGGCAACCCGGCTGTGTCTCGGGACACTTCATGTTTGCGTCGCATTCCCCCAAGACACCCACCTTTCGGGGGCAGGCGGGACCCGCGGCGGGGCGAGGGCAACGGCGGGGCAAGGGGCGCGGATGCGACGTCATGGTTTATTGTGGGGTGTTGCGGGAAAGATCGCCCGCACCTCGTTTTTTCCGAAGACCGGGAGCCGCGCCACACCATGGGAAACATTCCCTCCTTCGAGTCAGCGGGACGGCAACATGCCAGCGCCCGCAACCCGGCTCGATGGCGTACGCGTCTGGACCAGTGGCGGCGGGCATCCGCCGAGTTCACCGTCCGCTCCCCCGCACGCCTGGCGCTCTTCACCTTTGCGTTTGTCATCGCGATCTTCACCTCGCTGCTCTCGTTGCCCGCGGCCAGCGCCAGCGGGCAGTACACACCGCTGTACGATGCCCTGTTCACCGCGGTCTCCGCCGTGTGCGTCACCGGCCTCACCGTGGTTTCGACGGCGACCCACTGGTCGTTCTTCGGCCAGCTGGTCATGATCATCGGCGTCTTCGTCGGTGGCTTGGGCATCCTCACACTCGCCTCGGTGCTTTCCCTTGCCGTCTCCAAGCGGCTGGGCGTACGCGGCAAGCTCATGGCGCAGAACTCCATGAACACCTCGGCGGCCTCCACCCTCGGCGAGGTCGGTTCGCTGCTGCGCATCGTCATCACCACCTCCGTGGCCATCGAGGTCGCCCTGATGCTGATGCTGACCCCGCGCTTCCTGATCCTTGGAGAGCCCTTCGCGCAGGCGCTCTGGCACGGGATCTTCTATTCGATTTCCGCGTTCAACAACGCAGGCTTCACCCCGCACTCCGACGGCCTGGTTCCCTACGAGACCGACTTGTGGATCCTGGTCCCGCTGATGCTCGGCGTGTTCCTTGGCTCGTTGGGCTTCCCCGTGGTGATGATCCTGATTGCGCACCGCTTCAACACCAGGAAGTGGACGCTGCACACCAAGCTCACCCTGCTGGTCACCTCGCTCCTGCTGGTCTCGGGCACGCTGCTCTGGGGGCTGGCCGAATGGTCCAACCCCGCCACGATCGGCAACATGACCACCGGCGACAAGGTCATCCATTCGGTCTTCGCCTCGGTCATGACGCGTTCGGGCGGCTTCAACCTGGTGAACATGAATGATATGAACCAGGTGACGATGCTGCTCACCGACGCCCTGATGTTTGCCGGCGGCGGCTCCGCCTCGACGGCCGGCGGCATCAAGGTCACCACCATCGCCGTGATGTTCCTTGCAATCTTTGCCGAGGCCCGCGGCGACACCGACGTGCGGGCCTTTGGGCGGCGCATCCCGGAGGGCACCATGCGCGTGGCCATCTCGGTGATCGTGCTCGGCGCAACGCTCGTCTCGCTGGCCACCGCCGCGCTGCTTGTCATCAGCGGCACGACGTTGGAAAGGGCGCTCTTTGAAACGATTTCCGCCTTCGCCACCGTGGGGCTGAGCACCAACCTCAGTGCGGAGCTGCCGCCGAGCGGGAAGTACGTCCTCTCCGCCCTCATGTTTGCCGGCCGCATCGGCACCATCACGCTGGCCGCGGCCCTGACGCTGCGCCAGCGAAACCAGCTGTACCACTTCCCCGAAGAGAGGCCGATCATTGGCTGACAAGAAAACCGACCACAACGCCCCGGTCCTGGTCATCGGCCTGGGCCGCTTCGGCGCGGCCGTGGCCGACCAGCTGGTCCGGCAGGGGCGCGAGGTGCTGGCCATCGAACGCAACCAGGAACTGGTGCAGAAGTGGTCTTCGGTCCTCACGCACGTGGTGGAGGCCGACGCCACGAACATCGACGCCCTGCGCCAGCTCGGCGCCCAGGACTTTTCCTCCGCCGTGGTCGGCGTCGGAACCTCCATCGAGTCCTCTGTGCTGATCACCGTGAACCTGGTGGACCTGGGCATCGAGCACCTCTGGGTCAAGGCCATCACGCCCTCGCACGGCAAGATCCTCACCCGCATCGGCGCGAACCACGTGATCTACCCGGAGGCCGACGCCGGCGTCCGCGCCGCGCACCTGGTGGGCGGGCGCATGCTCGACTTCATCGAGTTCGACGACGGGTTCGCGATCGTGAAGATGTACCCGCCCAAGGAAACCCAGGGCTTCACGCTCGGCGAGTCCCAGGTGCGTTCCAAGTACGGCGTCACGGTGGTGGGCGTGAAATCCCCCGGCGAGGACTTCACCTACGCCCAGCCGGACACCAAGGTCACCCGGCGCGACGTGCTGATCGTCTCCGGGCACGTTGACCTGCTCGAACGCTTCGCCGCCCGCCCGTAGGCGGAACACAAACCGGAATGCCCGGCACCACCGATTCCCCGCGAGTGCGGGCAGGGGGTGCCGGGCACCGTCATTTGCGGGCGGGGCCCGCGGGCTTCGGACGCGGCTTTCGCGAAGCCTCAGGGTGCGGTGGAGTGGACCATGAACGGTTCGCGTTCCAGGGCGCAGGCTCCGGCAACCTCCAGCCCGGCCTCGTTCAAGGGCGCGAATCCCCCGCCGAGGTCCACGCTGTCGCCGACGTTGTAGGTGGTGTTTCCGATGCGCAGCGACGGCATGTCTCCGTCGACAACGGTGGAGCCGGCCGGAAGCACCAGCCAGTTCGAGGTCCCGGTTCCGTCGAGGACCTCGAAGCATCCTCCCGGGCCCAGGACAAGTGGACCCGCCAGCTGGGCGGTCGCCGAGTCGCCGTGCCCTGCCTCCGTGCTGACGACCGCGGAATACCCGGCCTTGGACGTGGAAAGGATGACGCCGGGCTTCTGCTCGGCGGCGCAGCCGGCCAGCGCGAAGGCCAGCGACAGGACGGCACCGCCGATGCCCAGGGCCCGGATCCCTGCGGCGGGGAGGGCCGTGCCGGTGCGCGTCGTCTTTTTCATGTCCACCATCCTATGTGGCCCTTGGCCGCCCCGGCGGCCGAACGGGCCCGGCGGAATCAGGCCAGTTCGTTGCTGATCTGCGCGGCGCGTGCGGCGGCCGCCGCGGTGGCGTGGACCATGATCTGCGGCAGGCCCTCGGCGTCGAAGGTCGCGATGGCCCGTTCGGTGGTGCCGTTGGGGCTGGTCACGGCCCGTCGCATGGCCGCCGGGTCGGCCTGCGGGTCCGCAAGCATCTTGCCCGCCCCGGAGACCGTGGCGCGCGCCAGGTCCATCGCCAGGGCCGGGTCCAGGCCCAGCTCGACGCCGGCCTTGGCCATGGCCTCGACCAGGTAGAACGCGTAGGCGGGTCCGGAGCCGCTGATCGCCGAGACGGCGTTCTGCTGGGATTCGGGCACCACGTGCACGATGCCGGAGCCGGAGAGCAGCTGGACCACCTCGGCCAAGGCTTCGGCGGTGACGGTGTCCCCGGCGCTCAGGCCCACGGCGCCCGCGCCGACCATCAGCGGGGTGTTGGGCATGGAGCGCACGATCGGCTGTCCCGGGTTCAGGTGGGAGGCCATCATGTCGATGGTGATGGCCGCGGCCACCGAAACGACCACGGCCTGCGGGGAAAGAGAATCCCTGATCTCGTCGCAGAGGGCCTGGATGCCCACCGGCTTGACGCCGAGGAACACGATGTCCGCGCCGCTCACCGCCTGCTTGTTGGCCTCGGGGTTCTCGGAGGCGATCAGCACGTTCACGCCGGTGTCCGCGCGCAGGGCCTCGGCCCGGGCGTCGGAGCGGACGGTGGCGTTGACGGCTTGCGGGTTGTGGCCCGAGGCGATGATGCCGCGCAACACCGCGCCGTTCATGGAGCCGGTGCCAAGGAAGGCGAGTTTGCGTTCAGTCGGGGCGGCGGAGTCAGGGGCAGAAGTCATATGGCCCATTCTGTCACGGGCGCGCGGGCTAGATCGAGTGGCTGCCGGCCTCGGCCGGTGTGGTGACGGGCGCCAGATACCGGCGGGCGAACTCCAGGGTCTCCCCCAGCCAGGCCTCGCGCTCCCCCGCGCCGCGGGCCTTGCGGGTGGAGACCTCGACGGCAACCACCCCGTCCCACTCCGAATCGCGCAGGAACTCGATGGCCTCGATGACCGGCTGGGTGCCGAGCCCTGGCACCAGGTGCTCGTCCTTGCCGTTGTCCTTGCCGTCGCACAGGTGCACGTGGCTCAGCCGCTGGCCCAGGTCGCGGAAGGCCGCGGCCGAGTCCATGTCGGCGATCGCCGAGTGTGAGAAGTCCCAGGTGACGAATTCGTAGGGCTCCGGGATCGGGTTCCAGTGCGGCAGGTACATTTTTGCCTCGCGGCCGCGTGCCCGCCACGGGTACATGTTTTCCACGGCGATCTTCACGCCGTACTGTTCCATGATCCGGCGGATGCCGCTGGAGAATTCCGTGGCGTAGGTGCCCTGCCAGCGGAAGGGCGGGTGTGCGACGACCACGTCGCAGCCGACCTCCACGGCCATCGCCGCCGAGGCCTCGATCTTGTTCCAGGCCGTCCCCCACACCTGCTGGGTCAGCAGCAGGGTCGGCGCGTGGATGGCCATGATGGGCTGGTCGTAGCGTTCGGCCAGGCGGTTGAGCTGGGCTGCGTCCTGCGAGATCTGGTTTCCGGTGACAAGCACCTCGATCCCGTCGTAGCCCAGGTCGTGGGAGACGGCGAAGGCGTCGTGCACGTTCAACGGGTAGACCGAGGCGCTCGAAAGGGCAACGGGAATGGGGGCTTTGCTGTTGTTGCTGGACTCGACCATGGACCTGGCCCCTTATCTTTGGCTAACGAACGTTGCTGCCCTGGGACATCGAAACCACCGAGGATTTGCCCAGCGCTACCTCTCCGACTCCCACGCTACTACTGAGTGGGGCGCTGGAGTCAAAAAGGACATGCTCAAAGCGGCGCAGCATCAGCCCTTCGCGCAGCGCCCACGGGCAGATGCGCAGGGACTTGACCTTCAACGCGTTCATTGCCTCGAGGGCGACGATGGCACCGGCCAGCAGCTGCGGGGCGCGGATCGCCGAAACCCCGGGAAGTTCTGCGCGTTCCTCCCAGTTCATCGCGGTCAGGCGGTTGGTCCAGAGCTTCAGCGAGTCGGCACGCAACACGCGCTTGACGTAGGGGCCCTCCGTGCTGGGGGCCGCACCGGTGATCCGGGCCAGCGACCTGAAGGTCTTCGAGGTGCCGGTGACAAGCGTGGGCCTGCCGAACTGGCGCAGCTCGGCGACGGGTTCGGCCAGCGTCTCGCGCACGTGGTTGCGCAGGGCCTTGACCTCCTTGATGGAGGGCGGGTCCTGCGGCAGCCATTCGCGGGTCAGCCGGCCCGCGCCCAGCGGCACCGAGTGCGCCAGGGTCGGGAACTCGTCCTGGCCCAGGGCCATTTCGAAGGAGCCTCCGCCCATGTCGAGGTTCAGGATGGCGTCCGAGCTCCAGCCGAACCAGCGGCGCACCGCGTAGTAGGTCATGCCGGCCTCCTGCTCGCCGGTCAACTCGGTCAGCCGCACGCCGGTTTCGGTGATGACGCGCTCGAGCACTTCCTCGCCGTTTGCCGATTCGCGGATGGCCGAGGTGCAGAAGGCCAACAGGTCCTCCGCGTGGTGGTTGGAAGCGAACTGCGCGGCCTCGTGCACGAAGTCCAGCAGCTCGGCCTGCCCGGCCTCGTTGATGGCCCCGTTTTCATCCAGGTACTGCACCAGCGACAGCGGCCGCTTGTGCGAGGCGAAGGGCACCGGGCGGGCGCCCGGGTACGCGTCGACCAGCAATAGATGAACGGTGTTCGACCCGATATCCAGTACGCCCAGCCTCATGGTGTGCCCCTCGCCTTGTGTTCCGCCGCGCCGTGGGCGCGGCTACTTGCTCGTCTTTGCGGCCGCTGCCTTTTTGGCGGGGGCTTTCTTGGCGGGTGCCTTCTTGGCGGTCGTCGTCGCGGTCTTGCGCTTCACCGGGCCCTTGGCGCGCTTGTCCGCAAGCAGCTCGATGGCGCGTTCGCGGGTCAGCTCCTCAAGGGTGGTGTCGCGCGGGATCGTGATGTTGGTGACGCCGTCGGTGATGTATGCACCGAAGCGGCCCTCCTTGACCACGATGTTCTTCTCCGAGACCGGGTCGACGCCGAACTCCGCCAGCGGCGGCACCGCGGTGCGGGCGCCGCGGACCTTGGGGGTCGAGTAGATTTCCAGGGCCTGCTCCAGGGTGATCGTGAAGATCTCCTCTTCGCTGCCGATGGAACGCGAGTCGCTGCCCTTTTTCAGGTACGGGCCGAAGCGCCCGTTCTGCACGGTGATCTCCTCGCCCTCGGCGTCGGTGCCCAGCACGCGCGGCAGCGAGATGAGCTTGAGCGCGTCCTCGAGGGTGACGGTCTCCACCGTCATCGACTTGAACAGCGACCCGGTGCGCGGCTTGGCCTTGGTCGGCTTCTTCGGAGGCTTCGGCTTGCCGTTCTTGTAGTACTCGACCGGCATGGCCGCCAGTTCCTCGGCGGTCGGCTCGACTATGACCTCGGTGACATAGGCGCCGTAGCGCCCGTCCTTGGCCACGATGGTGCGGCCGGTCTCCGGGTCCACGCCCAGCACGCGCTCGGACGGGCCCTGGTTCTCCATGAGCTCGATGGCCTTTTCGGCGGTCAGCTCGTCGGGTGCCAGGTCCTCGGGAACGTTGGCGCGCTGCGGTTCGGTGCCCTCAGGGGCGTCGGCCGGCAGCGGCTTTTCCAGGTACGGGCCGAACTTGCCCACGCGCAGCACGATACCCGGGGCGATCTCAATGGAATTGATGGCGCGGGCGTCGATGTCGCCCAGGTTCTCCACGACGGACTGGAGGCCGGCCTCGCCGGTTTCCTCCGAGCCGAAGTAGAAGTCCTTCAGCCAGGCGCTGCGGCCGCGCTGGCCGTGGGCGATCTCGTCGAGGTCGTCCTCCAGGCGCGCGGTGAAGTCGTAGTCGACGTACTTGGCGAAGTGCTCCTCCAAGAGGCGCACCACGGAGAACGCGATCCAGCTTGGCACCAGGGCGCCGCCGCGCTTGGTCACGTAGCCGCGGTCCATGATGGTGGAGATCGTCGGGGCGAACGTGGACGGGCGGCCGATTTCGCGGGCCTCCAGCTCGGCGACGATCGAGGCTTCGGTGTAGCGCGCCGGAGGGCTGGTGGTGTGCGACGCGGCGTCGATCCCGGTGCCGGACAGCGGGTCGGAGACCTTCAGCTGCGGCAGGCGGGCTTCCTCGGCGGCTTCCGCAGCCTCGGCCTCGCGGGCCGCGTCGCGGCCCTCCTCGTAGGCGGCCATGAAGCCGCGGAAGGTGATCACGGTGCCGGAGGCGGAGAATTCCGCGACCTGACCCGTGGTTGCCTTGCCGGCCAGCTTGATGGTGGCCGTGAAGCCCTTGGCGTCGGACATCTGGGAGGCGACGGTGCGCTTCCAGATCAGTTCGTAGAGGCGGAACTCGTCGGCCGAAAGCTGGGCGCGCACGCTTGACGGGCGGCGGAAGGAGTCGCCGGCCGGGCGGATGGCCTCGTGGGCCTCCTGTGCGGAGCCGGACTTGGCCTTGTACACGCGCGGTTTCTCCGGCACCGAGTCGGTTCCGTAGAGTTCAGCGGCCTGCTTGCGCGCCGCGTTCACCGCCTCGTTGGAGAGGAACACCGAGTCGGTACGCATGTAGGTGATGTAGCCGTTTTCGTACAGGCGCTGGGCAACCTGCATCGTCGACTTGGAGCTCCAGCGCAGCTTGCGGGAAGCTTCCTGCTGCAGCGTCGAGGTGGTGAAGGGTGCGGCCGGGCGGCGGGTGTACGGCTTCTCGTCGACCGAGGTGACAGCGAAGTCGACGTCGGCCAGGCCAGCGGCAAGTGCGGAAGCCTTGGCCTCGTCAAGGTGCGCGACGGCACCTGACTTTGGGTTTTTCAGCTCGCCGCGGTCGGTGAAGTCGCGGCCGGTGGCAACGCGCGCACCGTCGACGGAGGCCAGCTTGGCGCCGAAGGTTTCGCCGTTAGCCGTTGAGAAGGTGCCGCTCAAATCCCAGTAGGAGGCGCTGCGGAAGGCCATGCGTTCGCGCTCGCGCTCGACCACCAGTCGGGTTGCCACGGACTGCACGCGGCCGGCGGACAGGCCGCGGGCCACCTTGCGCCAGAGCACCGGGGAGATCTCGTACCCGTAGAGGCGGTCGAGCACACGACGGGTTTCCTGGGCATCGACAAGGTCGGTGTCCAGTTCCCGGATGTTCTCCATGGCACGGTTGATGCCCTCTTGGGTGATTTCGGTGAAGGCCATGCGGTAGACCGGGACCTTGGGCTTGAGCACCTGAAGCAGGTGCCACGCAATGGCTTCGCCTTCGCGGTCCGCATCGGTTGCGAGATAAAGGGCGTCGGCCTCTTTGAGTTTGGCCTTCAGCTCGGCGACGCGCTTCTTCTTGTCCGGGTAGACGACGTAGTAAGGCTCAAAGTCGTTGTCGATGTCGACCGCGAACTTGCCCAGTGAAGTCTTTTTCAGTTCCGCCGGCAGCTCCGAAGGCTGCGGCAAATCCCGGATGTGTCCCACCGAGGCGTCGACTTCAAAGCCCTCGCCCAGATACTTGGCGATGGACTTGCTTTTTGCCGGGGACTCCACGATAACGAGTTTTTTTCCGGTCTTTTCTTTGGCCTTGGCGGGCACAGTACTCCTATTAGCAACCAGTGGTGCACCAAAGTGGGCGCACAGCACATTCCCTGCTCTAGGTTAGCCGCATTCTGGCGGACCTAGGCAAGTGCCCGCCAGAAAGCGCGTGCTTTTCCGGTCGGAGCGGGCCCTGCGGCGGGTTATTCGTCGCGGATTTCCTGGAGGAAGGAAAGCATGTAGTAAAGGCGCTCCCCGTCGACCCCGCGTTCCTCGGGTTCGGCCTTCGCCTCGTATTCATAGACCAGGTCATAGACCCTGGCGATGAATTCCTTGCGGTGCGCCTCCGAGAGGAAAACCATGCCGGTGGTCAGCATCGGGGCGCGGTCCGGATCCGGCACCTTGCCCGCGATGCGTTCTTTGTCACGGCGGGTGATTTCCGCCGAAAGCCTGTCCCTGAACGCATTGAGCTGCACGTTCAGATAGGCGTTCTTGGCCGAGGCCGAATCGGCGAGCGAGCCGAGGACCAGCTCGTCGCCCGCCGCCTTCCAGCGGCGCTCGCGTCCGTCGCCCTCGTTGGCGGCCCTGATGACGTAGCCGTATTTCTCCAGGGCGCGCAGGTGGTAGCTCATGGCACTGGGAGTGAGGTTGCAGCGGGAGGCAAGCTCGGTGGCGGTTCGTGTCGACTGCGACGCGAAAAGCTCCTCAAGCACAGTTAGCCGCGCTTCATGAGCGAGCGCACGAATGGCTTGGGGATCGCTAATCGTCACCGATTTGGCGGGCATGTGGGTGAGCGGCGCGATCTTCACGTCGTCGCTCTCGGCGGTGTTCTGGCTCATACAAAAAAACTTTAGCGGTTGTTTCGCATCTCCAACAGGAAACCCCGCTTAATAAGTCGTATTATCCCCTGATTAAGTCGTGCGGAAAATTCCGGGTCGCCCTCGCCGAGCAACGAATCCAGGGCGCCGACAAGAGCCGAAACGCTCAAATCCCCGTCGCAGGCCGAGACGAACCCGGCCAGGGCAGTGTCCATGAGTTCGGTGCGGCGCAGGCCCGCGCCTTGGCGGAGCAGGATCACCCCGGGGTGTTCGGCGCCCGGACGCTGGTGGCGTTCTTCGGTGACGTCCTCGGCAACGAGCAGGTGCACATCCCCGAGCGTTTCAAGGTCCAGTGCGTCGGCGGTTTCGATGGCCCGGCCCAGGTACGGGCCGATGGGCTGTTCGATCGGGTAGGTGATTTCCTCGAACAGCCGTCCCACCGGCTGCTTCGACGCATCGGCCGGGCGGCGCAGCCACACCATGCCGAAGCCGATTGCGGCCACGTCACGGGAGGCGAAATCCTCGAGGTAGGCGCCGTATTGTTCCGCGAAGGCCTTCTGGTCGCGGGACTGGGATGCGTCGCGCAACCAGGTTTCGGCGTATTGCGTGGGGCTGACCGATTCGCGCTGGATGAACCAGGCCTCGGTGCCCTCCGGGAGCCAGGAGCGCGGCCCCGCGCTCCATTCGAGCCCGGCATCGGCGTCCGCGGGCTCCGTGATTTCCCAGTTTGCGAGCATCTGGGCGGTTCCGCCGGGTGCAAGGATGCCGGGCAGGTCCCGCACCAGCGTTGCCACCAGGGTATCGCCGGGCATTCCGCCGTCGCGGTAGGTGAAGCGGTCGTCGGCGTTTTCACCCACGCGGCGCGGGGTGATGACAAACGGGGGGTTTGAAACGACAAGATCGAACGTCTCCCCCGCCACCGGCTCCAGCAGGCTGCCCAGGCGCAGCTGGACCCGGTCCTCGAGGTTTGCGGGATCAATCTCCAGCGCCCGGTGGTTGAGCAGCAGGTTGAAGCGGGTGAAACCCAGCGCGCGTGCGGAGATGTCCGTGGCGACGACTCGACGTACGTGCGAGAGCAGGTGGAAGGACTGGATGCCGCAGCCCGTGCCCAAGTCCAGCGCGGTGTCCACCCGCGGTCGGATGGTGGTTTGGGCCAGCGTCAGCGAAGCCTGGCCAATGCCCAGCACGTGGTCGTGGCGCAGCACGCCGGGGCGCTGGTGTGCGCCGAGGTCGCTGGCGACCCAGATCTCGGCGTCCGCATCCGAGGCGTGCGGACGCATATCCACACGGGCATGCCACATTCCGTTCGCCTCCGGCACGGCTTCGAGCAGCCCCAGTTCGACCAGGCCGGCCAGGCCAAGCGAGGGGAAAGCCACTGCGATGTCGGATTCGGAAGCCTCGCCGCCCAGCATGAACAGGCCGAGCATGGTGCCCAGGACCGTCGGCCGCGGCAGCGAACCGATCAGGCGCAAGGCCGGAATCAGCTGGTCCCGCATGAGGGCCTCGTGGGCCACCTCGCCCAGGAACTCGATGATGGCCTCGTGGGCGAATTGCCCACGCTCCAGGTCTTGGGCGAATGCCGCCAGGAGTTGCAGGTCGTCGCTGCGCGGAGCGTCGGGAACGTGGGCGTAGTTTGCGGTGGAAGTCACGCCCACAAGTCTATCCAGCCCGGGAAAGGCCGGACGGAAAGAACCTAAAATGGATTCCATGATTGAGGTCACCACCACGCATTTGCAGCAGCTTTCCGCTTCGGCGCTGGTTCCGTCCTCCCGCCCGCTGCCGGCCCGCGCCCGGATCGAACTGGTGCGGGAGATCACCCCGGAGTTCAGCAAGTTCCTCTACCAAGGGGTGGGCAGCGAATGGAACTGGGCGGACCGGCTTAAGCTGACCCGAACCCAATGGGATGAGTTGATGCGCACGCCGGGCACCGAGACCCACGTGCTCTATGTCAACGGGGCGCCCGGCGGCTATGTGGAGCTGCTGGCCCGGCACGCGGACGGGGGCACCGAGGTTGAAATCATGTACTTCGGCCTTTTCCCGCAGTGCATCGGCCAAGGACTGGGTGGGGCGTTGCTCACCGAGGGCATCGCCCGTGCGTGGGATCTCGATACGCGTTGCGAGGGCTTTGCCCCGGTGGCTCGCGTCTGGGTCCACACATGTTCCCTTGACGGCCCCGCCGCAATCGCAAACTATGAGGCGCGCGGCCTCAGCGTTTTCCACACCGAGACCGAAAAGCTGGTCCCCGGCGACGGAGCCGCGGGGATGTGGCCGGGGGGCTAGCTGCCACGGATTGGCGACTGATATTCCCAAGAATATTAGCAAAATACTTATATTCTTGGGGATATTAGTCGTATGCTCTTCCCATGAGATCGTTTGATGTTGTCGTCCCGGTCATCATGGACATCGTGGACTCGAGAAAGCTCGCGGACCGCGAATCGGCCCAAGCCGCCATCGAGTCCGTCTGCGCGATGGTCGAACGGCACCAGCCCGCACTCCAACCATGGCAGGCCACGGTCGGAGACGAATTTCAGGCGGTGTATTCAACGCTGCATGAGGCCTTGTCCTCGACGGCCCTGCTGCGCCTGAGCCTGCCCGAAGACATCGACTGCCGGTTCGGCATCGGCCGTGGATCCATCAAGCCGGTCTCTTCGATTTCCGCCGCCCGCATCCAGGACGGATCCGGATGGTGGGCGGCCCGGGCAGCCATCGATGAAGCCCGGCAGCGCGAAAAGGCAAAGAACCCCACGCTGCGTTCCTGGTTCCACGGCGCCAAGGCCGATGACGACCAAACGGCCATCACCAATGCGTACCTGCTGACCCGCGACCAGCTGATCTCCTCACTGAATCCCAAGACCCGCCGCTACGCCTCCGGGTTGCTCTTGGGCCAAACCCAGAGCTCCATCGCCCGGGCGGAGGGCGTCACCCAGTCCGCGGTCTCCCAGGCTCTGAAAAACTCGGGTGCCGGCACACTGGTCGCCTCGCTGGAACAGCTCGAAACGGTGCTCGAGCCCCGCCACCGGGTGCAGCGATGATCACCGCGGCGCTCCTGCTGGCCATGATCGGCATCGCGGACCTGACCAGATCAATAGTCCGCGACGAGTCCCGTGATGAAAACGTCGGCGGGCCCGTGCGTTCCCACCGCGCCTTGGACGTCCGGGGCAAACGAACCATGACCCTGGTCATTAGCGCATTCTGGGCGGTCATGTTGGTTTCATCCATGTGGTTGCTGGGCATGGAGTGGTGGTGGGCCCTCGCCGCCACGGTCCTGGCCGCAGGCTGGCTGGCCACCACCACGAGCCACGAGGAAGCAGCCGCCCCGCTGCGCCTGTGGCCGGCGCTCGGCGTGCTGCTGGGCACCCTCGCCTTCGCCGTCATTGACACCACGGATCCGACTGTCGGCACCCCGGCCGGCATCTGGCACAGCACTGCGGCACCGGAATGGATCCGCGAGATTCCGCTGGCTTCGATCCTCGTGGCCATCGGCGTGGGGTTGTTCCTCCTCGAAAGCTCGAACATCGTGGTGCGCAGCGCCCTGCGTCCGGGCAGCATCCACCGGCGGGGAGTCCTCGCCGAGGCCCCCGTGCCGTTGCCGGACCTGCGTGGCGGCAGGCTCATCGGCCCGCTGGAACGACTGGGCCTGCTCACCTTGACGCTCGCGGGAATGTTCACCATTGTCGCGTCGCTGATTGCGGCCAAGGGCATCGTTCGTTTCCCCGAAATCTCCAACGACGGGGCCACCGGATCGAAGGCCGAGTATTTCCTGGTGGGCAGCCTGTTCAGCTGGGGCCTGTCCCTGCTGGGGGTCGGTCTCATCCGCATCTCGGGCTAGCCTGCAGGGCGTTTTCGAGCCGGTGCCACACATGAAAACAAGCGGTGTTGCCCCGATTTCGTCGGGGCAACACCGCTTGTTCCAGGCGGGAACTGAGGGACTCAGCCCTGCATCAGCAGCGCCATCATTTCAAGCACCTTCCTGGCGCCGCCGGCTACGACAGCGTGATCCAGACGGTCTTGGTCTCCGTCACGGAGTCCAGCTGCTCCGGTCCCAGGTCCCGGCCGAATCCCGAGTTCTTGAAACCGCCGAAGGGCATCGCCGGGTCGATGGAACTCTGCGCATTGACATAGACCGAACCGGCCTTGAGCACCTTGGACAGACGGTGCACGCGGTTCAGGTTCTGCGAGTAAATCGTTGCGGCCAGGCCGTACTGGTTGTCATTTGCCAATTCAATGGCTTGTTCCTCGGTTGAGAACCGTTGGGCCACCAGCACCGGGCCGAAGATCTCCTCTTGGACGATCGTCATCTGGTTGTTGCAGTCGCCGAAGATGGTTGGCTCAATGAAGTAGCCCGTGCGGTCCAGCCGATTGCCGCCGCACAACAGCGTGGCGCCCTCGTCGATTCCGGTCTGGATGTAGCCCATAACGCTGTTGCACTGGTTTTCGGAGACAACCGGGCCGATGGCGCTTTCCGGGTCGAGTCCCGGTCCAATGACCCAGCTCTTGGCGTTCTCGACAAGCTTGCCCATGAACTCGTCGTAGATTGCATCTTCGACGTACAGGCGGGAACCGGCGTCGCAGATCTGCCCGGCATTGAAGAAGATGCCCATGGCGACCTCTTCAACCGCCTTGTCCAGATCCGAGTCGGCGAAGACCAGGACCGGGGACTTGCCGCCGAGCTCGAGGGTCATGCGGGTGAGGTTCTCCAGCGCCGCGTGGCCCACCGACTTGCCCGTGGGCGTTGAACCGGTGAAGGTGACCTTGTCGATGCCCTTGTGTCCGGCCAGGGCCGCACCGACCGTGGATCCCTTGCCGGTGAGGATGTTGACAACGCCGCCCGGGATGCCGGACTCGCTGACCAGCTCTGCGAAGCGAAGGGTCGTCAGCGAGGTGATCTCCGGCGGCTTCACCACGGTGGTGCATCCTGCGGCCAGGGCAGCGCCCAGCTTCCAGGCCAGGGTCTGCAGCGGGAAGTTCCACGGCACGATGACACCGACAACACCCACTGGTTCCTTCCGGGTGTAGGTCACGTAGTCCCCTGGCAGCCCCGCTGCCTCGCCGCTGCGGCCGGAGATCTTTGAGGCCCAACCGGCAAAGTAGCGGTAGGTGTCGATGGTGCCCTGGATATCCATCTCGGCCTCGGCCAACGGCTTGCCCACGTCGATCGATTCGAGCAGGGCCAGTTCCTCGGTGTTCGCCTCTATCAAGTCCGCAAGCTTGTGCAGCAGGCCCTCGCGTTCCAGCGGGGTGAACCGGCTCCAGGAGCCGCCGTCGAATTCACGGCGGGCCGCGGCAACCGCCTTGTCCAGGTCTGCCACGGTAGCGCTGGCAATGTTGGAGATCGTTTGGGTGGTTGATGGTTCGGTGACAGGCACCGTGGCGCCGTCGGAGGAATCCACCCAGGCACCGTCGATAAACAGTTGGTGTGACCTTGCCAGGAAAGAACGGACGGAAGCAGGGACCTGGTAGGTGTCGAAGTAGTTGTCAAAGTAGGTTTCAGCGCTGTCGATGCTCATCTGAAGCCCCTTTCGGTTTTGTGTTGGAAAAGATGGTGTTTATGCGGCGGTGGGGATTGGAAGACCTAGAACTGGACGACGAGGCGGCCGTCGGCTTCCCCGGCATCCAGGCGGCGGAATGCTTCATTGATGTTGCTGAATTCCATCGTCTCGACGTTCGAGTGGACCAGGCCGTCCTTGGCCAGCTGCATGACCTGGTCGCGTTCCAGACGGGTGCCGTCGGCGCTGCCGATGATGGTGATGCCCAGGTCGATGAGCTCGGCGGCCTTGAACGTGAACGGGTTGTTCGGCAGTGCCACCTGGATGAATCGGGCGGTCGGGGCCGCCAGGGTGAACATGTTCCGGAACACCTGCGGCGAGGGCGCGAAGCTCAGGAGGGCGTCGGCGCCGCCCAGTTCATGGATGGCCTTTTCGGCCTCCTCGCCCGGTGCGTAGGCGGCGTGTGCGCCCAGGCGCTTGGCGGTTTCCAGCTTCTTGGGATCCAGGTCGATGCCGATGACCTTGGCGCCGAAGAGCTTGGCGAACTGGATCGCGTACTGCCCCAGGCCTCCGAGGCCGAAGATGACCACGACGGAGCCGGGCTCGATGTTGGCCTTGCGCACCGCACTGAAGGCGGTGACGCCGGCGCAGAGCAGCGGGCAGGCTTCCTCGGAGGAGAGCTCCCCGGGGATGTGGGTGACCCAGTCGGCGGGGGCCACGATGTACTGGGCAAAGCACCCGTCAACGTGGACACCCGTGGCCTGGCTGTTCTGGCAGTAGGTCTCCAGGCCCTTGCGGCATTCGCGGCAGTTGCCGCAGGCGGAGTACACGAAGCCGACGCCGACTCGTTCTCCCGCCGTAAGTTCCACCCCGTCGCCGACGGCAACGATCGAGCCGACGCCTTCATGGCCCAGGATTGCCGGCTTCGGGCGCGGAAGCTCATCCTCGCCCTTCCAGAAGTGCACGTCAGTGTGGCATACGCCGCAGCTTTCCATCTTGACGAGAACCTCGCCCTTGCCGGGCTGCGGGATGGCGGTCTCGCGGATTTCCAGGGGGCTGTTGTCTTCGGTGAAGTAAGCGGCCAACATGGTTTCAGTCATCGTAATTCAGCTCCTAGTGAGGGTTTTGGCGCGGGAAGTTGGGTAACCGCCCAGGCCACGGGGTACAACGAATAATGCGGACATCGCCCAGTAGATGAGCCCGGCTGCGACGGCTGCGAGCAGCGAAGCAGTGGTGTACCGGAAATATCCTGTGTGTTCAAAAGTCAACGGATTGAAAGTGACGGTAAAGATCACAATGCCGCTCACCGTTGCGGCCATCGCGGCGATGTTGTAGCCACCGGTGAAGTAGTAGATCGACGATTTGCCTTCGATGAATAGGTGCTTGAGGTCCACCCGCTGCCGGCGCAGGAGGAAGTAGTCGACAAGCATGATTCCGGTCAGGGCGCTGTAGATGGCCGCGGTCCACACCAGGAACGTCATGAATCCGTCGTAGAGGCCCGGAATGGCAAACATGACAATCACCGGGACAATGCAGAACCCCGTGACGAGCCACTCCCAGGACACGTTCTTGAACAGCGCGCCGAACATTTGCCGGAGTCCAACGACTGCCGTGTAGAGGATGTTTGCCATGCTGGTGATGTTCGCGAAGGCGATGAACACCAAGACAATGGCGCTCAGCCACAGTCCCCCGGTTTCCGCCATCCACTGCGTCGGGTCGGCGTTGCCGTACTTGATCGCGCCGATGAGTCCCACTGCTTCACCCAGGCTGGCGGCGAATCCGATGCCGATCAGGTTTGGCCAGAAGGCCGTGCGTTCGTTCTTGGTGATGCGCGACAGGTTGCCGATGTACGGCCACCAGGAGAAACCGGCGGCAATGTTGATTTCAACGGCGATCATGAAGTTCACGGCATTGGAATCGAACGGCCGGGCGAGCGCGTCAAGGGCAAGCAGCTCCGAGAGCGAAGTGTCCGAAAGGAACAGCCAGATCATGAAGCCCATGACCAGGATCAAGGCGGGGGCAACGATGACGTTGAAGAGCTTGATGGAGGTTGGGCCCTTGGCCACGATGTAGGCGGTCAGCGCTATGGCAATGATCGTGATGACGTAGATGTACGGTGCATTCGGATCCGGGTCCCGGTCACTGACAACACTAATTGCGGAGTCGATGGAACGGCCGAACATGGTCCCCAGGACCACCAGCCAGCCGACCGTCAGCAGGATCATTGCCACCGTGTAAATGACCCGGCTGCCGTTGTGGCCGAACACGCTGCGCATGAACGTGTACTGCTCGGTTCCGTACTTACCGGCGCTGACGGATACGGCGAGCCCAACCAGGAGGACGCCCAAGACGTTTCCAAGAACGATGGCGACAAGACCGCTCTTTACATCGACAACGAGCGCCAGCGATCCTCCGATGAGAAAGCCCCACGTGGCAATCGCGAGGGCCGCGTTGGCCCAAGTGTATTCCCAGAATCCCCACAGCCGCTTTGACGGCGGCAACGGGGCCCTTCCTCGTTCTGCTTCAATGGCGTAGTCCATTGGGAATCCTCTGTGATCGGCACCCCTTAGCCAGGGGTGTTGGGCAGTGAAGGTTGCTTACTGAAAAACCAGGACCAGGGCGAATGTCACGACGAGCAAGACGCCCACAAAGATGTACTCGACATTGGTGAGCTGCCCGGGCTGCCGTTTGCCTTCGCGCTCGGCAAAATAGGTGCACACCCTGTCACGTTCCGCTTCAAAACCTGCGAGATCCAGCTCGGACCCTGACCCATCAACTTCTTCGCTTGTTTCTTTCATTTCCTGCCATTCCTTCGCTTTATCATCTGGATACCACGGACAAGTTCGATCGCTCGCTAGAATTTACGGGCGGCGAAATCCACGCATTTGTGGGTCATCGGGAACTTGGTGAGGCATCCGGATTCAACGGCTTTCAAGGCTGCGGCTTCTCGAAAAACATGCTCCGGAAGTCACACTTCTATCGTGGCCCTACCCTGTGACCTGCACAACATCAATACTGTAATCACCTCGATTTTGCCGCTGTTACACTTTGTAAATGACCTTAACGATTCGCCGAATTCTAGGGGTTTCAGCGGTCAGCGAGGGACATCCACAGGTGCTCGGCCAGGCTCGACTCCTGGATTCCCCGGTCCGCAGCATCCACGTGACAGAGTCCGCGGATTTGTCCGGCCTCCTGGAAGGCGGGGAACTGATCCTCAGTTCCGGCCTGTCCTTGACGACATCGCTAGAGACAACCCAGGCCTTTTTGGACGGCTTGGCCGCAGCAGGGGCAGCCGGGGTGATCTTCTCCTTCCTTTCCGATGCGCCCGAAATCAAGAAGTGCCTGGAAACGGCTGCTGCCACGGCGCAGATTCCTGTGGTGCTGCTGGACGACCGCGCCCGTTTCGTTGACATCACCGAAACCGTGCATCGGCTTATCTACTCCGCCGCCAGAGGGCTGAGCGGGTTGGATGCGGTATCGAATTTTCTTTCATCCGCGGCCGCCTCTCACCTGGAGCTGAGGGAGCTGTTCTCCGCGATCGCCGACATGCTCGATGCACCCCTTGTCCTCGAGGATTCGCTGTCCACAGTTGTCATCCACCAGGGCCTGGACCCGGAGCAGATGCGGCGTTTCATCCAGGCGCCAGCCTCTTCGAAGGTCTTGGGCTCCAGTGTCCGCGTCGTGGGCAACGAGAACTGGCTGGTCTACCCGGTTATCGGCCATGGCCGGAAGGTGGGGCAGCTTGTCTCAACGGTGGGCGCGGGAAACCCACGCGCTTCCCTGGGCATGGAGGAGGTCGGCGCGTCATTCGGCGAACTGCTGCCCAATGGCTCTGCCGACTTGGCGCTGGCCCGGCAGGAGTCGCTGTCGACCATGGTCAAGGAGGTTCGCTCGGGCGAAATCCGAAGCGAAAAGGAATTGTTGCTGCACGCGGCGATGCTGGGCGTGGCATCCGTCGACTTGTTCGTACCCATCGCCATCAACTTCAAGCAGCGCGGCAGCGCCGTGTCAGCGTCGGCAAGCCCCGACCTGGCAGCCATTACCGCCACGCTGCAGGACACGCTTCGCGGTTCCAGCTTCCCGGCCTTTGCCTGTGATTCCGGCGCAAACGGGGTGGGCATCCTTTTATGCCTGCCCGCGGCGGCCGACATCGAGGCAGCCCTGTCAATCGTCCATGACAGCATCGGACCGGTACTCGGCACTTACGGCAACGACAGTTCCTGGACGATGGGAGTTGGAACGGCCAGCCCCGAGCTGGGCATCACGGCCCTGAAGGGATTGGACGAAGCCTGCCGCGTGGCGCACTCGGCGTCGACCATGGACCATTCCGGGGCTCCGTACCACCGCGCCAGCGACCTCGGCTTCCGTTGGCTCATGCAACGCCTGCTGGACGTGGAGGAAAGCCACACCTATGTGCACGACCAACTCGCACCGTTCCTGGACGAGCCGGAGTACATGGACTTCATCGAGACCTACCTCCAGACCAACGGCAGCATCGCGGAGTTGTCCCGGGCACTGCATTTGAGCCGGCCAAGCGTCTACGCCCGGCTGCGCAGGATCGAAAAAGTCCAGGGCCGCGAACTGACCGACGCCGACACCATGACGTCCCTGCACCTTGCAGTCACCCTGTACCGGTTGGGCGTCAGGGGATAAGCCCCCCTGCCGCGCCCCGGGAACCAGGCGTGGGCGAAAACCGCCGGACGTCCCCGATGTGTCCTGTCGTTTCATCGCCTCCGTCGGCGAATTGCAACCACCGTCGACCCGGCATGCCAAACGGGGTGGCTACCCCTAAATGCAGCATGACCCGCCCGAACCTGGTTCGGGCGGGTCATGCTGCTTGCCCTGCGGCTACGAACTGACGCTTTCAAGCGCGTTGGCCGACGCGACGCAGTCGGGGCAGCGACGCAGTTCGTCCGTGGCGGCGCAGTCCGCACAGAACAGGCGCAGGTTCCGGCAGGAAAGGTTCGCGCAGTTCTCAAACTTGTTGGTTGGCGCCTCACAGCAAACGCACTTGCCGATGGTCACGGCGTCTTCGCTGAATTCCATGTGCATGCGCTTGTCGAAGACATACAGCGAGCCTTCCCAGAGCCCCTTGTCACCGAAGGTTTCCCCGTAGCGGACGATGCCGCCCTGCATCTGGTAGACCTCGGTGAAGCCGCGATTGACCATGAGGGCCGAAAGCACTTCACAGCGAATTCCGCCTGTGCAATATGTCACAACGGGCTGGTCTTTCATGTCATCGTATTTGCCGGATTCGATTTCGGCGATGAAGTCGTGCGTTGTTTCGACGTCCGGAACGATCGCGTTCTTGAATTTGCCGATCTGGGCTTCAAAGGCGTTTCGGCCGTCGAAGAAGTGGACCTCCTGGCCTGCGGCCTTCTTCGCTTCAACCAATTCGTGCAGGGCCTCGGGCTTGAGGTGCACGCCGCCGCCGAGTACGCCGTTGTCGTCGATCTTCAGCTCGCCCGGGGCACCGAATGACACGATTTCATCGCGGACCTTCACGGAAATACGCGGGAAATCCTCGGCAGATCCCTCGGACCACTTGATATCCATCTTCTTGAACGCCGGGTACTCGCGGGTGGCCTTGACGTACTGCTTGACGGCAAAGATCTCGCCCCCGACCGTTCCGTTGATGCCGTCCTTGGAGATGATGATGCGTCCGCGAAGACCCCACCTCTCTAGGAGCGTTCGCTGCCATAGGCGCACGGCCTCGGGGTCGGCGAGTGGGGTAAAGGCGTAATACAAGACAATTCGGTTCTGCGACACGCTGTTAAGCCTAGGTGCAAAATCCCGTTTAGGGCATCCGAAGTGTCAACCGTCACCGGGATGTTCGAGTGTTTCAAGCGTGCAACAGTTCACCTCAATGCAACCCATCGGGCCTGTTCACGGGGTAGGGTCGAGCTATGGGATCTACTGCAAGCGATGAACTAATTGGTACTTGGGTTACCGGCTGGGCTGGTGCACGAGGTTATGAGAACCGACATGAGGGTCGGGTCCATGCCGCCCTGCGCCACGATACTTCAGGTGACTGGGAGTACGTTATCTATGAGCCGTCCAATGAAGAATTGGTGGCTGTTGCCGAGACGCTGCACAAGCACCCTAAGCGTCGCCTGACGGCATTCGCCAACGAAATCTCCTCGCTCATCGAAGCAGCCCAGGCTGCTGGACTAAACGTGGTCAATTCCGATGAAGTACTCATGGTCACCGAGATGAGCGGCCACGACGTCGAGGAACCACGCCCGACTGAAGGGTTCGCCTTCCAGATCGAACGCGACAACACCCACGCCTACGTCTCGATCCACCCCGTGGAAGACGCCGAGGTTGTTGCCGCAAGCGGCCACGTGTCCGCAGTCGAGGGTTATGCCATTTTCGACCGCATCATCACCGCCCCGGACTTCCGCCGTCGCGGACTGGGCAGCTTGATCATGCGTGCCTTGGTCTCCCTTGCGTTGGAGCACGATGTCGAGGAAGGCCTGCTGATCGCCTCGGTCGACGGCCAGCAGCTCTACCAGTCGCTCGGTTGGACCAATCTGGGCAACGTTGTTCTCTTTGAAGGCAAGCAAGACGCCTAGATTCAAAAATTTTCGTTTGGTGGTGGGTCTTGCCTTGGCGAGGCCCACCACTTTTTTGTCACCCAATCAACAGGTGACCCCGTGGGATGCCACAATGATTCGGTGAACGCTTATTCGGAACAGATCGCCTTGTTGGGCCACGGGCCAACCCCTTCGGCGCTGCTCCATTCCCGCACCATCCAAGCGCGCGAGGCGCTCACCGGACCGTGGCCGGGCTGGGTCCATCCTGAGGTTCGCGAAGTCTTTGAACGCACGGGCGTCAGCTCCCCCTGGCTGCATCAGGTCCAGGCAGCGGATCTTGCCCACCGAGGCGAACACACGATCATTGCCACCGGCACCGCCTCGGGCAAATCCTTGGCATACCAATTGCCGGCCCTGAACGCCATCCACACCTCCTCACTGGAAAACCAGGCAAGCCTGGTTCCCCAAGACGGCACCGTGCTCTATCTGGCACCCACCAAGGCTCTGGCAGCGGACCAGCTCTCTGCAATTGCGGGTTTCGGCCTCTCGAGCGTGCGGGCCGCCAGCTACGATGGCGACACGGAAGTTTCCGCACGTCGCTGGATCCGCGACCACGCAAACTTCATCCTCTCCAATCCCGACATGCTGCACTTTGGCATCCTGCCGAACCACACTTGGTGGGCCAGGGTCCTGCGCCGGTTGCGCTTTGTCATCATCGACGAAGCACACTCCTACCGCGGTGTTTTCGGATCGAACATCGCCAACCTGCTACGCCGGCTACGCAGGATCTGCGAATACTACGGGGCAAATCCGGTCTTTATCGGCGCCTCGGCCACCAGCGCCGATCCCGCCGCTTCCTTCTCCAAACTCATTGGTGCCACGGCACAAGAAGTCACCACCGATTTCTCGCCCAAGGGCGCACTGACCATCGCCCTGTGGGAACCGCCTCTCACGGATCTGCACGGTGAAAACGGGGCCCCAACCCGCCGCACGGTCGTTGCCGAAACCTCGAATCTGCTCGCCAATCTGGTCTGCTCCCACGTGCGAACGCTCGCCTTCATCAAGTCACGGCGTGGAGCCGAAACCATCGCCACGATCACCCGGAACATGGTCGACCAGGTCCACCCCACGCTTCCCGATCGCGTCGCGGCATACCGCTCCGGCTACCTGCCGGCCGAGCGGCGCGAACTCGAGGAGCAATTGCGCAACGGGACACTTCTGGGCGTGGCCTCAACCTCGGCACTTGAACTGGGGATCGACGTTGCCGGCCTCGACGCCGTGTTGGTGGCGGGTTGGCCCGGCACCAGGGCTTCGTTCTTCCAGCAGATCGGCAGGGCGGGGCGCGCCGGACAGGATGCCTTGGCCGTGCTCGTGGCAAGCGACGACCCGCTGGACACGTATTTGGTCAACCACCCCGAGGCCATCTTCGAAGCCGGCGTCGAGGCGACGGTGTTCGACCCCGAAAACCCCTATGTGCTTTCCGGCCACCTCTGCGCGGCCGCCGAAGAGCTTCCGTTGCGCCCGGAGGACCTTGCGGCGTTCGGCCCCTCCGCCCACGGGTTGCTTGAGTCGCTGGTGGCGCGGGGCTTCCTGCGCCGGCGCCCCGCAGGGTGGTTCTGGACGCATCCGGAGCATGCCGCCTCAATGGTCAACCTGCGCGCCGATGGCGGCGGACCGGTGAGCATCATCGAGTCAGACACGGGCGCGCTCCTGGGAACCATGGATTCGCCGCAGACCCACTACCAGGCACACACCGGGGCCATCTACGTCCACCAGGGTGCCAGCTACGTGGTTGACGAACTGAACGAAATGGACCACTGCGTCATGGTGACCCGGGCCAACCCGGATTTCTACACCCAGGCGCGCGACATCACCACGGTCGAGGTCAGGGACATCGAGCGAAGCGTGCAATGGGGCCCGATCACCGCCAACTTCGGGGACGTGGTGGTCACCACGCAGGTGGTGTCGTTCCAGCGCAAATCGGTGATGAGCAACGAAATCCTCAGCGAGGAGCCCCTGGACCTTGAGGCCCGCGACCTGCACACCAAGTCCGTGTGGTTCACCATTCCGGAGAGGCGGTTGATCGCCGCGGGCATCTCCCCCGAGGAATTCCCCGGCGCGCTGCATGCCGCCGAGCACGCGGCCATCGGTTTGCTGCCGCTGGTCGCGTCCAGCGACCGCTGGGACATTGGCGGGGTCTCCACCGCGCTTCACATGGACACGTCCATGCCCACCATCTTTGTCTACGACGGCCACCCCGGCGGAGCCGGATTCGTGGAGCGCGGATACGAAAAGGCCACGGCCTGGCTGGGCGCCACCCGGGATGCAATTGCCGCCTGTGAATGCGCAAGCGGGTGCCCGTCCTGCGTCCAGTCCCCCAAATGCGGGAACAAGAACAACCCGCTGGACAAACATGGCGCGATCCGCCTGCTCTCGGCCATCCTCAGCGAGGCGGCGCACTCGGCCTGAGAATCCCCCGGGTGGCCTGCGGTGCCAAGCGCCAGGGCTGCGGCGGCGGGCCCGCCCGCGCCACGGCAACCGCGTGGCCGAAGGGCGGAAGCCAGCCAACCATCGCGACCGGAACCTTGACGGCGATTTTCACGATCTCACCGCTGGTTCCCTGCCTGCTGCATTCGGTGACCATTGCATGGTTGGTCCGGGCCGTTTGCCCGGCAACGGCACACGGTTCCCCGGGGATGAGGAGACGTGCGGCGTCGGCACCGGCCAGCGCCGCAAGGTCCGCGGCCGTTGCTGCCTTGGAGGCCGCATGGCCCGCGGCGGAGAGCATGAGCACCACCACCAGCGCGAAGAACGCCAGGAAGACGACAGCAATCATCAGCACCGTCCCGTTGCCCGCCTCCGACTCGCTCCCGGCCCCGGAAATGCGTGTCCGCCTCACGGCTCGATTTCCTTCCGGGCCGATGCCTCCGCGGTCAAACGGATTTCCCCCAACAACGGAAGGGTGACTCCGGAGGTGACAAACACCTTTTCGTAACCAGCCCCCGACCCCAGGGAGACGTGTAGGTCGGCACCGCCAATGCGCAGGGCGGTGGCGATGGCTTCGCCCGCATCGGTGCCGCGGGCCAGTTCCCTCGCCGAGGCACTTGCGGCCTGCTGGATCCGCACTTGTTCCCCGCCGAGCATTCCCGCCGCGGCCACCACCGTGAGCAGGAGGGCAACGGCCGGCAGCAGCACCGCGATTTCCGCGGTGCTGCTGCCGTCTTCCGAATGCGTTCGCATGCCAACGGTCCCTAAAAGGACAGGGCCTGACGGATCAGCCCCAGAAGCATTCCGCGCACATCGCCGCTGGAAAGAATGCTGACCAGCAGCCCGGCGAAGGCCACGGCCGCCAGCGTGACGATGGCGAATTCCGCGGTGGTGCTGCCTTCCTCGTCCCCGATGGCCCGCAGATCGATGTGTCCCGGCGTTACCAGCTCGACCTCGTGTTCCATGTGCTGCCTGCCTTTCCTTGTTGCTTTTCTTGGGTGTGTGTTGCTTGTTTGCGAACCCTCCGGCCGTCGGGCCCGGCATGGCTCCCCTTGAGTCTGGCTCCGGGGCGTCCGGGCGGGGCCGCGTCGCGGCGGCGTTGGGGATAACCGGGGAACGGTGCGCGGTGCGTGCGTTGTGCGGGGAAGCCGCACCAAGGCCCTCAGAAGTCCGGCAGCAGGGAAATGACGATGGGAACCACGCCAAGGCAGACAAAAGCCGGCAACGCACACAGCCCCAGGGGAATGACCAGTTTGATCCCGAATTCGGCACCGCGTGCCTCGGCCTCCCGGATTTCCCGCTTGCGCCCCGAGGCCGCCGCCGAACGCAGGAGCTTTGCGGCAGGAGCCCCGCTGAGCTGGGTGAAACGCAAGGACGGTTCCAGTTCCCGGACCGTGGCGGGCATCGGGCTCCAGGCCCGGTCCCAATCAACGTTCAGCTCCAGCGCCCGGGAAACGCGCGTCAGCGGCGCATAGCCGGGCACGTGCCCGCCCACGATTTCCAACACCGACCGCACCGGCAGCCCGGATTCCAGCAACGTCGCGCACATTTCGAGCACCAACGACGGTGACTCGCGCTGCTCCGTGGGCGGCGCTTCAGGCCGGGAACGGCCCGCGTCCGGGGAATGGACCACCGGGTTCCCCGACCACATCCAGACCGCCAGTCCCGCCAACAACCCCGCCACCAGGCAGGCCATCACGAGGGAACCTGCCTGACGATCTTCACGAGCATCAGGTGGCACCACCAGCGGTTCGCCAGCCACAGCAGCACCCCGGCGATCAGGGCCAGCCTGCCCACCGGGTGCATGGTGAGCACCGCCAACGGGTCAATGCCCAGCAGCTGGCCCAGGCCCAGCCCCACCAATGGAAGGAAAGTGAGCAGCCGGCTGGTGGCCCGGGGTCCGGCGAGCGCGGCGTCAAGGGCCCTGCGCATGTCGGCCGAGTTCTCCAGTTCCGCCGCCAGCTGGTCAAGCAGCTCGGCCAGGGCGGCACCGGACTGTTCCGAAATGGCGAAGCACCACGCCAGGCGCGCCCACAGCCGGGAATGGTGCTTGCCCGTGGCCGCGTGTTCAGCCAGTCCCGCGCGCAGCGTGCCGCCGGTGCGCATTTGGGTCAGCGCCCTGGCGCACCCGGCATGGATGTCGCTCCCGGCGCTTCCCGTGGCACCGGCCCAGATTTTCTCCAGCAGTTCCAGTGCCGCTGCGTTGGAGCAGCCCGCACGCAGCAACGCCGAAAGCTGGCGGATGAGTTTCCCGTACTCCTCCGCCTCCTGTGCCTCATCGCGTGCCGGGCGCCGAAGGGGGAACCCTGAGCGCCCGGCACAGGCGTCGGAGTCCGCCCGTGTGCCCCGGCCGGTGTTGCCCGGACGCCGGAAGAGCCAGACGGCAAGCCCGGTCAGGGCCGTGGCGCAAAGGATCATCACCATGGGCTGGCCACTCCCCGCGAGTGCAGTCGCCCGCGGAACCAGTCGAGCCCCTCTGATTCGCTGGCGGCCTTCCCGAGCTCGCAGATCACCTGCACCTCCAGCGTCCCGGCGGGGTTGAGCACCAGCCGCCCCAACTGCACGGGGTTCCTGGCGCCCGTGCGCGCGTCCCTGGCCACGTGGATGAGCAGGTCCAGGGCGCTCACCGCCTGCAGCGCGGTGGTCTGGGGATCCATCTTGGCCAGCGCGCCCATGGCGAGCAGCCGGGCCGGCACGGCCTGGACGCTGTTCGCATGCACCGTCCCGGCGGCGCCCTCGTGACCGGTGTTCATGGCGCCCAGGAAATCACCGATCTCCGCTCCCCTGCATTCGCCGACCACCAGCCGGTCCGGCCGCATGCGCAGGGATTGGCGCACCAGCATGTTCAGGCCGATCTCTCCGGCACCCTCGACATTTCCGCCGCGCGCCTGCAGCCCGACCAAGTGCGGGTGGCTCGGGGTGAGCTCCGCCGAGTCCTCGACAACGATGATGCGTTCGTTTGCCGGGACCCCGGCAAGCATTGCCGCCAGCAGCGTTGTCTTGCCGGCACCGGTTCCGCCGCTGACCAGGAAGTTCAGCCGGGCGGTGACGATTGCGCGCAGCGCCTGCAGCCAATCGGGGCGGGTCTGGTCGATCAGCCCGGCCAGCTCCGGCCGCACGGTCCGCTTGACGCGCACCGAGATCAGCGTGCCGCCGGTGGAGATCGGCGGCAGCACCGCATGGACCCGGTAGTTGCCCAGGGTGAGATCCACGAAGGGCTGGGCGTCGTCCAGCCTGCGGCCGGCCGCGGCCGCAAAACGCACGGCCAGGGCCCGCAGTGCGGCGGGGTCGGTGAAGCCGGACCCGCTGGGCTTCAGCCCTTCGGCCCCGTCGACCCAGATGCGGCCCTGCCCGTCGACCAACACGTCGGTGACCCCGGGTTGCCGCGCGAATTCCTCGAGCATCCCCAGCCCGTGGATGTCCCGGCTGAGGTTTTGCACCATTTCGGTGGTGGTGTGCGAACCGATGACGTTGCCTGTGGCCTGGACGGCCGAAGCCAGGTCGACCTCGCTCAGTCCTCCGCCCCTGCCCAGGGCGCGCAGCCGCACCTGTTCCAGGACCTCCGGGCTGGTTGGGGCCTGTCCGTTCTCCGGAACCTGTTCCCAGCGGCGGCGCCCGGTGCGCCGTTCCGCGGCGTTCATGCCGCCTGGCCCAGGGCCGCCCGCTCCGGTGCGCCCAGGGCGGTGATCCTGCGGCGCAGGGCGGTGCGGGCCAGCACGCCCATCAGCCGGCCCTCCGCGGCGCCGCGTTCAAGGGGCTTGAGCCACGGCAGGTAGCCGCCCAGGGGCAGGCCCAGCCCGTGGGCCAGTGCGCGGGTGTCGGTTCCGGCCGCCAGCTTGCCGGTGAACACCACCGACCAGTTGGCGCCGGCCGCCACGGGGAAACGGCGGTTCGCCGCGCAGCGGGTGGGCATGACAAGCAGCCGCTCCCCGCAGAGGGCAAGCACGCCGGGCAAGACGGCGGGCAGCCGCCCGGCGTCGATGACGATGTCTTCGTAGATGCGCCGGGAGGCCGCCAGCACCGCCACCACCAGCGATTCCTCCGGCACGTAGCTTCCCGGTTGGCGCACCCAGGAGAGCACCGCGCTGCCCTGCGCCAGTGGCAGGATCTCGGCCAGCTGCCCGGGTGCCAGCGCCCCGCGGCTATGCTCCAGGTCCTCCCAGCCGATTCCCTCCGGTTCCCGGGGCCGCAACATCGGCCACAACCCCGTGGAGACCCGGTCTGCGTCGATGAGCAGGGTCCGCCGACCGGCCAGGGTGTGGGTTGCGGCAAGCAGCGCGGCAAGGGTGCTGGTGCCGGCTCCCCCGCACCCGCCGGCCAGCAAGGTGATGCGTGCGGCCCCGCCGTTCAAACCGAGTTCGCCCAGGTACTCCCCCAGCCAGGCCGAGGCCTGCGGAAGCACCGCGACCCTGGCCCCGGGGCTGCGGGCCGCGGCGCGCCAGAGCACGTCCTGGTGCTCCTCGAACCCGGCGAGCACCAGCCGCGCCCCGGGAAAGAGGCTTGCCGCCTCACCCGCGCAGTCGTGCCCTACCAGAACCGTTTCCCGTTGGTGCGTGCGGGTCCGTTCCGTCTCGCGGTACTGGACCAGCTGCACCCCGGCGCCCACGGCGATCAGCGCGATCGACTGCGCCAGCCCCGTGTCGCGGGTGAGCAGGATGCAGCGCGCGGCCTGCGCCTCCCTGTCGACAGTCCGCGGATCCGGCCGCGGTTCCTGCCATGTTTCCGGTGCGTCGGGCGGATCCTGCGTTTGTGCGTGCTGCAATGCGGCATGCAGCGCCGGGTACTCGGTTGCCCCGGTGCCACGCTGCGGTCTCCGGGTACCGCCGGCGACGAACCGTCTCTGCTCTTCCATGCACCCCACTGTGGACCGGGGACCGGGCCCATCGGCCGCCTCGCCCTCGGGCTGTGGAGGCGCGGGGGGCGGCAAGCACCCGGTGCGGGAAAGTCGCGGACGCGCCGCGACCTGCCGCGCCGTCCCAAGCCGTGGCAGCCAACTGCGAGAATGAAACGTGCAACAATTCGCGATCGTGGCAACCCACGCCATCTCCCAGCCGGACCTTGAGGCCGGTGCCGCCACGGCGCTGGTGCAGCTCGTCGATGCCGGGGGCACCGCGCTGCTGCCCCCGGTGCAGGTCTACGGGGACGGCCTGGCCCGGGTTGTCGCGGAACTCGAATCGCGCTCCCCGCGTTGGGTCTTTGATTCCGTGCAGGCCTGGTACCCGGCGCTGCTGGCAGCCGGAGTCCAAGTCAACCGCGCCCACGACCTCACCTTGACCCGGAACATCCTGCGCAACGCCCCGCACGCGCTTCCGAGCGACTACCTGGCCGCGCTGCGCCGGGAACCGGACCCCGCCACCCTGGCCCCGGCACACCTGCTACCGCCGGCGCGCGTCTCCGAAAACCAGGGAGAGCTTTTCTCCGAGCCCAAGGACGATTCCGGCGCGCTGGAAAACGTGCTTGCCGAGTTCCTGTCCCAGCGCGCGGCCGTGGCTGGGGACGAGCGCGGCAGGCGGCTGGGCCTGCTCATCGCCGCCGAATCCGCGGGCGCGCTGATCGGCGCGGAAATGACCCATGCCGGGGTCCCCTGGGACATTGCGGTGCACCACCGGCTGCTCGAGGAAGCCCTGGGGCCGCGCGTCCCGGCGGGGGTGCGCCCGCCGCTCATGGAGAACCTCGCGGTGCGGATCCGCGAGCTGCTCGGCGCGCCGGCCCTGAACCCGGATTCCCCGCAGGAACTGCTGCGCGCCATGAACCAGGCGGGCATCTCCGTGACCAACACCAGGGCCTGGGAGCTGACCGAGCTCAAGCACCCGGTGGTCGAACCGCTGCTTGCCTACAAGAAGATCGCGCGGCTGGCCAGCGCCAACGGCTACGCCTGGGTCGACCGCTGGGTCAAGAACGGGCGCTTCCGGCCCGAATACGTGGTCGGCGGGGTCGTGACCGGGCGCTGGGCCTCACACGGCGGCGGGGCGCTGCAGATCCCGCATCAGGTGCGTTCGGCGGTGCGGGCGGACCCGGGCATGGTCTTGGTCGTCGCCGACGCCGCGCAGCTGGAACCACGCATCCTGGCCGCGCTCTCCCGGGACACCGCGCTTGCGGCCGCGGCCCGCGGCAAGGACCTGTACCAGGGCATTGCCGACGCCGGTTTCGGCGGCGACCGCGCCCACGCCAAGATCGCGATGCTCGGGGCCATGTACGGGGCCACCACCGGCGAGTCCGGGCGGCTGATGCCCAAGCTGAAGGCCACCTACCCGCGCGCCGTGGGCCTGGTCGAATGGGCCGCGCAACAGGGCGAAGCGGGGGCGGATGTCTCCTCGTTCCTGGGCCGCGGCACTCCCCCCGCCTCCGAGGCCTGGCTGCGCGCGCAGAAGCGCGCGGATTCGGAGGAATCGGCCCGCGCGGCGCTCGCGGAGGCCCGCAGCCGGGGCCGCTTCACCAGGAACTTCATTGTCCAGTCGACGGCGGCGGAGTGGGCGCTGTGCTGGATGGGCGAGCTGCGCCGCCGGCTGCGTGCCGGGGCCGCGGCGGGCACCGACCTGGGCTCGCTCGTCTTTTTCCTGCACGACGAGATCATGCTTCACGTGCCGGCCGAACAGGCCGAGACGATCGTCGGGCTGGTCCACGAATCGGCGAAGGCCGCGGCGGACCTGCTCTTCGGCCCGATTCCCGTGGACTTCCCGGTCACCGCCGTCGTCGTGGATTCCTACGACCAGGCCAAATAACGGTTTCCGGCCGGGGCTAGGAAGCCTTCCCCTGAATGACCTCGACGGGGACCTCGCGGGTGCTGTCCCACGGCACCGTCCAGCCCAGGTCGTTGAACATCCGATCCAGCACGATGGCCGTGAAGCCCCAGATGAATCCGCCCTCCACGTCGAAGGCCGGGGCGCTGAACCTGGAGCCGTCGCGCTCGACCACCGAGGTGACCCGGTTCGCCGGGTCCAGCAGGTCGGCCACCGGGGCGCGGAAGACCGTGGAGGATTCGGCAAGGTCGACCGCAAAGACGTCCGAGGGCGCGTGCCACCAACCCACCACGGGGGTGACGATGAAGTTGCTGACGGGCAGCTCGGTGTCCGGCAGCGCGCCAAGGATCTCCACCCCGTCCGGGTCCAGCCCGGTTTCCTCCTCCGCCTCCCGCACGGCCGCGGCTATCGCGTCAGTGTCCCCGGGGTCGACCTTACCTCCGGGGAACGCAACCTGGCCGGCGTGCTTGCGCAGGGTGTCCGCGCGGGTCACAAAAAGCACGTCCAGGTCCTCGCGCACGGACGGAACCTTGCTGGCCGCCGGCACGTCGTCAAGCCGCCCGAAGAGGATCAGCACTGCTGCGTGCTTCGCCCGGTCCCGGTCGATGTCCCTGAACACCCAGCTGTCGGGCATCTTGGTGGCTTCACCGTGCCCGGCACCCTCACCGGGGGCCTGGCGCTGGATCATCGCCAGCAGTTCTTCGCGTACGCTCATGCTTCCAATCCGTATCCCTGGGCGCGCAGCTCCCGGCGCGTGGCACCCTGGCGCATCTTCTCCAGCAGTTCTTCGCGTCCCGGCGCCAGCTCGTATTTCAGCAGCTTGACGGCCTTGGCCTCGTCGGTTTCGCCCTCCCCGTAGGACGGGCACAGCGTGGTCAGCGGGCAGGCCCCGCAGGCCGGCTTGCGTGCGTGGCAGACCCGCCGCCCGTGGAAGACCACGCGGTGGCTGAGCATGGTCCAGTCCCTGGGCTCGAAGAGCGCACCGACCTCGTGTTCGATCTTCACCGGGTCGCTTTCCTCGGTCCAGCCGAAGCGCCGGGCCAGCCGCATGAAGTGGGTGTCGACGGTGATTCCGGGCACCCCGAACGCGTTGCCGAGCACCACGTTGGCCGTCTTGCGTCCCACCCCGGCCAGGGTCACCAGGTCCTCGAGCCGGCCCGGGACCTCCCCGTCGTACTCGTCGACGATGCGGGTGGACAGGGCCAGCAGCGAGTTCGCCTTGGCGCGGAAGAACCCGGTGGGTCGGATGATTTCCTGGAGTTCCTCGGGTTGGGCCTGGCTCATGGCCAGCGCGTCCGGGTACCTGGCGAAGAGCGCCGGGGTGATCGCGTTGACCCGCACGTCGGTGGTTTGCGCCGAGAGCACGGTGGCGACGAGCAGCTCGAACGCGTTGCCGAAGTCGAGTTCGGCAACCGCGTACGGGTAGGTTTCGGCGAGCACCCTGTTGATCTTCCGGGCCCGGCGCTTGAGGCCAAGGGTGCTCTCGTCACGCATCATCGGCTACTTTTCCGGGTATTGCAGGTTGTCCAGCTCGCGCAACACCGCCGGGCGGTCCCCATCGAGGTTGACCAGGTAGTCCTGCCCGCGGTCCTCAAGGCAGAGGATCCAGACGCCGGGCTGCAGCGTGGTGATCCGTGCACCGCTCCTCGGGTCGTAGACCGGACGCGGCTGGTTCAGCGCAAACCAGAAGCTGCTGGATTCTGGTTCCTCGGCAGCAGTGTCCGAGCGGGCGCCGAAGGGCTCGTCTTCCTGTGCCCTCTGGCTGGCGGCGGCCGCCTTCATCTGTGCGGAAAGCTCGTCGCGGGAAAGTGCGGCCGTTGCGTTCGGCGCCGCCTGGGCGACGGGGTTTGCGGAGGTGACCGGGCCAGCCTGCGGGGCTTCCTCCCGCGACTGCACCGGGGCCGCCGCCGGGATCAGGCCGGTGGCTGCCGGGGCCGATTCGGCCTCGGCATCCTGCTGCACCAGGCTGACCTCCGGGAAGTCCGACTCGCCGGCGTCGCTGGTCTCGGGCACCTTTACCTTGGATGCAGCCGCCGGAGCGTCCACGTTTTCGTTCACGGCTTCGGCCGTTGCCGGGGCTACAGCCTCGGGCCCGGCCTCGGATTCGCCGGTTCCCGTGCTTTCCTGCATCCGGTCCCCCGCAGCAGGTGCCTCGACCGAAGATTCCTCGAGTTCCTCTGCTTCGGTCTCCGCTGCGGCCGGCTCGTCGCCGACGGCCTTTTCCGGGGCCTCGGAAGACGCTTCCGACGCCGCTGCGGTTCCGGCCAAGGTTGCCGCCGCGGCAGCGGATGCCACGCCGGCAGTGGCACCGGCAGTGGCGAGGGAATTGGCGGGCTGTGCTTCCACGGATGCTTCAGGCTCCGGGGCGGCGGCGGTCTTGGGAACCGCGGGCGCGGACGGGCTTGCCCCGGGGTTGCTGCTGGCGCCGAATCCTTCGGAGCTGTCAACGGATGCAGCGGTTGCCGCCGCAGCGGCGGAAGCGGCCTTCGATGCGGCCACGGGGCGGACGTCGTTGCTGATCACAGCCTCGTCCCCTGGAACAAAATCCGTGCGGAACGCGCCAAAGTAGCGGGCCAGGGTTGTGCCGCAAATCATGGCCAACGCGCCAACAAAGCCCAGCAGGAAGGCGGCGGACATCGTTGCGACATAGGAGTTGAAGAAGTACGCGGCGGAAATCAATGAAACGACCGAGCCGAACTGGTCAAGGCTCAGCGATCCCACACGCACCCTTGTGCGTTTGGTGAACCGGCGCCAGGCGAACGCAGCGCCAACAGCCAACGGCATGAGCAGAGTGACCAGCAGGTGGAACGGCAAGCCGGGGAAGATCCACATGTTCACCGAAATCGCCTTGGTCCAGGAAATCGGAACCAGCGAGCCGACCAACACCAGCACCGCGCCGACGACGACGAACGTGTCACGCAGCGTGAGCGGTCCAACCCGACCCTTCACCCTGGTCATGGCATTGCCGTCTTGTGTTCCCAAGTGCACCTGTTCCATCTGAGGACCCCGCTTCTGTTCATCGTTGCTGCCAGTCAACCACCCCGGCTCCGGGCAAAACACCAGAATTGCAAATTGTTTCGGCCGCCACCGGGTGGTCTTTCTACAGCCTATCCGCGCCGCCTAGGTTCTTCCCCCCGTTGGCCGTCGCTCCGGCGGAGGTGTCGGGAAGAAGTCGGGCCCCTCGTCCCCCGCCCCAGGCTTCGCAACAGGTCAGGACGGGGCGACCGCTCGGCGCACGCCGATACCGCTTGGCGCACAAACCGCACTCCCGGCTGTCACAATTGTGACCGCTCGCACCCGGCCCGCGCCGGTGGCTGTAATCTGACTCACAAGCAAACCCCGTTGTTGGAAGGACTCCCCCGGTGTCGGAAACTCACATCCCCACTCTCGATAACCTGTCTCACGAGACCCGTTCGTTCGCCCCTAGCGCAGAGTTCGTGGCGAATGCGATCGCCAAGCCGGAACAGTACGAGGCAGCCAAGGCCAACCGCCTGGGCTACTGGGCCGACCAGGCACGCAACACCCTCACCTGGGACACCGACTTCACCGAAACCCTGGACTGGTCCGAAGCCCCCGTGGCCAAGTGGTTCGTCGGGGGCAAGGTCAACGCCGCCTACAACGCGCTGGACCGCCACGTGGAAAACGGGTTGGGCGACCGCGTGGCCATCCACTTCGAGGGGGAACCGGGCGACACCCGCAGCTACACCTACGCACAGCTGACCGAGGCCGTGAAGCAGGCGGCCAACGCCTTCGAGTCCCTGGGCGTTGCCAAGGGCGATCGCGTGGCCGTCTACCTGCCGATGATCCCCGAGGCCGTCATCACCATGCTGGCCTGCGCCCGCATCGGCGCCATCCACTCGGTCGTCTTCGGCGGTTTCTCTGCCGATGCCCTGCGCAGCCGCGTCGACGATGCCGAGGCCAAGCTCGTGGTCACGGCCGACGGCACCTGGCGCCGCGGCAAGCCCTCCTCCCTGAAGCCGGCCGTCGACGAGGCGCTGGCCAAGGAGGGCCACACCGTGCAGAACGTGCTGGTCGTCAAGCGCAACGGCGAGGACGTCGCGTGGACGCCCCTGGACAAGTGGTGGCACGAGGTCGTCGAGACCGCATCGAACGAACACACCGCCGTGGGCCACGACTCGGAGCACCCGCTGTTCGTGCTCTACACCTCCGGCACCACCGGCAAGCCCAAGGGCATCGTCCACACCACCGGCGGCTACCTCACCCAGACGGCCGTCACCCACCGGGACACCTTCGACCTGCACCCCGAGTCCGACGTGTTCTGGTGCACCGCCGACATCGGCTGGGTCACCGGCCACTCCTACGTCACCTACGCGCCGCTGGTCAACGGATCCACCCAGGTCATGTACGAGGGCACCCCGGATTCCCCGCACCAGGGCCGCTGGTGGGAGATCGTGCAGAAGTACGGCGTCACCATCCTCTACACGGCCCCGACCGCCATCCGCACGTTCATGAAGTGGGGCCGGAGCATCCCGGATTCCTTCGACCTGTCCTCGCTGCGCGTGCTCGGTTCGGTGGGCGAACCCATCAACCCCGAGGCGTGGATGTGGTACCGCGACGTCATCGGCACCAACAACGGCAAGAACGGCGAACGCAAGGAACACCCGACCCCGATCGTCGACACCTGGTGGCAGACGGAGACCGGCGCGCACATGATCGCCCCGCTTCCGGGCATCACCGCCACCAAGCCGGGCTCGGCCCAGGTCGCGGTCCCCGGCATCACCGTGGACGTGGTGGACGAGCTGGGCCATTCGGTGGCCGACGGCGAGGGCGGTTTCCTGGTCATCCGCGACCCATGGCCGGCCATGCTGCGCGGCATCTGGGGCGACATGGACCGCTACAAGGACACCTACTGGTCCCGCTTCGAGGGCATGTACTTCGCCGGCGACGGCGCCAAGAAGGACGAGGACGGGGACATCTGGCTGCTGGGCCGCGTCGACGACGTCATGAACGTCTCGGGGCACCGCCTGTCCACCACGGAGATCGAGTCCTCGCTGGTGGCACACCCGTACGTCGCGGAGGCGGCGGTGGTCGGCGCCAAGGACGAGACCACCGGCGAGGCCGTGGTCGCGTTCGTGATCCTGCAGGTCGAGCCGCCCGAGGGCGAGGACGTCGTGGCCACGCTGCGCAACCACGTCGGCAAGGACATCGGCCCGATCGCCAAGCCGCGCCACATCATGGTGGTCCCGGAGCTGCCCAAGACCCGCTCGGGCAAGATCATGCGCCGCCTGCTCAAGGACGTCGCCGAGGGCCGCGAGGTCGGTGACGCCACCACGCTGGCCGACAACACGGTGATGACGCAGATCGCCGAGTCGATGCGCAAGTAGTTTGACCGCGTCGTTTCACGACCGGGCGGGGCCACGGTGATTCTTCACCTCGGCCCCGCCCGGTCGTTTAACGCCCCCGTCATCAAGACGGCGACGGGGCCGAAATCGGGACCCGGGAAGTGATTGCTGGCTACAGTGGAGTCATGAGCGAATCCAGCAACCGCAGAATCCTTGTCCTCAACGGGCCCAACCTGAACCTCCTGGGCACCCGGGAACCGGGAATCTACGGCAGCGAGACGCTGGAGGACGTGCGGGTGCTCTGTGAGAACACCGCCGCGGCCGCCGGGTTCGACGTCGAGTTCCTGCAGTCCAACCACGAGGGCGTGCTCATCGACGCCATCCATGCGGCGCGCGGCAACGTCGCGGGAATCGTCTTCAACCCCGGTGCCTACACCCACACCTCGATCGCACTGGCCGATGCCATCGCCGGTGTGGAGCTGCCCGTCATCGAGGTCCACATCTCAAACGTGCACAAGCGCGAGGCGTTCCGCCACCACTCCTACATTTCGCCGGTTGCGGCCTCCATCATTGTGGGAGCCGGGGTCAATGGCTACGCTTTGGGCGTGCAGCAACTCATCCATCTGGGCACCCGCGGCTAAACGGCGCCCCTGGGCAAGAGGGAGCGTGTGGCCATGAGCACCGAAGAAGACGTCCGCCGGCTGTGCCTGGCCCTTCCCGGTGTCACCGAAAGACTGAGCTGGCAACGCCCCGCCTGGTTTGCCGCAACGCTCATGGCCCGGATCTGGGACGACGGCGTACTCACCGTGAAGACCGGCGAGCGTGAGGCGCTCGCGGCCATGGAGCCCGATACCTACTTCTGGACGCCGCACCATGAGCGTTCACCGTTGCTGCTGCTGGTCAGGCTCGAACGCGTCAATCCGGCGGAACTGGAAGAGCTGTTGGTGGAGTCGCACCGGCTGTCCGGCGGCACCCGCTGATTCGGCTCCGGGGGCGCCCATGCCATGTCCGGGCCGGCCCCCTTCATGCCGGGATTGGTCTCCCTTGTGCCGCGGGTGGTCCGGGGCCAAGCTGGACACGGATGCGGCATCGCAGGCACCAATTTGATCCGGCTACGTGAGGCGGGAACGTGAGCACCCAGGCAACGGAATCCACTGTATCCCTCTACCTTGACTACGCGCACCGCTGGTTCCATGGCCACAGCCCGCTCTACGTCCAATGGGCCACGGGCCTGGCATCCGACCACGGGCTGCTCAACTTGGTCGCGGGGTTGCCCAAACCCAAGCGCCAGCCAAACCTTGTCTTTGCCTCCGCCCGCCATCTGGGCAGCGGGGACGTCGAGTTCGAGTCCGCCAGGACCTTCATGCTTGCGCGATGGCCGGAAATCGAGGCGGTCGTCATGAGCCACCGCACACAAACCAATGAGGCGGGCCGCTGCGCCACGTTGCTGCCGGTGATTTCAATGATCTTCACCCAGGAACGCCGTCCCCTGGCCCTCATCGAAGTCGGGCCCTCCGCTGGTTTGTGCCTGCTCCCCGACCTTTATTCCTATTCCTACGACGGAGCCGCGCCGCTGGGTTCGGGTTCCCCGCTGTTGCGCTGCACCACCACCGGAAACCCGCCGATTCCCACCGCCCTGCCGGACATTGTCTGGCGTTCGGGGGTGGACCTGAATCCTTTGGATGGGACGGACCCGGAAACCGCCAATTGGCTGCGCGCCTTGGTATGGCCGGGTCAGGACACTCGCCTGGCACAATTGAGCCAGGCCCTCGACACCCTCGCGGCGCTGAAGGCGGGTTCGTTGGGCAGCGCGGCAGCAGCCCCTGGCTTGGCCCCGGGCGACCTGAACGAGCACATCGCCGAATTGGTCGAGTCCACACCGTCAGGCACGGTGCCTGTTGTCTTCCACTCGGCCGTCCTGGCGTACCTCGACGCGGCCGACCGGGCGCGGTTCGCCGCAAAGGTTTCCGCGTTGGATTGCCGGTGGGTGTCCAACGAAAACTTCTTCATGGATGCTGCCCGCGATTCCCGGGCCTCGTCCGATTCCAACTACTTCACGCTGTCGCTCGATGGGGTTCCGTTGGCGCACACCGGGCAGCACGGAGACGAGCTCCACTGGCTGCGCGGCGCTCCCACCGAGTAGCGTATTCCCGCCGATCAGCCGTGCAAGACTTGGCAGCATGACGTCCACTTCAAAGGCGGCGCGCTGGAAGGTTCCGGATTCTGCCCAGATGGAGGCGTACCGGCCACTGGTTGCCTCGAGGTTCGCCAATGCAAGCCTGGGAGTGCAACCGCACTGGGCGCGGCAGGCGCTGGCACAGCTGGTGGACATGACGCTCGTTACCGAACTGGTTGCCGCGTTTTGCGGCGCCGGGGACTCGCAGCCTTCAGGGAATCTCGTCCCGTTTGGCATCACGGTGGCCGTCCTGGCGCTGGTGGTCCCTTGGCCCGTCGGGTTCCTGTGCCACCGCGGCCACACCCCCGGCACACGGGTCCGGGGGGGGTGGCGGAGCGGGTGGTTGATGTTCGCGCGGACGGTGCTCGCCCTGACGATTCCGGCCTCGCTGCTGCTTGACGTGTGCTCGGGTGGGCCGCCATCGGGAATCGTGGGGTTGTCCCGCGATTTCCACGTGAGCGTCGACAAGCGGCGTACCGCCGGGTTGCCCGACGGATCAGGGAGTCCGTAAAGGCTTCCCCAGAAGCTGTGCCCGCAAGCTGGATGGTGGCGGCCAGTGAAGCAACAGGACATTGCCGCTTGGCCGGATTCGGTTCGGGGCTCGCGCGTCCGGCGGTGTCTAGTGCGGCGAGCAGGCGCCGGTTGGCACCGGTTCCCGGAAGGCCTGGGCGTTGAGGAAGGCCTTGTCGATTTCTTCCAGTGCCAGCGCATAACCAACTTGGGCCCCGCCCTTTGCCTTGGCGAAGATCATGCCGACGACGCGGCCCTGGGAATCAACAAGCGGTCCGCCGGAATTCCCCTGCTCGATCTTGCCTGCCAACTGGTAGATGCGCAGCGGCGCCGGCTCGGCACCGTAGATGTTCTGGATGGAAATGGTGCTTAGTGATTCGACAACTGCACCCATGGCTTTGAATGAGCCGCCGCCGGGGAATCCGAGGAACGCCGCCGTTGCGCCACGCCCCAGGTCTTCACCACGCTCAAGGGGTTTCACGTCCAAGCCGGGCACCGCCAAGATGGCGATGTCGGAGACCGAATCGAAGTACACAACGCGGGCCGAATGCACCTGACCGTCCCGGGTTGTCACCGATGGTTCGGTGATCCCGGCGACCACGTGGGCGTTTGTCATGACGCGCTCTGGGGCAACGACAAAGCCGGAACCCGATTGGTTGACGCCACAGGCAAAGGCGGTGCCGATGATCTTGACGACGGAGCCGGCCGCGGCGTTGACGTCCGCACTCAGCGAAGCCTCCCCCGGGACTTCCGCCGCCACCTGGGGTGCGAATGGTTCCAGGAGTTCGGGGATGGTTTGTCCCATGACCGCTGAACGCGCGGAGGTGATGAGGTTGGTGACCGGTTGCGGGGTCAGGGTCTGAATCGTGCCGATGACCTTTGAGTCGGCAACCTGTTGGGATACCCACGGGATTCCCATGGCTGCCGCCGAGAACGCGATGGCGGAAATGACCAAGGCGGCCATCGCAGTGTTGGCCACGCCGCCCAAAACACGGTCAAATGACTTCAAAACCGGGAAGTTCAGCCATAAGCGGATTCTAGAGCCAATGGCGATGCCGATTCCCTGGCCGATCAAAATGAAGACCACGCCGGAGGCGACAACCCAGAAAATGCGCCACCCGGGGTTCGCCACCCATGTGGAGACCAAGGGGATTCCGAAGAACGCAGCAGTGCCGCCGGCAAGGAAACCAATGATGGCGCCAAGCGTGACGAAGAAGCCTTTACGCAGGCCAGAGGCCAAAAATCCGATCAAGGAAATGATGAGTATCAGGTCCAACCACGTCATTCCCCACATTGCGTCCGGACTCCCACCCTCATACGTGCCTAATGCCTCGAACTCTTGGCATTCGGCAACTGTTCATCGTCCCGAGTGTAGCGGGCACGGCTGACAGTTCCCCGCGATTCTAACCACATTTAGGCCTAAAATGCGTGTGGAAGCTGTCACACGGCCAAACCGTACGGCACAATTAGATGAGCGCTAACGACAGTTGACAGGAGATTTTATGGACATCGAGGTATTGCGCCGAGCACCACTCTTCGCATCATTGGGCGACGAGGTGTTCTCTGCATTGACTGAAGAACTTACTGAAGTGGATCTGTCCCGTGGTGCTTCGGTATTCCGCGAGGGAGATCAGGGCGACCAGCTCTACTTCATTGTTTCGGGCAAGATCAAGCTGGGCCGCACCTCTTCCGATGGTCGTGAAAACCTGATTGCGGTACTCGGCCCGGGCGAGTTGTTCGGCGAAATGGCATTGTTCGATCCGAGCCCACGCAACGCAACCGCAACGGCAGTCTCCGAGACTCGCCTCGCCGGCTTGCGTCATGAAAACCTGCGCAAGGTCATCATGACCAGCCCGGAGGTTTCGGTTCAGTTGCTTCAGGCCCTTGCCTCACGCCTGCGCCGCACCAACGAGTCGCTTGCCGACTTGGTCTTCTCGGATGTTCCGGGCCGCGTTGCCAAGGCTCTGCTGGATTTGGCCGACCGTTTCGGCCGTCCGGCGACCGATGGCATCCTGGTTGCCCACGAGCTGACCCAGGAAGAATTGGCACAGCTGGTTGGTGCCTCGCGCGAAACCGTGAACAAGGCCTTGGCCGAGTTCGTGCAGCGCGGATGGTTGCGTCTTGAAGCACGCGCCGTGGTGATCTTGGACATCCAGCGTTTGCGCCAGCGCTCACGCTAAGTCCCACAGCACAAAAGTGAGGCGGTGTTTCCCGGTTTCCGGGAAACACCGCCTCACTGCATTTAAGAACGTCTTGCGCACCGGGAGCCGCGTCTAGCGCCCGCGCCCGCCTCCGCCGCCTTCGGCCGCGGTGGTGGTTGTGACATCCAAGAAAAAATCCTCGCCGACCTGTACCAGGTCGGGGTGGTAGCTCTTGAGTTCCCGGCGTACCGAAAGATACGCGACGGTTCCCCGCGTTGAAGCGATCTTTTCCAGGATGACCTCAACGGCCGGAGTGGTGATCATGCTCAGCGGCAGCCCGACGGTATCCGGCGCCCCGGCCGTGTCCCCGAGGTTGCTTGAGTTGCGGAAGGCAAGCACGTCCGAAGCAACCATCCAAGCAGCCCAGCCCCCCTTGCCTTGTAGCAGGGACGGTTCCTGGCGCACCGGCAGTGCGGCGGCGAAGTAGCGGGTGTCGAACCGGCGCAGGGCAAAGTTCGGGGAGATCCAGTGCGAGAGCGGACGCAGAAGGTCTGTACGCAGACCCAGGCCGCGCTTGGTCAGCACGCTCACAAAGGATTTGTCTTGGCCCGCGACGGCTTCCCGGAGTTGCATCCAGTCTTCACTGACGCAGTTCTCGACCACTGACAACTCATCCGTTCCGGCGAGCAGTACGCCCGTTTCCTCGAAGAGCTCTCGGATGGCGCAGACAATATGGGCCCGCACCAGCCTCTGGTCGAGGATTCCCAGGCGTTTGGACCATTCCGAAAGGCTGGGTCCGTACCAAGGAATTTCTTCCTCGTCGCTGGCTTCGAGGCTTCCGCCCGGAAACGCGACACTCCCGAGTGGAGATCCGCCCGGGCGATATCCCAGATAGGTTTCCACGCCGTTCGGGGAGTCGCGGATCAACACCACGGACGAGGCCCTGCGCGTGGCGCGCGGGGTACGGCTGCCGTAGGAAACCCAGTTCTCGGCCGCGTCGTACTGCGTTGGCGGCAGCGGAAAAAGCCTACGCAAGAGCCCCGTGGACGGGACCTGGGATTTCACCACAGGTACGCCGTTCACGGGGCCACTCGGATCATGCGGATTATTCAAACTCTGCAATCAGTTCAACTTCAACCGGGGCATCCAGCGGAAGTGCGGCAACGCCCACTGCCGAACGGGCGTGCACGCCCTTGTCGCCCAGAACGGCACCGAGGAATTCGGAGGCGCCGTTGATGACAACCGGCTGGCCGGTGAAGGAAGGATCGGACGAAACGAACCCGACGACCTTGACGATGCGGGTGATGCGGTCGAGATCTCCGATAACCGCCTTGATCGCAGCCAATGCGTTCAGCGCGCAGATCTGGGCCTGTCCCGCTGCAACCTCGGCGGAAACGGTTGCGCCGACTTTTCCGGTGGCTGTGAGTTCCCCGTTAATAAACGGCAGCTGGCCGGAGGTGTAAACCAGGTTTCCGGTGACCATGGACGGTACGTAGGCAGCAACGGGTGCGGCGACGGCAGGAAGCTCGTAGCCGAGCTCGGCCAAGCGGGCCTCTACTGCTGAAGTTGTCTGTTCTTGCATGGTTTTTCTCGTTTCTGTACTTAGGCCTTGGGGCGCTTCAGGTAAGCGACCGGTGCATTTCCATTGGGTCCGGGAACGACGGCAACAAGCTCCCAACCGTCGTCTCCCCACTGGTCCAAGATCTGCTTCGTGGCATGAATAATTAGCGGCAAAGTGGCGTACTCCCATTTGGTCATAACCGATACGTTAGCGCGTCCTAGTAAACTAGTGGGCATGGCAGCTAAAAAGTCTCCTTTTTTTGATACAGCTACCACCCTCGGCAAGGTCGTTGCCTTCTTTGGGGTGAGCGCATTATGTGGCGTACTTGCGGCAGGACTCATGGTTCCTGTCGCTTCCTTTGCCGGCAGCGGCGCCAAGGCAGGGTCCGAGATCTTCGATGCCCTGCCGGCGAGCTTCAAAGAGGAGCCGATCGCAGAGCCTTCGAAGATCCTGGCCTCCGATGGTTCGACCATCGCGACGTTCTATTCGGAAAACCGCCAGCCGGTGAAGCTGGACGACATTTCTCCGATCATGCGCAAGGCCATCGTCTCGATCGAGGACGAGCGCTTCTACGAGCACAACGGAATCGACGTGCGCGGCATCGCGCGCGCCGCGATGAACAACTTCACGAGTTCCTCGCAGCAGGGTGCCTCCACGCTGACGCAGCAATACGTGAACAACCTGCTGATCAACTCCGATGTCGCCAACGGTGTCGACCGTTCGCAGTTGACGATCTCCGGCACCAAGGACATCGCCGACAAGGCCCGCGAAGCCAAGCTCGCGATCTCCATCGAAAAGGAAATGTCCAAGGACGAAATCCTTGAGGGCTACCTGAACCTCGTGCTGTTCTCCGGACGCAACTACGGCATCCAGGCAGCCGCCCAACGCTTCTACTCCGTCGACGCCAAGGACCTGAACCTGCAGCAGTCTGCCATGCTCGCCGGCATGGTTCAGCTTCCCAACGGCTACAACCCGGAGAAGTACCCCGAACGCAGCCTCAAGCGCCGCAACACCGTGCTGGCTGCCATGTTGCGCACCGGTTCCATCGACCAGGCCGCCTACGACAAGGCAGTCAAGTCCGGCTTGGGCCTGAAGCCAAGCGAAACCAAGTCCGGCTGCATCGCGGCCGACTCGGCCAACTACTTCTGTGACTACGTCACCAAGCTGATCACCAGCGACGATGCCTACGGCAAGACCAAAAAGGACCGCGAAAACCTGCTTTACCGCGGCGGCCTGACCATCAAGACAACCCTTGACCCGCGCTTGCAGAAGGCTGCCGAAAAGCAGACGAACCTCATGATCCCGGCCAACGACCCGTCCAACATCGGCGCCGCAATCGTCACCGTTGAGCCGGGCACGGGCAACATCCTGGCCATGGGCCAGAACAAGAACTACGCGCCGACGACCAAGGACAAGGGTCCGAACACCATGTACAATTTCGCCGTTGAATCGGCGATGGGCGGAGCCGGCGGGTTCCAGGGCGGCTCCACGATGAAGCCGTACACCACCATGGCCTGGCTCGAATCCGGCCGCAACATGTGGGAAACGATCAACGCACCGCGCAACAAGACTTACCCAGCGTCATTCCGTTGGAAGGCGTCCTGCCTGCCCCGCGGTTACACCACAGTTGGCGGCGGCTGGACACCAGCCAACGCTGTTGATGGTTGGGCCTCGTCCGGCACGGTTGACTACGGTCTGTTCAATTCAGTCAACTCCTTCACTGTGTCCGAAGCCTCGCAGCTTGACCTCTGCGATATCGCGGGCGCCACGGAACGACTCGGACTGGTCGACTACGACCAGTACTACGACTGGAAAAAGGGCAAAGACTCAACGAAGGCCCAGCCAATCAACCCGGCCAACCCGTCGTTTGTCATCGGTTCCGCTCGCATCACCCCGCTGGCACAGGCGACCGCGTTCGCTACCTGGGCCAACGACGGCGAGTTCTGCGAGAACCGCGCATTGACCTCCGTGACCGATTCCAGCGGGAACAAGTACAAGGTCAAGCCCGTGAAGTGTGAACAGGTCATGAGCCCGCAGGTTGCTGCGGACATGAACGGCACCCTGAAGAAGATCGCTTCGCAGAAGGTTGCCAAGGGCCAGATCGGGTACCCGATCGCCGGCAAGACCGGAACCAACAACGGCGCCAACTCGACCTGGTTCGTTGGCTACACCACCGGCATGGCATCCGCGGCCTGGGTTGGCCGTTACGACAAGGACCAGATGAAGGCCACCCAGGGCGTAACCGTCAACGGCATCGCCCGTCGCTGGGTTGACTCGGGCACTTGGGCCGCGCCGCTGTGGACCAACTACATGAAGAGCGTCGGCACCCTGTACCCGGCCAATTCGCTCGGCCGGGCCACCCAGGCCCCGAAGCCGAAGCTCGAGCCGAAGCAGGAAGAATCGAATTCCAACGATGATTCCTCGAACGACGACTCATCCAACGATGATTCCTCCAACCGGAAATCCTCGAACCGAGACTCCTCGAACGACGATTCTTCGGGCGGCAATTCTAAGTCCGACAACGAAAAGCCGGCAAAGGAAAAGCCAGCCAAGGAAGATTCCTCGGATAACGATGACTAATCACATGGCGAACTCTCATCGCCTGGCCTCAGCGGTCTCACGCACAGCGCGTGTGGCCGCTTTGGCGGTTGGTGCGGCAGCGGCCGGCGCGGGAGTCCTCATCGGCTACGGAATGAGCGAGACCACCCGCTTTGGTGTCCGCGAGGAGACGCTGCCCCTGCTGGCTCCGGGAGCGGCACCGATCAGGATCCTGCACCTGTCGGACATCCACATGGTGCCGAACCAGGAGCTCAAGCGCCGCTGGCTCCATTCGCTGGCCGACTTGAAGCCGGACCTCGTCATCAACACGGGCGACAACCTGGGCCACTCCGAGGGCCTGGACTCCCTGCTTGCGGCTCTGGGCCCGCTGATGGCATTCCCCGGGGCGTTCGTTCCCGGATCGAATTGCTATTTCGCCCCGCGCCCGAAGAACCCGTTGCGCTACCTGCAAAAGCGCACGGACGCCCCGCGCAACTCCCCCAAGTTCCAGCTGCCGTGGCAGGAGATGCACAGAGCCTTCGGCGCCGCCGGGTGGGTCAACATGACCAACCGCAGCCACTCGATGGCACTGAACGGCACCCGGCTGGATTTCACGGGCGTCGACGACCCTCACCTGGAATTGGATCGCTTTGCCGGTTGGCCGTCGGGTTCGTCCACCTCGAACCAGGCGCCGCACCTTCGCATTGCACTCGCCCATGCGCCGTACCAACGCGTGCTGGACAAGTTCACCGCAACCGGGGCCGACCTGATTTTCGCCGGCCACACCCATGGCGGACAGGTCTGCATCCCGGGCTATGGCGCCCTGGTCACCAATTGCGACCTGCCGACCTGGCGTGCCAGCGGCCTGACTTATTGGGAACATGCGGGGCGAAGCACGCCGATGAACATCTCGGCTGGCATCGGAACCTCGCGCTTCACCCCCATCCGCATTGCGTGCCCTCCCGAGGCCATTTTGTTCACGCTCACGGCCCGGGCGTAACCCCTCGGCTTCCGATTGAAGATTCCCAACCGGGCACTGTAACGTATTCACTGGTCAGTGACGCGCACGGTGGAATGGGGTCGGAAAAGTGGCAGTACCACAAGGGCATGCACCGAATTCGGGGGTGCCCACGCTGAGCCAGACGTTTTCCCGGCTGGCACCCTTCGTCAAGCCGATCCTGCCCCGGCTTAGCCTGGGATTCCTCTGTGCCCTGGCGGCGGGAATCATTGCGCTGGCCATCCCGCAGGTCCTTGCGTGGCTTGTCAACAACGTATTGCAGCCAGCCGGCGAGGGCGGCAACTTGTGGCTGGCCGTGGCCCTGGTCGGCGGGCTTGGCGTCCTGGAAGCGGTCTTGGTGTTCCTGCGCCGCCAGTTTGTCATCACCCCTGCGGCGCGCCTCGAGACCCAGATGCGGGTGCGCTTCTACGGGCACCTGCAGCAGCTGCCCGTGGCGTTCCACGACCGCTGGGGATCGGGCCAACTGCTCTCGCGCTCCATGTCCGACCTCAACCTGCTGCGGCGCTGGCTCGCCTTCGGCGCGTTGATGCTCGTGGTATCCACCGTCACCGTCGCCACCGGCGTGATCCTGATGTTTTCCAGCAGCTGGATCCTTGGATCCATCTACCTGGCAGGGGCCATCCCCATTGCCATCCGGGCCTTCCACTTCCGCAACACCTTCCGCGCCGCCAGCCGGCTCAGCCAAGACCAGGCAGGCGACCTGGCGACGGCCGTCGAGGAATCCGTGCACGGCATCCGCGTGATCAAGGCCTTCGGCCGCGGCAAACACATGTATGACGGCTTCCGCGACCGCGCCAAGCAATTGCGCGACACCGAAATCGTCAAGGCCAAGACGCTCGGCGGCTTCCTGTTCCTTGTCGTTTCAGTCCCCGAAATCACCCTCGCCGCGGGCCTGGTCGCCGGCCTCTGGCTGACCGCCCAGGGACAGCTGAGCGTCGGCGCGCTCGTTGCGTACTTCGCCACGGCCGCTGTGCTTGCCGGACCCGTTGAAGGCATGGGCATGCTGTTGGGCATGACGCTGACGACCAAGACCGCCTTGGACCGCCACTTCGAGGTCATGGACACCCCCAACACCATCGCCTCCCCCGCGAATCCGCTGACCCCCGACCGCCCCCGCGGGCACCTTGAACTGCGACAGGTCCAGTTCCGGTTCCCCGATGCCACAGATGACAGCACACCGATCCTACAAAGGGTCGAGCTCGACGTCGGACCCGGGGAAACCATGGCATTGGTGGGCATGACGGGCACCGGGAAGTCCACGCTCCTGCACCTGGTCCCGCGCCTCTACGAGGTGACGGGCGGCGCGGTGCTCATCGACGGAATCGACGTGCGCCAGTGGGACCTCACCGCCCTGCGCCGGGAGGTTGCCGTCGCCTTCGAGGACACCATCCTCTTCTCGTCCTCGATCCGCGACAACATCCTGCTCGGTGCGCCCGACCTCCCGGCCCGGGAAATGGAATCTCTGCTCAACGAGGCCCTCGACACCGCCCAGGCGGGATTCGCCCGCGCGCTTCCCCAGGGTCTCGACACCGTCATCGGCGAGGAAGGGCTCTCGCTTTCCGGCGGGCAACGCCAGCGCATCGCACTGGCCCGTGCCATTGCCGCGAAGCCCCGGGTGCTGATCCTCGATGACCCGCTCTCGGCGCTGGACGTGCGCACCGAGGAAGCCGTGACCGAACGCCTGCGCCGAACCCTCGCCGGAACCACCACGCTGATCGTGGCCCACCGGCCCTCCACCGTCGCTCTGGCGGACCGTGTTGCGCTGCTGCGCGACGGTGTCATCGACGACGTGGGAACACACTCGGAATTGCTTGGGCGCAACGACCACTACCGGTTCGTGATCGCCAGCCTCGAAGAAGAATCAGCCGACAACCTGCACCAGGAAGCGTAAGGGACATGAGCCAAAACACGGGTGTGTCCAACGAAGACGCCATTACCCTTTCCAAGCCCGAGCGGGCACGGGTCCGCGCCAGGTCGTGGAGGCTGCTGGCCGTGCTGGCCGGCAAGCAGAAGCCGATGCTCGCCCTGACCGTGCTGCTTGTCGTCGTTTCCAATGCGGCCAGCGCCTCCTTCCCGCTGATCATCGCCTGGGCCATCGACTGGGGCCTGCCGCAGGTCCAGGGCGGAAACATCGCCGCACTTGGAATCACCGGCGGCGTCTACCTGCTCAGCGCCATCCTGGCCGGAAGCCTGCTCGGCTGGTACGTCCTGTGCACCGCGAGGATCTCCCAGGCCATGCTCCTTGACCTCCGCCTGCGCGTGTTCAGGCACACGCAGCGGCTGAGCCTGGAATTCCACGAAAACTACACCTCGGGCCGCATCATTTCCCGGCAGACCTCCGACCTCGAGACCCTGCGCGAGCTGCTGGACCAGGGCATCTCCGAGCTCGTCTCCTCCAGCGTCTTCGTGATCTTCACGCTGGTCTCCATCTTCGTGCTGGACTGGCGCAGCGGCCTGGTGGTCGTTGCGGCAATGATTCCGATCAGCCTGCTCTTCCGCTGGTACCAGCGCCGCTCGGAAACCGTCTACCGCGAATCCCGGGTCGTCTCGGCCAAGCTCATCGGCACCTTCGTGGAAACCATGACGGGCATCCGCGCTGTCAAGGCCTTCCGCAGGGAAGCCTCGAACGACGAAAACTACGCGAATGTCGCGGGCGAATACCGCGACAACTCGATCCGCTCCATCAACCTGTTTGGAGTGCTGCAGCCGGGCCTGGTGCTCATCGGCAGCCTCAGCATGGCCGCGGTGCTGGCCTGGGGCGGCTTCCGGGTCCTCGACGGCACGCTGGCCGTCGGCGTGCTGGTTGCACTCCTCCTGGCCACCAAGCGCGTCTTCCAGCCGGTTGAAAACGTCGCGATGTTCTATTCCTCGCTGCAAGCCGCGACGGCGGCACTGGAAAAGGTCTCGGGACTGCTCGAGGAAGAGCCGACGGTTGTCGAGCCGCTCAAGCCACGCCCCCTGGGCAGGGTCACCGGCCACCTGGAGTTCAAGGACGCGGTCTTCGGCTACGGCGACGGCCCCGTGGTCATGGACAGGTTCGACCTGGACATCCCGGCCGGGCAGACCATTGCGGTGGTGGGCCAGACCGGCGCCGGCAAGTCGACCCTCGCCAAGTTGATCGCCAGGTTCTACGACCTGCGCTCCGGCTCCCTGACGTTGGACGGGGTCCGCATCGACCAGATCGCCAATGACGACCTGCGCCGCCACGTAGTCATGGTGACCCAGGAGTCCTTCCTGTTCTCCGGAACCGTCGCGGAGAACATCGCCCTGGGCAAGCCCGGCGCGAGCCGCGAGGAGATCATCCTTGCCGCCCGCGCCGTGGGGGCCCACGAGTTCATCAACGCGCTGCCCGACGGGTATGAGACGGATGTGAACAAGCGCGGCGGCCGCGTCTCGGCCGGCCAGCGCCAGCTGATTTCGTTCGCGCGCGCCTTCCTTGCGGACCCTGCCGTGCTGATCCTGGACGAGGCCACCAGCTCGCTGGATATCCCGAGCGAACGCGCGGTCCAGCGCGGCCTGCAGACGCTGTTGGGCAACCGCACCGCGCTGATCATCGCGCACCGTCTGTCCACGGTGCAGATCGCCGACCGGGTGCTGGTGGTCCACGACGGCATGGTAGTGGAGGACGGCTCTCCCGCGGAGCTGATCAGCGAAGACGGCCGCTTCGCGGCGTTGCACAAGGCCTGGCGCGAGTCGATGGTCTGAGGCCCGGAGACGGCTTGCCACGGCGGGACCTGCCTACCGGATTCGACAATGACGAAGGACGGAGCACGGAAATCAAGCAGCAATATGCGATCGCTTCCAGGGCCGAGGTGCGCCCCTGCTTCGTTGCCTGCGTCAATCTGCTGCTGGGAATCCCCGGGATCATTCCCCTCTTCATGGCTTGGTACATCGCGGCCAGTTGGCCGCTGGCCGCGCTCGGCCTGACACAACGGGACCCCACGGAAAACGACGGGATATTTCCCGTGTTCGTTGCATTCGGCCCCATCATCGCAACGTCGGTTCTCGTCTGGTGGCTCGTGAACCGCTGGCTGCGCCCGCGGGCGTCCTTGTCCGGCATGGTCTTTTGGGCCACGGGCATCATTGCGAGTCTGCTGCCCTGTTTCATTTTGGCCGTCGCCTCACGCGTCGCCTGAGGGCGCAGAAGCAACCCGGAGCCAACACAGGGAACGACGAAGGGGCCGCGGGACCGCATCCGAAAATGCGGTTCCAGGGCCCCTCGCGTTCAAGCTTCTAGGCGCTGAAGGTCAGGCCCGTCAGGCGCTCGTACGCTTCGATGTAGCGTTCGCGGGTACGCTCGATGACCTCGGCCGGAAGTGCCGGAGGCTCCTCGCCGGAGTTCTTGTCCCAGCCCGATTCGGCGCTGGTCAGCCAGTCGCGGACGTACTGCTTGTCGAACGACGGCTGGGCCTGGCCCGGCGCGTAGGTTTTGGCGTCCCAGAAACGCGAGGAGTCCGGGGTCAGCACCTCGTCGCCCAGGGTGATCTGGCCGTTGGACGGATCGATGCCGAACTCGATCTTGGTGTCGGCCAGGATGATGCCGCGGCCGCGGGCGATCTCCTCGGCGCGGGTGTACAGGGCAAGCGTGGCGTCGCGGAGGTCCGCGGCCTGCTGGCCGCCGATGCGGGCGGCGGTTTCCTCGAACGTGATGTTCTCGTCGTGCTCGCCGACCTCGGCCTTGGCCGAGGGGGTGAAGATCGCCGGGTCCAGTTTGGAGCCGTCGACCATGCCTGCCGGAAGCGGCAGTGCGCACACGGTCTGGCTGACCTTGTACTCGGCCAGGCCGGAACCCGTCAGGTAACCGCGGGCGATGCACTCGATCGGGAACATGTCCAGCTTCTTGCAGACCATGGCCCGGCCGGCGACGGCCTCGGGGACGTCGGTGGAAATCACGTGGTTGGGGATTTCGCTCAGCTGGTCGAACCACCACAGGCTCAACTGCGTGAGCACCTTGCCCTTGTCTGGGATCTCGGAGGTGAGCACGTAGTCGAAGGCGCTGATGCGGTCGGAAGCGACAACCAGCACGCGGTCGGTCTCCGCAAAGGAGGTTCCGGCCGGAACGTACAGGTCACGCACCTTGCCCGAGTAGAAGTGCGTCCAGCCCGGGAGGTCCAGGGTTTCGGTTTGCAGGCCTGACATTTAGTTTGTTCCTTCCGAGACACTGATCTGGCCGTTGGCGGCCTTCAGTGCGATGTCGGTGCGGTGCTGGGCACCGTCCCAAGAGATGGCGGCGACGCCGGCGTAGGCCTTGTCGCGTGCTGCATGCAGGTCGGCCCCCAGGCCGACGACGGCCAGCACGCGGCCGCCGGCGACGATGACGTCCCCGGCCTCGTTGCTGGTGGTTCCCGCGTGCAGCACGGAGACGTCCTCGATGGCCTCGGCGTCCGCCAGGCCGCTGATTGCGGCGCCCTTGACCGGGGAGTCCGGGTAGTTTTCGGCGGCCATGACCACGCCGACGGCGGTCTCGGGACGCCAGTGCAGCTGCTCCGCGTCGTCGAGCTCGCCCTTGGCTGCTGCCAGCAGCAGCCCGCCGAGCGGGGTCTTCAGGCGCGCAAGCACGGCCTGGGTTTCCGGGTCGCCGAAGCGTGCGTTGAATTCAATGACGCGGATGCCGCGGGAGGTGATGGCAAGTCCGCAGTAGAGCACGCCGGTGAAGGGGGTGCCGCGGGATTCCATGTCGCGCAGCGTCGGGTAGGCGACGCGTTCCATGACCTCGTCGACGAAGCCGGCAGGCAGCCACGGCAGCGGCGAGTAGGCGCCCATGCCGCCGGTGTTCGGGCCTTCGTCGTTGTCGAAGATCCGCTTGAAGTCCTGGGCCGGTGCCAGCGGGACCGCGTGGGTGCCGTCACAGATCACGAAGAGGGAGACCTCGGGGCCGTCGAGGAACTCCTCGATGACCACGGTTCCGCCCGCCTCGAAGCAGGTCTCGGCGTGGGCCAGGGCCTCGGCACGGTCGGAGGTGACAACGACGCCCTTGCCCGCGGCAAGCCCGTCGTCCTTCACCACGTAGGGGGCGCCGAAGGCGTCAAGTGCGTCGGCCGCTTCCTCGGTGTTGGTGGCCACCCTTGCCATCGCCGTGGGAACGCCGGCCTCTGCCATGACGTTCTTGGCGAAGGCCTTGGAGGCCTCAAGCTGGGCAGCCGCCTTGGTGGGGCCAAAGACCGGGATGCCTGCCGCGATCAACGCGTCGGACACTCCTGCAGCCAGTGGCGCTTCGGGGCCAACAACAACCAAATCCGAACCCAGTTCCCGGGCCAGTGCCACCACTGCCGCGGGGTCCTGGGCGTCGATCTCATGGGTCGAGACATCGCGCGAAATTCCGGCATTACCCGGTGCGCAATGCAGGTCGGTGACGTAGGGGTCCGCAGCCAGTGCGCGGATCAGTGCATGTTCGCGGCCGCCGGGGCCAATAACCAGTACCTTCACGAGACTTAAGCCTACCGGTTCCGGCAGCGCAGTGGCTTCCGGAAGTCTTTGGTCCGACGCATTGGGCGCAACGACGATCTTTTCCCGCCCCGGCATATGCTCATTGGCATGAGTAAGGAAACACTGTGGGAAAAGCAGTCGCGCACCAACCCGAAGCAGGCGCAGGACTACATCGAGCGCTTCGCGCAGCTGCGGGCCGAGGGAGCCGACCTGCATGGCGAGGCCAGGTTCGTCGATGCACTTCTGCCGCGCGGGGCCCGCGTCCTTGACGCCGGCTGCGGCACCGGACGCGTCGGCGGCGAGCTTGCGGCACGCTCCCATGCGGTCACCGGCGTTGACCTGGACGGCGAATTGCTGGCGCAGGCGCGCAAGGATTTCCCCGGCTCCCGCTGGGAACACTGCGACCTGGCAACACTCCGGCTGCGCGATGCCGATGGCAACCCGGAGCTGTTCGACGTGGTCGTCGCCGCGGGAAACGTCCTGGCCTTTGCGGCACCCGGCAGCACCGGCGCGGTGTTGCGCTCGCTCGCCGGCCACCTGGCGGGGAACGGCCGGCTGGTGGTCGGGTTCTCCCTTCGCAAGGGCTACGCCCTGGGTGATTTCGAGCGGGATGCGGCAGCGGCGGGGCTCGTCTTCACGGCCCGCTTTTCCGGCTGGGACATGCACGACTTCGATGCCGACGGCGACTTCATCGTTGCGCTCTTGCACGGGGCCAAGCCCTAAACTGGTTAGATGCCCGAAACCTTACTTTCTTCCCAGGCCGTGGACCTCATCGTTGTCGAACGCAACGGCTTCATTGAATCGCGGCACCGCGGTGCCGCGGTGGTCGTTGATGCTTCGGGCGATATAGTTTCCGCGCTCGGGGATCCACACGGGCTGATCTACCCGCGCTCAACGCTCAAGCCGTTCCAGGCACTTGCTTCCATGCAGAGCGGAGTTCCCTTGCGTGGCGCCGAGGTGGCGTTGGCCTGCGCCAGCCACATCGGAAGTGCCGAGCACATCGAACTGGCCAAGATCATGCTCTCCAAGGCGGGCCTGGCGGAAGACGACCTGGGTTGCCCCACAGCGTGGCCGGCACACGAGGGAACCCGGATCGACATGGTCCGCGACGGCGAAGGCAAGTCGAAGCTCGCGTTCAACTGCTCGGGCAAGCACACCGCCTTCCTGTGGGCCTGCACCGAAAACGGCTGGGACACCAAGACCTACCTCTCCCCCGAACACCCGCTGCAGCAGCGGGTCATCGAGGTTGTCGAGCAGTATGCCGGAGAAAAGATTTCCCATCTGGGCATTGATGGTTGCGGCGCCCCGGTTCCCGTCATTTCGCTCGTTGGATTGGCGCGTGCCATCTCGAAGCTCGCCCAGGCGCCCGGCAACAAGCACTCCGAGGCCCGCGCGGCAACGATTGCCACGGCAATGCTCGACTACCCGTGGGCCGTGCAGGGCCATACCCTGCCCAACACCGTGGTGATGGAGGATCTGGGCGTCCTCGCAAAGCTGGGCGCCGAGGGCGTGCTGGTGCTCGCGGCCCCCAACGGCACCGCGGTCGCCGTGAAGATGCTCGACGGTTCGGGGCGGGGCTCCGACATGCTGGGGCTGACCCTGCTCGAACGGGCCGGTGCCATCAGCGCCGAACAGCTGGCCGGCATCCTTCCCAAGATCTCCCGCCCGATCCTCGGAGGGGCCGAGCCCGTGGGATCGGTGCGCCTGGCGGACAGCGTCATGGAATTGCTGGACTGATCCCCCGTGGCCATCAAACGACGCATCAACCCGGCCGAGGGGCGTGCAGCCCTGCAGCACTGGATCACCGCGAGCGCCGAGGGCGTCGAGGCAGACCTGCCGCGCCCGCTCATTGCCATGGCCGTGCGCTACTCGCTTGAGGAATTGGCCAGCCGGGCCGAGGGCAACTCCGTGGAGGTGCGGGTTCCGCCCTTCGGCGTCACCCAGTGCATTCCAGGCCCGCGGCACACCCGCGGCACTCCCCCGAACGTCATCGAGCTACCTGCCGACATGTGGCTGGCGCTGGTGAGCGGGCGGATCTCCTGGGAAGCGGCGCTGGCGACCGGAAAGGTCACGGCTTCGGGCCTGCGGGCTGATCTGGCAGCCGAGTTGCCGCTGGTTTAGTACCCTTGAGGGTATGGAACCGATGCAACAACCCGCAGAACCAACACCCGATCCAACCCCTTCCGGAAACATCGAAGTAGTCGTGCATGCGGCCCCCAAGTTCTGGCCCTTCATGGGTGTCGGCGCCGCGGTGGGCATCATCATCGCCCTCATTTCCGCATACACCGGCCCCGAGTCGCCCGACTTCTCGCGCGGCTCCGTTGCCGGCTTCCTGGCCGTCGGTTTTGCCTTTGCCGGGGTGCTACTGGCCGGTATCGTTTTTTTGATTGTGGATCGCGTCACACTCAAGCGCGGCCGTCGTGCCACGGCAGTGCCCACTGGTGAGCCAGAACACCACTAGAAGGACCTGCCGGGCGACTTTTCTCGCAAACCAAGGCTCCCGTGTCGTGAGAGAATAATTTCTATGGCGCGTGGTGACGGAAACCTAAATCATGATCTTTTGCCCGACGAGAAGGGCCCGCAGGATGAATGCGGTGTCTTCGGTGTTTGGGCTCCCGGCGAAGAAGTAGCGAAGCTGACCTATTACGGTCTCTATGCGCTGCAGCATCGCGGGCAGGAATCGGCCGGATTGGCCACGAGTGACGGACAGCGAATCAATGTCTACAAGGACATGGGGCTTGTCTCGCAGGTGTTCGACGAGAACACGCTGAACTCGATGGCCGGCCACCTGGCCATCGGCCATTGCCGATACTCGACCACCGGCGCAAGCCACTGGGCCAACGCCCAGCCGACCCTTGGCCCCACCAATTCGGGCACCGTGGCACTGGCCCACAACGGCAACCTGACCAACTCCGCCGAACTCATGGACATGGTCAACGCCCGTCTCGCCGAGTCCGGCGAAAAGGTCCGCGGCGAAATCGCCCAGGGCAACACGACCGACACCGCCCTGGTGACGGCGCTGCTTTCCGGCGGCGAAGGCCAGACCCTTGAAGAGACGGCACTTGACCTGTTGCCCAAGCTCCAGGGTGCCTTCTGCTTCGTCTTCATGAACGAAAACACCCTGTACGCGGCACGCGACACCTTCGGCGTGCGCCCGCTGGTGCTCGGCCGCCTGGACCGCGGATGGGTCGTGGCCTCCGAACAGGCCGCACTGGCCACCGTCGGTGCCAGCTTCATCCGCGAGATCGAGCCCGGCGAATTCATCGCCATCGACGAGGACGGCGTCCGCTCGCAGCGCTTCGGCGAGGCAACCCCTGCCGGCTGCGTCTTCGAGTACGTGTACCTGGCCCGCCCCGATGCTTCCATCAACGGCCGCTCGGTGTACGAATCCCGCGTGGAGATGGGCCGCCAGCTGGCCCGCGAAAACGCCGCCGAGGCGGACATCGTCATTCCGGTTCCGGAATCCGGCACACCGGCAGCCATCGGCTACGCCGAGGAATCGGGGATCCCCTTCGCCCACGGCTTCGTGAAGAACGCCTACGTGGGACGAACCTTCATCCAGCCGTCGCAGACGCTGCGCCAGCTCGGCATCAAGCTCAAGCTCAATGCCCTGGAGCCCGTCATCAAGGGCAAGCGCGTGGTGGTTGTCGATGACTCGATCGTGCGCGGCAACACCCAGCGCGCCGTGGTGCGCATGCTGCGCGAGGCCGGCGCCGCCGAGGTCCACGTGAAGATCTCCTCCCCTCCGGTCAAGTGGCCCTGCTTCTACGGCATCGACTTCGCCACCCGTGCGGAACTAATCGCCAACGGTGCGGCCGTCGAGGAAATCGGCAAGTCCATCGGCGCCGACTCCCTGGCCTACATTTCCGAGGACGGCATGATCGGTGCCACCAAGCAGCCGCGCGAGCGACTGTGCACCGCCTGCTTCACCGGCGACTACCCGATCGCCCTGCCGGGCACCGAGCTTCGGGGCAAGAACTTGCTTGAACGTAGCAACCAGGCGGGATGTGAACCGGGCCCGGATGCGGAGTTCGAGTCCACGCTCACCGCCGAAGACAAAACACCGCGCAACTAAGTAAAGGACACATCAGAGATGACAAGCGCCACCCCTGAGAATTCCGGAATCACCTACGCTTCGGCCGGTGTCGACGTCGAGGCCGGAGACCGTGCCGTCGAGTTGATGAAGGGTGCCATCAAGGCAACCCACAACGCCAATGTCATCGGCGGGGTCGGCGGATTCGCCGGCCTTTACGATGCCTCGAAGTTCCTGTCCTACAAGAAGCCGCTGCTGGCGACCTCCACCGACGGCGTCGGCACCAAAGTGGCCATCGCCCAGGCCATGGACATCCACCACACCATCGGCCACGACCTGGTCGGCATGGTCGTCGATGACATCGTTGTTGTCGGCGCCGAGCCGCTGTTCATGACCGACTACATTGCCTGCGGCAAGGTTGTCCCGGAACGCATCGCCGACATCGTCCGCGGCATCGCCGAGGGCTGCCAGATCGCCGGCACCGCACTGGTCGGCGGCGAAACCGCCGAGCACCCGGGCCTGCTGGGCGAGCACGAATACGATGTCGCCGGTGCCGCAACCGGCATCGTCGAGGCCGACGGCCTGCTGGGCCCGGACCGCGTCAAAGACGGCGACGTCATCATCGGCATGTCCGCCTCCGGCATCCACTCCAACGGCTACTCGCTGGTGCGCAGCGTTGTTGCACACGCCGGCTGGGCCCTTGACCGCCACGTTCCGGAATTCGGCCGCACCCTGGGCGAGGAACTGCTGGAACCGACCCGCATCTACACCATGGACTGCCTGGACCTGATCCGCGCGTTCAACGTCGACGGCGCAATCAACGTGCACGGCTTCAGCCACGTCACCGGCGGCGGCCTTGCGGCCAACCTGGCCCGCGTGCTGCCACAGGGCCTGATGGCCACCGTGGAGCGCAACAGCTGGGAACTGCCGGCGGTCTTCAAGGTCATCTCCGAGCTCGGTTCCGTGCCGCAGCCGGACCTGGAGCGCACGCTGAACCTGGGCGTGGGCATGGTTGCCATCGTTGATGCCTCCATCGCCGATGCCGCCCTGGCCCGTCTGAATGCCCGCGGCATGAACTCGTGGGTCATGGGCACCGTCGGTGCCGTCACCGAGGACGCCAAGACCGCGGGCCTGGATTACGTCCAGGGCGCCAAGGGCGTAGACGGCGGCGCCGTGCTGATGCGCGGCAACTTCGCCAGCTAACTACCGCAAGCTTTAAGCAGTGAAGGACCGTACCCATGGGTACGGTCCTTCACTGCTTAAGGCCTCGGGTTTGCGACGCCCGTTTCGAAGATGCGTCTCCCCGCCGCGACGACCTGCCCCTCGGGGGGGCGGAAAGCGGAACGACCTACATCGGCAGGCGGCGTTGCTCCGTGGACGGATCGGCCCGGGCGGGTACCTCGAGCAGGTCCAGTGCCTCGGCGATGTTGGTGCGCCACCTGAAGTCGGCCTTGGCGTCCCCGCGCGTGGGACCGCCGTTGATCAGCCCAACGCGCTTGCCCGCGGCGCGGGCGTCGAGCAGCAGCTTGTAGCCGCTCATGACGGCCAACGAGGAACCGATGACCAGCAGCGCGCTGGAACCCGTCTCGAGCTCCTTGAGCCGCGCCTTGCGTTCGGGTGGCACGTTTTCGCCGAAATAGACGACATTGGGCTTCAACGCCTCGGATCCGCACACCAGGCAGCCCACCATCGTGAATTCATCGACGTGCTTCTGGTCCAGGCTCACGTCCCCGTCCGGGTTCACCAGGCTGGGGTCCAGCTCGATGCGTTCGAGGTAGCCGGGGTTTGCCTCGTGCAGGCGCACGTCCAGCGAGCGGCGGTTTTCGAGGGTCCCGCATTTCAGGCAGGTAATCTGTTCAAGGTCGCCATGCAGGGCAATCACGTTTCGCGAGCCGGCCGCAACATGCAGCCCGTCGACATTTTGCGTGACGATGCCGCTGATTTTTTCCGTAGATTCCCATGCAGCCAGGCGATGGTGGATCGGGTTGGGAGAGGCCTTGTCCATGTGCCGCCAGCCCACGAAACTGCGCGCCCAATAGCGGTGTCGTGCCGCCGGTTCATGCAGGAATTCCTGGTATGTCATGGGCCGGTGCCTAAGCAGGGATCCGTGGGGGCCGCGATAGTCGGGGATTCCGGAATCTGTGGAGACGCCGGCACCGGTGAGCACCAGCACCGAGCCTCTTGCCAGCATTTCGCGGATGCCGTTGCTGGCCACCTCGGGGTCCTGGAGCGGGGCGTTCTCCCCCACCACACGCTCGATGGAACGGATGGCGGCCCGGCGCGCCATTTCGATGCCGAGCTGGCCTTCGTGAAGCATTTCTATTCCCTCCCTGCGGGCACGACAAAGACCGCGGTCACCAACACAGGTTCTGTGTGGTGGCCACGGTCTTCATGCTCACGTACTGGAAAAACCACGACCGCTGATGCATCAGGGGTCACTTCAGGGAGTCGGCACATCAGCTGATGCGCCGTTGGTCGTCCTCATCGTCGTCGTCTGCGTACTTATCTTCGTAGTCCGAATAATCGGGCTCGTAAGGTACTTCGACAGGGCTTGGTGTCGCGGTGCTATGACCGCGCGTGTTCCCAAGCTCGCGTTCCAAGGCTGACAAATCAGTGGCCGGGGAGAAATACTTAATATCCCTGGCCTGTCGTGTCGCTTTTGCCTTCTGACGGCCGCGCCCCATGGCGTGACCCCCTTTTTTCAGTAGATCTGGAGGTGGTCCTGCCGTTTTAGGCGGAGGCCCCAGAATATGTGACTAATTCTTTCGTGTTTCAAGGTTAACATGATTCGGCGACTAGTGCCTGCCCGCAACCCCGGTTCTGCCGGTAGAGTATTATTTTGTCCACCAAGTCGACTGCTACCGTCAAGGGAGCTTGCTTGTCCGTCCCGCCTCCCTTCGAGGGAAAAGCCGCGTTGCCGGCGCGCAGAGCCAGACCGCAAAAACGCTTGTGGTGGCGCTCGCCTTCGTTGTGGGCTGTGGTCGGAACGCTCGGCATCCTGCTGGTTGCTCTCTATGGCGCGGTAAAAATTCTCGGCAATGACCCCTCCAGCGGCCCCGCTGCCACAGTGACGAGAAACCCATCTCCGGGCCTCGACGGCATCATCGCCCTTCAGGTTCCCCCGGAGCAGCTGGCCGTGGGCGACTGCCTCCAAGGATTCAAGAGCGCCCTCGAACCCGTCACGATTGTTACGTGCCCGACAGCGCACAATGCCCAGATGATTGGTTCGTTCGAAATCACCGAGGATGTTTTCCCCGGCACCGAGCAGATGCAGAGCCGCTCGGAGAGCCTGTGCAAATCCGTCACCCTCGATCCGGGAAGCTCGATAGATTCAACCTGGTCCTACCACTTCTCGCGCCCTTCGGCCGGAACCTGGAAAACGGGAGACCGCAAGGTGGCATGCTTCCTCGCCCTGAACGAGGGCACCGTACAGGAATCCCTGTTGCCCGACGATGCGGCTGGCATCAGCTCCTAGGAACCATCCCGCAGGACCGTGTTCCGACACCCTGGACGGGTACGTGAAAGCGCCGGGATCCGATCGGGGAAACCCCCGTCGAAGCCCGGCGCCAACTTGTCACGGCCCGTGTTCGTTACCGGGTGCGGCTTGAGCTGAGCGTCAACCCGTCATTGAGCTCGTTGACACCCACCACCACGGTGTCCCCGTCCTGGACGTTGCCGGCCAGCAGCTCGCGGGCCAGCCTGTCGCCGATCTCACGCTGGATCAGGCGACGCAGCGGGCGGGCGCCGAAGGCCGGGTCGAATCCGGTGAACGCCAGCCAATCGCGGGCATCCTCGTCGACCACCAATTGCAGGCGGCGCGAGGCCAAACGCCCGGCCAGGGTGTCCACCTGCAGGGAGACGATCGAGCCCAGTTCCTCGAGCGACAGCGGATCGAACATGATCACGTCATCGAGCCGGTTCAGGAATTCGGGCTTGAACGATGCGTTGACGATGTTCATCACCGCGTCCTTCTTCGCCTCGGGGTCCAGCGTCTGGTCGACCAGGAACTGCGAACCGAGGTTCGAGGTCATGATCAGGATGACGTTGCGGAAGTCCACCGTGCGGCCCTGGCCGTCCGTGAGCCGCCCGTCGTCGAGCACCTGGAGCAGGATGTCGAAGACCTCCGGGTGGGCCTTCTCCACCTCGTCCAGCAGCACCACGGAGTAGGGGCGGCGGCGCACCGCCTCGGTGAGCTGTCCGCCCTCCTCGTAGCCGACGTATCCCGGAGGGGCGCCGACCAGCCGGGCCACCGAGTGCTTCTCCGCGTACTCGCTCATGTCGATGCGGACCATGGCTCGTTCGTCGTCAAACAGGAAGTCGGCGAGCGCCTTGGCCAGCTCGGTCTTGCCCACGCCGGTGGGGCCCAGGAACAGGAAGGAACCGGTGGGACGGTCCGGGTCCGAGATTCCGGCCCGGGCGCGGCGCACGGCATCGGAGACCGTCGCGACGGCCTTCTGCTGGCCGATCAGCCGGTGGCCCAGGAACGATTCCATTTCCAGCAGCTTCTGGCTTTCGGCCTGCAGCATGCGCCCGGCGGGGATTCCCGTCCACGCGGAAATGACCTCGGCGATGTCGTCGGCCGAGACTTCCTCGGCGACCATCAGGTCGCGGGCACCGACTTCCTCCTCGGCCTTGGCCGCCGCGTCCACCTGCGCCTGCAGCGCGGGGATTTCCCCGTAGAGCAGGCGCGAGGCGCGTTCCAGGTCGCCCTCGCGTTGCAGCTTCTCCGCCTGCGAGCGCAGCTCGTCGAGACGCACCTTGAGGTCGCCGACGCGGTTCAGGCCTTCTTTCTCCGCCTCCCAACGCGCATTGAGTGCTGCGAGTTCTTCCTTTTTGTCGGCCATGTCCGAGCGCAGCGCTTCCAGGCGTTCGATGGACCCCGGATCGGTTTCCCGTTCCAGCGCCAGTTCCTCCATGGTCAGGCGGTCAACGGCGCGGCGCAGCTGGTCGATTTCCTCGGGGGCCGAGTCGATTTCCATGCGCAGGCGGCTGGCGGCCTCGTCCATGAGGTCGATTGCCTTATCCGGAAGCTGGCGGCCGGGGATGTACCGGTCGGACAGCGCCGCGGCGGCCACGAGTGCGGAGTCGGCGATCCTGACCTTGTGGTGCGCCTCGTAGCGCTCCTTCAAGCCACGCAGGATGGCGATGGTGTCTTCAACGCTCGGCTCCCCCACGTAGACCTGGGCGAATCGGCGCTCAAGGGCAGGGTCCTTCTCGATGTTTTCGCGGTACTCGTCCAGCGTGGTGGCACCGATCAGTCGCAGTTCGCCACGGGCCAGCATGGGCTTGAGCATGTTGCCCGCGTCCATGGCGCCCTCGGAGGCACCCGCGCCCACGACCGTGTGGATCTCGTCGATGAACGTGACGATTTGTCCGTCGGAGGCCTTGATTTCCTCGAGCACGGCCTTCAGGCGTTCCTCGAATTCGCCGCGGTACTTGGCGCCGGCGATCATGGACCCCAGGTCCAGGGAGATCAGGGTCTTGCCGCGCAGGGATTCGGGGACGTCCCCGGCCACCATGCGCTGGGCCAGTCCCTCGACAACGGCCGTCTTGCCCACGCCGGGCTCGCCGATGAGCACCGGGTTGTTCTTGGTGCGGCGTGAGAGCACCTGGACCAGACGGCGGATTTCCCCGTCGCGGCCGATGACCGGGTCCAGCTTGCCCGAGCGGGCGATGGCCGTCATGTCCGTGCCGAACTTTTCCAGCGCCTGGAAGGTGTTTTCCGGATCCGGGTTGTTGACCTTGCGGTCCCCGCGGATTCCGGGCAGCGCAGCTTCGAGGGCCTGGCGGGTGGCGTTAAGTCCGCGCAAGATGTTGCCCGCGGCCCCGGTGTCGTCACTTAGCCCCAGCAGCAGGTGCTCGGTCGAAACGTAACCGTCGCCGAGCGCCTCGGCCGCTTGCTGCGCGGAGTTGATTGTCTGGAGTATTCCGCGGGAGTACTGGGCCTGGGCCACCGTGCTTCCCGAAGACGAGGGCAGGGCCTTGATCGCGGCACTGGCCTGGACGGAAACCTGGTCCGGGTCGACCCCCGTTGCCTTGAGCAGTGCCACGGCCACCGATTCGCGCTGGTCGACCAGGGCCTTGAGTAGGTGGACGGGTTCCACCTGAGGGTTCCCGGCGGTGGAGGCATTCATGCCCGATCCGGAGAGTGCTTCCTGGCTTTTGGTTGTAAATTTCGTGTCCACGCTATTCCTTCCGTTGTTAGCGATTCACTCAAACTTGAGTCTACCTAACTCAACTTTGGTTTGCATGAACCTATTCCCGGCATCTCGGATTTTTCGGCAGCCTCCGCCCCGTATTAGGAAACGGCCGCACGCTCGAGTGCCGCGATATCGAATTTCCGCATCGGCATGAATGCCTCCATAACCTTGCGCGCCACCTCGGGATCGCCCTGGCCGAGCAGCTCCGGCAGCCTCGTCGGAACCACCTGCCAGGAGACCCCGAAACGATCCTTGAGCCAGCCGCACTGGCTTTCCTCGCCGCCCGCAGTCAATGCGTCCCAGTAGTAGTCGACCTCGGCCTGGTCCTGGCACATGATCTGGAAGGAGACAGCCTCGTTGAACGAAAACATGGGTCCCCCGTTCAGCGCCACGAACGGGCTGCCGTTGAGGCTGAAGTCGACGGTCAGTGGCACGGTTGCGGGTTGCCCGTTTTCATCGAGAACCACTTGGGTGCCAATCTCCGAATTCGGGAAGATCGAGGTGTAGAACCGGGCGGCGTCCAAACCCTGCTGGTCGAACCACAGGCAGGTAACGATGTTTTTCATGGGTGATCCCCCTTGGGGCTCTGATTGGGTGTTCGGCACATCCACAGACTATGAACCCCCCGAACGACTTTCAAGGGCGGAACGCACACAGCACGCGGACAAGCGCCGCTCACGCAGAGCATCGCACCACGCAAAAATATCGCCCCGGGCCATGGCTGCCGGAAGCGGTAATTCGGGGTGCGGGGTCGGGCCTCGGTAGCGCCGGGGCTTAGCGGCCCCCTGGAATGTAGTGGCTGGAGGGAACGATTTCCTTGCCCAGCGGCATCAGGGAAATCGGGATCATCTTGAGGTTTGCTATGCCCAGCGGGATGCCGATGATGCTGATAAACATGGGGATGGCCGTCAGTACGTGGCCGATGGCGATCCAGATGCCTGCCACCAGAATCCAGATGACATTTCCAATGGTCGACATTGCGCCCACTTGCCCGCGGTCGACAACCGTGCGTCCGAACGGCCACAGGGCGTATAGCGCAATGCGGAAGGACGCAATGCCAAAGGGAATCGTCACGATGAGCAGGCAACAGATGACGCCGGCCAAGGCGTATCCGGCCGCCAGCCATATGCCTCCGAAAACCAGCCAAATGACATTTAGGACAGTCGAAAGTAGGTTGCGCATATTCCTAGCATCGCCCACTCGGGGAACTTCTGCCATGGGGTATGTCCCTGATTTTTCCCCGAAGGCCCGGTAACACTTTCTAACAATTTGCGCCGCTTTCCTCTCTCAATTCGATTAGTTCGGCCTAAAACGGCAAGCTTGATGAATGCGGTACGCCTTCGGTCAAAAATCATCCAAGTTCCTTGCAGGACTCCTCACACTCACACTTCTCACCGGATGCGCACCGCTACCAGGCTCTCCGGCAACGCCCACAGAAGCTTCCCCCACGTCAGCCCGGGATTCTTCGCAAACCGGCGCTTCCCAGGCCGATTCCTTGCCGTTGCTCCTGGTCCCCGACCTCAACACCGTCGAGCAATCCGACGAACACCGCCACATCTTCAGCCGGCACTTCGAGGTGCCTTCGGTTCCCTCGGTCGGCGAAGCGCAACGCGGCCTCGTCGAGTCGCACCTGGATGAGTTCAACCGGAACAACATCCCCGATGTCTACGCCGGATCCGCGGCAACCGGGGAACTCAACCTGCGCAGCTACCTCACCGCGGTTTCGCAGCACGTTATCGGCATCAGGACCGCCGTCTACGAGTTCGCCGGAGCCTCGGGCGGCAGCAGCTTCGTGACCCAGTGGTTCGACACGCGCACACCCGGTCTGCTGGACAGCCGCGACCTGTTCGACAGCGACGACGATTGGGCGGAATTCCGCGAGTTCGTGGCCCAGTCCGCGACGTCAGATCCCGAGGTCGTCCCGGAGAGCGTGACCCAGCTGGAAGATTCGTGGCTGGATTCGGTCAACTTTGACGCGCAGGGCAACGCCACCATCGAATTCGATGACTACACGATTGCCCCTGGCTCGGCCGGCTCCATTGTCGTCACGGTTCCGGCAGCAAACATCGTTCCGTTGCTCTCGCCCTTTGGCCAGATGGCACGAACCGCGGCCATGAACCCCGTGCCGAGGATTTCGGCGGGCCTCTGGGGCTCCGCAAGGCCCGGGGAGCCGACCCAGACAACCCAGGTTCCGGGCACCGAACAGCGCCGCGAGCCGCGAAACATCGACTGCAGCAAAACCAAGTGCGTGGCACTGACCTTCGATGACGGCCCCGGCCCCAAGACCGGCAAGTTGCTTGACGAGCTCAAGAAGAAAAACGCCGCAGCAACCTTTTTTGTCGTCGGACCCAACGCCAAGACCCGTCCCGAACTCATCGAGCGCATGATCGCCGAGGGCCATGAGGTGGGCAACCACACCTGGAGCCACCGTTCGCTGCCGGCCTTGTCCCCGGCCCAGGTTCGAAGTGAGATTGACCGCACCAACGAGGCGATCTCCGCGGCAATCGACCAGCCCGCCACGCTCCTGCGTCCCCCCTACGGTGCGCGCAACCCAACGATCGACCGGCTGGCGCAGGCACCGGTGATCCTGTGGGACGTCGACACCCTGGATTGGAAGCACAAGAACACCGGGAAGGTTGTCGACGCCGCGGTTTCGCAGACCAAACCGGGTTCCATCGTCCTCATGCACGACATCCACGGCAGCACCGTGGCGGCAGTGCCGGAGATCCTTTCGCGGCTCAAGGCCAAGGGCTACACCTTTGTCACCGTCACCGAGTTGCTGGGCAAGGACAAGTTGAATTCGGGGGAAGCCTATTCCCGCACCCCGCTGCCGACCGCCGGCCGTTCGGGGACGGACGAGAAAAAGTAGTCGGCGAGTTCGCTAACCTTAAGTACATGAGCATTCCCACAGATCGCAAGATGCCGTCCACCGGCCGCGCAGTTGAAGACCTCAGCTTCTACCAAGCCGAACCGGTATCCTTCGTCCGCCGTGGCAGCCGCCTCCATGGCCGCCGTGCGGATGCCTGGGAGCGCATCGCGGACAAGTACGTCATCGAGCCTGAGCGCGAACGTACCGACACCTCGGTGGCCGAGGGCTTCGTCCTGGATCCGGAGGCCGTCTACGGCCGCAAGGCCCCGCTGATCGTTGAAATCGGTTCCGGCCTCGGCGAAGCCATGGCCCACGCCGCTGACGAGAACCGCGACAAGGACTTCCTGGCCGTGGAGGTCTACCGCCCGGGACTTGCGGCCCTGATGGTTCGCGTGGAAAACCGCGAGCTCACCAACGTGCGCGCTGTCCAGGCCAACGCCCCGGAAGCCCTGGACATCATGCTTCCCGAGGCTTCCGCCCATGAAGTCTGGATCTTCTTCTCCGACCCGTGGCACAAGATCCGCCACCACAAGCGCCGCCTGATCAAGGAATCGTTCCTTCCCAAGATCGAGCGCGTTTTGGTTCCCGGCGGCGTCGTCCGGCTTGCCACCGACTGGTCGAACTATGCGGAACAGATGCGCGAAATCTTCGACGCATCCGGAAGCTTCGAGAACCTGCACCCCGGCAATCTGGCCGGCGAGGACAGCAACCTGACGAAGGTCCGCCGACTCGGTCTCGAGGGTGAGGACCAAGATGCGGCATTCACCGACGAGCTTGGCGGCTGGGCCCCGCGCTTCGAGGGCCGCACGCTCACCAGCTTCGAAGGCAAGGCACTGAAGGCGGGCCGGTTGATCTTCGACCTGACCTACCGCAAGAACTAGGCAAGCATGAAATTCCCCCTGTGGCGCCGCGGCGCTGCAGGGGGAATTTCCGTTTTGCGGGCAAAACGCTTTCGGCCTATCCCAACGGTTTTTGGCCTGTGGTGATCAAGGCAAGGTTGCGCAGCGACGTGGTGCCCGGGTCCCTGTATCCGCGCGGCGCACCGGGGTTCCCCGGGGTCATTTGCGAGGTGTTGTGCCCGCTGACGCCAAGCAGGCCAAGATCGGGCCTGCCGGCAACACTGAAGGAGTGGCCGGCAATGAGCTTCCTGCCCGAAAGCAACCGTCCCCACCAGGCCAGACGATCCCGGACGGCGATCGCCTCATAGATATGGTCCGCGGGGACGTTGAGCCGGCTCGGGTCGCGGGACAATTGCCTAGGGATACCCGCCGAGCCGATGGTCGCCAGGGCCTGGACAAACGCGGTGGATCCGGCGCGCGAGTCGAGCGCCTGGGCGGCGAGGGTTGCCGCGTAGGAATGGGCTTCGAGTGCCAGGTACGGTTCCCCGTGCCGCAACGCGGCAAAGGTTTCCAGGTCGCGTTCGAGGATCTCCACGCCGCGGTGTGCCGAGCCGTTCAACAGGGCGCTGAGCATGTTGGGGCTGCGGTATCCCAGCCAGGCGACAACCGCCGGCTCCTCGACTCCCACCTTGCGCTGTTCGAGGTACAGCTGTCCCGCTTCGCGCACGCTACCCCACAGGGCGTTGCGGGCCCTGATCCCGGTGCCAGAAAGCTGCCAAGTGACATGCGTTGCCGTATCCAGGTCGCCCACGACGATGGCTGCCAGCGGTTCGCGCGCCGAAAGGTCCAGGTAGAGCAGGTGGCGCCCGGGGATGGCGGGGTCCATGGAGCCCGCACGCAGCGCGTGTGCCGTCCCGTCGAGGGCTTGGCGGTGGCTTCTGCGCAAACGGCCGCGGATGGCGCACAGGGCCTCAAAACGGGCCTCGGCGTCTGCACTGAGCCGGGCGTATCCCCCGTGGTTCGGCATTCGAGTCCCCCTTGCCAGGCCAAGACCTTTGGTGTCTATTTGGTGCGCGGGTTCCAGATCACCAAGGCTTGGCTGCGGCCGCGCGGACGCTGGCCCCGCGTCAGGGACACTACGTCGCCGCTGGTGCCGGCGGCGAAGACGCGGCCCGGCCCCGCGTTCTGGCGGGCGCTGCGCAGTGCAAAAACCTCGTTGCTCAGTTCGCTGATCCGGGCCTGGAGCGCGGCAACCTGGTTCTCCAGGGCCAGCACCCGCTTGATCCCTTCGAGGGAGACGCCGTCCTTGGACAAACGCTGGATTTCGCGTAGCAACTCCACGTCGCGTTCGGAGTACCGGCGTTGTTTGCCGCCCTGCCGGGAAGGCGAAACCAGGCCCATGCGGTCGTACTGGCGCAAGGTTTGCGGGTGCATCTCCGCCAATTCGGCTGCAACGGAAATGACAAAAACCGGTCGAAGTCTTTCATTGTTCATGATTCTGCCCCTCCATGCATTTCCGTATGTTGCAACCCACAATGGGCCGGTTGAACGATGCCCGTGGGGGTTGCCTTCCGCAAATGCCGGGAAGGCAACCACGTCGTTCCTAGAGTACTGCGCGGGCCAACAGGCCGTGACGCGGATCTTCGCCCTTGGTGGCCTCCGCAAACGCCTCGACCGCGGCCTTTGCTTCCTTGGACAGGTTCTGCGGGACCAAGACATCCAGGGTGACAAGCATGTCGCCGGTGGCCTTGGCGGTATGCACGCCGCGGCCCTTCAGGCGCAGCGTTCGGCCGGCAGAGGATCCGGCCGGAACCTTCATCTTGACGGTGTCCCCGGTGATCGTGGGGACCTCGATTTGCCCGCCCAGTGCCGCCTCCGCGAAGGTGACCGGAACATGGATGCGGATGTTGTTGTCTTCGCGGGTGAAAACTGCGTGGGGCTTGACGCTGACCTTGACGATCAGGTCCCCTGGGCCGGCCGTGCCCGGCGAACCCTTGCCGCGCACGCGCACGGATTGTCCGTCCTTGATGCCCGCGGGAATACGCACGTCGATGATCTCGCCGTTGTCTTCACGCAGTCCGATGGTGGTTCCCTTGATGGAACCAGCGAAGGAAATGCTGGTGCTTGCCGTGCGGTCCGCGCCCTTGCGCGGTGCCTGCTGGCCGAACCCGCCGAACCCGCCGCCGCCTCCTCCGAAGAGGTCGGAAAAATCGGGTGGCACCTGGCTGCCGCGGTGTCCGCCGCCTCCGCCTCCGCCTCCAAAGAGGTTGGAGAAGACGTCTTCAAAGCCGCCGTTGTTGGGCCCGCCGTGGCCGCCGCCGGCGCTGAAACGGGCGCCGGAGCCCATGGCCCGGATTGCGTCGTATTGCTGGCGGTCTTCGGGGTCGGAGAGCACCGAGTGCGCCTCGGTGATGTCCTTGAAGCGCCGCTCCGCCGCGGCATCGCCCGAGTTGGTGTCCGGGTGGTACTTGCGGGCCATCTTCCGGTAGGCCTTCTTGATGTCAGCTTCGCTGGCGTCCTTGGAGACGCCCAATATGGCGTAGAAATCCTTTTCGACCCAATCCTGACTTGCCATCAGGCGCCTCCTTTTCCTGTAGTGCTTCGGTGCCCGGGAACTCGTGGAAACGGTTCCCGGGCCAAAATCCTGGGGTGGACCTCCACCGGCCTGCGGCGGGTCCCCGGTCCTTTCCAGGAACCCGGATGACCCGCCGCAGGTGGTGGAGTTACTTCACGGTTTTACTACTGTGTTGCCTTGCTTGGCAATTACTCCCCGAGGGAAACGATCACCTGGGCTGCACGCATGATGCGGTCGCCCTTCTTGAAACCCGCACGCAGGACCATTGCGACATGGTCTGCCGGAATTTCCGGGTTCGGCTGCTGCAACAGTGCCTCGTGCACGGCCGGGTCGAATGCCACGCCGGCTTCGCTGATGCGCTCAAGGCCGAGGCCTTCGAGCACTGCATCGAGCTTGTTGGCGATCGAAGCGAACGGTCCGTCGGTCAAATCACCGTGGGCACGGGCTGCATCGATGTCGTCAAGGACCGGCAGCAGGTTGTTCAAGACCGACTGCACGGCAAGCTCGCGCACTGCCTCTCGGTCACGCTCAACGCGCTTGCGGTAGTTGACGTACTCGGCCTGCAGTCGCTGCAGGTCCTCGCGCAACTCGGCTTCCTTGTCGGCAACCGCGCCTTCCGCGGCAGCCTCGTTGAGGATGGCCTCGGCCTGGCTCAACGCGTCGCCCGAGTCATGGGCCTCGTCAACGGGAGTGATCTCTTCGTTGGAGGCACCCTCGTCGTGGTTTTCCTCAGACATGGTTGATGCGCCCCTTACTTCTTTTCGTCTTCGTCGATGACCTCGGCGTCGACGATGTCCTCTTCGGCGTTCGGGGCCTCGGCTCCGCCTTCTCCGTCGGACGATGCCTGGGTGTTGGCGTAGATGGCCTCGCCCAGCTTGCCCTGCGAAGCCTGCAGCTTCTCGAACGCGGCCTTGACCTCGTCATCGTTGTTCTGCGACTCAAGGACCTTCTTCAGCGCGTCGACGTCGGCCTGGACCTCGGCCTTGACCTCTTCAGGCAGCTTGTCGGCGTTGTCCTTGATGAGCTTGTCCACCGAGTAGGCGGTCTGCTCGGCGGCGTTGCGGGTCTCGGCTGCCTCGCGGCGGGCCTTGTCCTCGGAGGCGTGCTCCTCGGCTTCGCGGACCATGCGGTCGATGTCGTCCTTGGACAGCGAGGAACCACCGGTGATGGTCATCGACTGCTCAACGCCGGTGCCCTTGTCCTTGGCGGACACGTGGACGATGCCGTTGGCATCGATGTCGAAGGTGACCTCGACCTGCGGGATGCCGCGCGGAGCCGGCGCGATGCCGGTCAGCTCGAAGGTTCCCAGGGCCTTGTTGTCGCGGGTGAACTCGCGCTCGCCCTGGAAGACCTGGATCGATACCGAAGGCTGGTTGTCCTCGGCGGTGGTGAAGGTCTCCGAACGCTTGGTCGGGATCGCGGTGTTGCGCTCGATCAGCTTGGTCATCACACCACCCTTGGTTTCGATGCCCAGGGACAGCGGGGTGACGTCGATGAGCAGAACGTCCTTGCGCTCGCCCTTCAGCACGCCGGCCTGGAGGGCCGCGCCAACTGCAACGACCTCATCCGGGTTGACGCCCTTATTGGCTTCCTTGCCGGCCATTTCCTTGACCAGTTCGGCAACCGCAGGCATGCGGGTGGAGCCGCCGACGAGGATCACGTGTGCGATCTCGGAGACCTTTACGCCGGCTTCGGCGATGACGTCCTTGAACGGCTTCTTGGTGCGCTCGAGCAGGTCGGCGGTCAGTTCCTGGAACTTCGCACGGGAGAGGTGCTCGTCCAGGTGAACCGGGCCTTCCGGGGTGACCGAGAGGTACTGCAGGGAGATGTTGGTGCTTGTGGCCGAGGAAAGTTCCTTCTTGGCCTGCTCGGCGGCTTCCTTCAGGCGCTGCAGGGCGATCTTGTCCTTGGACAGGTCGGCGCCCTTCTGCTTGGCCTGGGACAGCAGCCAGTCAACTACACGCTGGTCCCAGTCGTCGCCGCCGAGGCGGTTGTCGCCCGCGGTGGAGCGGACCTGGATGGTGGAGAAGCCGTCGTCGTCCTTGCCAACTTCCAGCAGGGACACGTCGAAGGTTCCGCCGCCGAGGTCGAAGACCAGGATGAGCTCGTCTTCCTTGCCCTTGTCCAGGCCGTAGGCCAGTGCTGCCGCGGTCGGCTCGTTGACGATGCGCAGGACGTTGAGGCCCGCGATCTCGCCGGCTTCCTTGGTGGCCTGGCGCTCGGCGTCGTTGAAGTAAGCCGGAACGGTGACAACCGCGTCGGTGACCTTTTCGCCCAGGTAGGCTTCGGCGTCGTTCTTGAGCTTCATCAAGATACGAGCTGAGATTTCCTGCGCGGTGTACTTCTTGTCGTCAATGGCAACCGACCAGTCGGTGCCCATGTGGCGCTTGACCGAAGCAATGGTGCGGTCGATGTTGTTGACTGCCTGGCGCTTGGCGATGTCGCCAACCAGGACTTCGCCGCTCTTGGCGAATGCAACAACCGACGGGGTGGTGCGGTTGCCTTCGGCGTTGGCGATAACGGTGGGCTCGCCACCTTCGAGGACGGATACAACAGAGTTGGTGGTTCCGAGGTCAATACCTACGGCACGTGACATGGGTGAGCTCCTTCTTGCCTTGGGGAAAATAAACCAACGTTCCTTCCGGATGAACCGGTTGAGCGTTCTGTACTCAAGTTTACTCGGCCGCAAATCCTTGTCAATTCAAACTTGAGTGCAGATGGCTCAAGTTTTGGCTTTTGGGCAAAAAACAACCGGATTCCGTGGAAAAAACCCGCGGAAATCCGGCATTCTTTGAAGTTGCTGGGAGATGTGTTCGCTGAGAGAGATTGAGCGGAACATGCGCCGATCCACCACCAAGACGACTGGCGGACTCCCCGGAAATGAGGGCCTTCCGAGGCATTACGCACAGTGGGCGGTGCTTTCGGGCCGCCTCGAAAGCATCGCCCAACCAAGGTCAGCGACCCAGCATCAGGTCCACGCCCAGGAACGCGAGCGCACCGAAGGCCGCACCCCACAAAATGATGGAAATGATCTGCCAGAAGATGACCTTCTCCTTCGCAGCGCCGAATGAAACCAGTGCGGCCGAGGTGATCTGGCTCGGCAAGATGGTCTGCCCCAAAAGGCTGACGCCTGCAACGCCGTACTTGTCGAAGGCCACGTGCAGCTTCTTGTACTTCTCGGTCGGGGCCTTCTTTTCCTTGGCCACCTTGCTGCGAACAAGATGTGCACCATTGACCAGCAGGAGCATCGAGGCGACGTTGCCAAGTACTGCAGCCAGAATGGCAACCACAGGATTCAGGCCGATCACGACTCCAAGCGCGGACCCGAAATAGGACTCAACGAAGGGAACCGCCGCAGCCAGCATTACGGCGATCCATTGCAATGCGGGCGGGAACGAGGATGCGAATTCCTGCAGGGATTCAATCACGGGACTACTCCATGGGTAGGTATTTGACCAGCAATAGCCAACGAATTCTGGGTACCGGGCGGGAACGGGCAAAACAACAGCCCCGCCGTTCTGCCCCCAGATTATTTGCCTTGGCCGTCTCCGATGCCGCTCTTAGGGATGAATTGCCTGGCTATGCACCCGGCGCAAGTCATTCGAACGGATGAGATTTCAAGAACCAAGATACGCCTAACATGCCTAGTGGTTCTCACTTTTCAAGATGAATTTCAAAGCATGAACCACTAGAACAGCTCAAATCAAGCGGCCGCCGGAGACTGTCCGAACACACTTGGTCCGCGCAGCTGTTCAGAACTGACGAAGAAGCGCGGCATGAACCGCGCACCCGCAGACTGTCGGCACGATAGCCGACACGACGCTTCATGCGCAGGCAAACGCTCTTTCCGCAACAGCACGCCGAAGCACTTACTCATGCTGCAAACGCCTCCAAGCTTCCCGGCACACCTTTCCGGACGCTGGTTGATGCGCCACCCTTCGACTACGGTCAATACGATCGACTCGCCACAGTATTTGGTATTCCAAAAACTGCGCCATATTCAGATAAAAGCAGACCATTTACAAACGATGTAATGCCAGTTACCGTGTTTGGTATACAAAAATTCTTGGCCTGAACGTGGGCCGTCCATCGCTTGTCTGCCATTGCGGTTTAGTTTCAAGACCATTCCGTCAACGCATTTTCGCCCGTCCCTTCCATCACAATGACTCGAGCTAGTCGTGGCAATGCCTCCGAAAGATGCCGTGTCCTAACTTGAGATGGCCGGGGAAGCCTATCGATTTTCTGGAGAGACCTATGGAGTCCGTAAAGCAGGGACTGAGCGTCATTGAACGCATGGAAAACATGCGGGTAGCCAGCCCGCACTACAAATTGGCCATGATCGGGGGCCTAGGCCTACTCTTCGATGGCATGGACGGATCGCTGGTTTCCTATGTCCTGCCCATCATCACCCCGTTGTGGAACCTCACCGGAGGCCAGACTGGACTGATCGGCAGCTCACTACTGATCGGCATCTTGATCGGTGCTCTAGTCGCCGGCGTGCTGGGCGATCGAATCGGCCGGCGCAAAGTCATGATGTATGCGCTAGCGTTCTATGCGGTCGCTACCGCAATCGCTGCCTTCTCCGTCAACTGGGAGATGTTCTTCGCACTACGCGTATTGGCTGGCATTGGTTTGGGTGCCGAGGCTGCGATCATCCCCACGTTTATTTCCGAACTGATCCCAGCAGCCAAGCGCGGACTCTTCGTCGGGTCCGTGGCCGGGTTCTTCTCGTTGGGCTACCTCTGCGCTGCATTGATTGGCACCTTCGTTGTCGCGCCGATGGCCCAAGGATGGCGCATCGGCCAGCTGGTCACAGCGCTGCCAGTTGTCTTGCTGCTGTGGTGGCGTCGAGTGTTGCCGGAGTCGCCTCGCTGGCTAATAGCACAGGGCCGAGTGGCTGAGGCAGAAGAAATTGCCACGAACCTGGAAAACGGCAAGCTGGCAGCCAACCGCCCTACCGCTGACGCCACGGTAGTGGCATCGGCTCGCGGACAACGCTCCACCACGAAGCTTTTCCGCCACGCCGAATTGTTCGCTCGCGACCAGCTCAAGCGCACCATCGTACTGTGGGTACTTTGGATCGCCGTCACCTTCTCATTCTACGGATTCTTCGTGTGGATTCCCTCGCTGCTGGTGGCAAATGGCATGACCATCACCAAGAGTTTCACCTACACACTGATCATCACCATCGCCCAGATCCCTGGCTACTACAGCGCTGCTTACCTCAACGAAAAGCTCGGGCGCAAGGTGCTGATTTTCACCTACCTCGTCGGCGGCGTAGTGTCGGCCTTCCTGCTGGCCCGCTCTGGTGACACCAGTCAAGTACTTGTCTTCGGGTCGATGATCTCCTTCTTCATGAACGGATGCTACGCAGGCCTGTATGCCTACACGCCAGAGGTTTACCCAACCAATCTGCGGGCCACTGGCGTAGGTACAGCTTCGGCCGTCGGACGCATTGGAGGCATCGCAGCCCCGATCATTATCGGTGTGGGCTACGCCCAGCTGGGATTCGGCGGCATCTTCGCAATGATCATGGCGGTGCTTCTGGCAGGGGCTTTGACGATTCTCATCTTCGGAGTGGACACCAAGGGACGCACGCTAGAAGACATCAGCGCTACCAGGAGCGCCACGTAGTTTTGCCCACGGCAATCAGCTGAAAGGAAGCTATTCATGAACCACATCAGCACCGAACAACAAGGTGCCACTGACGCCGATCTGGTCCTCTACGGGGGGAACATCCTAGATGTGCGCACCGGCAATCTGCTCGAGAACCACAGCGTGCTCGTCGCAGACGGAACTATCCAGGCGATCGTACCTTCAACGGCGGAGCCCCGCGGCGCACAGGTCATTGACGTGTCAGGAATGACGGTCTTGCCGGGGCTTATCGACTCGCATTCGCACGTCATGCAAGTTTCTGGGAACTTTGTTGACCTACAGGAATGGTCTCCCTACTACGTCGGCGCCCGCGCCGCAGGAGTGCTGGGAGACATGTTACAGCGTGGCTTCACTACTGTACGGGATATGGGCGGAGCCGATGCCGGGATCGCCAGGGCTGTAAATGAAGGCCTGATAGTGGGCCCTGCCATCAAGTTCGGCGGGCCCATCTTCGCCCCCACAGGAGGCCATGCGCTGACTGTGGTCTGCGACGGGGAGGTGGAGATACGCCGGGCGCTTCGAAAGGAGTTCCGCGACGGAGCCGACCATATCAAGCTGACCGTTAGCGGCGGGGTGATCTCCAAGATGCGGATGGAGGCGCTGGGCTTCAGTGAGGCCGAGCTTCGAGTTGCGGTGGACGAGGCTAACCTAGCCCAGCGGTACATCGCCGCCCACGCCTACACTGCCGAGGCGGTCAATCGAGCGCTTGTCTGCGGAATTCGCAGCATCGAGCACGGTAATTTCCTTGACGAGCGCAGCATCGAGCTGTTTTTGGAACACGACGCCTTCTACGTACCAACATTGGCGACTTTCGCCTATCTGACTCGCGAAGAAAACTGGTCGAGTCTGCCTGTGGAAAAGCAGCGCAAGCTCTCCGGTGTGCTTGAATCCGGGCTCGATTCGCTGGACCGAGCCCACCGAGCCGGAGTGAAGATCGCCTACGGTACTGACCTACACGGTGAAGGTCACAGCTGGCAGCTGGCAGAGTTCCAGTTGCGCGCCAAGGTAATCGACCCGTTGGCACTGATTCAGCAGGCGACTATCAACGGTGCCGAGTTGCTGAACCTGACCGGCCAAGTCGGTGAAGTTGCCGCAGGGCACCACGCGGACCTGCTGGTAGTGGATGCCAACCCGTTGATGGACATCTCAGCAATAACAGCCGACGAGCACCGGAGGATAGTCGTCGCGGGTGGACGGGTGGTGCGCTATCGGCAGCACTAATCACCACGGCGAGAACCACAACAGATTCCAGTTGTTCGACACTCACAGTGTGGCTTGCGTGCCAGGCGTTTGCCACGCTCCAACCTGTAGAGCGATCTCCACCCGAGTGGTAAGCAGCAACTGGATCGGCTTGCGCGCGAGTCGTCCGAAGTCCGGGCCGACCGACATTTGGCGCGATTCATCCGAACGGATGCGAGTTTCAAAACCTGAACATTCTTAAACGACTGGTGGGCCCTGCTTTGCAAGATTTCTTGCAAAGCAGGGCCCACCAGGGAGCATCAAGCCTTCGGCCGCCTCTTGGACGACCGACCGGGCTTAGTAGCCGCGGTTGTTCGAGGCCGGCGAGGAAGCGCGGCGCGGACCACGCGAGCGTCCGCCACGGCTGGCACCGGTGGCTGCTTCAACCTTGGAAGCACCCAGCGCGTCGCCGATGGTGTTTCCACCGCGGGGGCGGGAACCTGAAGTGGCACCCTGGCGCTGGCCGGAGTTGTTTCGGGCAGAGGCGGAACCGCGGCCGGCACCGGCGCCGGCGCCACGGCGGGCTACGTCGTGGTCCTCGCCACGTGAATCCTGGCGCATGTCCGCACGGCGATCCGCGCGGTTGTCGGTGCGGACGTCGCTGCGACGCTCGCCACCGCGACCTGCGGCGGCACCGTTGCCACGGCGTTCGCCACTGCGGGCGCCCGGAGCTGCATAGCCACGGCCCTCGCCGCGGTTTTCGCTGCGACGCTCGCCACCGCTGTTGCGGGTCGAGGAAGCTGCGTTGCCACGGTTCTCGGTACGACGCTCGCCACGGTTCTCATCGCGGCCACGCTGGCTTTCGCCACCATTGCTCTTGGCCGGCGCGGAGACCTTTGCGGTACCGCGTCCACCGCGACGGCGGCCACGGCCACCTGCAGCGTCCGAGTCGGTGAGCGTGTCCTTGCGGACCGTTGCCTGGGTGCGCAGCTGCGGGGCTACGTATGCAACTGGCTCGGCGCGTTCGCCGACAACGTCGGAGACAACCTGGGCGTTCGGGGTGACCTTGACCATCGGCACCTTCAGGCCTGCGGCCTTCAGCAGCGACTTCACGTCACCCTGCTGGTCCGGGGTCGCGATGGTGACAACGGTTCCGTCCGAACCTGCGCGGGCGGTACGGCCCGAGCGGTGCAGGTAGGCCTTGTGCTCTGCCGGCGGGTCGATGTGGACAACCAATTCAACGCCGTCGACGTGAACGCCGCGGGCCGCAACGTCGGTGGCAACCAGCACGCGGGCGTCGCCGGCGGCGAAGGCCGCAAGGTTGCGGTCACGGGCGTTCTGGCTCAGGTTGCCGTGCAGGTCCACCGAAGGGATGCCGCACTTGCCCAGCCATACGGCCATCTTCTTGGCGTGGTGCTTGGTGCGCATGAACATGATGCGACGACCGGTGCCCGATGCCAGGGTGCGGACCAGTTCCTTCTTGTCGTCGTTCGACACCAGGAACACGTGGTGTTCCATGGTGTTCACTGCTGCCTGCGGCGCATCGACCGAGTGCACGGTCGGGTTCTCGAGGTAACGCTGGACGAGCTTGTCCACGCCGTTGTCCAAGGTTGCGGAGAAGAGCAGGTGCTGGATGCCGCGCGGCGCCTGGTCCAGGATGCGCTTGACGACCGGCAGGAAGCCGAGGTCGGCCATGTGGTCGGCCTCGTCCAGCACGGAGATCTCCACGCGGGAAAGGTCTGCAACGCGCTGCTTGAGCAGGTCCTCGAGGCGACCCGGGCAGGCGATGAGGATGTCAACGCCGGCGTTGAGGTCTTTTTCCTGGCGCAGCTGGGAAACGCCGCCGAAGACAACCGCGGTGCGCAGGTCGAAGGCCTCGGCCAACGGCTCGACGACCTTGGCGATCTGGGTTGCCAGTTCGCGGGTGGGAGCCATGATCAGGGCACGCGGGAAGCGGGCCTTGCGCGGCTTCGGGTTGGCCGCCAGGCGGGCAACCACGGGAAGGGAGAATGCCAGGGTCTTGCCGGAACCGGTCTGACCGCGACCCAGCACGTCGCCACCCTTGAGGGTGGTTGGCAGGGTTGCTTCCTGGATGGGGAATGCCGATTCGATTCCTTGGGCCGCGAGGACCTCTGCAAGGACTGCGGGCACGCCAAGGGAAGTGAATGAAGGACTCACGTGGTACTTTCTCTCAAAGCTTCGCACGACGGTTTCGACGCGCGTGATCGCCGAAGAAAGAGAGAGCCTAGATGGCGCAAAGCGCACATGATGCAGCCGCGTTCAATCGCAAGAAGGATGTGAAACAAGCGGCGGATCGGGAAATCTAATCTGTCGACGCATAGACCTTCAGGCCTCGAAGCTGATCCTCGAGCCATACCGATCTACAAGCTTCCATCTTAGCAGTACCCCGCAGGGAACCGTACGAGAGATCCGTTACCTTCCTTGACCCAGCTTGCTTGGCCACCACACACGCCTGCCAATGTCATGCACCAAGGCCGGGACCAAGAACGAGCGAACCACGAGCGTGTCCAGCAGGACGCCGAACGCCACGATGAATCCAAGCTGAACCAGGAACATGATCGGGATGATGCCTAGTGCAGCGAAAGTTGCTGCAAGCACCACCCCGGCGGAGGTGATGACGCCGCCTGTCACCGACAGTCCGCGCTGGAGGCCCGCACGGGTGCCGTGCACCAACGATTCTTCGCGGACGCGCGTCATCAGGAAGATGTTGTAGTCGACACCCAGCGCGACGAGGAATACGAATCCAAAGAGCGGAACCGATGGATCGGCGCCGGGGAACTTGAAGATTCCGTTGAACACCCACGCCGATACGCCCATCGCGGTTCCGTAGGACAGCACCGTGGTGGCAACCAGCAACAGCGGGGCGACGATCGAACGCAGCAAGAACATCAGGATGACCAAAATGGCGAGCAGGATCAGCGGGATGATCTTGGCCAGGTCCGCTTCAGCGGTCGTGGCGGTGTCGCTGAGTGTTGCAGTGGTGCCGCCGACCATGGATTCCGGATCCACGGCGTGGATTGCAGTGCGTAGTTCAATTAGCGTTGACTTGGCCGCATCCGAGTCGGCGGCGTCATCCAGCGTGATCGAAATCAGCGATCGTCCGTCAACTACCTGCGCTTCCCGTCCGGCTGCGGACATGGCCGGGCCACCGTCGGGAGCCTGGAGATAGGCCGAGGCCACTCCACCCAGGCCCTCGATCCCCAGAAGCACGTCCTCGGCCTTGGCACTGTCAATGATGGCGAATGCCGGGCTGCCCGTTCCGCCCGGGAAATGCTCACCCAGGACCACTTGACCGTCGCGGGAATCGGTTTGCCCCAGGACGAGTTCACTCTGCGGGACACCTGATGCCTTGAACTGGGTCACGCCCAGCGCGCCCACGACCAGGAGAATGGCCGTGATGATCCAGATCGGGCGGGGGTGGCGGCCAACGAATTTCGCAACGTTTCCCCACAGTCCTTCGGGGAGCTCTTCCGGCCCCAGCGGACGAGCCGGTTTCGGCATAAACGGCCAGTATGCTGAACGCCCGAGCAGGCCCAGCGCCGCAGGAAGAAATGTCAGCGCCGCAATGACGGAGAAGACGATGCCGCTGGCGCCGATCGGACCCAGCGCCTTGTTCGAGTTCAGGTCGGAGAAGAGCAAGCAGAGCAGGCCGACCGTCACCGTGCCGCCGGATGCAAGAATCGGTTCGACCGAACGCTTCCACGCCTTGGTTGCGGCTTCCCAGCGGTCGGCCCCGTGGGCCAATGCCTCGCGGTGCCGGGCCACATACAGGAGTGAGTAGTCGGTCGCGGCGCCGATGACCAGGATGGAAAGGATTCCCTGACTTTGTCCGTCCAGACGAATCCATCCTTCCTTGGCCATGTAGTACACGGCGACGATGGCCGCGCACAGCGCCGCAACGGACGTGAACAGGACAACCAGCGGCAGCAGGAACGAACGGTAGACCAGCAGCAGAATCAGCAGCACCGCCACAAGCGCAACGCCAAGCAGCACCCCGTCGATTCCGCCGAATGCCTCCACAAGGTCGGCGTTGAAGCCGGCCGGCCCCGTCACATAGGCCAGTGCGCCTTCGGGGACACGTTCGGAAAGCTCCTTGCGCAGCATGTCAACGGAATCCTTGGTTTCACCCGCGGCGCTCAGCGGCACCAGCAGCTGGGCAGCAAGTCCGTCGTCCGACGGGAAGGGCCCGACAATGTCGCCGTCGAGCGACTGCAGGTCCTTGAGCGACTCTGCCACCTCGGCGATGGCCGCCTGATCCAGCTTTGTGTCGCCGACGATGACAACGACCGCTGGAATCGCATCGGAGGTGCGGAATTTCGCCTGCCATTCAAGGGCACGGGTCGCCTCGGCCGACGCGGGGAGAAAGGAAGCCTGGTCTGTGGTCTGCACATCACCCAATTTGCCGAAAGTAGGTCCGCCGACCCCGGCGATGCCCAGCCAAGCAAGAACCAGGACCACGGCAACCAGCGCGCGCACCTTGCCGCCGACCGGCCGCCTTTTATTGCCGGACGAACCTAGTTTTTCTGCAAGCTCCGTAGAACCGGCAACTTGATTTTCCACAGTTTTCCCATCATCGCGCTAGTCGACTTCCTACAGTGAGACGAAGTCTCTCGACTAAATAGTATTTCCATCATGGAACTACTTCAAGTCTAAACGTATGATTGTTGCCATGGATCCCAACATGGCACGTGAACTTGTACTGCTGCTCCAGCAGTTTGCGCAGGCATCCGATCGCTACGTGGAATCCACCGGCACTCGCCACCAGACCCACCGAACCGACATGAATGCGCTGGCTGCCATCATGCGTTTTGAGCTGGCAGGCAATCCACCGACCCCAGGGGACCTGGCACGTGAACTCAGCCTCAGCTCCCCCGCAACCAGTGCGTTGCTCGATCGGCTCGAGCGCAGCGGCCACGTTGAACGCCTACGCGTCGACAAGGACCGGCGCGTGGTGCGCATTCGAATGACGGAGAAGGCCAAGGTGGATGGGCGAACCATGTTCGGGCCACTCTCAGCCAGCATGATGGAGGTCATTTCCTCCTATGAGGACCGTGACATCGCCCTGATCTCCAAGTTCATGATCGATGCCATCGCCGGTATCGACCAGGCAAGCCGCCGGGGCACAGGCCCCTAAGGCGCGCCGGTTCCCGGGTTGCCCTGCACAGCACGCTCGGGCATTCGCTTCGTCACCGCCCCCATATTCAATGACAAGCACCCTCTTTCAAGGGCGATGTTCCAGCTCACATAAGATTGCAGGGTGACTCTCTCCCTCTGGCTATCCCTGCTTGGCGCGTCCACGCTCATCAGCTTCACCCCGGGCGCCGGCGCCATCAACACCATGACCAACTCGCTGAACTCGGGATTCAAGCGCTCCATCTGGGGCATCCTGGGACAACAGGCGGCGCTGCTGGTCCACGTGGTTGTCGTGGCGGCGGGCGTGGGTTTGCTGGTTTCACGCTCCCCCATGTTCTTCACGGGCATCCGCTATGCGGGCGCCGCATACCTTGTCTACCTTGGCGTGCGGCTCATTCTTGCCAAGCCCCAGAGCCCCGACGAAATCGACATGCGCGGGCAGGAACCGGCGTTCTCGATGTTCAGGCGCGGCCTGTGGGTGAACCTGCTCAATCCCAAGGCCATCGTCTTCTTCCTGGCATTCACCCCGCAGTTCATACGCCTGGACCAGCCGGCGCTTGGGCAGTACGCGGTTTTCATCACGACCATCGTGATTGTCGACATTCTGGTCATGTGGTTCTTCTTCGCCGCCGCCGCCAAGAGCTTCAGCCGCTTCACCGCCACCGAACGCGGGCAAAAAATACTGAATATGACGTTCGGCACGCTGTTCATTTTCGTGGCAGCCTTGCTCGCCTTTATCCACTAGCCAGGGTCCCGGGTCGGCCCCTGACATTGCCCTTTGGAGCTATTGCCGGAGTCCCCCAGGGAACGCCGCCGGCCACAGCCGCAGGGCACAATCCGATAACCTTCTGCACTCGGCGCGTTTGAGCCTGTCACTAGGGGCGTCAGCGTCCTAAACTAAAACCATGTTTCGGATAATGACAGTGTGCACAGGCAACATTTGCCGCTCCCCCATGGCCGAGTACATGTTGCGCACGGCACTCGACGACGCGGGAATCACCGACGTCACGGTTTCATCCGCAGGCACAAGCCACGGGGAAACGGGAGCCGCCATCGACCCGAGGGCCGCCTCCATCCTGCAATCCCACGGGATCAACCCCGAGACGCACCGGGCCGCCTCCATCGACGCGGCCCAGCTCACGGACATCGACCTGCTGCTGGCCATGGACGAAGAGCACTACACGACCATGGAACGGCTGCTGCAGGCGGTTGCGCCGGAGCAACGCCCCGCGCTTCGCATGATGCGCTCCTTCGACACATCGTTCGCCACGTCTCCGCACGACGAACAGGGCATCTACGACCCTTGGTTCGGGGACTCGGCCGATTTCCGCCTCTGCTGGCAAATGATCCACGCTGCCATTCCGGGAGTGCTCGACTACGTGCGCGCCCACACCATGCCTTCACGTGGCAACTAGCCCGGCGCTCATCCTTGGCATTGACGGTCGATCCGGTGCAGGGAAGAGCACGCTCGCGGCCGAACTGGCCACCGAACTGCGACGCCACCGCGAGGTAACCGTCTTCCACCTCGAAGACATCTACCCCGGGTGGGACGGACTTGCCGCAGGGATGGCCTCATACGTCTCCGACGTCCTGGTCCCGTTGCGCCGGGGCCGGAACGCAACTTGGAACACCTGGGATTGGGCCGCCGGCACCCCGGGGGCTCCAAGCACCCTCTCCGCCGCGCCGGTGGTCATCATCGAGGGCGTCGGGGCAGGCTGCGCCGCGGCACGGGAACTGCTCGATGCCCTGGTATGGGTCGAGGTCGCCGACGAGACCCGGAAGACGCGGGCATTGACCCGCGATGGGGAAGTCTTTGCCGCACACTGGGACCGCTGGGCGGACCAGGAAGAAACCTACCTGCGCGCCGACCCCGTCCCGGAGCATGCCCAGGTGAGGCTCGAGAACAGGGCCGACGGGAGCGCACCCGGACACACGCTGCGGGCCCTGAAGGCGCTTCCCAAGTTCTACACCCTGCTGGCCCCGGAACGGGCCGAGGCCGCGGCCAGGCAACCGGTCCACCTCAGCCTCCCGGGGAGCCCGGACACGGCAGCGCTTTTCGCGGCCCTGTACGCAAACGAGCGGCACACCGTGCTGCTCGAATCCAGCAATCTTTCCTTTGCCGACCCCCGGCAACGCAACCGCTTCAGCATCATGGCCGCGGCCGACACCGACGAAAGCGCCGTCCTGGAACACCTCCAAGGAACCGGGACGCTGCACGAGGGCACCGCCACGGCCAGGATCGCCGGCGGCTTCTTCGATTTCCTGGCGAAACAATGGGACACCGGTTCCTTCCTCCCGGCCGAGACGGAACTGCCCTTTGTGCCCGGATGGCTGGGCTACCTGGGCTACGAGCTCAAGCGCGAAACCGGCGGAAGCGATCTCCGCACGGATCCGGCCGGCCCCGGGGCCATCCCCGACGCGGCCCTGATCCGGCCCTCGCAGGTTGTCGTCCTGGACCATGGAAGCAACACCGTGCACCTGTTGTGCTCGGCGGGTTCCGATCCCGGGGCCTTTGCCGCCCGCGTCCGGGCGGCGTTGGAGGCCCTGCCCGGAAGCGCGCCGGAACCCCCGGCGTTGGCCCCGGCCCCGCGGTTCGCTGTCCGCGACAACAGGCCCGGCTACCTGGCCAAGGTCCGTGCCGCCCAGGAACAGATCCGCCAGGGCAACAGCTACGAGGTCTGCCTCACCACCTCCCTGCACTCGGCCCGGGTTGCCTGCGACCCGTGGGAGAACTACCTGCGGCTGCGTGCTGCCAACCCAGCACCGTTCGCCCACTACCTCCGCTTCGGCGACATGGCCGCGGCCAGCACCTCCCCCGAACGCTTCATGTCGATCGGCGCGGACGGCTGGATGCGCGCCGAACCCATCAAGGGCACCCGGCCGCGCGGTGCCACGCCGGAGGCGGACCAGGCGCTCAAGGCGGAGTTGGCATCCTCGCCGAAGGACCGCGCGGAGAACATCATGATCGTGGACCTGCTGCGCAACGACCTCTCGCATTTCGCGGACCCGGCAACGCTCTCGGTTTCCCGGCTCTGCGCCATTGAAACCTACGCCACCGTGCACCAGATGGTTTCAACGATCGACGCCAGGTTGCTCCCCGGCGCCTCGCGCGCCGAGGCCATCGCCGCGGCGTTCCCCGCCGGGTCCATGACCGGTGCACCGAAGATCTCGACCATGGAGATCCTCGACGGGCTCGAGGACGGCAGGGCCCGCGGGCTCTACTCGGGCGCGGTCGGCTACTTTTCGGCCACCGGGGCCACCGACCTGTCGGTGGTCATCCGCACGCTCGTGATGGTCCGTGAACCGGAGCAGGACCTGTGGAACCTCAGCCTCGGCGTCGGCGGTGCCATCACCGCGGACTCATCACCGCAGGAAGAATGGGACGAGGTCCGCACCAAGGCCTTCGGCGTGTTGTCGGCGCTGGGCTCGGTGTTCCCCGACGCATCGGACTGAACCCGGGCGGCGCATGGTTCGCCCGGGCGTCCACGGCAGGGTGTTTACTGCAGGGTGGCCGAGAGCCGTGCTACGTTGTCGATCCAGCGGCTGAGCGGCTTGCGGCTCTTCCATTCCCCCAGGGTCAGCTCCACCGATTCCGCGCGGTAGCTGTCCTGCACCCGCATGAGTTCGGCCACCATGTCCGGGCCCAGGAGCATCAGGGTGATCTCCAGGTTCAGCGAGAACGATCGTATGTCCATGTTTGAGGAGCCGAACACCGCGACCTCGTCGTCCACGGTAAAGCACTTCGAGTGCAACACGTCCGGGGCCCGGTAGCGGTAAATCCGCACCCCCGCTTTCAGCAGCACCTCGTAGTAGGACTGCTGCGCCCGGTGGACCAGGAACTGGTCCCCCTTTTCGCAGACAAAGAGTTCCACCGCCACGCCGCGCTGGGCGGCCGTGGTGATCGCGTACAGCAGCGAATCGTCGGGCACAAAATAGGGGCTGGTGATGGAGAGCCGTTCGGTTGCCGAGTAGATCAGGGTGTTGAACAGCCGGAGGTTGTTTTCGGTCTCGAAGCCGGGTCCGCTGGGCACCAGCTGGCCGATCGCCTCGCCCGCGTCCGGCGTCTCCCGGATGATGGTCTCCACGTCGGCGAGGTCCCGCATCAGGTCCTCGTCGCTTTCCTGTTCCTGCGACCAGTCCGTTGCAAAGACCACGTCCAGGCTGGTGACCAACGGCCCGCGGACCTTGGCCATGAGTTCAACCCACGCGCGGCCGCTTTTGCGGGAAGAAGCCCGCTTGTAGCCCGGTTCGATCAGGTTCTGGCTCCCGGTGAACGCCACGTGCCCGTCCACGACCACGATCTTGCGGTGGTTGCGCAGGTCCGGGCGCCGCCATTGGCGCTGGAAGGGCGCCAACGGAAGCATGCGGCGCCAGTGGATGCCGGCGTCGGTCATCCGCCGGGTCAGCGCCAGGTAGCCCTTGACCCGGATTGTCCCGAGGTGGTCGAAGAGCACACGGACCTTGACGCCACGGTCCACCGCGCGTTCCAGGGCTTCGAGGATCGGGCCCACATAGGTTTCGTCGTCGCCCATAATGTAGAACTGCACGTGGATGTAGCGTTGTGCCCTGTCGATTTCATGGCGCATCTGGACAAAGGATTCGGCGTAGCCGGTGATGAACTCGACGGCGTTTCCCTTTTGCAGAGGCAGCGCCCCGAGCGCCTTGTTGAGCGCCACGGCCGAGAGCACCCAGTCCGGGGCATCGGGCACCGCCTGGTCAGCGGCCATGTGCTGGGTGGTTTCAAGGATCGAGTCGTTGACGCGCTTTTGCCGGAGGGTGCGCCTGCGGGAGAGCTTGATGTTGGCAAAGAGCAGGTACAGCAGCAATCCGACGACCGGGAGGAAAAAGATGGCCAGAAGCCACGCCATGGCGGTTGTCGGGCGGCGGTTGCCCGGAACGATCCCGATCATGGTGATGCGGATAACGATCTCCAGGGTGACGGCGACCGACCACAGGGCTGCGCCGACGGTGAGTGCACCGCTGCCAGCATCCATGACTTCCTCCTTGCCAGAGCCGCCATCAGGCCCCCATTACCAGCGTACCTTCAGTGCCAGGTCCAGCCGGGAAATTCCGGCCCGGCCGGTGCCGGTTTCCGCCGCAGGCCCCGGTGCACCGGTAATCTTGTAGCCATGACTGCACTTGTGTTCCTTGACCCCGATTACCCCGCCGGCCGCATCGCCGATGCAATGACTCCACAGCTCTCGGTCCTGGACCAGGGTGTTACCCGCGGGGACGGGGTCTTCGAGTCCGTGCTCTACACGCGCTCGGTGGTCCGCAAGATCGACGCGCACCTGGCCCGCCTGCGGGTGTCGGCCGATACCTGCGACCTGGCGATCCCCGGCGAGGAAGCGTGGCGTGCAGCCATTGCCACGGCCGTTGAAACATTCGACGCAAGCACCCCGAGCGAAGAGGCCGTGGTGAAGCTGATCGCGACGCGAGGCACCGAGGGAACCGCCCACGGCACCTGCTGGGTCACGGTCTCCGCGGCCCCCGAGCTCGGACGCACCCAGCGCGACAGCGGGATCAGCGTGATCCTGCTGGACCGCGGCTACGATTCGACGGTCGCCGAGCGTTCGCCCTGGCTGCTGATGGGTGCCAAGACCCTTTCCTACGCCGTGAACATGGCGGCCCTGCGCCATGCCAAGAAGAACGGCGCCGACGACGTCATTTTCATCTCCAGCGACGGAATCGTCTTGGAGGGCCCGACCTCTACCGTGTTGATGGCCCACCGCGACGGTGATGTCAAGCGGCTGATCACCCCGACCCTGGAAACCGGGATCCTTCCCGGCACCACCCAGGGCGCAATCTTCGATGCGGCCAAGGCCGCCGGCTGGGTGCTGGGCTACGGCCCGCTGACCCCCGAAAACCTCATGGACGCCGAAGCGGTCTGGCTGGTCTCCAGCGTGCGCCTGCTGACACCGGTGAACTCCATCGACGGCGTCGGCGTTGCCCGCGATGCGGAACTCCACGCGGAGCTCACCGCAATGGTCGATTCGATCGGCTAGGGCCGGGCATGCATCGCGAAGTGCGGGAGATCCCGGCATGAGCAAGGGATTCGCGGTGGTTCCCGCCGCATACGTGCTGTTTCTTCGCGGCGACCGGGTCCTGCTGCAATTGCGGCAAAACACCGGTTTCATGGACGGGCATTGGGCCTGCGCCGCAGCAGGGCACGTGGAGGCCGGGGAATCGGCCGCCGACGCCGCAGTACGGGAAGCCATGGAAGAAATCGGCGTTTCCATCAACCCGGATGCACTCACCCCGCTGACCACCCTGCACAGGACCAACGGCGGGACCAGGCTGTTGGACCAGCGCGTAGATTTCTTCTTCTCGTGCGACCGGTGGTCGGGCGACCCAGTCATCCGGGAACCGGAGAAATGTGCGGACCTGCGGTGGTTTGAACTGGCCGACCTTCCTGGGCCGATGCCTCCCCATGAGCGTTACGTGCTCGAGGGATTGCGCGAGGGAACACTCGCACCGATCGCATCGCTCGGATTCGACGCCTAGTTTCCCGCATCGCGGCATCGCGGCCCGGCGGAACCGGACGGCCGAATCAACAGGGGGCCTTGTCCCGGGAATGAAACCATGCCCGGGACAAGGCCCCCTGTTGGTGGAACCGCTTGCGCGTTTTAGGCCCAGACCAGATTCCAGGTTCCCGCGAGCACCGCACCGAGCGTCGCCGCGGCACCGAGCAACAGCCCGAAGAGCACTATCCAGAGGTCCCGCGCGGTGAAGAGCGAGTCGCGCACCCAGGTCCGTGCGGAGGTGCCGAATCCCTTGGCTTCCATCGTCACGGCGAGGCGTGAGGCGCGCCGGATCGCCTGTACCAGCAGCCCGAAGACCTGGCCCAGGTTCGCCCGCACGCGTTGGCCGAGTGAACCCCGGCTTCCTACTCCGCGGGCCCTCCGAGCCATGCCCAGGGTGGTCCATTCCTCGATGAGCAAGCCAAGCAGCCGCATGCCGGCCAGCGCCCCGAGGACAAAGCGGTGTGGAAGTCTCGCTTTTTGCGCCAAGGCGTTGGCAAGGTCGGTGGGGTCGGTGGTGAACAGCACCAGCACGGCCGGCACGGCGACGGCGAAGGCACGCAGCCCGGTCGCGGCACCCGCCGCGGCCGAGCCCTCGGTGATAGTGAAGATCCCCAGGTTCAGCAGCACGTCCCCGGAATCGTTGCCCACCAGGGCCGTGCCCCAGGCGGCGAAGAGGGCGGCCAGCAGCAGCGGCCACGCCCTGGAGAGGAACCGCCCCAGGGAAAGCCCCGCCAACGGCAGGACCAGTACCGTCACCAGCACCACCAACCCGCTGCTGACCCAGTCCATGCTGGCAACCAGCGGAATGGTCGCCAGTCCCACGGCCAGCAGCTTCGCCAGGGGGTTTGCCCTGCCCAGGAAACTGGCACCGCCGCGCGCATCGGCCTCAAGCAGACCGGTCCGGCTTTCGGTTTCACCGGCTTTCCGGGGTTCGGCGCTGATGAAGAATTCCTCGGCGCCCAACGCCCTGGCAAAGTCGACGTCGTGGGTCACCGCAATGATTGCCGTGCCGCGGGCCAACTCCTCGCGCAACAGCATGGCAAGCTCCCGCCATGTGTTTGCGTCCTGGCCGAAGGTCGGCTCGTCGAGGATCAGGATCGCCGGGCTGGAGGCCAGGACCGTGGCCACCGACAACCGCCGTTTTTCCCCGCCCGAAAGGGTGAACGGGTTGGCTTCGGCCAGGTGTTCGAGCCGGAGCCGCAGCAAGAGTTCATCGACCCGTTGCTCGATGGACTCGGCGTCGAAGAGCGGTTCCTTGGTCCCGGGTTTCACGGCAAGCCGTGGACCGAAGGCCAGTTCCTCGCGGACCGTGGCGGCCACGAACTGGTGCTCCGGCTCCTGGAAGACCGAACCGATGCGGCCGACCAGCTCGGTTGCACGCCAATTGTAGGGGCGTGCTTCGGTGCCGTCGGCGAGCTCCCCGGTGGCCATCAGGCTGCCCGAGGCCTGGGGCAGGAGCCCGCCCAGGGTCAGCGCAAACGTCGACTTGCCAGCCCCGTTGGCCCCGCGGATGCACCAGGAGTTGCCGCCGGTGATTCGGAGGTCCAGGTTGCCGGCGGCAACCGTTCCGCCCTTTTTCCGGGTGACCGACAGGTCCTTGGCCTCCAGCAAAACGGGGCCGTTCTCCGGGACCGGATCGATGGCCTCGATCGTGGGCGAGTACCCGGGCACCCAGACGCCCGCCGAGATGAGTTCATCGCGCACCTGGCCCGGCGCAAAGAGCAGCTCGGGGCTCCCGTCATGCGCCACTCCTCCTCCGGGTTCCAGCACGATGACCCTGTCCATGTACGGTGCCCAGGCGTCGAGGCGGTGTTCGACGATCAGCAGCGTTGCCCCGGTGGAGTCCAGAGCCTTGATGACCGCATCGCGGACCTCAAGGACCCCGGCCGGGTCAAGGTTTGCCGTGGGTTCGTCAAGCAGCACAAGGCCCGGTCCCATGGCAAGGATTCCGGCAAGCGCCAGGCGTTGTTTTTGCCCGCCCGAAAGTGCGCCCGTCGGGTGGTCCAGCGGGACATCCAGGCCGACCGCGTCGAGCGCCTCGACAACCCGCCGCTGGATCTCTGCCGGCGGCACCGACAGGTTCTCGGCTCCAAAGGCCACGTCGTCACCGACCCTGGCCTGGACCACTTGGGTTTCGGGGTCTTGTTGCATGAGCCCCACCATGCCGCGGCCCTCGGACGCTGGTTGGCCATCGAGCAGGAGTTCCCCGGAGGAGTATGCTTCGTCGTCTTCGTGAAGGACCCCGGCCAGGGCATAGAGGAGCGTGGACTTGCCGGCACCGGAAGCGCCGGCCAACAGCACGCGTTGCCCCGCGTGAATTTCCAGGTCGAGTCCCCACAGGGCCGGGTTGCTCCGGTCTGCGTGGCGCCACCCCCAGTCCTTGGCGGTGACCGACACGGCCGCAGCATGCTTGTTCGGCAGCGGGGTGCCGGATCCGTGGCGCAGCGTTGAAGGGGTGTTCATGGATTCGGGACCTTCCTAGCCGAACGTTGGTTCGGTTGCCGCCTTGCGGCTGGCCAAGGCGCCCAGCGCACCGGTCTTGGCCAGGGCACGGGTGGCGTAGAAGGACAGCAGGCCTGCAATGACCATGCCGGAGATGGTCATGAAGGCAACGTACGTCAGCTGCATGGCCATGGTGTATTCGGGGAACCAGCGGAAGATAAAGGCGTCGTTGATGCCGCCGAACAGGCCCGCCATGGCGCCGGCCAGCAGTGCCACGGGCAGGTTCCAGCGGCGGTAGCGGAACGCGGCAAAGACGGCTTCGGCGCCCAGGCCCTGGACCAGTCCGGAAGCCAATACCGTCAAGCCGAATTCGGAACCCAGCAGCGCGCTCACCATTGCGGCGACAAGTTCGCAGAAGAGTGCGGCTCCGGGTTTGCGGATAATGAGTGCACCCAGTACCGCGGGGAACAGCCACATGCCCGCCAGCAGTGCGGAGGACGGCGGGAAGGCCAGGAACAAGACGTCGAATACGTGGTGGGTGTTGTTCCAGGCCCAGAAGATGACGCCCGAGGAAACTGCGATGACCGCGGCAATGACAATGTCGACGACACGCCAGGCGTTGGTCTTGGGTGCTGTGGTGTTTCGGCCGTTGCGGCCTTCGATGGTGCTCATGATGGTGATCCTCCTTGGATACAAGGAGGGGAGGGAATGCGATTTCTCAGCGCACCCCTGAGAACTCGACTTCCTTCGCCGGTACTAGCCGGGGCAGGTTCGAGGGTCTGCGGCTTTCCGCACTCTCAGCGCCTTGGCACGGACTAAACCGTGCGGCGCTCCCCTGTCGTGATTGTTTCAGTCCTGCCATGCTACCGCAGGCTATGCTGGGGAAGGTACCGTTGCCGCAACACATTGGGAGCACTCGTGAACCGCATGATGAAACTTCTTGGCCCCTTGATCTCCATCGCCGCAGGATTCGTCGGCGGGAAGATCGTCGACAAGCTGTGGGTCGGGTTTACCGGCCAGCAGCCTCCAAAGCACGGAAACAAGGAAGCCCAAGCGGAAGCCACAATGCGCCAGGCAATCGCGTTTGCCCTGCTTTCGGCCATCACCGCGGCGCTGATCCAGGTGCTCACCGACCGCGGCACACAGAAGGCAATTGCGAAGTTCACCAAGAGCTCGTAACTTAGTGACTTCTAGGACCCGAAGATTCTTCTTCGGGTCCTTTTCGTTGTGTCCCCGTCGGCGGACGCTAATCCATGAAGTCGGTGCGGTCCGAACCCGGATGCCCACCGCGCTCTTGGCTTTCGCGTTTTCCTGCCGCATCAACGACCTTGGCCAGCTCGTCGGTGACCAGAGTGTCGCGCTTGAGGTGGCGGGTGCGGTAGCCGGCGCGGCCAACCATGTGGGCCGAGACCGGCGCGGTGAGCAGCTGGACGATCCAGGCCAACAGCAACACCGGGACAACCGCCCAGCTGCGAAGCTCCAGGCCCAGCGCGGAAAGCAACAGGAACAGGCCCAACACCTGGGGCTTGGTCGCCGCGTGCATGCGTGAAAGCAGGTCCGGGAAGCGGAGCATGCCGATGCCCGCGGCGAGGGACATGAGGCAGCCCAAGATCATGAAAACGCCGGCAACAATGTCGATGATCGTGTCGTTCATCAGGCGTTCCTCCGGTCCGTGACATAGCGGGAAACCGTGACCGAGCCAATGAACCCCACGAGGCAGGCCAGGACCACGAACACGAGGTTGTTGGTGTGCTTGTTCACCGTCATCTCAAGGCACAGCGCCGCCGAAACGATCAGCAGCAACACATCGGTGGCGATGACCCGCTCGAGGATCGAGGGTCCCTTGACCAGGCGGATGATGGCCAGGAAGGCGGATACCGAAAGAATCGTCCCGCAAATCCACAAAACTACACTCATGGCGTCCCTTCCGTGCCCATGGCGGCGTCGTTCGATTCGGCGTTCAATGCGGCCAGCTCGTCCTTGCTGCCCATCATGCGGATCAGCCTCGCCTCGAGGTCCAGCACATCGGCGCGCGCCTTCTCGACGCCGGTCTGGTCCTTGATGTTCAGCACGTGCAGGTAGAGCGTGGAGGAGCGCCTGTCGACCTCCACCACAAAGGACCCCGGCACCAGCGTCAGGGCGTGTCCCACCGCGGTGACCAAGAGGTCCGATTCGGTGCGCAGCGACACGGCAACCACGGCGCTCTTGGTCTTCGGCCCGCGGAACACCGCAAGGTACATGACCTCGAAGCTTGCACGCACCACGTCCCACAGGAACGCCACCGTAAAGGTGAAGGCCCGCAGCACGTTGAAGCGGCCCGAAAGGATCACCGGCGGCAGCTGGAAGAGATTGACGACGATCAGCGAAAGCAACAGCCCGAACACCAGGTTCCCGGGTGCAAAGTCCTGCCACAGCGCACCCCACACCAGGACCATCCAGACCAGCAGCGGGAGTTCCTGGCGCAGCGTGGCGCGTTGGCGCTTGCCGCTTTCGTTCTTGGCATCGCTCAGGCGCTGCTGCGGACTCATTGCGAGACCTCCGTCGTAGACCCGAGCACTGCCTCGATGTAGTTGCCGTTGTCCATGATCTGGGCCGCGGCCCTGTCGCTGAACTCAAAGATCGGTCCGGCCAGCACTGTCAGCGCCAGGCCCACCAGGACCAGCACCGCCGTCATGGCGACCATGCCGTTGGGCAGCAGCGCGGTGTCGCCCCGGTCGCTGTAGCGGCTTGCGGGCTCGTCGGCGACGATGTCGTAGGTCTCCCCGCGGGCGCCGTGCACGCCGACCAGCAGCAACGGGTCCGGGTCGGTCGCGTCCTCGGCCTTGCGCCAGAACGCCCTGTTCCACACGCGGGCGACGGCCAGCAGCGTCAGCAGCGAGGTGAGCAGCGAAACGCCGATCAACACCCAGGCCAACGGAGTGCCCAGCTCGGCGCCGCCCTGGACCAGCCCCAGCTTGCCCAGGAAGCCGGAGAACGGCGGGATGCCGCCGAGGTTCATGGCCGGGATGAAGAAGAGCAGGGCCAGCACCGGGGAGATCTTGGCAAGCGAACCCAGGCGGTCGATGTTCGAGGTGCCACCGCGGCGCTCGATCAGCCCGACCACCAGGAAGAGGGACGTCTGGACGACGATGTGGTGCGCCACGTAGTAGATCGTTGCGGCCATGCCCAGCTGGTTGCCCAGGGAGACGCCGAAGATCAGGAAGCCGATGTGGCTGGTCAGCGTGAAGGAGAGCATTCGCTTGATGTCCGTCTGCGCCACGGCGCCCAGGATCCCCACCAGCATGGTGAGCCCGGCCGCGACCATCAGCAGCGTCGAAAGCTCGTTCCCGGGGAACAGCAGCGTCTCGGTGCGGATGATCGCGTACACGCCGACCTTCGTCAGCAGCCCCGCGAACACCGCGGTCACCGGGGCCGGGGCCGTCGGGTAGGAGTCCGGAAGCCAGAAGGACAGCGGGAACACCGCGGCCTTGATGCCGAAGGCGACAAGCAGCATCACGTGCAGCACCATCTGGGTCCCCTCGGAAACCTGCGGCAGCTTCACCGCCAGGTCTGCCATGTTCACGGTGCCGGCGGCCGCGTAGATCATCGCGATGGCGATCAGGAACAGCAGCGAGGAGGCCACGGAGACCACCACGTAGGTGGTGCCGGCGCGGATGCGCGCGTTGGTCCCGCCCAGGGTCAGCAGCACGTATGAGGCGGTGAGCAGGATCTCGAAGCCCACGTAGAGGTTGAACAGGTCACCGGCCAGGAAAGCGTTCGAGACGCCGGCGACCAGGATCAGGTAGGCCGGGTGGAAGATCGAAACGGGCCCGTCCTCGTCGCCGTCAGCCATGCCCTGGCTGGTGGCGTAGAGCAACACGGCAAGCGAGACGATGGTGGAGACCACCAGCATGAACGCGGAGAACCCGTCGACCACCATGGAGATGCCGAAGGGAGGCGCCCAGCCGCCCAGGGTGACGGAGTACGTCCCCCCGTTCCAGACGGTGGCGAGCATCCAGGACTCAAGCACCAGTGTGAAGACCAGCACCCCGATGGTGACAAGCCGCTGCGAACGCTTGTGGCGGCGCAGGATGAAGGCCAGTGCGGCGCCGAAGATCGGCAGCGCGACGGCAAGCGGTGCAAAGGACACCGCGGTGAGCGGGGCATCGATCATGCGCGGGCCTCCCCCGGGTCGGTGTTCGTGTTGGTCTTGGATGCCGGGACGGATTCGTCGCCGTCGAATTCGGTGGTGTCCTCGGGGACCGGCGAGTCTTCCTCGAAGTCGAAGGGCGACTGCTGGGACACGCGCAAGTCTTCGTCGTCGTCCGCGACGACGTCGGCCCGGGAGATGACCCAAGACCTGTAGATGATGCCGAGCATGAACGCCGTCACCGCGAACGTGATGACGATCGCCGTGAGGATCAGCGCCTGCGGCAGCGGGTCGGAATACTCCGCCGGGTCGGTGCCCGACGCGTAGAGCGGGGCCAGCCCGCGGCGCCCGCCGGTGGAAAGCAGCAGCAGGTTCACCCCGTTGCCCAGCAGCACGATGCCCAGCAGCACCCGGGTCAGGCTGCGTTCAAGCAGCAGGTAGATGCCCACCGCAAAGAGCACGCCCATCACTATGAGCAATGTGACATTGGTACTCATCGTCCCACTCCCGTGTCGGCGTCTGAAACTTGGTCGTGCAGGTCGGTGGGGCTGCGGCCCTCGGAGCGCTCGTCGATTTCCGAGCCGAGCGAGCGCAGCACGTCGATGACCAGCCCGATGACCACCATGTACACCCCGATGTCGAAGATCGTTGAGGTCACGAACTTGTGCGTGCCAAAGAGCGGCAGCGTGAACTCGAAGGCGGCGGAGGTGAACATCTGCAGCCCGAAGAGCAGCGGGGCCACGGCCGTCAGCGAGGCCAGGCCCAGCCCGACGCCCATCATGGTGCCGGGGCTGATCGGGGTCGATTCGGCAAGCTCCACGCGCCCGCCGGCCAGGTAGCGCATGGTCAGCGCCAGGCCGGCCAGCAGGCCGCCGGCAAAGCCGCCGCCCGGGGTGTTGTGCCCGGTGAGCAGGAGGTACAGCGAGGCCAGCAGGATGGTGTGGAAGAGCAGCCGGGTGACGACCTCGAAGGTGATCGAGCGGCGTTCCGGGGCCAGCGTGTGGCCGGCGACCAGCCACGAGTCGCGCGGGGAACTTGCGAAGTTCCGGGCCACTGCCAGTCCGGCCTTGCTCCCCCCGTGGCTCCCGATGGCCTCGGAGCCGAGGTCGACCGAACCCGTGGCGACTGCCGAGGCCCGCAGGCGCGAGTCCCCGCGGCCGCGGACGAAGATCAGCGAGGCGACGCCCGTGGCGGCGGCGGCCAGCACCGTGATTTCGCCGAAGGTGTCCCAGGCGCGCATATCCACCAGCGTCACGTTCACGATGTTCTTGCCGGCGCCGCCGGTGTAGGCCAGCTCCGGGTAGGCCAGCGAGATCGGCTCGGCGATGCGCGAGGCCATGGCGGTGGCGGCGATGTACACCATCGAGGCGCCGAAGCCGATGCCGATCAGGGCCCGGCCCAGCCGGTGCCCCGTGGGGTTCTTGGCCCAGATCTCGACGGGCAGCGCGCGCAGCGCCAGCACAAAGGCGACAAGCACGATGGTCTCGACCAGCAGCTGGGTGACGGCGAGGTCCGGGGCTCCCTGCAGGGCGAAGACCGCGGCCATGCCGTAGCCGGTGACCGAGACCATGAGCACGGCCAGGAAGCGGCGGTCCGCCTGCAGCGCGCCGATGGCTCCGATGATGATGATCAGCCCGATCACCAGCTGGGCCGGGGAATCGAAGGCGATGAAGTTGCCCGGCGCCGGCGTGGTGAACCAGACCGAGACGAACGTCGGGACCACCAGCGCCACGGTCAGGATCACGACCAGGTAGAAGGAAAGCGAGCCTCGCTGGGTGCGGCCGGTGAGCCAGATCGCGAGGTTGTCCACGCCATTGACCAGGTGCTTGTAGTCGCGGTCCGCATCCAGCAGCGCGGGGACCCTGGACTGGACGGCAAAGACCTTTTCGCGGGCCAGGAACAGCGCGGTGCCGACGAGCATCGTCAGGGCGCTCAACCCCAGGGCCGGGGTGAATCCGTGCCAGAGGCCCAGGTGGATCGGGTGCTCGGCGGCCGGGAAGAGGCCCACGTAGGGGTCGATGATGTCTTCCAGCACCCCGGGCACCCAGGCGAAGGCCACCGTGGCAAAGGTGAGCACCAGCAGCGGGGCCAGGAACAGCGCCGGGACCTTGGGGAAGGGAGTGGGAGCAAGTCCCTGCTTGGTGGCGAATCCGCCCCAGAGGAAGCGCGCGGAATAGGCGAAGGTCATGATCGTGCCGAGCACCACGCCGACCAGCAGCAGCGTGCCCGGGGTTCCGTTGGTGCCCGCGTAGTCGAGCAGCGCCTCGTAGACCGATTCCTTGGCGACAAAGCCGAACAGGGGCGCTATGCCGGCCATGGAGGCGGCGGCTATGGCCGCGACGGCAAAGAGCAGCGGGGAGCTCCTGTAGAGCCCGGAGAGCTGGTGCAGGTCGCGGGTTCCCGCCTTGTGGTCGATGATGCCGACCACCAGGAAGAGCGTCGCCTTGAAGAATCCGTGCGCCAGCATCATGGCCATGCCCGCCAGCGCCGCATTCGCGTCGCCGAGCCCCATGATCAGGATCAGGAAGCCAAGCTGGGAGACGGTTCCGTAGGCCAGCACCAGCTTCAGGTCATGCTGTTTCAGGGCGCGCCAGCCGCCGATCAGCAGTGTCGCCAGGCCAAGGCCCAGCAGCATCGGCTCCCAGAAGGCTGTCTGGTTGAAGCCGGGGGCCAGGCGTGCCACCAGGTAGACGCCGGCCTTGACCATTGCGGCGGCGTGCAGGTAGGCCGAGACCGGGGTGGGCGCGGCCATGGCCCCGGGGAGCCAGAAGTGGAAGGGCACCAGGGCCGACTTGGACACGGCGCCGACCAGGACCAGAAGGATCGCCACGTCGATGAACGTGCCCATCGAGACGAGTTCGGGGGCCATGGCCATGATCTCGGAGATGCGGTAGGTTCCTGCGGCTTGGCCCAGCATGACCAGGCCCACGAGCATGGTCAACCCGCCGAAGGTGGTGACGATCAGCGCGGTCAGCGCCGAACGCCGGGCACTCATGCGGGTGCGGTTGAAGCCGATCAGCAGGTACGAAAGGACCGTTGTCAGTTCCCAGAAGATGAACATCAGGATCAAGTCGTCGGCGATCACCAAGCCGAACATGGCGCCGGCGAAGGCCAGCAGCTGGGCACCGAAAGTGCCGATGTTCGCGTCTTCGCTCTTGAAGTACCTGGCGCAGTAGAACAGCACCAGGGCCCCGACGCCCAGAACCAGCAGGCAGAGGATCGCGGAGAGCGCATCCATACGGAAATCCAATTGGACGTCCAACGGCCCGATCCACGCATAAAGCTCGGACGGCGGCGCATTCGGGAGCCCGCTAGCCTCGGTTTGTTGTGAGTTGGTGAATGACGGGAAGTTGCTCAAAAGCCACACGAAGGCGATGGCCGGAACGGCCGCCAGGATGTAGAACGTTGAACGACCCAGTTTCCGGAAAACAAGCGGAGCGATGCCGGCCACGGCAAAGAGCGCAAACAGGACGAGGAGCACAGTATCTCCTGAGGTCGGCGCGGCCAGAGTCCTGGCAACAAATGGTCAAGGTCAGGGGTTCCAGCCTACCAGCCGGGGAGCCGTCCGCCCTCGCCGCCCGGCGGCACGGATCCGCGTTTTACCTGCGGGAATTCTCCGGGCCCCGCGGGCGTTTAGGGGACTTTTCCCGATGATCCCGCCCGACACAAAAGCCGGTTTTGGCCCGCGGCCGCGCCGTCGGTCGATACACCGGTTACGATGCACCCATGAGCGAGTTTCCTGCCGGGGTGCCGGCCGATGCATCCCGCACCAAGGTCGTCAACAAAACCGTCTTGGCGTGGGCGTCTTGGGACTGGGGGTCCGCCGCGATCAACGCGGTGATGACAACTTTCGTCTTCACGGTGTACCTGACCAGCGAGCTCTTCGGCGACAAGGACGCGAACTCCGTGGTGCTGGGCAACGCTCTGGCCATTGCCGGGGTCGCCATCGCCCTGCTCGCCCCTATCATGGGGTTGCGCTCGGACGCGGGCGGCCGCCGGCGTTTCTGGCTCGGCGTGAACACCGTGATTGTCGCGGTGCTCACGGCTGCCTGTTTCTTTGTTTTCCCCGAGCCTCGCTTCCTGGTCCTGGGTGTCACGCTCATCGCCCTCGCGTCGGTCTTCGCGGAGTTCGCCACGGTGAACTACAACGCCATGCTGCCGCAGATCTCCACCCCCGCGACCATCGGCAAGGTCTCTGGCTTCGGGTGGGGAATGGGCTACCTCGGCGGCATCGTGGCGCTTGCAATCGTCTTGTTCATGCTCGTCACACCGATCTTCCCGTGGGCCGGCGCCTCCGAGGAAAATGCGCTGAACCTGCGTCTTGTCGCGGTGTTCTCGGCGGTGTGGTTCCTGGGCTTTGGCCTGCCGGTGCTCTTTGCGGTCCCGGAAATCCCCGGCACGGCGGGCGGCCCCCGCTTCACGTTGGTGCAGTCCTACAAGGAACTCTGGCGCCGCGTGGCGGCCCTAGCCCGCACCGACCGCCACACCGTGTACTTCCTGCTCTCCAGCGCCGTGTTCCGCGACGGACTGGCCGCGGTCTTCACCTTCGGCGGGGTCATTGCCGCGGGCACTTTCGGTTTCCCGCTGACCCAGGTGATCATCTTTGCCATCGTCGGAAACGTCATTGCGGCAATCGGCGCCATGCTCGGCGGCTGGCTCGATGACAAGGTGGGCCCGAAGAACGTCATTGTCGCCGCGCTGATCGGACTGATTGTCGCCGGCTTCGGCGTCTTCTTCTCCCCCGACGCCACGGGATTCTGGATCTTTGGATTGTTGCTGTGTCTCTTTGTGGGGCCCGCGCAATCCTCCAGCCGGGCCTTCCTGGCCCGGCTCGCGCCGGCAGGGCAGGAGGGTGAACTCTTCGGGCTGTACGCCACCACAGGCCGTGCGGTGAGCTTCCTGGCACCGGCACTTTTCGCGATGTCCATTGCGTTGGCAAAGCCGTACGTCGACGACGCACAACGCTACGGAATCCTCGGCATCATCCTCGTCCTGCTGCTGGGTCTGGCCCTGCTGTTGCCGGTGCACGCTCCCGGGCGCCTGGGCGTGGAGCAGCCCGCCTAGCCAGACGCCCCGTGGCTCCCGTTTTGGCCCCGGCTGATGACACCGGTTTAACGGCCGTGGTTCGATGGGACCATGAGCGCAAACACCCCCATGACAATTACCGTGACAGGAGCGGGCGGGCAGATCGGCTACGCCCTACTCTTCCGCATAGCCTCCGGAGCTATGCTGGGCATTGGCACCCCGGTGCGCCTGCGGCTCCTGGAAATCCCGGCCGGCCTCAATGCCGCCGAGGGAACCGCCCTCGAACTCCAGGACTGCGCATTCCCGACCCTGGCCTCCATAGATGTCACCACGGACGTTTCCGCCGGATTCGAGGGGACAAACATCGCCCTGCTGGTCGGGGCCCGCCCGCGCGGCCCGGGCATGGAACGCGGGGACCTGCTGCAGGCCAACAGGGCAATTTTCGCCCCGCAGGGTGCAGCCATCAACGCTGGCGCCGCCGATGACGTGAAGGTGCTGGTGGTCGGCAACCCGGCCAACACCAATGCACTCATTGCCTCCGCCCATGCGCCCGACGTCCCGGCCGAACGGTTCACCGCCATGACCCGCCTCGACCACAACCGGGCGCTTGCACAACTGGCGATGACCCTGCGGGTGCCGGTCAGTGCGATCAGCAACGTCACCGTTTGGGGCAACCACTCGGCCACCCAGGCTCCCGACATCGCCCACGGCATTGTCACGGATTCACGCGGTGTGCCGCAAGCCCTGCCCGAGGCACTGGCCGGGGTGCTGGGCGGCCCCGGTGCTGTCGCGGAATGGCTGGGTGGAACATTCATTCCCCGGGTGGCCAAGCGCGGTGCCGAGATCATCGAGGTCAGGGGTTCTTCCTCGGCGGCATCGGCCGCGGCCGCAGCGGTGGACCACATGCACGATTGGGTGCTGGGCACCGGATCGTCCTGGACCTCGGTCGCCCGGGTTTCCGACGGTTCCTATGGCGTCGAAGCGGGGTTGATCAGTTCCTTCCCGGTGCGCAGCAACAACCAGGCCTGGGAGATCGAGCAGGGACTGGAGGTCTCGCCCGCGGTGCGGGCCCGCATCGACAGGTCCGTCCAGGAATTGCGCGACGAGCGCGACATGGTCCGGAGCCTTGGGCTGGTCCCCTAGCCGGCTCCATACAGCCAGTTCCATGGATCGAGAATGCCAACGACGGTTAAGCAGGAAAGGCCCGGACCAGTCGGTCCGGGCCTTTTCCACAGCGGGCTAGTTTTCCAGCATCGTCCTGTGGAAGTTCAGGTGGCTGCGCGAGGCGGTGGGCCCGCGCTGGCCCTGGTAGCGGTTGCCGTAGGCGCCGGAACCGTAGGGGTGCTCCGCCGGGGAGGAGAGCTTGAAGAAGCAAAGCTGACCGATCTTGGACCCGGGCCAGAGCTTGATCGGCAGCGTTGCCATGTTGGAAAGTTCCAGGGTCACGTGCCCGGAGAACCCGGGGTCGATGAACCCCGCAGTGGAGTGGGTCAACAGGCCCAGCCGGCCAAGCGAGCTCTTGCCTTCGAGGCGTGCCGCGATGTCGGTCGGCAGGGTGACAGTCTCGTAGGTGGAACCCAGGACGAATTCGCCGGGGTGCAGGATGAATGGCTCGTCCGGGTCGACTTCGACCAAACGGGTCAGCTCCGGCTGGTCCTGGGACGGGTCGATGTGGGCGTATTTGTGGTTGTCGAAGAGCCGGAAGAACCGGTCGATCCTCACGTCAACGCTAGCCGGCTGAACCATCGCCGGGTCGAAGGGGTCCAGCTTAATACGATCGGCCGCGAGTTCGCGTCGAATATCACCATCAGAAATCAGCACAACACCCAAAATATCCCATATACGGTTCCTATCAGGCATCGGCAACGTGATTGTGCCCCACATGACCCTTCCGCCCGAATCGCCATGCCCCGCAAAGGGTGCGGTCGTGCAAGGATTATCCAAGGTTTAGCGGTTATCCTGAAACTGTTCCTTGGTGTTTCAGTTCCTGAAAGGGCATCGTGTCTTCGTTTCGTCTTGGCGTTCCCGCACTCCTGCTGGTCGCCGGCTTGCTGGTTTCCGGCGTCGCTGCAGCTCCGGCAGCCATTGCCGCCCCGGCGATCCCTTCGGTGGGATTTGAAAAACAGCCCAAGGCACCCTCTGCAAATGAACTCACCAAGGACCCTGCCTCGCTGCTGGTTTTGGTCAACCGCGAGAACGCGTTGGACCCGGCCAACTACAAGCCCCGGGATCTCCGGACGGTCGCGGGCAGCGACTCGCAGCTCCGCGACGAGGCAGCCACGGCGTTGGAGAGCTTGCTCAAGGCCGGGCGCAAGGATTCCCGCTCGCTGACGGTTCTAAGCGCCTACCGTTCCTACGACCGGCAGGCAGCCCTCTTCAACCAGTACAAGGCACGTTACGGTGTCGAGTTCGCAACCCGCATTTCTGCTCCCGCGGGCACCAGCGAACACCAGCTCGGACTGGCAACGGACCTGGGTTCGCGCAATAGCTCCTGCGATCTGAAGGCCTGCTACGGTGAAACGCCCGAAGGCAAATGGCTGGCCGAGAATGTCGAACGCTTCGGTTTCATCATTCGCTATCCCGCCGACGGCGAAAAGGTCACGGGGTACAAGTACGAGCCGTGGCACCTGCGCTACGTTGGCGTTGAGCAGGCCAGGGCCATGAAGGCCTCCGGGTCCAAGACCTTCGAGGAATACCACGCGAGGCTGGTCAAGGCCACGAAGGTCAAGCCCCTGACGGCCGAACAGATCAAGCAGCAACGAGAGTCCCTGCTGATCCTGCGTTTCCTCCCCCCGTACCGCGACTGGTCCGTCGGCTACGACTTCGCACGCTGACCACAGGCAATCCACGGCCGAGACCCGGCTTCCGGGACATTGGCCCGGCTTCACCGAACCACCAATGTGGCGGGCCCATCCGCTCCTCCGACAGCCTCCGCACGGCTTCCGGCTACATCGGTAGCATGCCGCGCAAAGTATTTTAGGCATGGCTAAAACACGCTACTCTTTAGCCATGCCTAAAAATATTTTCGGTGCCGCTGTCGCCACCGAGGCAACCCCCGCCTCGACGGCGCTACCCTCCTCCCGACGTCTCTTGTGGCTGCTTGGCCCGGCCCTGGTGGCAGGCGTCGCCTACCTGGATCCCGGCAACGTCGCGGCGAACATGAGCGCCGGCGCACAGTACGGGTACCTGCTGGTGTGGGTGGTTGTCAGCGGCAACGTGATGGCTTGGCTGGTCCAATACCTCTCGGCCAAATTGGGCGTTGTCACCGGCAAATCCCTTCCCGAGGCGCTGCGCGACCGCTTTGGAACCCGCGCGGGCAGGATCGCCTACTGGCTGCAGGCCGAGGCGGTGGCCATGGCCACCGATATCGCAGAAGTCATCGGCGGGGCCGTTGCCCTCTACCTGCTCTTTGACCTGCCGCTGCTGCTGGGCGGATTGATCACCGGCGTGATTTCCATGGGCCTGCTCCTGGTGCAAACCCACAAGGGCCCCTGGGTTTTCGAACGCATCGTGATAGCGCTGCTGCTGGTCATCGCCGTCGGATTCTGCGCCGGGGTCGTGATCGCACCGCCCGAGGCCTCCAGCGTGGTCGGCGGCCTGGTTCCGCGCTTCGCGGACGCCAACTCGGTGTTGTTGGCCGCATCGATTCTCGGGGCAACGATCATGCCCCACGCCATCTACGCGCATTCATCGCTGGCCCGTGACCGCTTCGGCCGGGCCCCGAGCCAACTCGGCATCCCACGCCTGCTGAGGGCAACGCGCTGGGACGTCTCGGTCGCCATGCTCATCGCCGGTTCGGTCAATGTGGCCATGTTGCTGCTGGCCGCCGTGAACCTTGCGGGGGTCGAGGGAACCGATTCGCTCGAGGGTGCGCACGCCGCGCTTGAGACGGCGCTTGGCCCGGTCATCGCCACGCTCTTCGCCGTGGGGCTGCTGGCCTCCGGGCTCGCCTCGACCGCCGTCGGCGCCTACGCCGGCGCGGAGATCATGGAGGGGCTGCTACACCGGCGCATCTCGATCGTGGCCCGCCGGCTCATCACCCTCACTCCCGCGCTGATCATCCTCGCCGCGGGAGTCGATCCGACCTTTGCGCTGATCCTGAGCCAGGTTGCGCTGTCGTTCGGCATCCCGTTTGCGCTGCTCCCGCTGGTGAACCTCACGGCCCGCCGCAGCGTCATGGGCCACTACGCCAACAAGTGGTTCACCACCGCCGCGGGCATCCTGGTTTCGGCGTTGCTGATCGCGCTGAACGTGGTCCTGATCGTGCTGACCGTCCAGGGCTGAGCAGGTTCCCCGCGTCCCGGGGATGCAGGAAGGGCACGGGTGTTTCCACCCGTGCCCTTCCTGTTTTCAGGCAGTCACCGATCCCCTTGCGGGGCCGGGACTACTTGGTGCGAATCGGCAGGCCGGTGAAGGTCGGCTTCGAGGACTCTGCGAAGAAGTCGTTGCCCTTGTCATCGACGACGATGAACGCCGGGAAGTCCTCGACCTCGATCTTCCAGATCGCTTCCATGCCGAGCTCCTCGTATTCGACGACCTCGACCTTCTTGATGCAGTCAAGGGCCAGGCGCGCGGCCGGGCCGCCGATGGAACCCAGGTAGAAACCGCCGTGGGTGTTGCATGCGTCGGTGACGGCCTTGGAGCGGTTGCCCTTTGCCAGCATCACCATGGAGCCGCCGGCTGCCTGGAACTGGTCGACGTAGGAGTCCATGCGTCCCGCGGTGGTCGGGCCGAAGGAACCCGAGGCCATGCCTTCGGGGGTCTTGGCCGGACCGGCGTAGTACACCGGGTGGTCCTTGAGGTACTGCGGCATTTCCTCGCCGGCGTCCAGGCGTTCCTTGATCTTGGCGTGCGCGATGTCGCGGGCCACCACCAGCGGGCCGGTGAGCGAGAGGCGCGACTTGACCGGGTGCTTGGTCAGCTCGGCCAGGATCTCATCCATCGGCTTGTTCAGGTCGATCTTCACCACGGAGGACCCGCCGGTGCCGGAGACACCGCTGGTCTCCTCGTCGTGGGCGGCGATGGCCGGGTGGTCGGACTCTGGCATGAAGCGCGCCGGATCGGTTTCCAGCTGCTCGACGAACACGCCCTCGGGGGTGATCTTGGCAAGCATCTGGCGGTCGGCCGAGCAGGACACGGCGATGGCCACGGGCAGCGAGGCGCCGTGGCGCGGCAGGCGGACCACGCGCACGTCGTGGCAGAAGTACTTGCCGCCGAACTGGGCGCCGATGCCGAAGTTGCGGGTCAGGTCCAAGACCTTTTCCTCGAGGTCGGTGTCGCGGAAGCCGCGGCCGGTCATTGCACCGGTGGTCGGCAGGTTGTCCAGGTACTTGGCCGAACCGTACTTGGCGGTCTTCAGCGCGAACTCGGCGCTGGTTCCGCCGATGACGATGGAGAGGTGGTACGGCGGGCAGGCCGCGGTGCCCAGCGAGCGCAGCTTCTCATCCAGGAAGCGGAGCATCGAGTTCTCGTTCAGGATGGCCTTGGTTTCCTGGTACAGGAACGACTTGTTGGCCGATCCGCCGCCCTTGGCCATGAAGAGGAACTTGTACTGGTTCTCGTGGCCGGGGGTGGTGTCCGCGTACAGCTCGATCTGCGCCGGCAGGTTGTTGCCGGTGGATTTTTCTTCCCAGGTGGTCAAGGGGGCCAGCTGCGAGTAACGCAGGTTCAGCGTGGTGTAGGCGTCGTAGATGCCCTTGGAAAGGTCCTTCTCGTCCGGGCCCTGGGTCAGCACGTGCTGGCCGCGCTTGCCCATCACGATCGCGGTTCCGGTGTCCTGGCACATGGGCAGGATGCCGCCGGCGGCGATGTTTGCGTTCTTCAGCAGGTCAAGGGCGACGAACTTGTCGTTCGGGCTGGCATCCTCGTCATCGAGGATGTTGCGCAGCTGCTGCAGGTGCGCCGGGCGCAGGTAGTGGGAGATGTCGTGAAGCGCGGTGGTGGCCAGCAACTCCAGCGCCTCGGGGTCGACCTCGAGGTACGTTCGGCCGCCCGGGCCCTCGACGGTGCGCACACCCTCGGTGGAAATCTGGCGGTAAGTTGTCTCGTCCGCCCCGATGGGCAGCAGGTCTTCGTACTGGAATTCGGGCATGAGGCTTCCTCACAAAAGATTCAAAAGGTATCCCCCTAGTTTAGGACGGTTGGGGGGACAACCTGACATCGGGTTGCGCCGCCGGCCGTAAAGTAGACATGCTTGGGGGCATGAGCGAAGAGAACCAGCAGTCCCAGAACGCCTCGTCCGCCGAGGAAACCCCCGCCGCGACCGCCAGCGTCACGGACCCCAACGCCCCGGTCACCCACTTTGAGATGATGATCCGTGCCGGGCAGAACGACCCTGCCCTCAGCGGCCAGGTCATCGCGTCCTTCATGGCCTCCGAGGTCTACTTCCTGAGCCGCGAGAAGGTCACCGGCGAAACCAAGAACGCCCAGCCGATGCTGTTGCAGAACGCCGCCGGCCAGCCCGTCATCGCACTCTTCACCCACCTGGCACGCATTCCCGGCACGTACATCGATGCGGCCCCGTACGGGGTCCAGGTACTGGGCGCAACCATCGTGCGCTCCCTGATCGACACGGGCTTTGTGATCAACCCGGGCCACGAGCTGAGCTTCGAGATCGACGCCGAAGGCGTGAAGACCATCCGCGAGGACTTCAACCCCGACGGAACGCTGAAGAACCAGCAGGCATAACTTGTGCCCCCTAGTACCCCGGCATCCACGGTGCCGAGGTACTAGAGTTGATACATGAATTTTGAAGATACCTCACTACCCGGTCTCGGTGTCCGCCGCGAGATCACTCTCGCGTCGGGCCGCCGGGTCGGGGTGGTCATCTTGCGTGACGGATCCATGCAATTGATCATCTCCCAACGTGAAGATCCCGATGCGTGCGCTGCCGCGATTCCGTTGAGCGTGGACGAAGCGGGGGCCATCGGCGCCATGTTGGGCGCCCCGCAGCTGGTCACGCAGCTGACCGACCAGCACCGGGACCTGCCGGGGGTCAACACCCAGCAATTCGTGCTCAGCCATGAAAGCCCCTACGTGAACCGGACGCTGGGCGACACCAGCCTGCGCACACGCACCGGCTCGTCGGTTGTTGCGATCTCCCGCAGCGGACGAGTCTTCCCTTCCCCGGAGCCATCCTTCGAGCTCAATGCCGGTGATGTATTGGTCATTGTCGGCACCTCCACAGGTCTAGACAACGCCGCCCACCTGATCAACGACGGATAAGGCGATAGGTCATGGGGGAAACAGCAATCATCCTGATTGAGCTCGGAGCCGTGTTCCTTGGCCTTGGCCTCTTGGGACGCATGGCCGCCAAGTTCGGGATGTCGCCTGTTCCGCTTTATCTCATCGGCGGCCTGATGTTTGGCCACGGCGGGTTGATCGATTTGGGAGGAATCTCCGAATTCGGCGAAATCGCCAGTGAAATCGGTGTCATCCTGTTGCTGCTGATGCTGGGACTTGAATACACGGCCCGCGAACTGGTCACGGGGCTCAAAGGGTCCTGGTTTGCCGGGATCGTGGACTTCGTCTTGAACTTCACTCCGGGTGCAGGCCTTGCCCTACTCATGGGCTGGGGTTTTACCGGGGCCCTGGTCATGGGCGGGGTCACCTACGTTTCTTCCTCTGGAATCATCGCAAAGGTCCTCTCCGACTTGGGACGGTTGGGCAACCGTGAAACGCCTGTCGTCCTGTCGATCCTGGTCCTCGAGGACCTGGCCATGGCCATTTATCTGCCCGCCCTCACTGCCACCTTGGCCGGCCTGAGTTTCCTTGGCGGGCTGCGCACCGTGGGCATCGCCCTGGCCGCGATTACCGTAGTGCTGCTCGCTGCGCTGAGGTTCGGCCCGCAGATTTCACGGCTCATTCACTCGGCCGACCAGGAGAATTTCCTGCTCAAGCTCATCGGGGCGGCCCTGTTGGTTGCCGGTCTGGCTTCGGCCCTTCAAGTTTCCGCCGCTGTGGGAGCGTTCCTCTTGGGTATCGCCATTTCCGGGTCGACGGCAAGTTCGGCCACCAAGGTACTCGAGCCCCTGCGCGACCTGTTCGCCGCCATGTTCTTTGTGGTCTTTGGGCTCAACACCGACCCGACGACCATTCCCGCCGTCCTGCCCATGGCCATCGGCCTGGCCTTGGTCACCTCGGCTACAAAGATCCTCACCGGTGTCTGGGCGGCAAAACGTGCCGGCATCGGCGTACCGGGCCGTTTGCGGGCCGGTGTCGCGCTGATCGCCCGCGGTGAATTCTCCATCGTCATTGCCGGCTTGGCCGTCGCCTCCGGAGCCGTCACCGGCGAATTGGCGGCGCTTGCAACCGCCTACGTGTTGCTGCTTGCCGTCCTTGGACCGGTGGCCACGCGTTTCGTGGAACCGCTGAGCAAGCCGTTCCTGCGCAAGCGGACCCAGTCCTCTCCGACACTCCCAAACCCGCCCTTGGTCACCGATTAGGTTTTGGGGGCCTACTTTGGGATATGCTGTCTTTTGCCCGGGCGGTCATTAGGCTTCTCGGTGCATCGCGGGCGTAGCTCAATGGTAGAGCGCCAGCTTCCCAAGCTGGACACGCGGGTTCGATTCCCGTCGCCCGCTCGTGATTGTTGAGACCCGGCCTGTGGCCGGGTCTCAATGCGTTAAGCCGCAGTGTGCCCCGTGTGCCGGGGACAATGATTTCCCCGACCTGCGGCTCGGACCGAACGGGAAGGTGCCACAACACATGGTCGGTGTACTCTCGGGTTTTGCCGTGGTCTGGACAGTGATTGCTGTGGGCTACCTGGTGGGGCGCACCGGCGTGCTTGGCGCGGATGCACGGTACGTGCTGAACCGCCTGACCTTCTTCGTGGCAAGCCCGGCCCTGCTTTTCACGACCCTTGCGGACTCGGATCCGGTCTCGGTACTGGGCCCTTACCTGGGCGTCGCGGCGATCTCCTCGACAGCCACCGCCCTTGCCTTCGTGTTGGCCACCCGGTGGTGGCTGCGCCGCGACATCACCGAGACGACGATCGGCGCCATGAGCGCCTCGACGGTGAATTCGGCCAACCTGGGCCTGCCGATCGCCCTTTACGTGCTTGGCGACATTTCCTACGCGGCCCCGGTGATCCTCTGGCAGCTGGCGCTCTACTCCCCCGTTTGCCTGGCCATCCTGGATGCCAGCACGTCAAGGCATCGCACCACGCCCTTGTCGATGCTGGCGCAAACGGCGAAGAACCCGATGATCGTCGGTTCCCTGGCCGGGTTGGCGTGTGCGCTGTTCAACGTGGAATTGCCCCAGCCGCTGGCGGATCCCATCGAGCTCATCGCGGGCGCGTCCATTCCGGCGATGTTGATCGCCTTTGGCATTTCGCTGGTCGGCTCCAAGCCGTTGGAGGCTTCCGGTGGCCGCAAGGCCGACACCATCGTCGCCACGGCACTGAAATTGGCGTTCCAGCCGGTGGCTGCGTGGGCCTGCGCCCGGTGGCTATTCGGGCTGGACGGCACCGATGTCTTCATCGTCGTGATCATGGCCGCGCTCCCCACCGCCCAGAACATCTTTGTCACGGCCTCCCGCTACGAGCGCGGGGTCGTCCTGGCTAAGGACACGGTGCTGCTCACCACGATCGTTGCGGTTCCGGCCATGATGCTGGTTCCGCTGCTGCTCGCCTAGCGGCGAAGGACCAATCGTTGGCGTCCCGACCTTGCCTCGGCGGGCTTCGGCCCGCTCCTTTCCGGCTCCGGCTCCGTACGGACCTACAGCCTTCCCTTGGCATGGCTGATTCGGCGAAGATGGTTTCTATGGCGCACGGGAAGGCCCACGCGGTTGCGAACGCGGTCCGTCCCGAGTTTGCAATATTCAGCAGATCAGGCCCACTCAGCAAACATTTTCGACGCACTTCGGAACAAAGCTCTTATGCCGGCCGGGCCTCCGTGTTAGCGTCACATCAAGGTTCGCATCGGCAGGCGTTTTGTTCACATGACGCAGCATGCCCTCGATGCGGACATTTTGTTTTCGAAAGGATCGTACCGCCCCATGAAACGTCAATTCTTTGCGTTGATGACCACCGCCGTGATCGCCGTGACGCTCACTGCCTGCGGAGGATCCTCCGAACCGTCCCCGTCCTCGGGAGCCGCCGGCGCAACGGGAACCGCCAGCGGCCTGACACTGCAGCAGGTCAAGGACGCTGGCGTGCTCAAGATCGGCACCGAGGGCACGTACAAGCCCTTCTCGTTCCATGAGGGTGGCACCGGTCCGCTGACCGGCTTCGACGTGGAAATCGCAACGGCTGTAGCCGGCAAACTTGGTGTCGAGCCAAAGTTTGAAGAAACCCAATGGGATGGGATCTTTGCCGGCCTGGACGCGGGACGCTTCGACGTGATCGCGAACCAGGTATCCATCACCCCTGAACGCAAGGCAAAATACCTCTTCTCCACCCCTTACACGGTGAGCACCGGCGTGATCGTCACCAAGGCCGACAACACCGATATTTCTTCCTTCGCCGATCTCAACGGCAAGACCACTGCCCAGTCGCTGACCAGCAACTGGTACCAACTGGCCAAGGATTCAGGCGCAAAGGTCGAAGCCGTCGAGGGCTGGGCCCAGGCTGTCACGCTGCTCAAGCAGGGAAGGGTGGATGCGACCATCAATGACAAGCTGACCTACCTGGATTCGCAGAAGACGAAGAACGATCCAAGCATCAAGATTGCCGCCGAAACCACCGACAAATCCGAAAGTGCCATCACCTTCCGCAAGGGCAGCGAAGACCTGGTCAAGGCCGTGGACGGCGCCTTGGCAGAGCTGCAGGCTGACGGGACCTTGGCAAAGATCTCCGACAAATACTTCGGGGCCGACGTCACCAAGTAGGTTTGATCGTTGCTGTCGCACAAGTTGCCGCAAGTGGTTTTCCGACTAGCTAGGGAGAACGGTCAATGAACGTCGATTGGAACTTGTTCCTCGATTCGCTCTGGCCCATCGTGCAGGGCGGTCTCACGGGCACCATTCCGCTGACCTTGGCCAGCTTTGCCATCGGGTTGGTCATTGCGCTGATCATGGCCCTGATGCGTTTGAGCGGCAACCGTTTGGTTTCATTCATTGCGCGGGCATACATTTCGGTGATCCGTGGAACCCCGCTGCTTGTCCAGCTGTTTGTGATCTTCTACGGCTTGCCGTCCGTCGGGCTCACCATTGATCCCTGGCCCAGCGCCATCATCGCGTTTTCCCTCAACGTGGGAGGATACGCTGCCGAAGTCATTCGTGCAGCGATCCTCTCCGTTCCGCGCGGCCAGTGGGAGGCCGGGTACACCATCGGCATGTCCCGGGCCACGACATTGCGGCGCCTGATCCTGCCGCAGGCCGCACGCGTTGCGGTCCCGCCTTTGTCCAACACCTTTATTTCCTTACTCAAGGACACCTCGCTGGCTTCGCTGATCCTGGTGACCGAGCTCTTCCGCAAGGCCCAGGAAATTGCGGCATTCAGCCAGGAATTCATGCTGCTGTACCTAGAAGCCGCGCTGGTCTACTGGGTGTTCTGCCTGGTGCTTTCCACCGGCCAATCGCGTTTGGAAGGAAGGCTCGATCGCTATGTCGCACATTAGACCCCCGGCGGACGCCCCCGTGATGCTGCGTGCCGACGGCCTGCAGAAGACCTTCGGATCGAACCAGGTCCTCAAGTCCATCGACCTTGCGGTGCGAAAGGGCGAGGTGCTGGCACTGATCGGCCCTTCCGGGTCCGGCAAGACCACGGTGTTGCGGTGCCTGAACGGGCTGGAAATCCCTGATGCGGGTGCCGTGGCCTTCGACGGAGGCCCGGCGGTCACGTTTGATTCCACGACCACGCAGAAGAAGGCACAGGTGCTGCGCACGCGCAGTGCCATGGTGTTCCAGAACTACAACCTTTTCCCGCACAAGACGGTGTTGGAGAACATCATCGAGGGCCCGGTACAGGTCCAGAAACGCAAACGTGCCGAGGCGGTTGCCGAGGCAACGCAACTACTGGCGCGCGTGGGACTGGCCGACAAGCACAACCAGTATCCGCACCAACTTTCCGGCGGACAGCAGCAACGCGTCGGCATTGTCAGGGCCCTGGCGCTGAAGCCTTCGCTGTTGCTCTTTGACGAGCCGACCTCGGCGCTGGATCCCGAACTGGTCGGCGATGTCCTGAAGGTCATCAAGGAGCTGGCCGACGAAGGCTGGACCATGGTGCTGGTGACCCACGAGTTGGCGTTTGCCCGCGAGGTGGCCGACGAGGTGGTCTTCATGGACCAGGGTGTGGTGGTCGAGCGCGGACACCCGGACGTGGTCCTGCGCGCCCCGGAGAACGAACGCACCCAGCAATTTGTGCACCGCCTGCTCAATCCGTTCTAAGGTGCGTGCGATTGTGACGGGGTATTGAAGGGCCGGGCCGGCTGCATCTCGCAGCCGGCCCGGCCCTTCAAGCGGGTGTCTCTAGTCCTTGAGTCCGGGAGGGTTCAGTTCGGATGTGGGAATCGCTTCTTCACCCAATGCCCACTTGTCCAGGATCTGCTTGTAGAGCCCGGATTCGATCAGGCCGTTGACGCCTGCCTGCGAGGCCTCGGCCAGGCCGCTGTCCTTCTTCACCGTCACCGCGATGCTTGCGGCATCCGGCCAACCGCCGGGCACCAGGCCAACAAGCCTTGTTTTTCCGTCGGTGTTGGCCTTGTAAGCGCCGGAGGCATTGGGTCCAAAGGAGGCATCCGCGCGGCCCGAGGTCAGCGCGACGGATGCCAGTGCGTCTTCGTCGTAGTACTGGAAGGAGACGGGTTTCAGTCCGGCCTTCTTGTTCTGCGCATCCCATGAGAGCAGGATCTTTTCCTGGTTGGTGCCCGAACCCACGGTGATCCGCAGACCGGCGACGTCCTTGGGCGCACGGATCTCCTTGATCTTGGAATCGGCCTGGACATAGAAACCAAGCTTGTCCTCGCGATAGGTGGCAAAGTCGTACTTCTGCTTACGTGCTTGGGTCACGGTTACGTTGCTGATGACGGCCTCGTACTTCCCCGATTCGAGTCCCAGCGGCCAGTCCGCCCAGGAAACCGGCACGAGGTCCGCTTCCAATCCCAGCGACTGGGCAAGTGCCACGGCGATGTCTGCCTCGTCGCCGATCACCGTCTTGTTGTCGGTGGCAAACATGGCAAGTGGCGCGGAACCCGGGGCGATGGCCACGGTGAGCTTTCCGTCTTCCTTGACGCTTGCCGGAACGATCTTGGTTGCGGCGGCGACAGGCTCGGCCGCCTGGCGGTTTTGTTCCGGGGTCAGGTTGAATCCCTGCTTGGAAACCGTTCCCGCCGTGGCGTTGCTTCCGGGGTCCGAGCAGCCCGTCAGCAAGAGGCCAAGGGCAGCCGCCCCGACAATCAGTCCTGTGGTCGTTCGCTGGTTCATACCGCTACCTCGTATCGGGTGTTGTCCTCATCCGTCACCGCGGGCGCGACGTCGGTCGGGTCCTCAAGACCCAGGTTTTCGCGCAGGGTGTCCCCCGCGTAGTGGGTGGGATAAACACCACGTTCCTGCAGTTCCGGAACCAAGTGGTTGACGATATCGTCAAGCCCCGAAGGAATCAGCCACGGGGTGATGTTGAAACCGTCAACGGCGCCGGACTCTGCGTACCGCTCCAGCGTGTCGGCGACCCGGGCATAGGAACCCACGAAAGATCCGCCGACGCGCCCGGACTTGCCACGCACGAACTCCAAGATGTTCAGTCCTTGGTCCTTGGCCGATTCGCGCCAGGAACGGGTCAGTTCGACGGCCTTGGCACCCTGGAACCCGCTGCCTCGGGTCACATCGGATTCGCTGATCTTGGGATCGAAGTCGGGCAACGGCCCCTCCGGGTCAAGACCCGCCAGGGACTCGCCCCAGAACTGTTCCAGGTAGGCAAGAGCCTGTTGCGGCCCGATCTGCTGCTCGCGAACCCAGCGGTGCTTTTCCTCCGCCTCCGATTCCGTGGCGGCCAGGATGAACTCGCTTCCTGGCATGATCTTCACTGCCGACGCCGGACGGCCTGCCTTGAGCGTTCGGGCCGTGATGTCGGCGCGGAACACCTTGGCCGCTTCCAACCCGCCGTGGGCGGAGAAGATGACGTCTGCCTGGCGTGCCGCGAAATCGCGGCCCTCCGCGGAGTCGCCCGCCTGGAAAAGCACGGGGCGGATTTGCGCGCTGCGTGGCAGGCGCGAGGTATAGCTGATGTTGTAGTGCTTGCCCGTGTGTTCGACGGGCTTCGGGGCGTTTCCAGCGAACCATGCGCTTTGGGACCCGTTGGCGGCGATGTCCTCGCGTCCCCAGGAATCCCAGATGCGTTTGGCGGTGGCAACGAAGGCCTCGGCGTGCGTGTAGCGGTCCGCGTGGTCAAGGTAGCCGCCGCGACGGAAGTTCGCACCCGTCCAGGCGTTGTCGGTCGTGACGATGTTCCACGCGGCGCGCCCGCCCGAGATCAGGTCCAGGGAGGCGAGCCGGTGGGCCATGTCGGCTGGGTCGTTGTAGGTGGTGTTTTGGGTGGCAACCAGACCAATCCGGTTGGTCACGGCGGCCAGCGCCGCCAGCAGGGTCTGTGCGTCGGGCCGCCCGGCAACGTCAAGGTCGTGGATCTGTCCGAGATGCTCGCGCAAACGCAGTCCTTCACCCAGGAAAAAGGCGGAGAATATCCCGCGCTCCGCGGTCTGGATGAGCCTGCGGAAGGATTCGAAGTCCGTTTGAGAGCCCGCCTCCGGGGTTTTCCAGACGGTTCCGGAGTTGACGCCCTGAAAGAAGACGCCTAGTCGTAGTAGGTTTTTTGGTTGGTTCCGTGTGCTCATGATGAAGCCTCCAATGCGTGAAGTGGCGGTGGACGGGGTGGATGCCGTTAGCTGGCTGCGAACCGATTCCGCGCGGCGGGCAGGCCCAGGGTTTCGCGCAGGGTGTTGCCGGTCCGGATCGGCTTCAACGCCCCTGCCAGACGCAAGGCCGGAAGGACGAGTGCCGCGAATTCCTGCGCATCCTTGCGGAGTTCGGCAGGGTGCAGGCGAACGCCGCCGACATGTCCAAGCAGCTCGAGCAGATAGTCGGTGAAGTCCGTTGCCGTGCCGGTGAAGCGGGCCCGCGGGGAGTGCCAAGGCTCCCAGCCGTCAAGCGCCTCCACCCGATCCGCGGCCGGTTCCCCCGCGTGGTCCAGCACAAAATCAAGTTCGGCAATCCGAATCCCGGGGAAGCTGTTGCCTTGTGCGGCGGCAAGCAACCCATCGAGGTCGGGGGCGCCAATGAGGATTGCGTCGCTGTCCGCATCCAGGGGTTCGGCGGCAAACACCGGGATCTGTCCCTGGATGGGTCGCGGGCTGATGGAGGATCCTTTGACCGAGAAACGCTTTCCCACGAAGTCGGCATAGTGCACCTTGGACCTGTCTAGGTACCGGCCCGTCGCCACGTCCTTGATCACTGCGCCGTCCTCCCAGCTGTCCCAGAGCCGGCGGCTTGCCTCCAGCACATCGGCGACCTCACCGGGCAGCTCCCCCGCGGTCACAGCTTCTCTTCCCACCGCCGCACCTTCGGCCGCGGTTCCGCCCGCCGAAACGATCCATCCGGCACGGCCGGCGGAAACTCCGTCGAGGGCCGAGAGCTGGGTGGAAAGGTGGAACGGTTCGGTGTAGATGGAATCGGCCACCGGGATCAGTCCGATGCTGTGGGTCAGTGGGCCCAGGAAGGCCGCCCGTTGGATGGCGTCAAGGCGCGCACCGGGGCCGCTGCCCGGGGCCAGGCGGCTGTCTTCGATGCTGACGGCATGGAATCCTGCTGATTCGGCCGCAAGGACCGCCTTGGCGATCTGTTGTGCGTCAAGCACCGAGTCCGGTGTTTGGTTGTCCAGTCGCCAGGCGGCGGGGTGCGCGCCTGCTCCGTCCACCTCGAGGACGAGGATTGCGTTGGGTTGGTGTGCCGTGGTCATGGTTTGGCTCCTAAGGAATTCGTGTGGGCAAATCCGGATCGCGCGGCAATCCGGCTGATTACCTGCTGGTGTAGTTTTCCGCCGTGACTGCCTTGGAAGATTTCACTGCCTCTTCCTCCAGGCCCCAGCGTTGGAGCACCTTGGCGTAGCTGCCCTCTGCAATGAGCTCGTTGATTGCGGCGGATATGGGTTCGGCGAGTCCGTTGCCGCGTTTGCTGGTGGCCGCCACGAGGGTTTCGGATGGCCAGCCGGCGTTGATCTTGCCGACTACCTTGGTGTCGTCCCTGGAATTTTCGCGGTAGACGGTGGTGGGGTACGGGGCAAGGTTCAGGTCCACGCGGCCCGAGGACAAGGCCAGGACGGTGTCGGCATCCGAGGAGTAGTACTGCAGGTTCGCCGGTTCCTTGCCCTGTGCTTCCAGTTCCTTGTTCCAGGCCAACAGGATTTTTTCCTGGTTGGTTCCGGCGCCAACCGCAACCTTCTTGCCCGATACGTCGGCGGCATCCTTGACGGTTCCCTCGAATTTGGTGGTTGCCTCGAACCCCATGTAGGCCGCGCGGTAGGGTGCGAAATCGTATTTCTTGATGCGTTCGGCGTTGATTCCCACGTTGGAGAAGACTGCTTCCACTGCCCCTGAGTCCGTCTGCAGGGGCCAGTTCTCCCAGCTTGTGAGCTGCAGGTCCAGTTCAAGGCCCAGTTTGTCGGCGACGAGTTGGGCGATGTCGGTTTCGGTGCCGATGAGGGTGGTGTTGTCGCTGGCGTGGAAGGTCAGGGGAACCGAGCCGGCGCTGGTGGCCACGGTGAGTTTGCCGTCCTGGGCCAGGTCCGCAGGAACACTGGCCGCAAGCTTGTCGTCCTTGCTGGAACGGATCCTGTCCTGTTCGGGCGCGGTGTTGTACCGGACACCGGCCGGGGTGGTTTGATCCGAGTGGTTCTCGGCCGTGCCTGCATTGGCGCTGCCGGTCGGGTCGGCGCAACCCGAAAGGCTGAGGGACAGCACCGTGCCCAGGCCCAGTGCAAGCAGTGTCCGGTTGGCGTATTGATGGGTAGTGGCTTTCATTTGTGACATTCCTTTGGTGTGCGGGCTTCGATCGAGGCGGGTTTTTAGAGGTGGAAGGCGGGTTCGATGACCTTGGAGAGGAATTCCTTGGTGCGCCGGTGTTGCGGGGAGCCGAAGATTTCAGCAGGTGTCCCCTGTTCAATGACGTGCCCGTCGTCCATGAACACCACGCGGTCGGCCACATCACGGGCGAAGCCCATTTCGTGGGTGACGATGACCAGCGTGGTTCCGTCCTTGGCGAGTCCCCGAATCACGTCGAGCACCTCGCCGACCAGCTCGGGGTCAAGCGCGGAGGTGGGTTCGTCAAAGAGCACGACCTTGGGGTTCAGTGCAAGGGCCCTGGCAATGGCGACGCGTTGCTGTTGCCCGCCGGAAAGCTGGCGGGGATATGCGTCGGCCTTTTCGGCCAGGCCCACCCGCCGCAACAGCTCCAGTGCCTTTTCCGTCACCTCGGCGCGGTTGCGTCCCTGGGCGTGGATGGGGGCCTCGATGATGTTGTCCAGTGCACTCAGGTGCGGGAAGAGGTTGAAGTTCTGGAATACCATGCCCACGTGGGTGCGTTGGCGCAACACCTCGTGTTCCCGAAGCTCATGCAGGCGATGGCCACGCACCTTGTAGCCCATGAGTTCGTCATCCACGCGGATGGTTCCCCCATCGAGCTTTTCCAGGTGGTTGATGGTGCGCAGCAGCGTGGATTTCCCCGAGCCCGAGGGGCCGAGAATGGCCACGACCTCTCCGGGATTGATGGTCAGGTTGATGCTCTTGAGCACTTCATGGGGTCCGAAGGATTTGTGGACGTTGCGGATGTCCACAAGCCCGCGGGTGGCGTACGGCGTCGCGGCGGTGCTCATCGGGTTCCAATCGGGTTCTGGGTGCGGATGGTGAAGAAACGGCGCAGCTTTTGCAACGGGGTTTCGGGCAGCGTGCGCACCGCCCCCTTGGAGTAGTGGCGTTCGATGTAGTACTGGGCGATCGAGAGCACCGAGGTGATCACGATGTACCAGCAGGTGGCCACCAGCAGCAGCGGCAGAACCTGTTGGGTGCGGGAGTAGATGACCTGCACGGTGTAGAAAAGCTCCCCGTAGGCGAGCACGTAGACGATTGAGGTGCCCTTGACCAGACCGATGATTTCGTTGAAGGCGGTGGGCAGGATCGCACGCATGGCCTGGGGCAGAACGATGCGCGTGGAGCGCCGCCACGGCGGGATGCCCAGTGCCGCGGCGGCTTCGAGCTGGCCGTGGTCCACCGAAAGGATGCCACCGCGGATGATTTCGGCCGAATAGGCAGCCTGGTTCAGGGTGAGCCCCAGGACCGCTGCGCCGAATTGGCTGATCAGGGTGGTGGTGGAGACCTCGAAGAAGGTGATGCCGGTGAACGGGATTCCCAGCGAAATCTTCTCGTACAGGTAGCCGAGGTTGTACCAAAGCAGCATCTGGACCAGCAGCGGAGTGGAGCGGAAGATCCAGGAGAAGGTCCAAGAGACCGAGGAGAAAAGCGGTGAGTTCGAAAGCCGCATCAGGGCGAGTACGAAGCCCAGGACGAAACCGAGCACGCCGCAGATGACCGTCAGTTTGAGTGTCTCCCCCAGGCCGCGAATTACCGACTCGGCGGTGAACCATTGGGCCACCACGTTCCATTCCCAGCGCGGGTTGGTGGTCAGGGAATAGAGGATTCCTGCGAGCGCCAGACCGACAACCACGGTGCCGACCCAGCGTCCCGGGTGTCTGGCCGGCACGATGCCCTTGGCGTAGTAGTCGGCGTCGTCCCCGACGTGTCCGCCGGCTTCCCTGGCCGGGACAGGCTTCCCCGAAGGTTCCTCTTGCCCCGTTCGCCGGTCCGGCGTTTCCTGCTCGTCGGCGTCCGGCGAAGCGGCCGCGGCCGTTGCCCCGGACTCGTCTTCGATTTCGGTTGTCGGTGTTGCGGCACCCATGTGCCACCTCCTTCGCGGTACACCGGTAGACGGTGTTGGGGTGATTTTTGGTTTCCCTGAACGGCTTGAATAATTCGTTCTGCCCTCACGCTAGGAGTCGAAACTCCACTCTCACAAGGTGCTAGTCCATGCCAAGCAACCTCGGGCAATGCGACGCAACAATGAAGCGCCCTCGCATTTCAGGGGCTTTCGTCCGAGGCGAACTGTGACGCTTCGTCACGTAGCGTTGCGGCGTATCACGGCAGGTGACTCAACTCTTTAGCCACGCCCGTTTCGGTACCTAGGCTGGCCTTCACTTCACGGGGCGCAGCCAGGCGTGACGAAGCGAGAGATCAAGGGAGCACACATGAGCCTGCCACCTAGGCCAACACACGGACCTGCCGGTCGTTCTTCTACCGACAGCCCGGCGTCCAGTCTTCTGATCGTCGGCGGCGGCCCCCGCGCTGCCATGCTGCTGGAACGAGTGGCGGCGAACCATCGGGAACTCGGTGTCGACTCCCTGCATATCGACGTGGTCGATCCGTTTCCTCCCGGGGCCGGGCGCATCTGGCGCGGTGACCAGTCCCCGCTGCTCAAGCTCAACTCCATGGCAATGGACGTGAGCATGTTTACCGACGGATCTGTGACCTGCGCGGGGCCTGCAGTGCCCGGACCCTCGTTGTGGGAATGGGTGTGCCAGATGCGCGCCGGCACCTGCCCCGGGATCGACACGGCATCGTTCACGCCCGGCAGCTCGCTGGGCGAGGAGATTGCATCGCTCGGGGCCGATTCGTTCCCCACACGCAAGCTACACAGTCACTACCTTGCGTGGTTCCTGGCGCGCGCGGTGGCGGTCCTCCCGGATGGGGTCCAGGTGGCCTTCCACCAAGATACGGTCGTGGATATTCTTCCCGGCGCACCCGGCGGGCGGCATCGCATAGCGCTGGCGTCCGGTGCCGCACTGGAAGCGGACCAGGTGGTGCTGGCCCAAGGGCACACCGATGCGCTGCCGGATGCCGTTTCCCGGCGTTTCGCTGGCTTCGCGGCCGACAACCCCCGACGGCTTAAGTACGTACCGCCCGCCTACACCAACGACGTCGATTTCTCCGGGCTGCTGCCCGGAACCGATGTGCTGGTCTCCGGAATGGGCCTGGCCTTCGTTGACCTGTTTGTGTTGCTGATGCAGGGCCGAGGAGGCAGCTTCAGCCCCCAGCCTGACGGTTCATTGACCTATGAGCCATCGGGCAGGGAGCCTCGTTTGTTGGTCGGTTCGCGCCGGGGCGTCCCCTACCTGTCAAAGATCCGTGGCGGGTTGCGCGGGGAAGCCGGAAAGGGCCTGCGCTTCCTGACCGCACAGGCCGTCGACAAGCTGCGACAACGTCATGGGCTTCTGGACTTCCGGACCCACCTGTGGCCGTTGGTGGCCAAGGACGCCGCCTACGGGTACTACCGCGAATTGCTCACGGCGTCCCCCGAGCGTGCGAATGTCTCCTGGACGGAGTTCGCCGACAGGTTTGCGCCCCTGGACTGGTACTCCCCAGAGCGCGAAGCGCTTGTTGACCTGGCAATCCCGGATCCAAGGGACCGGCTGGATTTCGAGGCTCTGGACCGTCCGCTGGCCGCACGGGATTTCGACACTCCGGAGCAGATCCAATCGGCTGTGCGCGAGTCCGTGGCCACTGACCTTGCCCTGCGCGACGGCGGGGAGAATTCCGAGACCCTGGGGTTGTTCCTGGGCCTGCTCGGTTGCTACATGGAGTTGGGACGCCTCGTCTCCCTGGATGACCTGCATGAATCAAGCCGACGCGACATCTCGGGCTGGTGGCACGGATTCTTCAGTTATGTTGATTCCGGTCCCCCGGCTAGCAGGCTGCGGGAACTCCTGGCACTTGAACGGGCAGGGCTCATCCGGTTCCTCGGGCCCCGAACGAAATTCGACATCGATCCGGACGGCTGCAGCTTTGTTGCCCGTGGCGCCGTGGACGGCCACGTGGCGCGGGCACAGGCGTTTGTGGAGGCGCGCCTCCCGGCCTCCACGCTGGAAACCACCACTAATCCGCTCCTGCGTGCACTTTTCGCCCGCGGCCTGATCACCCAGGAGTCCAGCGGGACCGGAAAGCTGTTGGTGAATGACGAGTACCGGGCTGTGGGCGGCCAAGGGGCGGTATGCCCCTGGCTGTATGCGGTGGGCGCCGGCGTGTCGGGGTGGAGCGCCGGCGCGTTTTCACGGCCGCATTCCAACGCAGCCCCGTTTCGGGACACTGACGCGCTGGCCCGCTTGGTTCTCACAAGCATCCCGGAATCGGTAACCCGTCCCGAACCCATGTTCATGTCGGAAACGGCCTTGGCCGCCTGCATTGATTCAGTCCACCGATACGTAGGGTAAATATCATGAGTACAACGTCCCCACAGTCCAGCCGCGAACAGGTAGTCGTCCGGGCGGCCCTTGACGATCCGCGCGCCGAACCGCTCATCGCCGGCCTCACCCTCGAGTACACGCAACGCTATGGAGATTTCTTCGGCGGCACAGAGGAAGAGATGCAACGCTACCCCGCCGCCGAATTTGCCGCGCCGATCGGCAGCCTGCTGCTCCTGCAGGAGCGGGGCCAGACCATCGCCGGTGGCGCCTTCAGGCGCTACAAGGCGGGCATCGCCGAATTCAAGAGGATCTGGACCCACGAAGACCACCGCCGCCGTGGGCTGGCCCGAATGGTCCTGAACGCCTTGGAAGAGGAGGCCCTGAACTACGGGTACCAGAGCGTGTACCTGACAACCGGTCCCCGCCAGCCAGAGGCCGTAAGGCTGTATCTCAATGCCGGGTACACCCCTCTTTTCGATCTCGAGGCCGACTTCGAGACGGTTGGCCATCTTCCCTTCACCAAGGAACTTGTCACCTCCGTCGCATGACATGTCCCGTCGTCAACACAATATTTGGCGTGCCAGCCGCACCTACCGGTCTCCAGACCGTAGGCTATGGACATGGTGAAGATGACAGCAGCTCAGCATGTAGAAACCATCACCGCCGGCTACTCGTTTGAGGGGCTGGCCGTACATTTGGGTGCGGCATTGATCGATGACCAGGTCTATCCCGAGGCGCAGGTCCGCCTGCCCGTGCGCATGATGAATCGGCACGGTTTGGTTGCCGGCGCCACGGGCACCGGCAAGACCATCACCCTGCAATTGATGGCCGAGCAGCTCTCCGGCCACGGTGTTCCAGTGTTCCTGGCCGACATCAAGGGAGACCTCACCGGGCTGTCCACCCCCGGACAGCCAACCGAGAAGCTCCTGGCGCGCACCGCCTCGGTGGGCATGGAATGGTCGGCCAAGTCCTTTCCCGTCGAATACTTTTCCCTCGGCGGGGACGGCGCGGGCATTCCCATCCGGGCCACCATCTCATCGTTCGGCCCGCTGCTGCTCTCCCGCATCATGGAGCTGAACGAGACCCAGGAATCCTGCCTGCAGCTGATCTTCCACTACGCGGATACCAAGGACCTTGAGCTCTACGACCTCAAGGACCTGCGCGCCGTCATCCAGTACCTGACCAGCGACGAAGGCAAGCCCGAGCTGGAGAACCTGGGCGGCGTTTCCAAGGCCACCGCCGGCGTCATCCTGCGCGAGCTGGTGACCCTGGAGGCGCAGGGCATGGACAGCTTCTTCGGGGAACCGGAATTCGACACGTCGGAGCTCTTGCGGGTGGCCCCCGACGGGCGCGGCGTCATCAGCTGCCTTGAACTGCCCACCCTGATGCAAAAGCCAGTGCTTTTTTCCACCTTCATGATCTGGCTGCTCGCCGACCTCTTTGTCGAGCTGCCCGAGGTCGGCGACCCGGAAAAGCCCAAGCTGGTGTTCTTCCTTGACGAGGCCCACCTACTGTTCCGCGGCGCCTCCAAGGCCTTCCTGACCTCGATCACCACCACCGTGCGGCTGATCCGTTCCAAGGGCGTCGGCGTGTTCTTCGTGACCCAGACCCCCAAGGACGTTCCGGCCGACGTGCTCGGGCAGCTGGCCAACCGGGTGCAGCACGCGCTGCGGGCGTTCACCCCGGATGACGCCAAGGCCCTGAAGGCAACCATTTCGACGTTCCCGACCAGCGACTACGACCTGGAGCAGGCACTGACCCAGGCCGGGACCGGTGAGGCCGTGGTGACGGTGATGAATGAAAGGGGCGCCCCGACACCGGTGGCCTGGACGCGCATGTGGAGCCCCGAATCGACGATGGGGCCCTCCAACCCCGGGACCGTTGCGGGAATCATCCAGGGCTCGGCGTTGATGCAGGTCTACGGCACCGCGGTGGATCGGGAATCGGCGTTCGAGAAGCTCACCTCGGCACCGGCAAACGCGTCCGTCCTGGCGCCGGATGCCCCGAACGCATCGTTCCCAGGGGTGACGGCCCCCGTGCCCACGGGCGGCTCCGTGGGCGGACGGATACCGGGTGCGGGCCAATCCCAGGCGGACATCGATGCCGAGGCGCGCCGGATCGAGGAATCCATCCTGGGCAAGCCCTCCTCGCTGCCGAGCTCGGCCCCCGGCCCGGGTGCCGCCGACTATTCCATGCCCGATTTCGAGATCGACAAACCTGCCAAGAAGTCGACGCCACGCACGCGGTCAGTGCCCCCGGCACGCCCCGCACAGCCGGAGAACCAGTTGCTGGACATGGCACTGCAGGCGGCAAACGCGATCGGCAGCGAACTGTTCCGCGGCATGTTCGGAACCAAGAAGCGCAGGCGCCGCTAAGGACCCGCAGGTCACAACCGCTCCGGATTCCCGGTAGCCTTGAACATCATGAGCGAACGACTATCCCCCACCAGGGTCGCAGCCATTTGGGCGGCGGCCCTTGTGCTGCTGGCCGTAGCAGCAGTATCCGTCATCATCTTGGTGAACCACACGGTCTTCGGCCCGGGCCAGAAGGTCCGGGACTTTCAGGCCCACCTGGCCGCCGGTGAGGGCGCACAGGCCTTGGGCCTGCTCAATGCGACGGTGCCCGAGGGCAACGGCCTGCTGCTCGACGGCGACGGGCTGCGTGCCGCCAGCGCCGACGTCAAGGATTTCACGGTGGGCAAGCCCGAGCCGATCCCCGGAAGCGGGAAGGTGGTGCAGGTGACGGCAAGCTACACCGTCCACGGAACCGCCCAGCAGACCAGTTACAGCCTGCAGTCGGCCGGCCGCCGCTGGCTGTTCTTTGACCGCTGGGCCTTCGTGCCCTCGATCCTGCCCGCGGTGGAAGTCTCGGCGAACACCACCAATGCCGTGGACATCAACGCCATGCCAGCACCGCTGGAGAACGGCAGGACGACGGTCCCGGTGTTTGCGCCGTCGGTGATCAACGCCGGATTTGAAACACCGAACTTTGCGGCCGATTCCCGCGGCATGGTGGTCACCGACCCGAACGCGCAGGGAACCGAGGTGAAGCTCCGCACCGAGCCCACCAAGGCACTGGTCGAAGAGGTCAACGGGCAAATCAAGAAGTACCTGGACGACTGCGCCAGCCAACAGGTCCTGATGCCGGCAAGCTGCCCCATGAGCTACTCGACCTCGGCTCGGGTCAACGCGGATTCGATCCACTGGAGCATCCTGGAGTACCCCCAGGCCGAGATCGTCCCCTACAACGGGGAATGGGCCCTGCGCCCGTTGACGGTCAAGACCCGGCTCAAGGTCACCGAACAGGACCTGCGCACCGGAGCCTCCGCGGAGCGTTCGATCGACGAGGACTTCGGCTTCACCGCGGAGCTCCAGGCCAGCACCACCAAGGCCCGGGTCGTCCCCGTGGCCAGCGAGTGACCCGCCTGCCCTAGTGGCCCATGGAGGGAACCAGCCGGTACCCCCGGCGCCGCAGTTCCGCCGGCGTCCTCGACTTGCGGTGCCGCTGGTGCAACACGATCACCACGGCGACCAGCGCGGCGACCAGCGAAATGATCGCCCCGCTTCCCACCGACCAGCGGGCGCCGAAGGTGTTGCCCAGCCACCCCACCAGCGGTGCGCCGATCGGGGTTCCGCCCTGCACCACCACCATGTACAGCGCAATCACGCGCCCGCGGTAGGCGGGTTCCACCGAAAGCTGGATGGTCGTGTTGGAGCTATTCAGGAACGTCAGCGATGCCAGCCCGATAGGCACCATCATCACGGCGTACCAGAAGAAGCTCGGCATGAAGCTGGCGACCAGTGCCGCGGCCCCGAATCCCACGGCGCCGCCCAGCAGGTAGCGCAGCCGCGGCCTGGCCCTGCGGGCGGCCAGCAGTGCGCCGGCCAAGGTTCCCACGGCCATGATGGTGCCCAGCAGGCCGAATTCCCCGGGGCCCACGCCAAAGACGTCGGTGGACATCATGGCGTTGGTCAGCTGGAAGTTCAGCCCGAAGGTGGAGACCACGAAGGCCAGCGCGAAGACCAGCAGCAAGTCCGGGCGCGTGAGCAGGTAGGCAAGGCCCTCGCGGACCTGCCCCTTTTCGCGCGGCGCCCGGGTTGTGGGCTGGAACTGCTCGGGACGCAGCCGGGTCAGGGAGAAGATCACTGCGCCGAAGCTTGCGGCGTTGATCAGGAAGGCCGGAGCCGTTCCGAGCAAGGCAATGACCAGGCCCGCAACGCCGGGTCCGGCCAGGCGTGCCAGGTTGAAGGAGGCGCTGTTCAAGGCCACGGCGTTGGGCAGGTCCTCGGCGGGGACAAGTTCGGAGACAAACGCCTGGCGGGCCGGTGCGTCGAAGGCGCTGGCCACGCCCAGGCCCAGTGCCAGCAGGTAGACGTGCCACAGCTCGGCGGTCCCGGTGAGCACCAGCAGGCCCAGCGTGAGCGCGAAGAGGCCCATCAGCGACTGGGTGACCAGCAGCAGCTTCCGCTTGCTCATCCGGTCCGCCACCACCCCCGCGTAGGCTCCCAGGAAAAGGATGGGGAGGAATTGCAGGCCGGTGGTGATGCCGGCCGCGGTTCCGTCGTGGCGGGTGAGCACCGTGAGGACCAGCCAGTCCTGGGCCACGCGTTGCATCCAGGTGCCGATGTTGGACACCAGGGCCCCGGAGGTCCACAAGCGGTAGTTGGGGGTTTTCAGGGCGCGGAACATCTTGCTCATTTTGCGCTCATTTCCTGCAGCAGGGCGGCGGCCCTTGCGAGGATCTGTCGGTCGTCCTCCCCCAGCTGGTCGATCCGGCGGGCCAGCCATGCGGTGCGTTGGCTGCGGGCACCGACGAAGGTGCGCATGCCTTCCTCGCTGATGTCGATCATCACCTGGCGGGCGTCCTGCGCGCTGGAGGTGCGGGTCACCCAGCCGGATTCGACCAGCGATTTCACGATGCGTGTCATGGAGGGCGCCGCGACCTGTTCGCGCTGGGCCAGCTCCCCGATGGTGTGCCCTTCCGTCTTCAGGGCGGCCAGCACCGAGTACTGGGCGGGCGTCAGCATTTCGGAGCTGGATTCCAGGCGCAGCCGCCGGGAGGTCTTCATGATGGCCACGCGCAGCTCGGCGGCCAGGTCCCCGGTTTCGGTTGCGGGTTTCATCCGTGCGGCGGTTGTTCGTACGGGTTTCGGTTCGTTTTCAGTTACGTTCTCTTGATCCGGGGTGGACACGGATCCTCCTTCGACGAGCCCCGCGTGCGGGCTCATGGGTTTCGACCTCGATTAGTTCCTTAGCATTGCTAACAATAATCGGATCAAAATATTCCCGCCATGACGCCGGTCACCCTCGCCGGGTCCGCCCGGGTGAATCGCCTTGCACCGCGCGGAAAAAGCGAAAGGCCCCCTTGGTGCCGTCCGGAAAATTCCGGAAACACACCAAAGGGGCCCTGCCGCAGGGGCCAAGCCCGCCCGTTAGTCCATGCCGCGCAGGTCGAGAACCAGCTCGGTTTCGCCCTCGGCATCCAGGATCACCGGGATGCCCCAGTCCTGCTGGTACAGGTGGCAGGCCGCGTGGTCCGGGATCTCGCCGCCCGGTTCCCCGTCGCAGGCCGCTGCACGGGCGGTAATGTGCAGCACTCCCTCGGAGATCTCCGGGTTGAGTTCCAGGGTGCGCCTCAGGCCGGTGGAGGTTCCGCCGCCGCCAAGCAGCAGCTCCTCCGGGGACGAGGAAATCTTCAACTGCGTGGGATCGCCCCAGCGGTCGTCGAGCTTCTGTCCCTTCGGTGCGGAGAAGCGCACGGTCAATTCGTGCGCTCCGGCCGTGACCTTCGTTTTGGGGCGGTGGGTATGTGCCGCGCCCTCGTCGACAACCAAGGCCTCCGCCGGCAGCGGCAGGCGCACCAGCTGGTGGTTGTTGGTCTCGACGACCAGCAGCACCGGTTCGCCGTCCACCGTGTCGTCGAGCTGCACGTCGGCGGGTTCGTTCAGGCCGCGGGCCAGCGTGCTAACCGTGGCGGTGGCCGGGTCGTAGCGGCGCACCGCGCCGTTGTAGGTGTCGGCAATGGCGACCGAGCCGTCCGGCAGTACGGCAACGCCCAGCGGGTGCTGGAGGCGTGCCTGGTCCGCGGCGCCGTCACGGAAACCGAAGTCGAAGAGCCCGGCGCCGATGGCCGACTCGACGGCCTCGACCGAACCGTCCTCGGCCAGCACCAGGCGGCGCAGCGCGGAGGTCTCGGAATCGGCCACCCAGATGTTGCCCTGGGCGTCCGCGGCCAGGCCCGAGGACTGGGCGAACCAGCTCTCCCCCGGCTTGCCGTCGGCCAGGCCCTCGAGCCCGGTTCCGGCGAAGACGCGCAGCGCCAGGCTGGACGGGTCGAAGGAGAAGATCTGGTGGGTGCCGGCCATGGCGATGACAACCGCGTTGGCCTTCTCGCTCCAGAGCACGTCCCAGGGCGAGGACAGCGAGGTGTTCAGCGGGTCGTTGCCCAGGTCGCTGATCCAGGCGTCGGCGTCGGCAACGTTGTCCGCCGCGGTGCGTGCCTGTTCGGCGTCGAGCAGGCGCTGCACGCCGTTGCCGGCCAGCGTGCCCACGGCGCCGGTTTCCAGGTTGATCGAGCGCAGGCGGTGGTTGACGGTGTCGGCGACGACCACGTGGTAGCCGAGGCTTGCGGCCAATGCGGCAGGCAGCAGGGCCAGGCCCTGGGGTTCGTTGAACTGGGCGGTCTCTGCGTCGCCGTCGGCGAAGCCCTTGACGCCCGATCCGAAGGTGCGCACCACGGTGGCCAGGTCGTTGCCCAATTCCACGATGCGGTGGTGGCCCGAATCGCCGACCAGGAAGTTTCCGTTCTCCAGGGCAACGGCCTTGCCCGGGAAGCGCAGGTCTCCCTCGCGTGCCGGCGGCGCCACGTAGGGCCCGTCCCCGCGGTGCAGGGTCCCCTTCTCGGTGTGCTCGGCAATGAGTTCCTCGATCAGCGATTCCAGGCCGCTGGCATGGCCCTCGCCGGAGAGGTGGGCCACGATGTAGCCCTCGGGGTCGACAACCACCAAGGTCGGCCAGGCGCGGGCCGCGTAGGCCTGCCAGGTGACAAGTTCCGGGTCGTCGAGCACCGGGTGGTGGATTTCGTAGCGCTCGACGGCCGCGGCCAGCGCCACCGGATCGGCCTCGTATTCGAACTTCGGCGAGTGGACGCCGACGGTGACCAGTACGTCCGAGTACTTCGCCTCAAGCGGGCGCAGCTCGTCTAGGACGTGCAGGCAGTTGATGCAGCAGAAGGTCCAAAAATCAAGGATCGTGATTTTGCCGCGCAGGTCCTCGAGGGACAGCTGCTTGCCGCCGGTGTTCAACCAGTTCCGGCCAACCAGTTCGGAGGCGCGGACCTTGTAGGAGGTGCGAACCGATTCGGTTCCGGTGTGTGAGGGCGCTGTCATGGGGGTACTCCTTGAGCTTGTCGGCTGACGCGGTGCTGCACCCCATTATCCAGCTTTCGGGGCCCCGCCAGCGACATCATGACCCGATGCTACTTCCGGCCCCGGAGAGGGGCCCGGAGAGGGGCCCGGAACTGCCCGTTTCTAACCCGCCTGGGTCAGCGCCGCGTTGAGGATCTCTCCCGCCATCTGGGCGAACTGTGGCGAGTCAAGGCCATCGGTTGCGATGAACGAAACCATGCCGACGTAGTCCCCCCGGGCCTTGACCAGCACCAGGGCCTGCTGGCGCATGGCCTGTCCCGGCTTGGCGCGGGTCCACAGGATGGCCGAATCTGCCTGGCCCTCCTTCACCACGGGCTTCTGCGTGGTGAACGGGACGGTTTCCGATTCCTGGTGCAGGGAGATCTTCTTGCATTCGGTGAGCATGCGCAGCACCGTGCCGTAGTGCTTCTCCAAGGCCGGCTTGTCGGCGACCTTTGCGACCTCGACCGAGCCGGTGGCCGCGATCTTGTCGGTCAGGAAGTCGGTTCGCGCGCCCTCGCCCCCCATCTGCACGGGAGACCAGTTCAGCGACTCGATGACCTCGGAGCACTGCGAGGGGATGACAACCACGCCGTTGAGCGAATCCTGCGGGGCTTCCTTGAGGGATTCCAGCTCCTGGCCGTTGATGACGCGCGCCTGGTCGAAGCCCAGGCGCGCGGCCATGGAGATGCCCGAGGCCACGGCCAGCTGCGCGGTGGTCAGCTGTTCCTGGGCCCCGGCCGAGGGGCCTGCGGGGGCACTGGGGCCGGCACTGGAGGGCAGCGGCGCGTGGCCCTCCGGCAGCTCGAGTGCCTGGTCCTTGCCGGCACAGCCGGTCAGCAGCAAGCCCAACGACGCGGTCAGGGCGAGGGCGCGCAGGGCACCCATCTTGGTCTTAGCGGCCACGTCGTTCAATCTCCTGGTCATGTTGTTTCAGCTGGGCAAACATCTGGTTGTAGGCCTGCAGTTCCGCGTCGTTGTCGCGGTCGGCCTGGCGGTCCGAGCGCTTCGATTCCCTCGCGTCGTCGCGGCTCCAGGCGACCATCACGCCCAGGGCCAGCAGCAGCGTGGGCACCTCGCCGATGCCCCACATGGCGGCGGCCCCCAGGCGCTGGTCCTCCATCGCCGGAGCGCCCCACGGGCGTCCCAGGTTGCCGAACCAGTCGGCCTGGATCAACGAGGTCGACCCCATCAGGGACACCCCGTAAAACGCGTGGAAGCTCATGGTGGCCAGCAGGATCACCAGGCGCATCGGGTAGGGCGCACGCTTGGGCACCGGGTCGGTGCCGATCATGCTCAGCGCAAAGAGGTACCCGGTGAGCAGGAAGTGCACGTTCATCAATTCGTGGCCCACGTGCTGGCGCAGCGCAAAGCCGAAGATGTCGGTGTTGTAGAAGATGATGATCGACCCGGCGAAGTTGGCGGCGGCAAAGATCGGGTGCGTGATGACCGCCGAGTACTTCGAGTGCACCAGCACCAGGATCCACTCGCGCGGGCCGCGGGTGCCGTCGGTGCGCGAAGCCAGGGCCTTCAGTGCCAGCGTCACGGGCGCGCCCATGACCAGGAACAGCGGGGCGACCATGGTCAGCGCCATGTGGTCGACCATGTGCATGGAGAACAGCACCATGCCGTATACGGCGGGGGCGCCGGAGGTGATGTAGAACAGGGCGGCGAGGCCCACCATCCAGACGGCCAGGCGCAGGATCGGCCACTTGTCGCCGCGGCGGCGCACCTTGACGGTCGCAATCACGTAGAGGGCAGCGAGGAGGATGATGATGGCGACCCACAGCCAGTCAAGGCGCCAGACGGTGAGCCAGCTCTCGCTCGTGAGTTCCGGCGGCAGCTCGTACCCGCTGAGCAGGCGTGCGGGGGTCGGGACCTCCGGCGGGGTGTCGGGGGTCGGCGGCGCGGTGCTGCCCAGGACGGTGCCCAGGGACATGACCACGGCCATGATGAGCGCCTCGATCCCGACCACGCGCCATGCCGCATTCAGTGCGCCGAACCGGCCGGCCTCGAGTCGCGGAATCACGTAGCGGCGGTGGGCCAGGCCGAGTGCGCCCAGGCCGATGGTTGCAACCGCCTTGGCGATGACTAGCCAGCCGTAGGGGCTGTTCAGCTGCTCCCAGCTGGTGATCCGGATCATGGCGCTGACAACGCCGGAACCGGCAACCAGGAAGATCGAGATGGTGGCCAGCGCGGAGAACCTGTGCAGGACGGTGCCCGCCAGGATGGGTGTGGTTCCGCCGTGGCGTCCCGGTGCCTTGCCCTGCAGCAGCGGGGCCAACGCGGCAAGCACCGCGATGCCGCCGAACCAGAGGGCCACGCCCACCAGGTGCAGGCCGATCGCGTTGACCGCGCCCCAGTGGTCGTTGCCCCCGGCCGCATGGCCGATCAGCGACATCGGCAGCACGCCCGTCAGCGAGAAGGCCGCCGCGGCGCCCACCCAGGCCGGGGAGCGCACCCCGAAGGCCAGCGAGGAGGTGATCGCCGCGATGACGATCATCCAGGCCCAGGCCCGTCCCACGGAAATCTCCAGCACGAAGTCGAGCATCGCCGTGGTGTAGGTGGGGTCCAGGCTCATCGGCTTGCCGACGAGGTCCCAGAAGCTGAGGACCAGCACCGCGGCCGCCGCCAGGGTCCACACCATGCCGGATGCCGCGGCGAGGTTCATCGCGCGCACAAACGCCGGATGGGCCTTGCCGCCGTCGGTGTCGTGGTTGCCCGGGGAGGGGCGCTTGGGCTTGGTGGAACGAGGCAGGATCGCCGCGGCGAAGACCAGTGCGGCGATGGTGATCGACATTGCCGTGTGGTGCAGGGCTTTGGCGATCGGCAGCGCCCAGCGCACAAAGGCACCGGGGTCGCCCAGTTGGCTGGCCGCGGACGTGCCGGCAAAGATGCTGGCGGCCACCAGGGCCAGGAGGCCCAGCAGCACGGCGGGAAGGGTCAGGACCGGCCAGAGCCTGCCGACGGAACCCCCGGAGGTCTTTGCTTCATCCCGGAGTTCGGTGATCTGTGACTTGTTCACAATGTCCTTTCAACTTCCATGCCTGTTCATTCTCCCATCGTTCGGCGCCCGCCGTGGTGCCGTGGTGGTGCACGCCACCACTGCACCACGGCGGGCCCGCAATCAGCCGGCGAACAATTCCTTGCCCAGGTACGATCCCTCCGCGCACCCCGGAAGGACCGCGTAGACGGCCGAGCCTATGGCCGTTGTCCATTCGTTGAGCATGTCGGCCGTGGCCAGGCGCCTCTGGATGGGTAGGAACTGGCGCCCGGGATCGCATTGGTAGGAGGCGAAAAGCAATCCCGCGCTGCCCGGTTCCAGGTAGTTGTAGCCGCGGCGCAGGATGATTTCATCGGCCTCGCGCGGTTGGGAACGTGCAACGTGCGAATCCGGGGAAATGACGGGCAGCCCCAGTTCGTCCGTGGCACGCAGGTCCGGCGAATCGAATTCGTGGCTGCCGGTCAGCGGCGCACCGGTGTCCTGCCGCCTGCCGAGGGAAAAGTCCCGGCCCGGCCGGTCCACCCGGTCCCAGGCGTCGAGGTCCATCTCGATGCGGCGCAGCACCAACGAGGTTCCGCCGGGAACCCACGGCTCCAGGTTCTCGCCGCCCCAGAGCGCACGTTCGAGCCTTTCGCCGCTCGGGTTTCCGGTGCCGTCCAGCTGCCCGAAGAGGTTGCGCATGGTCGCAGCCTCGTCCTGGGAGCCGCGGGAATGGCGGAAGCCGTCCTGCACCCAGTGGAGCCTGGCCAATGGCCGCAGGTCCTTGAGCATGGCGCGCGAGGCGTGTGCGAGCGACATCCTGTCGTCCCCGCAAATCTGCAGGACCAGGTCGCTCTGGCCCCATGCGGGGTCCAGCGTGTCCCCCGGGAAGGTCTCGAGCTCCCTGAGCCAGCTCGGCAGCAGGCCCGGGTTCATGGTCTTCAGCGCGAGCGGCCCCAGCCCGACGGTGACGGTCAGCCGTGCAGGGTTTGCCGCGAGCTCGGGTTCCGTGTCGGCCAGGATGCCGCGCCCGTCCATGAGCCGGGCGGCATCGTCGCTGATCAGCCGGAACACACGGCGCAGGATCTCGCGTTGTTCGATCTCGTTTGAGGCGTCCGGCAGGATCAGGTCCAGTGCCAGGAAGGAAACGAAGGCCGGGGCCGGGGTCTGGATTCCCGGCTGCCTGTCCCCGTGGAAGGCGATGGTTTCCCGTCCGTGCATCGGGTCGCCGGGCTGCGTCGCGGCGGCCCGTGCGGTCCCGCCGCCGGAACCGGCTGCAAATCCTGCGGCGGCGCCGGCGACGGTTGCCGCACCACCTAGGAGCAAGGCACGCCGCGAGTGGACGCTTGGTTGGTTGGCTGTGGTTGTCACCTCGATCAGTGGTCTCCGTGCCCGGAGTGCTCGGCCTCCGGCGCATAGGATTCCTTGGCGCCGCCGAACTCCTTGATCTCGAAGTCGACTTCGTCGGTGCTCTGGTCCGCGTAGGTGAAGACCAGGGTCGCGGTGGAACCCGCCTTCAGTTCCTGCTTCAGGCCCATGAGCATGAGGTGCTTGGCTCCGGGTTCCAAGGCAACCGTCGAGTTGGCCGGAATGGCCAACGGGCCATCGAGCTTTTGCATGCTCATGGACGTCCCGGTTCCCGCCATCTCATGCAGCTCGACGCTCTCCGCCACGGGCGAAGAAACCGAAACAAGGGCTTTTTCCTGTCCGGTGGTGTTCTGCAATTGGGCGAAGCCGCTGGTCATTCCATCGGGCGCGGCCTTGATCCATGCCTCGCCGACATGAACCGCTGCGTCGTGGGTTGTTGCGTGCGTGCCTTGGCTTGCCGAATCGGCCGTGTTGGCGCTGGCGCAGCCGCTCAGCAGGGCTGCCGCAACGGCCGCCACGACACCTGCGCGGGTGAAGCGTGAGGCCGGGTTTTTCAAGGTGTGGTTGTTCAAGGGCATGGGAAATCTCCAGTGTATGGGCGGAGTATCCGGGCTTGGCCCAACGGGGCCGCCGGCGGATTCCGCGCGGCATCCAGCGGGTGCGGTTCTCCCGGGCCCGACCGCAAGAGCGCATGCGGCGGCCCGGGAAGCGGACGCGCGTGGGTGCCAAGAATTGTGTGTATGCGTGCACGTTCGGCGACGATCGTTCGCTCGGTGCACGTGGGATGCCGTTGCGGCACTACTGTGGCGGCAACGGCACCCGGATTGCCTACTTGCCTTGGCGGCGGACCTTCAGCAGGATCATCAGTATCGAGCCCAGCACGACTACTCCGGCAATGATCCAGACAACCGTGGTGGGAAGCCCTGCCAGCTGGTTGGCGGGGCTTTGCTGCTCGGGTGCCGGAGCCGTGGCGGCTCCGGAGCTTGGCGCCGCACTTGGGGCGGGGGTGGCTGCAGGGGTCGGCGTAGCGGATTCGACGGCTTGCGGATCCTGCACGCTGAAGGTCAGCTTCTTGTCGATGGGGTGGCCGTCGGAGGAGACGACCCGGACCACCAGGGTGTAGTCGCCATTGGGCAGGGTGGCGTCGGGCGTGACGTTGAGGTCCCGGCGGGTGATTTCGTAGCTCGTCTGGATGCTCTGGCCCTTCTCGTCCTTCAGCTCAACGATGGTGCCGATTTCCTTCAGGTCTCCGCTGAAGGTCAATACGAATTTTTCCGGGGAGGTCTTGAGCACCGCACCGTTTGCCGGCGTTGATGCCACCAATTCGTCGTGGGCCTGGGCGCTGCCGACACCGAAAAGCGTCATCAGGCTCAGTAGTGCAATGGCGAGCAGGGTGCCAAAGCGTGCCTTGGATCCCGAAATCTGGGCTGAAACATTCATGGTTGTTGTCCTTCTCCCCCGCCCTTTGTGGCGGGGTTCCTGTGTGGAGGGTTCTGCGATTATCAATAGGCGAAAGCAGAACCGCCAGGAGGGCCGCGCCGCCGCAGCGCGGGCAACAAAACGTCCAGGCGCGCCACCGGCATTGGAGATGAGACAGCCCGGGACCGCGGGTCAACAAGCGGCTGCCACGCGCGGTAGGACAGGATGCGCCGCGGAACGTACAGCAGGATGCTGTCGACCAGGGAGCGTGCGGCCAGCTCACCCTTGCGCAAGGCAGCGATGGTCAGCACGGCGGCCAGCAGGTGTGAAATCGGCATGAGGTAACCGAGGGATGGTTCGGCAACAGCGCTTGGCGGCAGGACCTGTCCAACACTCAGAACGATTGAATGTGCGCCATGTCCCGCGTGCGTTCCGGACTCCTGCAGGTGGCCGGTTGCTGATTGGTGTCCAAAAAGGCCGAAAACCGCGTGGTAGAGCCCCTGGCTCAAGACAACTGCAAGCGTCGTGCGAGCCAGGGAAAAATTGGTTGAGGCCAGTGCAGTGCACACGGCACCCGAAACCGCCAGGACAAGGCCGACAATCGCCAAGGGTGGCGTCATGCCGTCGGCAATGGTGTGGGAGGCCACGGCAAGGCACGTGCACACGAGTGCGCCGATCCAGCCACGCACAAAGCGCAGGCCGCGATCTTCCATGCCAAGTCCCTCCAACTGGTTTGTCCGCGGGGCAGTTGTGCCCCGGCAGCCCATTCTACGCGATTCTACAATATGTAGAACTCAACGAACCTTTTGGGCTAGTTCATTAAACCAAACGGCCCCGCACAACCGGTCCGAAGACCCATCGTGCGGGGCGGCTTGAAAGCTTCTGCGGGAGTGCAGACTACTTGCCGGTAACGGCAGCCTTCAGCTTGGAGCCGGCGGTCAGCTTGACCGAGTGGCCTGCTGGGATCTGGATGGCTTCGCCGGTCTGCGGGTTGCGGCCGGTGCGAGCTGCACGGTCGGTGCGCTCAACTGCGAGCCATCCCGGGATCGAAACCTTTTCGCCCTGCGAAATCTGGGAAACGAAAACCTCGAACACTGCATCCAGAACGCCGTTGACGGCTACCTGGGAGTTGCCGGTCTTCTCGGCGACAGCTGCAACAAGTTCACTACGGTTCATAGCCAAAGTATGTCCTCCTGGACTTCATCTTCCCGACCGATTCCGGTTCAGGACGCCTCGCATTCGCGTGGACTTCTGTGTGAGAACTTACCAAATGTTCAGACGCGAAACGCCCGAATTGGGCCGAATTCCCGGGATTTTTTTGAACTTTGGTAGGTTTTTCACGTTCAACGGCCAGTTTTAAGCCCAAAGAGAGATGAAGGGCACTTTTTTAGGCCGGTGCCGGCAATGCCGCAGACATCCCGTTTCGGGGTGTTTCGGGGCTTGGCACCGACCCGTTTTTCCGAGCATTCAGTCCCGGTGTTCCCATGCGTCCGGGTGCACCTCGCTCAAGAAAGCAGCTTGATTCCCGTCGCCTTTTCGGCTTCCTTCCAGATGGCTGCGGCGGCCCGGGGGTCGGTCGTGATTCGAGCCGGTTTCGACCGGACAGGTGTCCCCTTGAGCCAGCCCTTGGGGCCGAAGAAAGCCACTCCGTCGTTCCGAAACGCCTGTGGATCCAGGGCCGCACGCACGATCGGCAGCGCACCTCGGTTCTTGCCCTGAGTGAAGGGCGCCTGCAAAGAGTCGGCGAACAGTTTTCCCCGGTTTGGCTCATTGACACCGGGAACCGCTGGCGTGCGGCCCGAAATCGAGTAACCGGGATGTGCGCTCAACGCACGCACGGAGCTCCCGGCCTCCTGCAGCCTTCGGTCCAGTTCGAATCCGAAGGACTGGACCATGATCTTCGACTGCGCATAGGCCTGCCATCCCGAATAGCCGTTGCGCAGCTGCAGGTCGTCCAACCTCAATTTGACCAGGAGGGTGGAAAGCGAGCCCAAGGTGAGCACCCGGCTTCCCGGTGTCCGCTCCAGCACGGGCAACAGGCCGGCCACCAGGGCAAAGTGCCCGAAGAAGTTGGTGGCAGCGACAAGTTCCAGCCCGTCCTCGCTTTGTTTCCGCGTTCTGGGGGCATGGACCACCCCCGCGTTGGCAATGAGAACGTCCAGGGCATCCAGCTTGGCGAGTAGCTTGACTGCCCCGGCGACGGATTCAAGGCTTGCCATGTCCACGATTACGGAGGATACGTTGGCATTCGGCACCCGCGAACGGATGGCTTGCAACGCGGCTTCGGCCTTCGCCTGGTTCCGGCAGGCCAGGATCACCTCGGCGCCCCGCTGGGCCAGCTGCAGGCTGGTCCAGAAACCGATGCCGGCGTTGGCGCCGGTCACCAGGACGCGTTTGCCCGAGGCATCGCCCACGGAGCGGTGGCCACGAGGCGCGGAATCGTCAAGGAGCGGAACATTCTCTGTAGTGCCGAATTGATGTGTGCTCATGCTGAACAAAGCTACTCCCTCCTCCCCCCGTTCCATCGGAAAACACGGGAAAACGCGGACACTGCTTTCTGCTCATTGCCGCTGCGGCACCCTGCTCGTTAAGGTTGAGAGGGAGGACAAAGAGAGGCGGATCGATTCAGATGGCACACCGCAACCACGGAGAAAATCGTGATGCGTCGCTGCATGCCGCACGGTACCGCTTGGCACAAGAGCTAGCAACTGAAGATATTCCAGTTGATGAATATGCTCAAGCCACAGGCCGGAAATTCTCCGATGAGAAAGACGAACCGGCCGAAACGCCGCACTTCCATGCCGATGAAGAAGTCTGGGAGGTGGCCAACAGTGCCCTTGAGGCGGCCTTTGCCCGCGGCGACTTCGACAACCTTGCCTACGCGGGGAAGCCCATCCCCGGGCTGGGCAGCAACACCGACCCCGATTGGTGGGTCAAGGGCATGATGGAGCGGGAGAAGATCAGCGGCGTTGGCCCGCCGGCCCTGATGCTGCGCAAGGAGGATGCGGAGCTCGAGACAACTATGGACGGTTTGCATTCCAGAACCCAGGTACGGGAGCTCCTTGAGGACTTCAATGCGCGAATCATCAACGCCCGCCGTCAACTCAACGGCGGTCCACCGGTGATCACCAAGTTGCGGGACGTCGATGCCGAGCTTGAGGGCTGGGAACTGCGCCGCACCCAACAAGCGTCATCGACGGCGTCCGAGCCGCCGCTGCCGGCCACGGTGCGCACCGCTTGGTGGAAGAGGCGGTTCCGCTCCCGTTGAGCTCGTTGTCCGGATTCCGGCCGGCCGGCTAGACGATCGGTTCCCGGTAGGCGTGCAGGATATCCAGCTCAAGTTTGCTCGCTGTTGCCAGCCGGTACTCTTCCTGCCGGATCGCCTTCCGGTTCAGCAAACGCGACGCGCCACGGCCAGATCGGCCACCAGGGCCACTCCGAATCCCACGGCCATGACCAATATCGCCCGGGGTGCCGGCAGATCGGTTGCAATCACGATGATCGCCACGAGAAGCCCGGAGGCGGGAGCCAGCAAGTTGTTCCACTTCATGCCCACAGCCTACATACGGCGGCACGGCAAGTAGCCGCCGGGGCACTTCGGACCCGCCGCGTCAAAAAGTGTCCTTTGCTTAAAAGGCCAAAGGCCCCAACCGAAACGGTTGGAGCCTTTGACTGCTTCTGGAATTTACCAGGAAGACTTGGTGATGCCCGGAAGCTCGCCACGGTGTGCCATGTCGCGGAAGCGAACACGGGAGATACCGAACTTCTGGAAGGTACCGCGCGGGCGGCCGTCGATGGCGTCGCGGTTGCGAACGCGGATCGGCGATGCGTTGCGGGGCAGCTTCTGCAGGCCCAGACGAGCCTCTTCGCGTGCCTCGTCGGTTGCGTTCGGGTCAACCAAGGTCTTCTTCAGTGCGGCACGCTTTTCGGCGTAGCGCTCAACGATGACCTTGCGCTGCTCGTTCTTAGCAATCATAGACTTCTTAGCCATGTTTAGCGCTCCTCTCGGAATTCGACGTGCTTGCGGACTACCGGGTCGTACTTCTTCAGTACGAGGCGGTCCGGGTCATTGCGGCGGTTCTTGCGGGTCACGTAAGTGAATCCGGTACCGGCGGTCGACTTGAGCTTGATGATCGGACGTACGTCCTTATCCTTAGCCACTAGAGCTTCACACCCTTCGCAATGAGTCCTGCTACAACGGCGTCGATGCCGCGGACGTCAATGAGCTTGATGCCCTTGACCGAAAGGGTCAAGGTAACATTGCGGCGCAAAGACGGAACCCAGTAGCGCTTCTTCTGGATATTCGGGTCGAACCGACGCTTGTTGCGGCGGTGCGAGTGGGAGATGCTGTGTCCGAAGTTCGGAACTGCACCGGTCACCTGGCATACAGCTGCCATGATCACTCCTCAGTTGTAGTAAATATTGGCGGTACTCGTTTTACAGATACAGCGGAAAACTGCTGCCTCTGAATCTGCGATTAAGAGTCCCGCCACCAGTTGTGACACCGTATATTACTGCACACTTTGAAGGTAACCAGGCTGGGTGAGAACCAACCGAAGCGCCTTTATTAGCGTGAAAGACGGTGAACCTCGCGACCAGGTGAGTATTTTTCCCTACTCGGTAGATCGCGATATTCGGTTTTACGGGTAAACGTGCACACCCATAGGCATGCACGACTTAACGCCTTACCATCCTAGGCGATTAACACATCCGCGGACAAATCGAAGCCAACCAAAACCGTGTCTTTAATTGCGATCTGCCTCACGCCGCTCCGCACGTCACCGGAACGGGCGCTCGCCAGCCGGCCCTGCGACGGGCCGGATCAACGAAGAATCCAGTGTTCAGGGTCGAGTTGGCCGGTGAGCTTGCGGCCAATGCGCGCCAGTTCCGCCACATCGCGTTCATCGAGCCCGTCGAAGATAAACTGCCGCACGGAGGCAACATGCTCGGGGGCCAGGTGTTCGATCATGTCCCAGCCGGCAGTGGTGAGTCTTGCGATGGTGACCCGCGCATCGGATTCCGAGCGGCTGCGTTCCACCCAGCCACGGGCCTCGAGTTTCTTCACCACGTGCGACAGCCTCGACAACGAGGCGCTGGTGCGCGAGGCCAGTTCGCTCATGGGCAACGTCCGGTCCGCCGTTTCGGAAAGCATCGCCAGCACGTCGTAGTCAAAGAGCGTGATCTTGGCCTGCACCTGCAATTCGCTGTCCAACGCCGCAGGCAACAGCGTGGTGACCGACAGCAGGGCCAGCCAAGCCTCTCGTTCAATGGGGCTCAGCCACTTCGGTTCACTCATGGGAACCATCTTTCCATAGCCGCGCATTGGCTCACCTCACCGGCGTGTTTTCGATCTTGCCGCAAAACACGCCGATCCCGGGTTCCGTGACGGGTGTCCGCCAGGAATCCGGGATCGACGTTGGGCATGCCGGAGTCCGGCCGTGGCTCCCTACCGTGCGGCGAGGGCCTTGCGCCTGCGGTACGCGACGACCTGCGAGGCAACCACAACAACCAGGGCCAAGATGAACATGGCCGAGCCGATCACATTTGCCTGTGGTGGAATGCCGCGCGTTGCCGAAACGTAGATGAACTTCGGGAAGGTCGTGAAGTTGCCGGAGTTGAAGTTCGTGATGATGAAGTCATCGAAACTCATGGCGAAGGACAACAGCGCCGCCGCAACGATGCCCGGAAGCAACAGCGGGAAGGTGACCTTCCAGAACGTGATGAACGGGCTGGCGTAGAGATCCGAGGCGGCCTCCTCCAGCCGCGGGTCCAGCGAGGAAACCCTGGCCCGCACCGTCACCACCACAAAGGACATGCAGAACATGATGTGGGCGATCACGATGGTGGGGAAGCCAAGTTCCCAACCCAGGTTCAGGAACTGGGCCAACAGGGAGGCACCCAGAACTACTTCCGGGGTCGCCAGCGGCAGGATGATCAACAGGTCAGCGGTGTTGCGGAACTTGAACTTGTAGCGGACCAGGCCCAGGGCCACGCAGGTGCCCAGGACGGTGGCGAAAAGTGTTGCCACAACGCCGATCTGCAACGAGTTGACCAGCGATTCACACACGTTCGGTGCGCCGCAGGGGTTCTTCCAGTTGTCCAGCGTGAAGCCGCGCCATTCAAGGTTGGTTCGGCCGGCATCGTTGAAGGAAAAAACAAAGATGTATGCGATGGGAACCAGAAGGTATACGAAGGCGAGGCCTCCAACGACGGGGATGAACCAGCGTCCAATTTTTTGTCTCATGCCATAACCTCCTAGAACAGTTCCTTGGTGCCGAAGCGCTTGATGTATATGATGACCAACGCCAGGATGAGGATCATCAGGATGAAGCTCAAGGCCGAGGCGCCGGGATAGTCAACAACCTTGAAGAAGCGCGAATCGATGATCTGGCCGATCATCGCCGTGTCTCGGTTGTTGCCCAGCAACGCCGCGTTGACGTAGTCGCCGGCCGCCGGGATGAAGGTCAGCAGGGTGCCCGCAAAGACACCGGGCATCGACAGCGGAAGCGTGACCTTGAAGAACGTCGTGATGGGGCTGGCGTACAGGTCCCCCGAGGCCTCGAGCAGGTTGGTGTCCAGCCTGTCGAGGCTGGCGTAGATCGGCAGCATCATGAACGGCAGGAAGTTGTAGGTCAAGCCACAGACGACCGCGAACGCGGTGGCCGTGAGGTGCCCGTCCGGCGGCAGGATCGCAATCGCCCGCAGCACCGTCACAACCGGCCCCTCGTCGGAGAGGATCTGCTTCCAGGCCTGCGTGCGCAGGATGAAGCTGGAGAAGAACGGGGCAATCAGCAACACCAACAGGATTCCCTGCATAAGCTGGTGCCCGCGCAGCCGCACCGCCACCAAGTACGCCATGGGGTACCCGATCAGCAGCGCCGCAACGGTGGCGATCCCCGCGAAGAAGAAGGAACGCAGGAACACGTCCCAGTAGGCGGTGATGACCGTGGTGTAGTTGCTGAACTGCAAGGCCGGCACAAACTCGCCGATTTCGGCGCCCGGCGGCTTGGTGTACAGGGACATGGAAAGCAGCACCAAAACCGGGGCCGCGAAGAACAAGGCCAGGAAGGCCATGCCCGGAATGATCAGGTAGAGCCCGACCCGTCCCTTGCGTTTCTCCGCAGCGATTTCCTCATCGCTGCGGACGTCCGCGGGCGCGCCGCGCTTTTTGCCGCGGGGACGCGTGGCGGTGGCAGTCATACCGCGTCCTGCCCCTCGGTCGTCTTCTCCGCCCCGTCCAGCCCGAACGAGAACTCGGGTTCCCAGGTCATGCGGACGGTGTCGCCGCGCTGGGCGGGGTGCTGTCCCATGTTCTGGGAGAAGGTGCCGATGGTGCCGATGCCCGGGACCTCGACGAGGTACTCGGTGCTCACACCGGTGAAGGATGCATCCAGGACGGTGCCGGTGAGCATGTTCGCGGTGTGCGAGTAATCGTCGGGGAGGTTCAGGATGCGCATCTTTTCCGGCCGCACGCCGACGATTGCGGCGCCGCTGTGGGCCACCGAGCGGTTCTTGGGCATCACCAGCCTGTGGCCGGAGACATCCACGGCCACGGCGTCGCCGAGGTCCTCGGTCACCGTGCCGTGCATCAGGTTGGACTTGCCCAGGAAGTTGGCCACGAATGCGGTCTTGGGCAGCTCGTACAGGTCGCGCGGGGCGCCCATCTGTTCGATCCGACCCTTGTTCATGACGGCAACGGTGTCGGCCATCGTCATGGCCTCTTCCTGGTCGTGGGTCACGTGGATGAAGGTCAGGCCAACCTCGGTCTGGATCGCCTTGAGCTCCACCTGCATCTGGCGGCGCAACTTCATGTCCAGTGCGCCGAGCGGCTCATCGAGCAGCAGCACCGCCGGCCGGTTGACCAGCGCACGGGCGAGCGCCACGCGCTGCTGCTGTCCGCCGGACAGCTGGCTTGGCTTGCGCGAGGAGAGATGGCCGAGTTCGACCATTTCCAGTGCGGCCTTGGCGCGGGACAGCTGGTCCTTAACGCCCTTGCGCTTCAGGCCGAACGCCACGTTGTCCAGCACGCTCATGTGCGGGAACAGCGCGTAGGACTGGAACACGGTGTTGACCTGGCGCTGGAACGAGGGGAACTTGGTCACGTCCTGGCCGCCGATGCTAATGCTGCCGCTGGTCGGCTGCTCCAGTCCGGCGATCATGCGCAGCGTGGTGGTCTTTCCGCAACCGGACGGGCCGAGGAGCGCGAAGAACGTCCCGCTGGGGACTGTGAGCGTCAGGTCGTCCACCGCGGTGAAGTCCGTGAATCTCTTGGTCACGTTGCTGAGGTGCAGGTCGGCCCCCGAGGACTCCCCGGTCAGGGCCGGATCCTTCAGGGTTGTTGGAGTGCTCAATTTAGGCGCCAATCACTTGCTGGAACATGTTCTGGAATTCTGTTTCTTCGTCAACGGTCATTTCCCGTTCGCTGGTTGCCAGGCTCAGGTAATCCTCGGTGGGGAAGATCAACGGGTTGTCGACGAGCTTGGGGTCGATGTCCGCCATCGCCTCGCGTGCCCCGACAACCGGGCAAACGTAGTTCACGTACGCCGCAACCTCGGCAGCGACCGCGGGGTCGTAGTAGAAGTTCATGAGTTTTTCCGCGTTGCCCTTGTGCGGCGAACCGATCGGGACCATGAAGTTGTCGCTCCAAATCAGGCCCTTGCGTTCGGGCATGACGAACTCCCATTTGTCGCCCTCCTCGAAGTTCAACTGGGTGATGTCACCCGAGTAGACGAGGCCGGCAATGGCGTCCCCCGAAATGAAGTCCTGCTTGTAGGAGTTGCCCTTGACCTGGCGGATCTGGCCGTTCTTGATGTTCGCGTCCAACACGTCAAGGGAGTCCGAGTATTCGTCGACGCCCCAGTCGCCGGTGATGTCGATGCCTGCGTCGAGCATGAGCATCGGCATGGTGTCGCGCATTTCGTCCAACACCGTGATGCGCCCTTTCAGGGCCGGGTCCCAGAGATCCGAAACGTTCTTCAGTCCCTTGGGGAAGGCTTCCTTGTTCCAGGCCAGGCCCGTGAACCCGGACTGCCAGGTGAGCGACTGCTTGCGTCCCGGGTCGAATCGCACGCTTTCCAGTTCCGGCAACAGGTACTTGATGTTGGGGATGTTGTCGTGGTTCAGCTCCTGGACGTAGCCCTGGCGGATCAGTCGCTCGGACATCCAGTCGCTCGGCGTGATGATGTCCTGCCCGATGTCCTTGCCCGCGGCAAGCTGTGCCTGGATCTTGCCGTAGTAGGTGTCGTTGGAATCGATGTCCTCTGAGTAGGCGGCCTTGATACCGGATTCCTTCATGAACCGTTCCAGGGTCGGGTACTTCTTGGATTTGTCGTCGTAGTCCAGGTAGAGGGTCCAGTTGGCCCAATTGACGATCTTTGAATCCGCAGAGAGATTGGCGGCGGCACTCGGCGCGGCGGCCTTGCTGCCGCCCGAGGTGCCGCAGGCTGCCAAGAAGCCAGCCAGCGCCAATCCTCCGGCCCCCGCCAACACTCCCCTACGGGATACCTGGGCCGCGGCAATGCCCCGGCCCAGGCGTTGCAGGGAATTGCGCTGATGGTCACTGCGAGACATTATGCTCCGATTGCTGTCTGGAATTGGCTGTTGAACTTGGTTTCTTCATCGGCGCTCAGGCTCCTGAAGACGTGCGCCTTTGCGAGGTCCGTATCGGACGGGAAAATCAGTGGGTTGTTGACCAAACTCGGGTCGATCTTCTCCATGGCCTCCTTGGCCCCCTGGACCGGTGAAATGAAGTTCACGTACGCCGCGACCTGTGCCGCGATTTCCGGTTCGTAGTAGAAGTCCATGAGTTTTTCCGCGTTGGCCCTTCGCGGGGAGGCAACCGGAATCATCATGTTGTCGCTCCACAGGGTGCAACCGGCCTCGGGGATGACGAACTCCCATTGGTCGTTGTTCTCGAAGTTCATCTGCACGATGTCGCCGCTCCAGACGATGCCGGCAATGGCGTCCCCGGAGATGAAGTCCTCCTTGTACGAGTTGCCCTTCACCTGGCGGATTTGTCCGTCGTTGATCTGCTTGGCCAGCGTGTCGGTGGCCTTGGTGAATTCGGCGTCGCCCCACGGGCCCGAAATATCCACGCCTTCATCGAGCATGATGAGGCCAATGGTGTCGCGCATTTCGTCGAGCACCGTGATGCGGCCCTTGAGATCCGGGCTCCAGAGATCCGAAACCGTGCGGAGCCCCTTGGGGTACTTTTCCTTGTTCCAGGCAATGCCCGCGTAGCCGCTCTGCCAGGTCAGCGAATGCTCGCGTCCCGGGTCGAAGTCGACCTTTTGCAGTGCGGGGAGCAGGTTCTTGATATTCGGGATGTTGGCGTGGTCGAGTTTCTGCGTGAAGCCCTGGCGAATCATGCGCCCCGCCATCCAGTCGGTCAGGGTGATGATGTCCTGCCCGATGTCCTGGCCCGCCGAGAGCTGGCCCTGCACCTTGCCGTAGTAGGTGTCGTTTCCGTCGATGTCTTCGACGTAGTGCACATCGATGCCGGTGCGTTTGGTGAGTTCCTGCAGCGTCGGGTATTTCTTGGTTTTGTCGTCGTAGTCAAGGTAAAGCGTCCAGTTGGCCCAGAATACGTTTTTGTCGGTTGCCGAGACGTCCGTGACCGCGGGTGCCGTGCCGGCGGCACCGCCGGTGGCCCCGCCACCCGTGCCTCCACCGGTTCCGCAAGCGGCCAAGAGGCCGGCAATGCCCAAGCCTCCGGCGCCCGCGAGAAGTTTGCGGCGAGACATCTGCATACGTTGAGCCTGGGCGATCAGTGCCCGAACCCCCGGATCACTGGGCAGTTCACGATGGTTTTGACTAGACATGGCCGGATTCCCCTTCAGCTGATGCTGCATACACGACTGTCCATGCCACTCGTGACATACACCACAAAGAACATGTGACATGGATCATGTCAGGAAATCCGTTTTCTGACAATAGTTTTCGACTGATTTGCTTTCCTATCGAACGAAATCCATTGCACAAGACCCCTTCCACAACTGATTCCCTCGGGATACGCTCTAGTGAAGCGATGTGGTGCCCACCATGTTGAAAGTTTTCAGTGCTATCCAGATGGCTCGATCAGGAGGTCGATAAGCAGTGACCCACTCCGCGCACACCGGCGCCGGCAACGGATTCACCATGGACGCCACGTCCAAGGCGATCATTGAGCAATTGCAGGAAGACGGGCGCCGTTCCTACGCGTCCGTCGGCAAGGCCGTTGGCCTAAGCGAAGCCGCGGTGCGTCAGCGGGTCCAAAAACTCGTCGACAGCAAGGTCATGCAGGTAGTGGCGGTCACCGATCCACTACAGCTTGGTTTCAAGCGGCAGGCCATGCTTGGCATTCGATCCACCGGCGACATCATCGCCACGGCGGATCGGATTTCGGCCCTCCCGGAGGTCGACTACTGCGTTGTGGTCGCCGGACCTTCGGACATCATTGCGGAAGTCATTTGCGCCAATGATGAGGACCTACTTCGTATCATCACTGAAATTCGAGCCATCGAGGGCGTACGTGAAACGGAAACGTTCATGTACCTCTCGTTGCGTAAACAGGAATACAACTGGGGTACCCGATGAGCATTGTCAACACCACTCCGCGTGGCACCGATCGCCAGATCGCAGCCCGCGACCACCTATGGATGCATATGGCCCGATATTCTCCGCTGGAGAACGGCGCCCGCGTCCCGATCATTACCCGCGGCGAGGGCCACACCCTCTGGGACGACCAGGGCAAGAGCTACATCGACGGCCTGGCGGGCCTGTTTGTGGTCAACGCCGGCCACGGCCGCGCCGAATTGGCAGAGGTTGCGGCAAAGCAGGCCGAAAAGCTCGCTTTCATGCCGCTGTGGTCCTACGGCCACGAACCGGCAATCGACCTGGCGGAGCGCCTGGCGCACTACGCCCCGGGCGACCTGAACCGCGTCTTCTTCACCACCGGCGGCGGCGAAGCCGTCGAGTCGGCCTTCAAGCTTGCCAAGCAGTACTTCAAGCTGAAGGGCCAGCCGGGCAAGCACAAGGTCATTTCCCGAGCGCTCGCCTACCACGGCACCCCGCAGGGCGCCTTGGCCATCACCTCGCTTCCGGGCATGAAGACCCCGTTCGAGCCGCTGGTGCCGGGAACGTTCCGCGTGCCGAACACCAACTTCTACCGCGCCCCGGACCAGTTCGAGGACAACGAGAAGGACTTCGGCCTGTGGGCCGCGGAACGCATCCGCGAGGCCATCGAGTTCGAGGGTGCCGAGTCCGTTGCTGCCGTGTTCCTGGAGCCGGTGCAGAACTCCGGCGGCTGCTTCCCGCCACCGCCGGGCTACTTCCAGCGCGTGCGTGAAATCTGCGACGAGTACGACGTGCTGTTGGTATCGGATGAGGTCATCTGCGCCTTCGGCCGCATCGGATCGATGTTCGCCTGCGACGACTTCGGCTACGTGCCGGACATCATCACCTGCGCCAAGGGCATCACCAGCGGCTACTCTCCGCTTGGCGCAATGATCGCCTCGGAGAAGCTGTTCGAACCGTTCAAGCATGGCGACACCACGTTCTACCACGGCTACACCTTCGGCGGACACCCTGTCTCCACCGCGGTTGCCATGGCCAACCTGGACATCTTCGAACGCGAGGGCCTGAACCAGCGGGTGAAGGACAACGCACCGATCTTCAAGTCGACCCTGGAGAAGCTCAAGGACCTGCCGATCGTCGGCGACGTCCGCGGCGCCGGCTACTTCTACGGCATCGAGCTGGTCAAGGACAAGGAAACCAAGGAGACGTTCAACGACGACGAGTCCGAGCGCCTGCTGCGCGGTTTCCTCTCCACGGCCCTCTACGACGCCGGGCTGTACTGCCGCGCCGATGACCGCGGCGACCCCGTCATCCAGCTGGCGCCGCCGCTGACGGTGGGCCCGCCGGAGTTCGACAAGATCGAGTCGATCCTGCGTTCGGTGCTGACCGAGGCGGAGAACCACCTCTAAGGGGAATTCGCGTTATGCGGTGATTGGGTGGCGGTGAAGAAATTCACCGCCACCCAATCCTTTTGGGCCGGGAATGACTGCGCGTCCGGCGCGTGCCTTGGCACGGCTCATTGCTTCGGGCTCCCCCGTCGTGTTGAATGTTCCGACACCAGGCTCGGGAACGATGAGAGTGCCAGACGCAGAGAAAGCCGGAACCGACATGGAAACGAACGACTCCCCGCGATTCTCCCCCGGCCAGGCTTCGGCCAACCCCGCCCACAAGCAGCCTGGCAGGAAACTCCGCACATTCCTGCTGGCCATCGCGATCATGACGCTCGCCTTTGCCGTCTTCAGCATCTTTGCGTCAACCGTGGGAACGTCGGACAATTCCCCCTATGCCGAGAGTTCCCTGCTCACCTGGATCACGCTGCCTTCGTTCCTGCTCGGCTTTGTGTACCTGGCCTTGTATTTTCTCGTTCGCCGACGCCAAGCACGGTAATCCAGCAAGGCCCGGCGGAATACGCCAAGAGCCGTTCCGGGTCTCCGCTGTCTGCATCCTCCGGATGCCGGGGCGCGGTGGCGCGGTTTCCGAGGCATGGCCAACCCCTCGGAATCGAGACTTCCCAGTCTGCCGTCTGTTCCTGCCCACCCCGTGGGGCGGGCACTCACGAGCACGACGCCGAAGGTTCCGACCCAAAGCATCTGGTCAACGTCGTTGAGTTCCCCGACGGTCGTGGACAGTACCGCGGAAAAAATCATCGGACCCAGCGAGGCCAGCAGCATCTCCAGGATGAGTCCCGCAAAAACCAACATGAACTGGCGATGCCGGCTTTTCCCTTCGAGGCTGGCCATTGGTTGGTTCCACCGGAGCCGTCATCCGGGTGCATCCCACCTATCGCAAATGTCAGTCGCAGAGGGTCCGCTCCGAGATCCCGGGCATGGGTGTGGTCCTTTGAAGGACCGGGTATTTGCCCGGCACCATGGGACAACACCCACCAATACCTGCCGTTGGCACTTCAGGAAACAACGGCTTTCGTCGGCTCCACGGCAGGCCCACAGCTCCGCCTACTTCAGCTCGATTTCCACAAACACGAACTCGGTATCCGCGGCATTGACGACGTTGTGTTCGTTGCCTGCAACCCGCGTGTACGAAACGCCGGCGGTCAGTTCGTTGACCACAACCCCTTCGCGGGTTTCCAGAACCAGTTCACCGGTGGTCATGGGAACCACCACATAGTCGGTCGGGTGGACATGCCAACCGGTTTCGGTGCCGGGCGCAAAGCGCCATTCGGTGACCCGAACGCGCTCATTGTCGATCTGGAGCGTGGCAATTGCAGGGGTGCGTGTCGTGGGTTTCATCTGGCTTCCTGGCTGTCGTTGAGTACGCCAAACATGCATGCGGCCTGCATCGTTTGAAGCGGATGGCACCAGGGGAGGTGCCACAGTTTCATCGTGGCAGCGGACCGATCCAACGCCAAGAAGATGACACAGCCCCTTCAGGGCATGCCGGCTTTCCCTCCGCGCTGCCCGCTGGGCTTGAAGTTCCTTGTACCGCCACACGTTCTCGCATAGGGTCGCCAGTACGAAGCCTGCCAAGACCAAGGAATGGACTGTTCGATGATGGAAGCACCCACGGGAATCCTGAAAGACGATGAACTTGATTTGATCCGCGAGGTCGAAGCCGAGCGCATGGAGTTGCTTGATGAAGACGAACTTCTGGCGCTGCACAAGCGTGTGCGCCGCGCCCGCAAGAAACACACAAAGAACTATAGGCGGCTTGCTGCCGCCGGGGTTGTGGAGGAAGGCGCCCGGGGAACCGCCCGTCCGCGTCACGGCAAGGCCGCACAGCGTGCGGAGATCTTTGAAGAGGCGCTGTCCCGAGTCAGCAACAGACTCGCTGCCGTCGCACAGGAAACCTACGAGGCTCTGAAGGCCGAACGGCTGGAGCGCGCCGCAGCAGGAAAGTCCTCGGGACCCCATGGCTCAACGGGCCCCGCAGCCGGAGGAGTTGGACCCGGACGTGCCGCCGAGCACCAGACGTCCCCGGGAACGAAGAAGAAGCAGGCCTCCTCGCAGGCCGCCGGCGCCAAGCGCCAGGCCAAGCGGGATTCCAAGTAGACCAACCGCACGAAGCCAGGGTCGGGGACATTCACAGTGAATGTCCCCGACCCTGGCTTGTGAATTCCGGATACGGAGAACGGCATGCTGGTCCTACGAATGCTTCCGTGTCCATGCCGCTGGCATCTCAAAGAAGCAATGAGCGTCGAAAAACAGGCTCGTCCGGGTGGCGGCTTCAACCCTGCAGACTGCAGGTCAGTGACCGGAACCCAGTAATGCCCGCAAGGACGCGATGGCGGCCCGCACTCCCGTTTCCAGCGTTGGTTCGATGACCGGGCCGAAGAACGGCGAGTGGTTGACCGGCGGCGTTCCACTGGACAAATCGAAGCCACCGAACATCCAGTAAACAGAGGGAACACCGATCGAATCGGCAAGATGTCCGAAGTCCTCGCTGCCCATCGAAGGCGCGGCGTCGTGCACGGCATCGGGGCCGAGTTCTTGGCTCAGGGCCTCGACGATTCGTGCGGTGGCCGCCGGGTCGTTGTAGCAGCGCGGGAAGGTATAGATTTCTTCGATCGTTGGTTCCGGTGCTGCGGAGGCGAGCGCCTCCGCAGCAATGATTCGCCGCACTGCTGCAAGCACCTGGTCCCTGGTGTCCTGCGTGAAGGTGCGGATGTTCAACGTGAATTCCGCGCGATCCGGAATGATGTTTTCCTTCAGTCCCGCATGGAACGTGCCGCTGGTGACCACTGCCGGGGTCAAGGGGTCCAACTCACGCGACACGATGGTCTGGAGCCGGGTGATCATATGCGCTCCAAGCACAATCGGATCGATGCTCGTTTGCGGTTGCGAGCCATGGGATTGGCGTCCGAACACCGTCACGCGCAGGGCATCCGCCATTGCCATCGCCGTACCGGTGGAAATGTTGATGTGGCCTGCCTGCAGCGGCATGACGTGCTGGCCCAGAACCACCTCGGGGCGAGGAGCCTTCTCCCACAATCCGTCCTGCACCATAGCCCGGGCACCCGAAGCGGTTTCTTCGCCAGGCTGGAAGAGCATCACCAGCGTGCCGGACCAGGTATCGGTCTCGCGGGCAAGGACCTTGGCTGCCGTAAGCGCCGCGGTGATGTGCGTGTCGTGCCCGCACCCGTGCATTACCGGAACCGTCGTCCCGTCCTCCATGGTGCCGGTGGCATGGCTTGAATAGTCCAGCCCGGTATCTTCCAGGATGGGCAGCCCGTCGGTGTCGGCGCGGAACGCCACCACCGGCCCCGGTCCGTTGCGCAGGATGCCCACCACGCCGGTGCCGCCGCATCCGAAGTTTTCGATGCCTAATGTCGTCAGCTCGGCAGCAATGAACGCAGTGGTGCGATGCTCCTGCATGGAGAGCTCGGGGTTCGCATGCAAGTGGCGGTACGTCTCGTGCATGGCAAGGGTATCGGCATCGCTGAGCAACTGCCGGGTGGTTGTTTCTGACATGTCTAGCCAACCTCTTCTTCAATGGGGGTTCGGGGTGCTTCTTCGGCTTCCACGGTGTGGTCCTCGTTGCGGTTGCGCAGGAACCATGAAAGCAGCACGGTTCCAAGCACCGTGATTGCCGTGGCGAACATGGCGACCTTTGGGGCTGCCGGGATCACCAGGAACTGCACGGCCAGGGCCAGTGCGACGGCGAAAAGCGTCGGTCGCACCCTCTTCATCGTGACGATGCACTGCACGAGCACCGCGCCCATGAGCGCCGGCAGGATATACAGGCGGGCGACCTCGATCAATGCCGGCGGGATTCGGCTCATCAGCCAGGTGCCCAAGAGCCCGACGAAGATCAGCAGGGAGCTCAGGTGGACAGTCGCGGCGCCGCAGATGGCCATGACCGCGGCAAGATCCCCCCCGTTTGGTGCCGGGGCGGGCATTGATGCTCGATTGGGCGACGATGGCCGCAGGGAGCAGCTTGTTGGAAATGTTGCCGATCATGAACGCCTGGTACATGGCGGCCGAGCCCAGGATCGGGAAGTAGGTCAGGGGCTCGACGATCCAAAAAACGCCGAAGGTCGCTGCCACCGCCAGGAACGCTATCCAGATCTGGGAGGAGGAGATGTCCAGTCCACCGAACACCACCAGATAGACGGGACCGATCAGGGAAAGAACCAACCCGGCGATCATGGTGATGCGTCCCCATCGGGACGTTGCGGACTCGAACGCCACCATGCCTGCATCGGCACGTGTCAGAGATTGCGTACTCATGATGTCATTCCTTTCGTATGGCGGAGGCTAGGAGGTGTGGGCGACGAAGGCGACGGCGATGGCCACAATGATGGCGAAGCCGAGAGCCCATTCCTTGAGCCAGTTGGCCCGCAGGATCTTGGCGAGGAACAGGCAGCCGGCCATGACCGCGGCTGACACCAGAAGCGTGATGAAGTGGATCCCCGATTTGGGCATCTCGGCGATCGAGAGCATTGAGAAGGCACCGAGCAAGGCGGCGGCGGGAATGATCGCCATGGCCGCCGGATTTACCTGGGCCAGGCGCTTGCCTCCACGCTTCAGGATCGGGGTCAGCAGCAACGTGGCCAGCATCCACATGCCGCCGGACAGACTCATGGCCATGAATGCAACCGCAAAGACCTGCTGGGTGTAGTCGGCACCTCCCAGGGTGGCGCCCATGGATGTGGCGGCAATGCCGGCGGAAGCAGTTTCGGTGGCAGCGGAACCGATCAACCCGATGCGCACCAGCACTGCCGGGGTGCCAAACAGTGCCAGCAGGGCGATCGCCACCAGAACCACTGCAAGCGAGGGGCCGATCGACGCCACGGCGCCCGCGCGAAACGCCCCGGTCAGTTCGGAGGCCGGCATGCCGATTTCCGGGGCGGTCCGCCGGGCCGCCTTCACGTATATGAACGTCTGGATGAAGATCACCGCGAAAACGCCGAGTGCGCAAATCCAGACGAGCGGGGAATTCGCAACGGCGAGTATGTCGGTGGAGCCGGCTGCCGCCGGAATTGGAACTCGAAGTGTGTGCATGGGCCAAAACTCCTCATAAATGTGAGCCGGATTACAAATACGACTTCGCTGTGGCACAACTTTCCGGCTTATTCGCCGCAAATGGCAAGGGATTCGTGAAACCGCCACAAAAATGGCCATTTCCCCCAAAATCACCCTAGTTTCAGGATTGACTTCCCCGGCTTCCACGGGCGGAGCACACTGTGAAGCACGAGACATCGCCAAGCGGGCGTGGCGTCAGGAAGAGAAACGAGGAAACACGTGGGTGAGATCCAGGACATGTCGGCTGTGGAACTGACGGAGGGCATTCGGAAGCGGACGTTGTCATCGCGTGAGGCCCTTGAGTCCCACTATCGACGGATCGACGACGTCAACGCCTCCATCAATGCAGTGGTTACCCAAGACCGGAAGGCGGCCTACGCAGCGGCAGCCAATGCGGACCGGATGAGCGTTGCGGGAGGCCCGCTCGGCCCGCTGCACGGCCTGCCCATGACGCACAAGGACACCCACAACGTTCGAGGGCTTCGCAGCACCCAGGGGTCTCCGGTATTCAAGGACTTTGTGCCGGAACAAGACGATTTGATCATCGAACGATTGCGTGCGGCTGGAGTCGTGGCCACGGGCAAAACCAATGTGCCGGAGTTCGGCGCCGGATCGCACACCTTCAACGAGGTCTTCGGCACGACCACCAACCCGTATGACACTTCATTGAGCGCGGGAGGTTCGTCGGGAGGAGTTGCCGCGGCGATTGCGGCTCGCATCCAGCCCCTCGGCGAAGGATCCGACATGGGTGGGTCGCTGCGCATCCCCGCGTCTTTCTGCAACGTCGTGGGATTCCGTCCCTCCTACGGGGTGATCCCGATGCCCTCCGCTGCCAATGCCTGGGCCTGGCTGGGGCGGACCGGCCCGATGGCCAGGGAAATCGATGACATCGCGCTGTTCATGTCGGCGGCAGCCGGGCCGAGCCCCCTGGTGCGCACGCCAAGCGTACTCAGCGGTGCAGACTTCGCGGGGCCCGTGGTGGGCGACCTGCGCGGAGTGCGGATCGGTTGGAGTCCCGATTTCGGGATCGGCATCCCGGTGGAACCGGCCGTCCTTCAGGTGCTGGAACGCCAGCTTCGGGTGTTCGAGGAAGCCGGCGCGATAGTCGAGCAGGCCTCCCCCGATTTCTCGGAGGCTGATCTCGTATTCCAACGTGCGCGGGCCACCGACTTCGCCGCGGGTCTGGGCGATCTGGTGCGCGAGCACCGCGGGTTGGTCAAGCCGGAGGTCATTTGGAACGTGGAGTTGGGCTGGTCGCTGAGCGCCCAGGACCTGATCGACGCCGCTGCGGCCCGGACCCGCTTGGAAGCTTCGGTGCGCGGTTTCTTCAGTGACTACGATGTGTTCCTAAGCCCGGCGGCCCAGGTGCTGCCCTTCGACGCGACGCTGCGGTACCCCGGTTCCGTGGCCGGGGTGGCCTCGGAGACCTACCTGGACTGGATGCGTTCGGCATGCGTGCTTTCCGCAACGGGGCTGCCGGTCCTTGCCATGCCGGCGGGGTTCACCGGCGAGGGATTGCCCGTTGGGTTCCAGCTGGCGGTGAACCACTATCGCGATGTCGAGCTGTTGCGCTACGCCAAGGGCTTCGAGGATCGCACCCGCTGCGTCGATGTGCTCCCCGCGCTGCTGACTACATCGATCACCGGATAGCATTTCGGACGGTGGATGGCTGGTCCCCGCTAGGAGTGAGGGATGAGCCGTCCACCGCGCTTGCGCGCCTGAAGCAGCATCGTGGATTCGATGATGTCCGCGTCATCGGCCCATCCGGCATCGGTGACAAAGCGGTATAGGGCATTGGCGTCGGGCAGCGTCACGTTTGCGACGATCTGGCAGTCTCCAGCCACTGCTGCCGCATAGCGGACCTCGCTTCGGGTCGCCAATGCCTGTCCGAGTCGCTCCACTTTTCCCGGGGCCGCCTTGATCCACAGAAATGCCTCGAGGGGAAGGTTCACTGACGCGGGTTCCACCAATGTCCTGATTGCCACCCGGCGGTTGCGAAGCAGCCAATCCAGCCGCCGGCTCGCAGTGGTTTCCGAGACACGCACGCGTCGGGCAATGGATTCGACGCTCGCCCGACCATCTTCGGTCAGCACGCGGACGATCTCCTCGTCCTGATCGCTCAGGGGTCCGCTGGTGCTGAGGTCCGTGCCGTCGAATGTGAACTCGGTGCCCATGGCGCTTGTCTGGACATCGTTGAGGATGCCGGAGCGCCAGCCGCGGATCGTGCGGAAGTAGCGCAACACCGGATAGCTCACCGAGCGGACCAGGCCCACCGTGGCGGGAATCTCGGTGGTCAGGACGTTGGACACCGCCTCGGGTTCCAACATCAGTTCCGCCACGACGTCCGCGCCGCCGGTCATCAAGTAGCTGAAGGTGGTGTCCTGTCGTTGGGCCAGCGCCTCGGCTGCAACCCGGCTGGTTCCGGGGGAACATTCCAGGCGCAGCAACGTGGTGCTGCGGCGCAGGCGCATTCCGGCGACCGAAACCGCTCCCGTTTTGAGCAGACCCACCCCGTGGCGGGCAACGGTGCGTTCGGGCTGATCCAGCACCGCTGCGATCTTGCGCCACGAGGCACGGCCATCAATCTGCAGGGCGGCAATAATCAGCTGCTCGAGGTTGGTCAACTGTCCTGTCATGCGGGCTTTGCTCCTTGCCGTTGGTGATGCCGCTTCGATCATAGGCATCAGGTGCGCGAACTTGGTCGGCGCCTCGGCGCGAGTCGGCATTGAGTCGATACCGGGCCTGCGCGCGGGCACGAAGCGGTCCAAGCCTGGGCAAACCCGCGTTCAGGAGGCTCCGCCTAGCGTCCGAGCCTCCTGAACTTCGCCCGGCGCCGTTCCAGTCGCTCGGCCGCCGGCGCCGCACAGACCAGGGCCAGCTCGTGCTCGATCGCCAGGCCCATGCGCGCACAGAATTCCCGGGGCTCGTCGGCGGCATCGGGCCGCTCGTCGACCACATGGTCCACCAAACCGATGCGCCACAGCGAGCCGACATCAACGCCCTGCTCCGCGGCAATCCGCGGGGCGAACTCAACGCTGCGGTGGAGGATTGCACTGGCGCCCTCGGGCGGAAGCGGCGAAAGCCATGAGTGTTCGGCGGCTATGATCCGGTCGGCCGGAAGCAGCGCCAGGGCGCCACCGCCGGTGCCCTGCCCCAAGAGCACGGAGACCGAAGGCGCGCGCAGGCCGATCAGCTCGTTGAGCGATCGGGCGATCTCCCCTGCCAGGCCGCCTTCCTCGGCCTCCTGCGAGAGGGCTGCACCGGCGGTGTCGATGACGGTCAGCAGCGGGAGCTGGAGCTCCTCCGCAAGTTGCATGGCGCGCCTTGCCTCCCGAAGCGAGGCCGGGCCCATCGCAGGGGCATCCGCGTGGCGCGGGCGCTGGTGGCCGAGCACGATGCAGGACTGCCGCCCGAACCTGGCAAGTGCAAGGCTCAACCCCGGGTCGTTTTCCCCTTGTCCCGTGCCGTTGAGCGGCAGGGCGTCTGCCGCTCCAGCGGCAAGCAGCATACGCAGGTCCGGGCGCCGGGGATTGCGGCTGAGCAGCACCGATTCCCATGCGCTTGCCGTGCCGGGGACCGCGTTCACGGTTTCGGGAATGGGTGCGCCTCCGGGCTTTGCCGATGGGATCAGGATCCGCAGGGCCCTGTCGATGATGTCGGGAAGTTCTTCCGGGGCCACCACCGCATCGATCAGGCCCTTGCGGTAGAGGTTTTCCGCGACCTGGACCCCGGGAGGGAACGGGGTGCCGGTGAGCGACTCGTAGACGCGTGGGCCCAGGAATCCGAGCAGGGCTCCCGGTTCGGCAACCGTCATGTGTCCCAAGGACCCCCAGGACGCCATGACCCCTCCCGTGGTGGGGTTGCGGAGGTAGACCAGATAGGGGAATCCTGCTTCCTTGTGCCGCCGCACCGCATCGGTGATGGCAACCATCCCGAGGAACGCCAGGGTGCCTTCCTGCATGCGGGTGCCACCCGAGGCGGGCCCGGCCAGCAGCGGCAGTCCGGCGGCCGTGGCGCGTTCTATGGCCGCGATGATACGTTCGGTGGCGGCCTGGCCGATGGAGCCGGCCAGGAAACGAAACTCCGAGACGATGACCGCCACCCGGCGGCCACGGATCAGGCCCTCACCGGTGAGCACCGATTCATCGACACCGCTCTTGAGTTCCGCGGCCTCCAATTCGGCCGCGTACCTTGCACCGATTCCCGTGTGCTGCACCGGCTGGTCCCAGGAAGAAAACGATCCAGCGTCGAGCACCGTCTCGAGCAGCCCGGCGGCAGTTATCCGCCGTGAGCCCAGCTGCGCCGCGCTCATGATGCGACCTTCGCTTCAGCATCCAGCCAGCTTCGGATGGAGGCGCCGTCAGCGTCCAGCAAGGGAGGTGCTGAGTGTACGGTGCGGGTCATTTCAGCGGCCGTTGCCGGGTCGAAGAAGCGCAGCGGAGGGCCGGGCAGTGAAATCCTTCCCAATACCGGGTGTTCGACATCCACGATGAGTCCCTGGGATTTGACCTGTTCCCACTCATAGACCTCGTCCAACGTGCGCACCTTTCCCGCGGGGATTCCCGCGGCATTGAGTTTCTCCAGCAGATTCTCGGGATCGAAGCCGGCGAAAGCTTCCTCGATCTCGGAGAGCAGCAGAGCGTGGTTTTCCACCCGCTCGGCGTTTGACACATATTCCGGGCGCACCGCGTCAAGCCCGAAGGCTTCGGCGAAAGCCGCCCAGAGTTTCTGGCTGCCGACGCTGATCTGAACCTTGCCGTCTCGGCATTTGAAAAGTCCGTAGGGGGCAATGGACGGATGATGGTTGCCTTGGGCCCGCGGGACCTGCCCGGCGACCGTGGCACGGGTGCCCTGGAACGCATGTACGCCGACGATCGAGGCCAACAGGGAGGTGCGGACAACTTGTCCCCTGCCCGTGTGCTCGCGCTCCAACAAGGCGGCGAGCGCACCGTATGCGCCATACATGCCGGACAACAAATCGGCGATGGGAACCCCCACCCGCTGCGGGTCATCGGGACCGGAGCCGGTCAGGGACATCAGCCCGGCTTCACCCTGCAGGATCTGGTCATAGCCGCTGCGGTGGGATTCGGGACCGTCATGGCCGAATCCCGTGATCGAGAGGATGACAAGCCTGGGATTGAGCTCGTGCAGCCGCTCGACGCCAAACCCCAGTCGTTCGAGCACACCGGTGCGGAAGTTCTCCATCATCACGTCGGAGCGTTCAATGAGCCGCGTCAGTGTGTCCTTGCCGTCCTCGGATTTCAAATCCAGGGCGATTGATTCCTTGTTGCGGTTGCAAGAGAGGAAGTACGTGGCTTGCGGGTTGTCCTCGGGGCCGACAAAGGGAGGACCCCAACTGCGGGTGTCGTCTCCAGCCTCCGGGGTCTCGACCTTGATGACGCGCGCCCCGAGATCTCCCATCATCATTCCCGCATGGGGGCCTGCCAGGGCACGGGTCAAATCCAGTACCGTGTAGCCGCTCAGCGGTCCGGTGGCGACGGCGGTGGACAACTGCTCATAGGCGGTGGTGCTCATGAAGACTCCTCGTATCCTGCGAAATGATGTGACAAGGTTCGTGTCGTGCGACGGGATTCGACCGGGACATGCCTGGCGCCAACGCCCCGGAGGATCCCCGGGTAGAGGTTCAGTGTTGTGCCAAGCGCGCGCACCCAGTGGATCACTGGCCTAGCCTCCTAGACTCTAGGTGTCTTTGTCAAGGGCTGGTCCGGTGTAGATTTGGGTGCAAACGAGGCAATTGAGAGGATGAATTCGTGGCAGCTCGAGAAAAATCCGCAGCATTGGGCAAGGTTGCACGCCCGCGGCTCTATGAGCAGCTCATGAAGCAGATCCTGGGATACGTCGAAGCCGAGCAGCTGGGGCCCGGGGATCACCTTCCTGCCGAGCGGGACCTCGCCGAGCAGCTCGGGGTCTCACGCGCGACCCTCGCCCAGGCGCTGGTGGCCCTGGAAGTCCTCGGGGTCATTGACGTCCAACACGGGACGGGAGCCGTGTTGGTTTACCGCCCCAGCATCGCTACGGTCCTGCGTGACCTGCGTGAACACCAGAGCCGGCTTCCGGAAATCGTCGAGGCCCGCAGCACCCTCGAGGTGAAGCTCGCGGCACTCGCAGCCGAACGGCGCACCGACGAGGACCTCGAACGAATCGACGCGGCCTTGAAGGTCATGGCCGGGGAGATTGCCGACGGCGGTCGCGGCGCGAGGGGCGACGAGCTCTTCCACGAGGCGGTGACGGCCGCCGCGCATTCGCGCGTCCTGGCCCAGCTCATGACCTTCATCGCCGAAATGGTGCTTGAAACAAGGCTGGAGTCGCTCGGGCAACCCGGCAGACCGGAGCGCTCGCTTGAATCACACCAAGTCATTGCCGGGGCCATCCTGAATGGCGACGCGGCAGCCGCTGCCGCGGCCATGCAGGCGCACATCGACCTGGTGTCCGACGTCGCGCTATTGAAATAGGGGGCGCCGGCCGCCCGGGGCAGCTAGTCCTTGAGCAGTATCTCGGTCATCTTTTGAATGAAGGCCGCGGCCAACGCCGATTGGCGGCGCCTGGGCATGGTGAGGATCTGCGCCTGGCGCTCGCCGAGTGCCGGGTGGTCCACCGGAATAAAGCGCAGTCCGTCGGTCACGCCCTCCCGCCTGGCAAAATGGCTCAGCAGCGTCGCCCCGACTCCCGAGCGGGCGAATTCCATGGCGGGATTGATGTGGTCGGTGACCATCGCGATTCGCGGGATTAGTCCCTCCATTTGGGCGGCAATGTCGAACAGCTCCCGCTGACTGATGCCCTTGGCGGGCAGCGAGAGCGGGTATTGACAGAGCTCGGCCAGCGAGACCTTGGCGTGCGCGGCCAAGGGATGCGCCGAGGCGACCACCGCATAGGCAGGTGCGGGGCAGGAGAACTCCACGGTGACGTCACGCTGCGGGCCAAGGGCGAAGATCATGGCCACGTCAGCACTTCCATCGACGATGCGGCGCGTGGCCTCCGGCGACGGGAGCACCGTGAGCTGGATCGACACATCCTGGTGTTCCCGGCAGAATCCGGCGATTGCCGATGGGACCCGGTAGGCGGCCAGCCCCTCCGAACTGACGATTTCCAGCATCCGCTGCTTGCCTGAGGCCTGTTCGCGCAATTCACCCAGCAGCTCCTCGGCCTCCGCTTCACTGCGCCTGGTGTGGGCAAGCAGCAACACGCCGGCATCGGTCAGTTGCATTCCGCGCGGATGGCGGCGGAACAGCGCAACTCCGGTGGAGCGTTCAAGCTGGGTGATTTGCCTGCTGATGGCCGAGGCCGAAACGTGCTGAGCATCGGCAGCTTCGGTGATCGAACCGGAGCGGGCCACTTCATGGAAGTAGACCAGGGACGTGGGCAGCATTTGCACGATTCAAGTCTCATTTCATCCGGTTTGACTTCAAGTCAACGGGGTTGCGAAAAACGCTACTGGTGAATGCCGATTGCACCTCCTAGTGTGATTCACGATACAACAACCAAAAGGATGTAAAGCCGTGAACAATCGCAACGAACTCATGAAGAAGTCGGCGTCTTTCGTCGACGACGGCGGATTCTTCACGGAACTGGCGGCCTTGGTCCGGCATCGCACCGTCAGCACCAACACTGCCAACCGCCTTGAATTGAATTCATACCTCACTGACAAGATTGCTCCCAAGCTCGAGCAGCTCGGCTTCGTCACCCGGATCCACCCGGAGTGGAACGGCGGGGCCAACAGCTTCCTCATCGGACGTCGAATCGAGGATCCGGAACTTCCGACGATGCTCTGCTACGGCCACGCCGATGTGGTCGACGGCCACGAGGGCCAATGGGACAAGAACCGGGATCCGTTCATCCTCAGCGCCGAGGGCGAACGATGGTACGGGCGCGGTTCGGCAGACAACAAGGGCCAGCACCTGGTCAACCTGAAAGCCTTGGAGTTCCTGTTGGAAGCCCACGGCAGCCTCGGATTCAACACGGTGTTCCTCTTCGAATCCGGAGAGGAAATCGGTTCCCCGGACCTTGCGGAATTCGCCGCAGCCCACCAGGAGGAGCTTGCCGCCGATGTATTCATCGCCTCGGACGGGCCCCGGCTTTCGGCCGAGGCGCCAACGATCTTCCTCGGCGCCCGCGGCGGAGTCAGCTTCGAACTCACGGCCGACCTCCGCTCGGAGAGCTACCACTCCGGAAACTGGGGCGGACTGATCCGCAATCCTGCCACCACCCTTGCCGCAGCCATTGGCGTGCTGGTGGACGGACACGGCAGGATCAAGGTCCCCGGATTGCTTCCGCCTTCATTGCCTGCGGCGGTCCGCACGGCACTGGAAGGCCTCCAGGTTGGCACCGGGCCGAACGACCCGAACATGGATACCGGCTGGGGAGATCCGGAATTAACCCCGGCCGAACGCGTCTATGGATGGAACGCCCTTGAAGTGTTGGCCATGGGAGCGGCTGATCCGCAGAACCCCGTCAACGCGATCCCCGGCACAGCCAGTGCCATCCTCCAACTGCGCTTCGTCGTGGGCACCGAGGTACAGGATCTTCAAGCCAAAGTGCAGCGCGCCCTCGACGAACACGGTTTCCCGATGGTCAAGGCCACCGTGTTGACCAGCTTCCCGGCAAGCCGGATCGAACCCGATGACCCATGGGTCTGCTGGGCAGCCGAATCTCTGCGCGAAAGCACCGGCCTTCCGACGACCATTCTGCCCAACATCGGCGGATCGCTGCCCAACGACGTCTTTGAATCGATCCTTGGGCTACCCACGCTCTGGATTCCTCATTCCTATCCCGGTTGCCTGCAGCACGCCCCGAACGAGCACCTGCTGGAACCGATTGCCCGACAGGGACTGCAGCTCATGTGCGGTCTCTACTACGACCTGGGGATTCGAGGCAACAGCCCGTTCGAACCCAAGGTCCTCACCACCCACGCCTGACACCGCATCCCGAGGGGAACTCCCATGAACAGCAGTCAGAACCAGACCGCCGTAGCCCGGCCAACCACGGGCGCTCCGGCACCCCGCAAGCAGTCAATGGCCCGCGGCATCGCCGCTGCCACGATCGGCAATGCCCTTGAGTGGTACGACATGTCAATCTATGCCCTGTTGGCGATCTACATCGGCCACAATTTCTTCCCCTCGGACAACCCCGCCATCGAGGTCATCCAGGCCTTCGCGGTCTTTGGGGTGTCTTATCTAATCCGCCCACTGGGCGGCTTGATCCTCGGCTCCTATGCCGATCGCCGGGGGATGAAAAAGGGCCTGATGCTCACCATCCGGCTGATGGTCCTGGGCACTGCGGTGATAGCGTTCATGCCCGGCTATGACACCATCGGTATCCTGGCTCCGATAGGCCTGATCCTGGGGCGGCTTATCCAAGGATTTTCGGCAGGCGGTGAATTCGGGGCGGCAACTTCCTATCTCATCGCGCAGGGCCAGGGACGACGCGGCTTCCTCGGCAGTTTCCAATTCGCAAGCCAGGGCTTGGGCGCATTAATGGCAGCCATCACCGTGGTCATCCTGACTACGGTATTCAGTGAAGAGGACATGAACGCCTGGGCTTGGAGGATCCCTTTCATCATCGGGCTGTTGGTTGGCCCGGCGGGCTGGATGATCCGCCGCTTCGTGGACGAGGCACCCCTGGCCAAGGTCGCCCCGGAGGAAAAGCACACACCTATCCGAGATGTGTTCGTCTCGCAAAAGGTCGGCGTGCTCATGGCAGGAGGCGCATTGGCGATCTCCACCGCATTAAACTTTGTTATCCAGTACATGCCGACATTCGGCATCAAACAGCTGGGAATCAGCCCGTCGATCTCCTTCACGTCGTTGATCTTGACCGGACTCATCCTGACCTTCTTCACCCCGGTAGTCGGACACCTCTCGGACAAGTTCGGACGGATCCGAATCATGGTTCCCGCTGCCATTGCCATCGCCGTGCTGACCATCCCGCTGTTCATGTGGCTCATTGCCGGACGCACCTTCCTGGTGCTGGCGCTCGTAATGATCATTCTGGGCTTGATGAAGTCCGTCTATTTCGGCGCCCTGCCTTCGGTCATGGCAGATATCTTCCCATCCAAGACCCGTGCCACGGGGTTGTCGTTCAGCTACAACGCGGCAGTCGCAGTGTTCGGCGGATTCACACCCATGATCTGCGCCTACCTGATTGAGGTCACAGGCCAGCCCATGGCACCGAGCTACTATCTGGCAGTTCTCGCGGGCGTCAGCATCGTAGCCCTGGCCTCGGCCGTGAAATACCGCGGCGTGCGCTGAGCCAACGCGGCTGACCGGCAAAACCGATCACGATTCCAAGCAACCCAATAGCACGAAGCCAAGGTCGGGGATATTCAATGCGGATATCCCCGGCCTTGGCTGTTGCTTGCCGAAGTTCCCGGCTTACGCTGCCGATATCGCCCCCAAATCCGATCTCAGCGTTCCCGCGCCGTGGCCAGCCGGTTAAGGGCCAGCGCACCCACAAGCAGTCCGAAGTCGCGCAGTGCAACGTCGAAGTAATTGGGGATCATCAGCAGGTTGACGATGATGCCGAGCAGCCAGAGCGCGACGACCAGCGAGCCGATCTTCGGGCGAAGCGCCACGAGGATTCCCGCTGCGATTTCGACGATTCCCACGCCGTACATGAAGACCTGCGGGGAAACGGGGATGATGTCGGTGGCAATGGGCGCCAGGTAGTTCGTCCAGTCGGTGAGCAAGTTGGTGAACTTGTCGAGCCCGAAAACGATCGGCGCAACGGTGAAGATCGTGCGCAAAAGCATGAACGCCTGGTGATTGAGCTTGGTGCTCTCGGCGGTGGCGGCGCTCGCTGTATTCGTAGCCATGATCCTTGCCTTCCTTCTAAAGTGGAGATGTTTTATTTTAGAATCGTCGGGATCTCTAAGTCAACATTTTCTTGTTTTAGATTTACACTGGTTCCATGAGGTTGCTTCCAAAGGGTCAAGAACTCAATGCCCTATCGGCACTGGCCGATCCGGTCCGTGGTGCCGTCTACGAATTTGTGCGCACCAGGGAAGTCGCCGTTGGGCGCGACGAAACCGCGACGGCGCTGGGGTTGCCCCGCAATGCCGTCGCCTTTCAACTCGACCGGCTCGCCGATGAAGGACTTCTTTCCGTGGAGTTCCGCCGCCTCAGCGGCAAGGGCGGCCCCGGTTCGGGACGGCCCTCAAAGCTATATTCACCACGGCATGTCGAGATTTCCGCGAGCGTTCCGCATCGCGAGTACGGCTTGGCTGCAGATTTGATGGCCAAGGCCATCGAGCTTGCGAGCGCCGAGGATCGTCCAGTTGCGCAGGTTCTGGCCGAGGTCGCGCGTGAAGCAGGTAAAGAAATCGGTGCCAACGCCCCGTCGCTTGCCCAGGCCCTGACCGACCACGGGTACCGTCCCGAGGAACGCGAAAATGGATCGCTCGGGCTCCTGGACTGCCCCTTCCACCAGCTCTCCACGAGTTACCGGGAAACCGTATGCTCCATGAACCTGGAGCTGCTCAGTGCCGTCGTCGACGGGACAAAGGCCCCCTACCGCGCCTGCTTTGAAGCACCGACCCGGGACGGGCATTGCTGCGTTCGCTTGGATCCGGAGATCCCCGCCGGATAGGCCTGCGCAGCACCGAGAGGAGGCCCTCCGGGCAAAGGCGAGCGGGCACGTGGACAGGACGGTGCGACACGAGAGGAGCGTGCGAACAGGTCCTAGCCTGCCAATCCGGGCCGTGGTAGGAATGACCCATGAACCCCCTAGGGCGAGTATCGACCGCATCGGCGGCATTGTTCCTACTGGCCATGACAACCGCTTGCGTTCCGGAAGCGAAAGCGGAACTTTCCCCAACGGAACAAGCCGCTTTGGATGCCGGCGTATCCGACTACGCGAATCTCCTGTCCGCGACGCTCGAGGGCAGGGAATACCCGGCGAACACCAGTGACAAGAGGATCGCCGAAGAGTCCTTCGGTTACATGCGAAGCACCTATCGCAATGCCGGGATGAAAATTGCCGATTCGGAGGTCGTGGTCATCGTTAGGGACGCGAGCATGCAAAACGGCCAGATTGTCGCGAACGTTGTAGTGGCGACCACCATGTTCACCAAGGAAACCGGCGCCAAGGCAACCGAGGAGTCCGGGTTCACCGACCCGCATGAGCTGACCTTCCATCCCAACGACAGCGGCTACGCGCTGGTTTCGGATGTGCTTGCGGCGCCGCCCGACTGAAACCGGACGCCCGCCCGCGGCGATGACAAACGACGGCCACCGCCACGCCGCCTCCGGCACCGCTCAAGTCACGTCCCCTATCGGCAACAAGACTCCGCGGCTAGGCTGGCCAGTATCCGTCCGGGTCCGCACAACCCACCGTGGCTGGCCCTTCGTATACGACAGAGGATTCGCCATGAGCATTGATGATCGCCCCTCCACTGAACGCATCGATGAAAAAACAGCCCGGCAGGTTGCCGAAGATGCCCGCGAACAGGTTTGGGAGCGCCCCAGCTTTGCCAAGGGCCTCTACATGGGCGACTTCAACTGGGCACTGGTCCACCCGCACCCGCGACCCGATGCCGAAGTCGCGGCCCGCGGCGCGGCCTTCCTGAAGGAGCTGCGGGCGGCGCTGGAAGGTTTCGATGCGGCAGTCATCGAGCGCGAGGCCCGCATTCCCGATGCCTACATCCGGACGTTGCGGGAAATCGGCGCCTTCGGCATGAAGATTCCGCTGAAGTACGGCGGCCTGGGGTTGAGCCTGTTGGACTATGGCCGGTCCCTGATGCTGGTGGGCACCGTGAGCCCGAGCATGGGCGCATTGTTGTCCGCCCACCAATCCATCGGCGTGCCGGAACCCGTGAAGATGTTCGGCTCCGAGGAACAAAAACAGGCCTTCCTCCCCCGCTGCGCCGCCGGTGCGATCTCGGCGTTCCTGCTCACCGAAAACGACGTCGGGTCGGACCCCGCCCGGCTGGGAACCACCGCGACGCTGTCGGAAGACGGCAAGAGCTACAGCATCAACGGCTCCAAGCTCTGGACCACCAACGGAGTCGTGGCGGAACTGCTGGTGGTCATGGCCACGGTGCCCGGCCACCGGTTGCCGGACGGATCCATGGCCCGCGGCGGCATCAGCGCCTTTGTGGTGGAGGCGGACTCCCCCGGCATCACGGTCGAGAACCGCAACGCATTCATGGGCCTGAAAGGCATTGAAAACGGGGTGACCCGCTTCCGCGACGTGGTCGTCCCCGTCGAAAACCGTCTGGGCAAGGAGGGCGCCGGACTGAAGATCGCGCTCAGCACGCTGAACACCGGGCGCCTCTCGATCCCCGCCATGTGCGCGGGGGCCGGAAAGTGGTCGCTGAAGATCGCCCGCGAGTGGTCAAACGCCCGCGTCCAGTGGGGCAAGCCGGTGGGCGAGCACGAGGCTGTGGGCAAGAAGATCGCCTACATCGCTGCCAGCACCTTTGCCTTGGAGTCCGTCTTCGAGCTCTCTGCCGGCCTCGCGGATGCGGGCATGAAGGACGTGCGCATCGAGGCCGCGCTGGCCAAGCTCTTCTCCTCGGAGGTGTCCTGCAAGATCGCCGACGAGCTGGTGCAAATCCGCGGCGGCCGCGGCTATGAGACAGCCGCCTCCCTTCGTGCCCGCGGGGAACGCGCGGTCCCGGTCGAGCAGTTGCTGCGCGACCTGCGGATCAACCGCATCTTCGAGGGATCCACCGAAATCATGCACCTGATCATTGCCCGCGAGGCCGTCGACGCGCACCTGAAGGCCGCCGGGGACCTGGCCAGCAAAGACGCGGACCTGCAGGCCAAGGCGAAGGCGGCACTGGGCGCCTCCGGCTTCTACGCCAAGTGGCTGCCCACGCTGGCCGTGGGCTCGGGCCTGCTACCCAATTCCTACGCGGACCACGGACGTCTGGCCCCCTACCTGCGGTTCATCGAACGTTCCTCGCGACGGCTGGCCAGGCACACCTTTGCCGGCATGGCCACCTGGCAGGCCGGCATGGAATCGCACCAGGCCTTCCTGGGCAGGGTCGTCGACCTCGGTGCCGAGCTCTTTGCCATGGCGGCGTGCATCTCGCGTGTCGAGCTCATGCGCGCCACGGATCCCGGCCACGCAGACTCGGCCGAGCTGCTTGCCCTCGCCTTCTGCGAACAATCCGAGCATCGCTGCGAGGCCCTGTTCAAGGAACTCTGGGCCAACAGCGACAAGACCGACCGTAAGCTGACCAAGAAGGTGCTCGCCGGGGATTTCGAGTGGCTCGAATCCGGCATCATCGACACCTCGGAGGGCACCGGAGAATGGATTGCCGGGTGGACGGATATGCCGGGTCCGGACGTGCGCAGGCCCTACGCGGAATGAGCACATCCGGCTTGTGAACGGCAGCAAGGCAAACACCTGAATCGCTGGCTGAATTCCGCATGATTTAGGATTGGACGCCCGATGACGCCTTCGGTGTCGCAATATCTGCGAACCGATCCTTTTGATGGTCCATGCCAAAACGCCAACCGCGTTTCGAGAGGCAAATAGGTTTGATGATCCGACGGCATGCAGGCTAAAAGCATTCACCGGCCTGCATTCGACGGCATGTAGAACGTTTATGATGATCAAGAAAATACCAAAGGCCACCGGCGCTGGGCGACAGGAGGGGACATGACATCACGTGGTTCCCGCGTTGCCCGCGGCTGGATCGGCGCACTTTTTGCCACGGGCACTGCAGCCGTTTCCCATGTGCTCGGCGGAGGCGCAGCGCCCCACCCACTGCTTGTCATACTCTCGTTGGCAGTATCCGGGTCGATCTGTTGTACGTTGGCCGGCCGCCTATTGTCACTCACACGGATGGCCCTCGGCGTACTGGCCAGCCAGGCGTTCTTCCATATGGTTTTTGGGATCGGCAATGCGCCCGCTCGGACTTCGGCTTCGCCACTGATTACGGATATGCACCATGCCCACGCCGGGATGGCAGCAACTCCGCCTATCACCTTCACAATCCCGGTTGCAGAACTCTCCGGCCACGGAGTACAGATGTGGTTTGGCCACGCAGTGGCCGCCATCTTGACGGTTCTATTTCTCCGATACGGAGAAGTGAGTGCCGTCCGGCTCGTGGAAGCCTTCCGGCTAAAAATCACTCTGGTTTTGAGGCTCGTTCATGTTTGGGCACCGGCCCCGAGACGCCTGAAGGCGAGCGCGACAACCAAACTGTTTCCCCTTTCTAATTTGGGCCTTCCCCTGCCTGTCATGAGGCACAGGGGCCCTCCCGCACACGCAAGCGTGTCCTAGGCATCGCTCCGACGGCACCACTTTCTTTGCTGTGCCCTGCCTTCGATTGTCCTGAGTCATCCTGCTCATCCGCGATACCAGCGGTGCCGCGACGGCACTTTGACCTACGCCGGAGAAAGCCGTGGAAGAAGCTCTCATGCGGATTCCCGTCTCCTCAATCCAAGTGATTTTTGCGCTCATCTCGTGGTTGTTGCCAGGATATGTGCTCCGGAAACGGGTCGTGGATGTGCATTGCCGAGAGTGTTTCCCGGGTCCGGGAAAACCGGTTCGTTGGGCGGGCACCACCCGGAAGCCCGGTGCGCTTTGCCGTTCCCGGTTGCGCCCCGGCATTCCGTCTGAGCGTCCCCCTTGAATGGACAACGCCGACGGCTACTGCCGTAGCTGCACCCTTTGAGTGGATCGTTCTCTAGTTGGCTCACAGGTGACGCCGGATACGCATTCGAAGCAACCCCCTTCTTTTCCATACTTCTCATCTGGTTTCGCGCCGTCTGGCGGAAACCATCCTTGAAAGGCACCATCATGAAAACCACCACCCGACGCACCATTAAGGCCATCGCTTCCGGCGCCCTCGCCACTGCTCTGCTCGCCGTTGGAGCTTCCGCCGCATCCGCCCACGTACACGTCACCCCGGACAACCCAACTGCAAACGGCTACGCGCATTTGGCGTTCACCGTGCCCAACGAGTCGCCAACGGCGAAGACAAACAAACTGGAGGTCAAGTTGCCCACCGATGCACCTTTCACCTACGTTGCGGTGCAACCTGTTGCAGGATGGAACGCCAAGGTGGTCACGACCACGCTGCCTAAGCCCGTCACGGTCTCCGGCACAACTGTCACCAAGGCCGCGACTTCCGTGGTCTGGACAGCTGATGCGGCACACGCCATTGGCCAAAATGAGTACCAAACCTTCTCCCTGTCGGTTGGCAAGCTCCCCGTTGCGGGAACCACCCTCACGCTGCCGGCGGCACAGACCTACACCGACGGCACCGTGGTGAGCTGGGACCAGCCTGCAGTCGAAGGACAGCCGGAACCGGAACACCCGGCTCCATCCTTCGTCACCACCGCCGAGGATGACACGGCCACGGGCCACCACACAATGGATGCGCTGGCCCCCGTGGCAACATCAAATACCCAAGCCCCCGTCAGCGGTTCCGCTGTCTGGGGAATCGTGCTTGGCGCGACAGGGCTGCTCTTGGGCGGCATTGCACTGGGCCTGGTTTTGTCCGGGCGACGCAATACCAACACAGGAAAGTAACAGGCAAAACTGCCTGCACGTCCGGGCGCGGGATCATCGACATGGCCGACCCCGCGCCCGGCATCTCCATTCGTTGCCCCCAATCCATTCTTGAAGGGATATTCCCCCATGGATTCGTTCTCATTGACCCGCTGTTTGTTCCGTCAGACGGCTCTGGTTCTATTGGCATTCCTGTCGCTGACCGTCGTCATTTTCCCCGCAACGGCAGCACAGGCCCACGATGTACTGGTGGGCACCAACCCGGAGGACGGGGCAACCTTATCCACTGCTCCATCGACCATTGGCCTGACCTTCAGCAACACTCCGATTGCGCTCGGTGCCGAAATCCTCGTCTTTGACGGCAACGGAACCAATTGGGCCGACGGACCTGTTTCCATCGTGGACAACCAGGTTTCACAGGCCATCCGAGCGGGGGCACCTGCCGGAAAATTCACCGTCCAATGGCGGATCGTTTCCTCGGATTCACACCCCATCGAAGGAACCTTCAGCTTCACCTCCCAGGGACCCGAACCGGATTCCAGTCAACCCGCCCCGGTGCCGACATCGCCCCCGGCGCCAGCCGCACAGCCAGCGACGCAATCCGCGACGCATCCGACCGCCACGACGGATTACAACATCCCATGGGGCGGGCTAGCAGCCGGAATTGGAGTCGTCGTGGTTGTCATTGTGGGTATTGCCGCCAGCAAGCGCCGGCGCAGCCGACTCAAGGCGGATGATGAGACCCCGGGGAACTAATCCCCCCGGCGAGCATCGACGCACGCAGGAATACGACGGTTTGTGAAAGGCCGGTGCTCCAAGTCTCCGGGGGCGTCTGCGGAAGCTGGCCAAGACGCTGCTCTCCGGGGACTTCGAGTGGCTCGGATCCCGGATCTTCGGCACCGGAGGGCACCGGCGCATGGATTGCCGTGTGGCCGACCGCGCCAGGGAGAAAGTATGCAGAACCTACGCGGGCTGGGCATGCAGTATGCGCAAACGACCGATTTCATCGTGGTAGGCCAAGTACAAGTTGCTGATGATGCCCGCTTCATTCAATGATCCGCCGAGCATCTCTCCGGCCTTCTTGATCCGGTATCGCACCGTGTTGGGGTGCACGTAAAGCCACGCCGCCACCCGGGCGATGTCCTGGTCCATGGCCAAGTAGCCCTGAACCGTCTCCACCAGCTCCTTGTCGTGCCGTAGCGGCTGCACAAAGCCGTTCAGCCGTTTGCGGTCGGTGGGGCTTTTCAGCCTGGCGAGCAACCAGCTGGCCGGGTCCGCGTCTTCCATCTTCACCATGCAACCTTGCCCCGAGCCCGAGCCCGCGGCCAAGCGCCGACGTGCGATGGCGGCGGCAAGGTCGGCGTCCGCGAAGAGTTCGGGAATGTATGACAGCGCGCTGGAGGTCTCGCTCAACCCCACCACCAGGTCGCCGGTGTTCGCTGCCAGCCACTGGTCGGTCGCCCGGATCTGGGGCATCACGGCATGGAATCCGGCGGGCACTTCCGGGGTCTTCCCGTTCTCTGCGAACAGCATGGGAAGCCCCAGCCGCTCGGCCGAATCAATCAGCGCGTCCACCCGCGCCGGCAGCAGCGCGGCGTCGTTGAGCGTTGTTGCAACAACGGCCCTGACGGGTTCGAACCCCTTGAACCCGAAGGGCTTGAGCAGTTCCCAGTAGCGCAGTTCGCGCGAGACGCCAATGCCGTCCTGCAAGCTTGTCAGCATTTGCGCGTTGTCGTGTCGCTGTCGGGAGATGTCCAGGTGGCTGATGCCGTTGATGGCGCCGAGCATGCGCTGGGTTGTTTCAAGCAACACGTCCCCCAGGTCATCGAGCATTGCGCCCTGGCGGGTGGCGATGGCCAGGTGGTAGCCGCGCCCGCGCAGCACCATGGAACGGTACATGACTTCCCAACGGCCGATCGAGACCCGGTCATAGCGCGCAGGTTGGGAACTGATGGCACTGAAAATTAGGTTGGTGGGACCCTCTCCGGTGGATTCGATGATCTCGCCTGATGCCCCGTAGAGGACCGCCGTTCCCCGGCATGCGGTTGCCAGCCTGGCGATCAGCGAACGAATGGGTTCCTCGGTGGAGATGCTGTCGAGCAGGTCGTTGGTCAGCCACATTATCCGCTTGAGCCCGTACGAGTCGGGTGCCGGCGCGCTTCGGTTGACGAAGTTCTCGATCTGCTGGAACGGCACCTCCTGCGCCACCGAAACCAGCGGAACCTCCGATTCGGTGCAGGCGTCAACCAGCGCCGGCGGGATCCGCTCGTAGTACACCCCCACACCGAAGAGCAGGGCCGCGATTTTGGCCCGGCGCAGGCCTGCAACAAGTTCTCTGGCCGGCGCCGCCGGGTGCGCGTCGCTGAGCAAACGCATTCCCGTGGTCAGCATGACATTTCCCGGCTCAAACCAACGGGCGGGCTCATGGATTTCGGAGGTGTGGGCACCTGTCACTTCGGGGTCGCCGACGCCGGGCACAACCAGTTCCATGCCGAATGCCTTTTGCGCCAACAAGTCGCTGAGCCGTAATACGCGTGGTTCTTTCACCTTGGACCTTTGTTCGCCGGGAACCCCGGAAGTCCAGATATTGGGCACATCCACGTGGGCTTTTGTAGAAATTACAATCTAGTCCGATCGTTCTTTGATTTCCACCAGTGACAGAGATCCACATCACACAGCATCGTTGTCTCAGCACTTTTCTTCGAACCACTTCAAGGAGCACTAGATGGCCAACGTACGAGTCGCCGTGGACGTCGGAGGCACCTTCACCGATGTTTGCATTTTCGATGAAGAAACCCAGAAAATGCGGGTAACCAAGGTCCCGTCAACACCCCACGACCCGATGATTGCCGTGATGAGCGGCGTCAAGCGCGCCGAGATCAACCTGGCCGACGTTTCGCTTTTCTCGCACGGAACCACGGTTGCAACCAACGCGCTGATCACCCGCAAGTTCCCCTCGGCGGCCATGGTCACCACCAAGGGATTCCGTGACGTCATCGAAATTCGCGACGGCACCAAGGATGATCTTTGGGATGCCTACAACGACGTTTCGGGCCCCTACATCCGCCGCCGTGACCGTTTTGAGGTCTCCGAGCGCGTCGACTTCTCCGGCAAGGTCATCACCCCCCTGGATGAGCAGGCGGCGCGCACCCTTGCTGCCCTGTTGCGCAAGCGCGGCGTGAGCACCATCGCCGTCTGCTTCATCAACTCCTACGCCAACCCGGGCAACGAGATCCGCATGCGCGAAATCCTCGAAGAAGAGCTTCCCGGGGCAACAGTCTCCACCTCCGCGGAGATCCTCCCGGAAATCTTCGAACACGACCGCTTCAACACCGCCGTTTCCAATGCCGTACTGGCCCCGCTGGTCACTGGCTATGTGGACCGGTTGGCCGAACAGCTCAAGGATGGCGGCTACACCGGCGACCTGTTGCTGCTGCACTCCGGCGGCGGCTCGATGACCCCGCGCATGGTCAAGCGCTACCCGGTCCGGCTTGCGGCCTCCGGCATCGCAGCCGGCGCCATCGCCGCCAAGCACGTGGCCCAGCAATGCGGCTATGAAAACGCGGTGGGCCTTGACATGGGCGGTACCTCCACCGACATCGCGCTGGTCTCCGGCGGCGAATTGCGCATCACCAAGGAATGGCAGGTCGAATACGGCCACCCGATAGTCTTCCCCTCGATCGAGGTCTTGACCATCGGCGCCGGCGGCGGCTCGCTGGCCCACATCGACATCGCAGGCTCGTTGCGCAACGGCCCACAGTCCGCGGGCGCCGCACCGGGACCGGCTTGCTACGGCACCGGCGGCGACCAGCCGACCAACTGCGACGCCAACGTGACGCTGAACCGCCTGGGCACGTCCTTGGCCGGTGGCGCCAAGACCCTGGACCGTGAGCTCTCCCGCGAGGCCATCAACCGCGTCATCGCGGGTCCGCTGGGCATGGAAGAGGCCGAGGCCGCACACGCTGTCCTGCAGGTGGCCAATGCCAACATGGCCGACGCCGTCCGCCTGATCTCCATCCGCCGCGGCTACGACCCGCGCGACTTCGCGCTGATCGCCTTCGGCGGGGCCGGTGCCCTGCACGGCGCCGAGGTGGCCCGCGAGCTGAACATCCCCACCGTGGTGGTTCCGGCAAACCCGGGGGTGACCTCCGCGCTGGGCTGCCTGCTCGTCGACATCCGCCACGACCTGTCGGCCATGTTCACCGGGCTCGCCTCCGAAACCGACCCGGCAGCGGTGGAAGCCCAGTTTGCGGCACTGGAAAAGGAGGCGACGGCCCGCCTGCGCCACGAGGGGGTGAGCGATGAGAACGCGGTGCTGCAGCGCGAGATCTCCATGCGCTACGCCGGCCAGTGGCGTTCGCTCTCCGTCCGGATCGGCTCCGGCCGCGGCGCGCTGGAGGCGGCAATCGAAACCTTCCACCAGGAGCACGAGCGCGAATTCGCCTTCCGCCAGGACGACCAGCCGGTGGAGATCTACCAGCTGCTGCTCAGCGCGATCGGCAAGACCCCGAAGCCCGCGTTCGTTCCCGCCACCGAGCTCAGCTCAGACCCGGGCTCGCCGGCTTCGGTGCGCGAGGTCTACTTCGGCGAAACGGGGTGGGTCACCACACCCGTCTACGACCGCGACCGGCTGCCCGCCGGCGCCACGTTCGACGGCCCGGCCATCGTCGACCAGCTGGACTCCACCACGGTGGTTCCGCCGCGCACCACCGCCGAAATCGACGGCTGGGGCAATATCCGCATCCACATGCACGATCTTCCATCCACCAAGGAGTCCTAGTCATGACCGATACACTCTTGGCCCCAGAAAGCCTGGCAGAGCTCCCGGCAAACTCCACGCTCGACCCGGTGACCTTCGAGGTGTTGAAGAACGCGTTCGCCACCTCCGTTGACCTGATGAGCGAACAGATCCTGCGCACCTGCTACTCGTTCGTGATCTACTCCCGCGACTTCTCCTCGGCCCTGTGCGACGCGGCCGGAAACACCGTGATGCAGGGCTCCGGCGACATCGCCGTGCACGTGGGCACGCTACATTTCCAGTGCAAGGCCGTGATCGAGGAATTCGGCACGGACATCCACCCCGGCGACGTCTTTGCCATCAACGACCCCTACCGCGGCGGAACCCACTTCAATGACGTTTCCTTCATCCGCCCGATCTTCGCCGGCGGCGAGGTCATCGCGTTTGCGCAGAACAAGGGCCACTGGGCGGACATCGGCGGCAACGTGCCGGGATCCTTCGACGTGAACGCCAAGGAACACTTCGGCGAGGGCCTGCGCATCACCCCGGTGCGCGTCTGGTCCAAGGGCGTCTTCCTGCACGACGTCGCCCAGCTGCTGGTCTCCAACACCCGCGCCCCGCGCCAGGCCATGGGCGATTTGCACGCCCAGTCCGAGGCCACCGCGGTCTGCGAGCGCGAACTGCACCGACTGGTGGAGAAGTATTCCAAGGACACGGTGCTTGAGGCCATGCAGGAAACCCAGGACTACGTGGAGCGCATCGTGCGCCGCCAGCTGGTGTCGCTGCCCCAGGGCGAATGGGAAACCACCGACTACATCGACGTGGACCCGGGCAAGGGCGAGGGCCTGGTGCCGATCAAGATCAAGCTGAAGCTTGACGGCACCGGCATCCACTACGACCTCTCCGGATCCGCACCGGCCGTGGCGACGTTCCTGAACTCCGGTTACGGAACCACCCACTCGGCCATCTATGCAGGCACCAAGACGTTCTTCCCGGATGTGCCGCTGAACTCCGGCTTCTACGCCGCGGTACAGGCCGAGATCGGCGAAGAGGGTTCGGTTGTCAACGCCGGATGGCCGTTTGCGGTCACGGGCTTCTGCTCGGGCCCGTACGAGAAGATCATGAACGGCATCTTCGAACTCTGGAGCCAGATCATGCCGGAGCGCGCCATGGCGTGTGCGTTCAACCTCGAGTATCTGCTGGTCGGCGGCAAGGACGCCCGCACCCCCGCCAACCAGTACTTCATGTGGTACGACTGGATGGCCGGCGGTTGGGGCGGACGCGCCTCCAAGGACGGCTCCAGCGCCACCGCGCCGGTCTTCGGCCCGGGCCTGGCGGTGCAGCCGGTCGAGGGGCAGGAACGCCTCTCCCCCGTGCTGACCACCCGCCACGAGATCGCCATCGACTCGGCAGGACCGGGCCGGTACCGCGGCGGCCTGGGCATCGAAAAGGGCGGCGTGCTCACCGACGCGTTCGACACCGTGATGAGTTACTGCTGCGACCGCGCCCGCTCCATCACCTGGGGCATCGAGGGCGGCCTGCCCTCCATTCCGCACGGGGTCTGGCTGAACAAGGGCACCGATGAGGAACGCTTCCTCGGCTCGAACTTCTCCTCGGTTCCGGTGCAGTCCGGCGACTCCTTCACCCGTCCCTCGGCCGGCGGCGGAGGCTACGGCGACCCGTTGCTGCGCACCGCCGTGGAGGTCCGCGAGGACGTCATCGACGGCTACGTTTCCCTGGATCGTGCCGCGAAGGACTACGGCGTGGTCATCCGGGAAATCGACGCCGAACTCGACGAGTTCGAAATCGACGAGGCCGCGACGGAGGCCCTGCGAGCCGAGATCCGTGCCTCCCGCGTCGGCTGGCTCACCGAAGACCCGAAGGTCATTGCCGAGAACTACCGCAACGGCAGCCTCCCGATGCTCGATGTGATCCGCCGCCACGGCGTGATTCTCGACTGGGGAACCGGTGAACTCTTCGAGAACACCACGGCCGAGTACCGCCAGCTGATGGCGCGCCGCTCGTCCTCCCACTGGGACTAACACCCCGGAGCACCCCCCGGCCATACGGGATGCGGATGGAAGTCTTTGACAGCCCCCGTTTTCATCCGCATCCCGTATGGCCTTGGAACCATCCCCTTTCGCGGGGGGGGGGGGGGCAACACCCTTCCACCCGCGGAGTCCCCGCTTCGGCAAAGCACCGGCACCTCGAGGTGGAACCGGGGATCCGGCTTCCGGATTCCCCGCGCCGCGCATGGGCGGCTCTTGTTAGACACGCTTCACCGGGCCGCGGCCAACTCGCGGCCGCCTCAAGTCCCTTCCTTATCACCCACATCCGGCATCAGGCATGCCCCGGGCCCATCCCGGGGATTCCATGGCCCATGCCTGTTTTTGAGGAGAAGTACCTTGTCAACACAATCACCGGTGGTTCAAGAAGCCGCCAATTCCAAGATGAGCGCGGGGTCCCTGTCCATGGCCTGGTACGGCCTGGTCTCGGCCATGTTCTTCATCTACATCGGCGCTTCGCTGGCCCAGGCCTACGGCACCAAGGACACCCTGATCGGCCTGGCCATCACCATCGTGATCTACGGCGCGATCAACCGCGTTCTGGCCGGCTATGCACTGAAGCACGGACTCACCGTCGCCCAGTTCTCCCGCACCCTGCTTGGGCGCAAGGGCGCGGTGCTGGCCACGCTCATCTTCGCCGCAACGGCCATCTACTACGCGGTCTTCGAAGGCGCCATCCTTGGCTACGCCTTCCAGGCCCAATTCGGCGGGCCCATCCAACTTTGGTACGCACTGGTGGTGCTCTACACGATCCCGCTGATCGCCGGCGGCATCCAGCGCTGGCTGGACAAGGTCAACGGCTGGCTGCTTCCCGTCTACTGGGGCGGGCTGATCACCGCGGTCATCTGGGCCGGCATCGCGCACCCCAACGGAAACGCCTGGCTGACCCACTCCACGGGACAGCTTCCCTTCGCCTCCGGCGGGCCGGGATGGCTTGCCACCTGCGCCGCCTTCATGGGTGTCTGGATCTTGATGATGTACACCATGGACTTCGCGGCGCTGGGCCGCGCCAAGGACGTGAAGTTCCACCAGCGTTACACCTTCGGCTGGCTCTTTTACACCCTGGCGTTCGGCGTCAACTCGCTGATCGGCATCTACCTCACCTTTACCGTTCCGGGTGCGGAAGCCACGGAAACCGGTGTTGCCGGCGCCCTGGTCCAGCTCATGGGCCCATTGGGCCTGCTGGTGATCTTCGTGTCGCAGACCCGCATCAACACCGCCAACTACGCCCTGGGCATTTCGAACCTGCGCGAATTCGGCGAGCGTGCGCTGCGCCTGCGGTTGCCGTCGCTGGCCTGGGTCGGCATCGGTGCTGTGATCATCTACCTGCTGATGCTGCTGCCGGTGGTCAAGTACCTGCTGCTGGCGCTGTCCTGGCAGGGTGCGCTTGTCACCGGCTGGGTTGCCATCGCATTGGTGCACATCTGGTTCGAAAAGCGCGACGGTCTCCGCGCACTTGACGGTTCCGTGCCCGACGCCGCGTTCCCCGCCATCAACCGTGCCGGCGTCGCAGCGTGGATGGTCTCCGCTACGGTAGGCATCGCGCTGATCCAGTCGGGCACCGCGTGGGGATCCAACGTCGGTTCGCTGATCACCCCGGTGCTTGCGGCGATCATCTACGCGGTGATGCTGCGAGGTTCGCGCCACGCGCCCAATGTCCGGGAAGCCGCAGTGGCCAACAGCTGACCAAGTCATCCGGGCATACGAAGTGCGGTGCGGGAATCGCCATTGGATTCCCGCACCGCACTTCGGTTTAAGGCAACGCCATCACCTGAACGCCCTGTTGGCGTCGGATGTCTTGCCCCTAGGTTGCCCGCCATCCGTTCGGCGTGGTGACAAGTACCCGCTGGCTTGTCAGGTCATTTCTCCCGGCGATCTCCAGCAACGCTTCTGCGGCGTTCGCGAACGGCAACGTGGGCAAACCGGGCACCGGGGCAAGCTCATCGATGAGCTTCGCATCGGCATGGCCGGCTGGCGCTCCGCCCTTGAGATTGACCGGGCAGCCCAGTGCCAGCGTGACCATGCCTGCCCAGTCTGGGCCACGCCGAATACGATCACCGAATTGAGCTCGGGCCGCGGCCGGCGAAGGCGCATTCGGCCAGACCGCTACGGGCGCAGCGCCTGCAAGTCCTCGGCTTCGGCAGTGCGTTGCTCGCGCCTCACGACCGCCTCTTGCACGAACGCTTCGAGCAGCGCCCCGAATTGCCCCGCTGGAGTGCCGGTTTCCTCGGGATGCCATTGCACGCCCAGGATCCATTCACCGTTCTCCGACTCGGGCACCTCGATGGCTTCAACGATTCCGTCCTCGGCGAGCGCCGAGACGATCAGCCCCTCGCCGAGTTCATCCACGGCCTGGTGGTGCGATGACATGACGGTGGCGTGCCCCGACCCCAGGATGCCCCGCAACCGCGTTTCGGCCACCAGCATCACTTCGTGTTCGACCATGTCCTCGGCCGGCGTGTGGTCCTTGTGGAAGGAGTCCGCCCCGAGGTCTTCGATAAGGGTTCCGCCGAAGGCAACGTTGAGCAGTTGGGTTCCGCGGCAGATCGCAAAGATCGGGCGGTCGGCCGAGCGGGCAGCCCCGATGAGCGCCAGCTCAAGGTCGTCCGCGCGCCGGTCCACCCCATTAATACTTGGGTGCCCCGCACTGCCATAGAGGGCCGGGTCGACGTCCCCTCCCCCGAGCACCAGCAACCCATCGACCGAGCCGATGTCCACCAGCTCCGTGGCATTTGCCGAGAGGTTTGCCCCGGAAGCATCCAGCAGCAGCGCGCGGCCGCCGGCGGCTTCGATGCCCGCCACGGCCAGCGCCGCGAGCCTGCCGATGTCGGCACCGTAGGCCTCGTCGTAGGAGGACGAGTGGACGGGGGCCGTCAGGGCAATCAACGGAAGTTCGCTGGTCATGGAAAAACCCTACAGCCGGGACCCGGCCACCGGCTATTGGTTTCCGTTAAGCCTGTACCAGAGCATGGCAACGTGCAGGGAGGTGCGCGACTCGGCATCCTCGAGGCTGACCCCCAGCCTGTCCTCGAGTTTTTCCAGCCGGGCGTACAGCGCGGGCCGGCTGAGGAACCCGGTGCGGGCCAGCGCCGACTTGTTGCCCCCGTGCTTGAGGTAGAGCTCAAGCAGTTCCAGGGCCGCGGCGTCCGGCGGATCAAGGATCCCCGCCAGCTCCGCCTCCGCGAAGGACTTCACGCGGACGTCGCCCTGCATCAGCGCCAGCAGGCCGTGCAGCCGCACATCGGTGAAACGGTAGAAGGGGCGGGCCTTGGTGTCGAAGGTCGCGACGATCTCGGCGACCTGGGCGGCCTCGTCCAACCCGCGCGCTGCGTCCTTGACGCTTCCCCGCCCGTGCCCGACGCCCACCGACCAGTCGATGCCGGCCTGCCCCCGGGACAGCTGCCGGAAGATGCGCTCGAGCAGCGGCTCCTCGAGCTGCTTGGCGCTCACGCCCAGCACCATGCCGATCTGCCCCGACTGCAGGCTGGCACTGAGCGCCGTGGCCCTGGAGGAGTCCAGCACGGCGAGCAGCGCCTCCAGCAGTTCGCGTTCGCGCAGCTGCAAACCGGTGGGGGTTTGCCCGCTGTGCATATCCAGGCGCAGGACCACCGGGACGTAGTGCGCCACGTCCGCCAGCCCCAGGGCCATGGACCGCACGAGCACCTCGTCCGCGCTCAGCGAGTGCGCCTGGCGAAGTTCGTGCAACAGGCCGGCCCGCGCCTGGTGCAGCAATTCCTTCTGGTCCCGGCCGGCCAGACGGGCAATGGAAAGGGTCTGGCCGGCGCGTTCCAGCACCATGGCCGCGTCATCGTCGTCCGCAAGATCGCCCGGCACCACCAGCCTGCCCCAGCGTTGCCCGCGCACCCCCACGGGTGTCTGCAACCAGCTTTCCTCCCCCGCCCCGCGGCCCGTGGATTCCAGGTAGCCGACCCGGCGGGAACGCTCGGCCCAACGGGCCAGCAATTCCGCCCGGTCAGTATCCGAGGCATCGAAGGCCAACACCAGGTGTGCCACGTCCTCGAGCACCACCGGCGCCCCGATCAATCTTGCAGTCCGCGAGACGATCTCATCCTCGTCCGCGTTCTCCAGGCTCAACGCGGTGAACACCTCGTGGATGGTGCGCGAGCGTTCAAGCGCTGCGAGCTGGTCGGATACCAGCATGCGGTGGACCACCTCGGTGATTTCCACGAACCTGACCCGCCGGTGCAGCAGCGCGACGGGAAAGTCCATAAGGCTTGCGGCCTCGCGCAGTGCGGAGATGGTGGCATCCACGTTCCGGCTTACGCCCGGCACCAGTTCCACCAGGATTCCCACGGCGCCGGCGACCCGGACCTGGTGGAGGAAATCCCCCACGCCGGCTCCTCCTTCACCGAAGGCCATGCCCGTGGTGAGCACCAGCTCCCCGCCGGTCAGCAGCTCGGCGAGGTCCGGGGTTTCGGTCACGTGGACCCAGCGCACCGGGGTGCCCAACAGCTCGAACCCGCTGAGCACCTCCGGGTCCCCCCGCCGCACCACGGACAATTCCATGATGCGGGCAATGCTCAGGACTGCCGGGACCCCCGGTGCTTCAACGCTTGAGACATGGTTCACAGAACACAGTGTATTGCCGTGGGCAAAAGAACTTACACATTGCCAATGTCGCCGGCGTGACCCAGTCGACACAATTGAACCAGGAACACCGTGAAACAACGTTTCACCACCATGTCTTGAAAGGACAACCCACGTGCAGACTCTCGCTCACTGGTCCAACGGCGCCACCCTCGAAGCCCCGGCCGATTCCCGCTACGCCGATGTCATGAACCCCGCCACCGGCGAGGTCAGCTCCCGCGTTGCACTGGCCAGTGCCGAAACCACCGCCGAGGTCATCGCCGCAGCCCACGCCGCATTCCCGGGATGGCGCGACACCTCGCTGACCCGCCGCGCACAGATCCTGTTCAACTACCGCGAACTGCTCAACAAGCGCAAGGGCGAGCTCGCCGCGATCATCACCGCCGAACACGGCAAGGTGCTTGACGACGCGATGGGCGAAATCGCCCGCGGCCTCGAGGTCGTCGAGTACGCCTGCGGCATCCCGCACTTGGTCAAGGGCGGCTACACGGAGAACGCCTCCACCAAGATCGACGTCCACTCGATCCGCCAGCCGCTCGGCGTCTCCGCCATCATCTCCCCGTTCAACTTCCCGGCCATGGTGCCGATGTGGTTCTTCCCGATCGCCATCGCCGCCGGCAACTCCGTTGTCCTGAAGCCCAGCGAAAAGGACCCGACCGCCGCACAGTGGATGGCGGAACTTTGGAAGGAAGCCGGCCTTCCGGACGGCGTCTTCAACGTGGTGCACGGCGACAAGGAATCGGTCGACACCCTGTTGACCGACCCGCGCGTCTCCTCCGTCTCCTTCGTGGGCTCGACCCCGATCGCCCAGTACGTCTACGCCACCGGCACCGCCCACGGCAAGCGCGTCCAGGCCCTCGGCGGCGCCAAGAACCACATGCTGGTCCTCCCGGATGCGGACCTGGACCTGGCCGCCGACGCCGCCGTCAACGCCGGCTTCGGCGCCGCGGGCGAACGCTGCATGGCCATCTCCGCCATCGTCGCCATCGACTCGATCGCCGACGAACTGGTCGAGAAGATCGCCGAGCGCACCCGCACCCTGCGCGTCGGCGACGGAACCCGCGGCTGCGACATGGGCCCGCTGGTCACCGCCGCACACCGCGACAAGGTTGCAGGCTACATCGACGCCGGCGAAGCCGCAGGCGCCACCATGGTGCTCGACGGCCGCCAGGTTTCCCCGGATGCCGACGGCGAGGGCTTCTTCCTGAACCCGACCCTCTTCGACAACGTCACCACCGACATGTCGATCTACACCGACGAGATCTTCGGCCCGGTCCTCTCCGTGGTCCGCGTCGAGTCCTTCGACGAGGGCATCGAGACCATCAACTCCAACCCGTACGGCAACGGCACCGCGATCTTCACCAACGACGGCGGCGCCGCTCGCCGCTTCGAGAACGAGATCCAGGTCGGCATGGTCGGCATCAACGTGCCGATCCCGGTGCCGATGGCCTACTACTCCTTCGGCGGCTGGAAGAACTCGCTCTTCGGCGACACCCACGCCTACGGCGCCGAGGGCATCCAGTTCTTCACCCGCGGCAAGGTTGTCACCTCCCGCTGGCTCGACCCGAGCCACGGCGGCCTGAACCTCGGCTTCCCGCAGAACGCCTAGGCTCAAAGAACCGTCAGAAAGGGCATTCCCATCATGAGCATCGATGTGAGCACCGAAACCATCACCGCCGAGCAGATCGCAGCCGGCGCGCGCGCCCACGAGCTGGACCGCGCACACGTCTTCCACTCCTGGCAGGCGCAGGGTCCGTTCGACCCGATGGCCATCGTCAAGACCGAGGGCTCCTGGGTCTGGGACGGGGCGGGCAACAAGCTGCTCGACTTCTCCTCGCAGCTGGTCAACACCAACATCGGCCACCAGCACCCGAAGGTCGTCGCGGCGATCCAGGAGCAGGCGGCACAGATCTGCACCATCGCCCCGCAGTACGTCAACGACGCACGCTCGGAAGCCGCACGCCTGATCGCCGAGCTGACCCCCGGCGACCTGAACCGCATCTTCTTCACCAACGGCGGCGCCGACGCCAACGAGCACGCGATCCGAATGGCCCGCCTGCACACCGGCAAGAACAAGGTCCTGGCCGCGTACCGCAGCTACCACGGCGGCACGCACCTGGCCGTGAACGTCACCGGAGACCCGCGCCGCGTCGCCTCCGACAACGCCACCGACGGCGTCGTGCACTTCTTCCCGGCCTACCCGTACCGCTCCTACTTCCACTCCACCACGGAGGCCGAAGAGACCGAGCGCGCACTGCGCCACCTGGAAGACACCATCATCCTGGAGGGCCCGAGCAGCATCGGCGCCCTGGTCTTGGAGTCGATCCCGGGCAGCGCCGGCATCTACGTGCCGCCGGCGGGCTACATGGAGGGCGTGCGCGAGCTGACCACCAAGTACGGCATCGTCTTCATCGCCGACGAGGTCATGGCCGGCTTCGGCCGCGCCGGAAAGTGGTTCTCCGTGAACCACTGGAACGTGACCCCGGACCTGCTCACCTTCGCCAAGGGCGTGAACTCCGGTTACGTTCCGCTCGGCGGCGTGGCCATCTCCGATGCCATCTTCGAGACCTTCCGCGACCGCGTCTACCCGGGCGGCCTGACGTACTCCGGCCACCCGCTGGCATCCGCCGCGGCCGTTGCGACGATCAACGCCATGAAGGAAGAGGGCATGGTGGAGAACGCCGCCCGCATCGGCGAGGACATCATCGGTCCGGCCCTGGCCGAGATCAAGGCCAAGCACCCTTCCGTGGGCGACGTCCGCGGAACCGGTTGCTTCTGGGCCGTCGAGCTGGTCGCCAACTGCGAGACCCGCGAGCCGCTGGCACCCTACGGCGGATCCTCGCCGGCCATGGCAGCCGTGACCGGTGCGTTGAAGAAGGCCGGCATGTTGCCGTTCGTGAACTTCAACCGCATCCACGTGGTTCCGCCGCTGAACATCAGCGACGAGGACCTGCGCGCAGGTTTGGCCATGCTTGACGAGGCCTTGTCGGTGGCCGACGCCTTCGTCGAAGCCTAAGCAGCGCTGGAGTAAACGGCTGGCCTGGTGCCCGGGACTTTCCCGGGCACCAGGCCAGCCGTCGTTTGCGCTGTCGACCGGGCGGCCGTTCCCGGCTCCGCGCCGTCTCGCCCGTGCCACGTGTCACCGTTGATGGCTCTCGCGTTTCGGACCTAGGGTATTGCCCATGCGTCTGACAAAAATACACCTCACCACCGGATTCCTGGCCTTGTTTGCCCTTGGCCTGGCAGGATGTTCGACCCCGGCACCTACCCCTGACCCGGTTCGCGGCCAAGCATGGTTTGATGCCGTCTTGGACGACGAATACAAGGACGATGACAGCGTGTCCTCCGGAGGCGGAACCACTGGCGCCACCATCACCATCACCGACGTGAAGGCGGGGTGGTACGCCTTCGACAGGGCATGCCAGGGAACCACGGAGGCAACGTTCACCATCAGCCACTCGGAAGAAACGTTGGGCGAAGGACAGGGTGGTTGCGATGGGTCTGGATTCGTCACCTCGACGGTGGAACTCCCCGCAGGCGAGATATCGGTGACCGCCACCAGTGACGACCCTTCCACCTGGTGGGCGGCCCGTCTGCGCCACACCGCAGCCCCGACGCCGTAGCACTGTCCCGATCGGGGAGGGAGCGAACACTCGTTCGGAGCGTGCCGAATAAGAACCCGGATCTAGTGAACGGGCGAGAGCATACGCCTAAAGGTGCATGTGGAAGCGGTATTTGTGTGTCTAGTATGGGCAGATGTACCTACCCATCGATTTCCTGACACCGCTGCTCTACGTGGCAGGCGCCGTCATTTGCGCTGTTTTCGCAATCCCGCTGGGTATCAGCGCACTGGTGCGATGGAAGAAGTTCCGCGCCGATGCCGACGGTTTGCAGACCTATGCACGCCGCAAGGACCTGCGGGTCCAGTCCGGCGTGGCAATCTTCTGCTTGGTCCTGGTGCTTGCCGCCTCGATCACCGCCGCCGTGGGCTGGAACGAATCGACCCGGAATCTCGGCACCAATGTGGAAGCACGCTACGACGTTAGCGACGTGACGATGACCAGCTGGAACGGCACGTGGGCCGTTGTTGATTTGGTCGACGGCAGGGGCCGCCCCGCAAGCGGCATAGAAGTGCTCGTTGGTCCGGAGCACGAACCCGAGCTCTTGGACCCCGCCATTGAGACGGGCCCCGCGGACGACGCCGAGCCCGTGCTGGAGCTCCGTTAGGCCCGGGACGTCCGGGAAAATTTCACTGCCGCAGCAGCGAGAAGCAAGCAACCGCCAGCAACGACAGAAACAAAAACCCATGCCGCCACGGTAATGCCGAGGCTCCCCGTCAACGCGCCGAGACCCACGACCGGAGCGGCACTGCCGAGATACGTCACCACGTAGACGGAGCTGAACACCCTGGCACTTTCCTGCGCCGGCAAGCTCACCGACAGGCGGTGGAAGGCGGATTGGAATGCAATGCCTTGCCCGATTCCTGCACCCAGCATGGCCAAACAAAGCATCCACAACAGCTCCGATTCGGCGGAAACAACGATCAGCACCGACGACACCGCCATGACGACGAGCGCGCCGGGCAACGACGAGCCGCGAGCAGGTGCCACCAGCTGGATTCCGGCGGAGCCCAGCAACACCAAGGAAGCCAGCGTCCCCGTGCCTACGGCAGAATGCACACCCGTTGCCTGGGCAAAGTACCCGGGGCCAAGCGACAAGCAAAAGCCAAAGAGCGCAAAGCTGAGGAACCCGACGAGCGACGTCACCCAGAATTGGGAGCGAACCGTCTCGCTGAGCCGTGGTTTTTGCGGTTTCAGCACGGCGTATTCGCCAGGCGTCGGCGCGATGGCCGGGCGTGCGCGGACCATGCACAGGGGAACGAGCATGGCTGCCATGAGCAGCGCATGGACGATGAAGGGAGTCCGTGTGGGCTCGCCGTAGGCTGCAAGGAATCCACCCACAATCGGACCCAGCGCCACGCCGCCGGTCGACGCCAGCAGCGTGAAGCGGCTGGCCCAGCGCGGGTGCTTGGGCAGCAGTTCCCGAAGGGCGGCACCGCTTGCACCGATGGCCATGGCCACGGCCGCTCCTTGAAGCGAACGGCCAATCATCAGCGCGCCCAACCCGTCAGCCGTTGCAAAGACGACTTCACCGCCCAATCCCACGACCACGGCAAGCACCAATGCCGCGCGTCGGCCAAGGTGGTCCGACCAGTGGCCGTACAGCACCAGACCAAGGATCAGGGCGAGGACGTAGGAGGAAAATGTAAGCGTCACCGCAAAGGGCCCCAGCCCCAAGCGTGACTGCAACAACGGATAGAGCGGTGTTGCCAGGTTGGCTCCCACCAACAACAACGCCGTGGTAAAGATTGTCAGAACCAGCCGTGCCGGAATGCTCGCATTCCATCCGCGGATGCCGGGAACGTCAGCATGCGGACGCATGGCAAGTTCACTGAATACCGTCATTGCGCATCTCCTGGATTCTTGGCTCGCGCACCACGCGCCGAGGATCGCCCAACGCACTGTCACAGAGATTCTGGCAGTAGTTGATGCCTATAATTCAACTAATCGGCAATCACTGATCATGATGATTAGATTTGGTGCTTGAACAAGCAAGATGGGATGCAGCATGAGCGTACTTGATGAGATCGAGGTCGGGATCCTGCTTCACTTGCTGGAAGACCCCCGAACCCAAATCGGTGATATCGCAGACTCCCTGGGGGTGGCTCGAAATACCGTTTCCTCACGCATGCGTCGTCTCGAGAGCCGCAATGTGCTTCGATCCGGAGGGCGTGACGTGGACCTGAGCGCCTTGGGGTTCGATGTTCTGGGCTTCATCACCTTGGAAGTGGCGCACCGCGAACTTGACCCGGTACTCACGGCACTGCGGTCCTTGGATCGCGTGTTGGAAGTCCATGAAATCTCGGGACGCGGCGATGTGTGGTGCCGCGTCGTGGCCCAAGACACCAAGGATCTGCACCGCACCCTGCGCTCGATTCTGCGCATCCGCGGTGTGCTGCGCACCGAGACGTCACTGGCACTCAAGGAACACCTCCCCTACCGGATTCAACCGCTGCTCCAAGGCCTGGTCAAGCCTGCGCGATGACCCGACGCAGCGTTCGCATGGACCGGCATATCCAGTTGGCCTGTTGCAAGCGCCGGTTCCGGAACTCGGACGGATAGACGCCTGTGGCCACGCCGTCGCTTTTCTCTGGCCCTCGGAGAAGCAACCGCCAGAGGCGACATCTGGGGCCCTCTGCGCAGCACCTACGGATAGTACCTGCGGATGGGGAATGCATGGGCAGTCTCCTCCCTGGGACTTAGTTCGGCATCCGGAATATGATCCCCGCGTCCGATGTGCCCGGTGCCCCGGCATTTCTAGGCTGGAAGCATGACAAGTACCGCTCTGCTCTCCCCTGTGGCATCCAACCGACTCAAAATGCTCGGGTTGGTATCCACAACAATATTGGCGGGCCTCGCCATGACCGGCTGTTCGGCCCTGGGCATCGAATCGAAGTACGACAAGACCTCCACCCACGAATTCGCCACCGGCACCGAAGGCAAGGAAAAGGACGTCGTCCCCGCCTGGGTTCCGGATCAGGCAACGGAGTTGAAGGAAATCCAGCGGACCACGGGCAACGAACGCATCCTGCGCATGAAATATGCCGGCGCGTTGCCCGATTCCTGCATCGCACTGGACAGCGCCGGAAAGCCGACTGCCGAGGAACTTGCCTCTGGCTTGAAAACCGAGCAGGGCGTCAAGCCCGATGACATCGCCGACGTCGTGGCCAAGCAATACCAAACACCGTTGTTGAGCGCGGAATGGTGGCCAACAGGCAAGGAAAACCAGAGCACCCACCTATGCGGCAAATGGTGGGTTTCCCAGGAATCTGGAGTTCTCTACGCTTTCTCTCCCGAACAGCAGAGAATTGCCGAGCCGGTTCTGGCGGAGCAGGCAGCGAAACAGCGTGCGGAAGTGAAGTAGCAAAGGCGTTGCCTTCGGTGTCGCAAAAGAAAACGACGGTGAAGACAACGCCCTTGTCGGCATGAAGCGGGGCAATTAGCCGTTGATGACCTGTGGCTGGCCCAGTGCCTTGAGTCCGTCGACGCCGAACTCGACGCCGTAGCCCGAGGTCTTGGCGCCGCCGAACGGGATGCGCGGATCCACGCCGCCGTGGCTGTTGATCCACACGGTGCCGGCCTGCAGGCGTGCGGCGACCTCGCGTGCCGCATCGCGGTCGGAGGACCACACGGAGGCACCCAATCCGACGTCCAGGGCGTTGGCCAGCTGGACTGCCTGCTCGATCGAGTCGAACTTGACGATCGGGAGGACCGGGCCGAACTGTTCCTCAACCACCAGCGGGTTGTCGGTGGCGATGTCCGCGATCAAAGTGCTCGGGTAGAAGTAACCCGGCTGGTCTTCAGACGGGTTGGCGCCGAGCAGCACGCGGGCACCGGAGTCGGTGGCCTTGCGGACCAGCGAGTCGACGATGTCGTACTGGGCCTTGTTCTGCAGCGGGCCGAGCACATTTGCCTCGTCCAGTCCCACGCCCATCGGCATGTTCTTGGCGACCTCGGTCAAGGCCCCGCAGACTTCCTCATAGATGTCGGCGTGCACGTAGAGGCGCTTGAGTGCGGCGCAGGTCTGGCCGGTGTTGATGAACGCGCCCCAGAAAAGGCCCTCGGCGATGGCCTTCGGGTCAGCGTCGGGCAGCACGATTCCGGCGTCGTTGCCGCCCAGTTCCAGGGTCAGGCGCTTCACGGTGTCCGCGGAGGAACGGATGATGGCCTTGCCGGTGGCCGTCGACCCGGTGAACATGACCTTGTCGATGTCCTTGTGGGTGCTCAGCAGCTGGCCCACGTCGCGGCCGCCCGCGACAACATGCAGGACACCCTCCGGCAGAACTTGGTTGATGACGTGGACCAAGGCCAGGACGCTCAGCGGCGTGTATTCGCTCGGCTTCATCACCACGGTGTTGCCCATGCGCAAGGCCGGGGCCAGCTGCCAGACACTGATCATCATCGGCCAGTTCCACGGGCCGATGGCACCGACAACGCCGAAGGGGCGGTAGTGCATCTCGGCGTAGGTGGTTCCGTCGTCCACGATGACCTCGGCCTCCAGGCCGAATGCCGCGGCAGCACGCAACCAGGCTACTGCGCCGCCGACCTCGAAGCGTGCGTTCGGGCCGTTCAGCGGCTTGCCCTGTTCGCGCGAGAGCAGGTGCGCCAGCGCCTCGGCGTTTGCCTCAATGGCATCGGCGGCCTGGTTCATCAGGGAGCGGCGTGCATCGTGGCCCAGCGCGTCCCACTCCGGCTGCGCCGCATGGGCGGCGGCGATTGCCGCCTCGAGATCTGCAACTTCGTGTTCCGGCGCGCGGCCCACCAGCTCGCCGGTGGCCGGGTCGAGGATTTCGCGCCCCCCGATGGCGGGCTGGATTGCGGCAAGCAGTTCGTCCGCTGTGGCGTAGGTGGCAACGGTGTTGGTTTCGGTGCTCATGGATCGTTCCCTTTTCTTGTCTCTTGGTTTGCCGGAAGTCTTGTTTGTTGAAGCGTTCGTTGAAGGGTCTTTGGCTCAGCGCTGCGTGGGCTCTTCGCCTTCGGAATCGGTTTCGTCGTCGGCCAGGTCACCGCCGTGTCCGACCCTTGCGTAGACGGCGGGCTGGGCGGAACGTAACTTGAAGGCCCAAAGCAGCCCCAGGATGCCGGGGACCACCACGATCGTGGGCAGCAGCCAGCCCAGGACGCTGGCGCCTTCCAAACCGATCAGCACGTCGAAGTTCGCCACGATCGCCCCAAAGAGGACAACCAGCGCGATCCCGGCGATCAACGGCGCCACCAGGGTGGTCCACTTTCCCAGTCCGTGCGGTTCGCTCCGGAAATAGCCGATGACCGCGAAGGAGGTCAGCGCCATGAGCATGACCAGTCCAAAGGCGCCGGTGTTGGTGAGCCAGGTGAACAGGGTGAACACGGGGAACATGACATCCTGCCCGGCCCCGGCGATGGCGAAGACCACCAGGACCGCCAGGGCCAGCACCGACTGGGTCAGCGAACCAACCACGGGAGCGTGGGTGCGCGGGTTGGTCTTGGCCATGGCCGCGGGCAGGACCCCCTCGCGGCCCAAGGAGAAGAGGTAGCGGGCCACCACGTTGTGGAAGGCGATCAGCGCGGCGAGCAGGCTGGTGATGAAGAGCAGGTTCCCGAGGGTGACGAACCACCCCGGGGTGTGGACCGCCAGGAATCCAAAGACCAGGCCCGGACCGGCCGCCGAATTTTCGATGACGGCGCTGTGTCCCTCACCCACGGCCATGGCCCAGGCGGAGAAGGCGTAGAAGACGGAGATGATGCCGATCGCAATGAGCGTGGCCCGCCGCGGGGTGTTCTTGGGGTCCTTGACCTCTTCGCCATAGATGGCGCCGGATTCGAAGCCCATGAAGGCGGCGATACTGAAGGCCAGTGCCGCCCCGACGCCTGCAGTAAAGAGGCTGGACGGCTGGAGGGATTCGGTGGAGATCCCTTCGGGCGCGACCTTGAGTGCCAGCACGTCATAGACGATGACAACGAGGAATTCGCAAGCCACCACGATTCCCAACACCTTGGCGGAGAGGTCGACCTTGTTCACGCCGAGAATGCCCACGATGGCCCAGCCGATCAGCGCACACACCCACCAGGGGGCCGAGAGCCCCAACGACGTGCCGAGGAAATCGGAGAGCGCAAAGCCGAACATCCCGTAGATGCCGATCTGCATGGCGTTGTAGCTGACCAAGGCCACCCACGCGGCGCCGATGCCCGTGGGTTTGCCCAGCCCGCGGGCCACGTAAGCGTAAAACGCGCCGGCGTTCTGCACGTGCTGGCTCATGGCCGTGTATCCCACCGCAAACACCAACAGCACTACGCCGAGCACGACGAAGGACAGCGGGATGCCGAGCACGCCGGTGACCGCGTAGTTGCTGGTCACGCCGCCGGCGACCACCGTCAGCGGCGCCGAGGCCGCGATGATCATGAACACCAGCGCGGGCACGCCGAGCGTGCGTTTGCCCAGGCTCGGTGCCTGGGCGTCCCTTGATTCGGTTGATGTTGCCATGGGGATTCCTCCTTGAAGCCTCGTTACCTACAGCGTGCGCTTCGGAGGGCACTAGAGGCTTGGCTTTGCGTGAGCGGTACTTGGCGAATCGTGCAGAGTTATTCGGCGTCCTCCCGTTCGGGCGGGCGGGACACGGTCCTGAACCCGCAATGGCTGCTTGAGGAATCGGGGGAATTCCGGCTTCGAGCCGACACCCGGTAGCGGTTGCAATACGATTCGTGGCACAGGAACGATCCCCCGCGCATGACCCGGCCCTCGCCGAAGGGAGGACCCTGCGGATCCAGCTCCGGGCTTCGCTTGTAGTAGCGGGGAAGGAACCAGTCGACGCACCATTCCCAGACGTTTCCCGACATCTGCCACAACCCGTACCCGTTGGGTTCGAAGGAACGTGCCGGCGCCGTTGCGCGGAAACCGTCATCCCCGGTGTCCAGCTGCGGGAAGCTGCCCTGGAAGATGTTGCACCGGTGCCGGTTTCCGGGGGTGAGCTCGTCGCCCCACGGATAGCGCGCTCCTTCCAGGCCGCCGCGGGCCGCATATTCCCACTGGGCCTCGGTGGGCAGCGCCCTGCCGGCCCACTCGCAATAGGCCAGTGCGTCGTTCCAACTGATGTGGACCGCCGGGTGCTCTTCCTCGGCCGCGGACCCGGCACCCAGTGGCTCGCGCCAGTTGGCACCGGGAACGTTGACCCACCACTGCAGGCCTGCCAACCGGCGGCTCCCCGCCGGCCACGTGGCCTGATCCCCCAGCTGCAAGTGAAACACGGCCGAGGAACCAAAGCGCTCGGCCTCCGTCAGGTGGCCGGTCAGCTCGGCGAACCTCGCGAACTGCCGGTTGGTGACGGCAACGGCATCCATCCCGAATTCGGCAACCGCCACCCGGTGCACGGGGGTTTCCCCGTCGGCCGGGTAGCCCTCCCCGAAGTGGTCGCCCATCAGGTAGCTGCCGGCAGGAACGCGGACCTGTTCGATCCCGTGCCGCGGCATGCCGGCCGGGGCGTTCCCCGGACCGGCTGTGCCTCCCCCGAACTGGAGCACAACTCGACCCGCTGGCTGGCCCGCGGATTGGGCCGTGGATTCCGCGTGGTTCGGCCCGGGCTGGCAGCACGACACGTGGTCCTCCTCTGGTTGTTGCGGTTGGGTCGGCGGTTAGGCGGCGGCGGTCGGCGTGGGCGCAAGGTCGCACACCCGCGCCATTTCCTCCAGCAGCGCGCTTTCCAGGACACGCTGCAGTTCGGCCACGTGCGGGTGCCCTGCGACGTTGCGCAGCTCCTGGGCGTCACTGCGGTGGTCGTACACCTCGATGCCGGGGGCCCCGAAGTACTTGGTCAACCGCCCCTCGGCGGTCACCACGCTGCGCATCCGCACCGGCGCGGGAAGCCCGTCTATGGAGAACGGCTGGTCCTCCTCGATCAGCACGGCATCCCGAATTGCATCGGCCGAGCCGTCGATCAACGGCTGCAGGCTGCGGCCCTGGATCCCGTGGAACCGGCGCACCCCGGCCAGGTCAAGCATGGTCGGTGCCAGGTCGGCCGTCGAGACCAGGGCTTTGCTGCGCCGCGGCGCGTTGCTCTCCACCCCGGGGATGCGGATGACCAACGGCACCCGGGTCACGGATTCGTAGTGGACAAAGTGCTTGAGCATCAGCCCGTGGTCCCCGAACATGTCCCCGTGGTCGGAGGTGAACACAACGATGGTGTCCTGGCCCCTGCCCGAGTCCTCCACCGCCGACAGGATCCGGCCGATCTGCGCGTCCATGAGTTCGATCAACCCGTACTGGGCGGCGACCGCGCGGCGGTATTGGTCCTCGGAGACGGCGAAGGCCATCGTCGCATCGCTGTTCGGGGTTCCCCGGTCCCGGATCATCCTGCGGATGTGTTCGGGCGAATCGCTGTGGTCCTGCTCGAACCCGCTCGGGATCTCCATCTCGGCCGGGTCGTACAGACCCGAGTATTCCTCCGGCGGTGCAAAGGGGTGGTGCGGGTCCGGGAAGGAGACAAAGAGGAAGAACGGGTCCTCGGACGCGGCGGCTTCCTTGATCCGTTCGGCCGCCCGCTCGCCCACGTAGGTGCTCGGGTGGACGTCGACGGGAATCGAGGTGGTGTAGACCTGGTCCCAGCCCGTCGGCGGCTTGGCGCTGGCCTCCGGCCCGCCGATGACGCGCGGGTCGACGCCGCGCTCGCGCGCCCAATGTACCCAGTGGCCGCCCGGGGCGTCGCCGTGGCCGATCACCAGGTCGACCTCCTGGTAGCCGTAGTAGTCCTGGGGCATGGGCACAAAGCCGCGGTCGTGGCGCTCCCGGTTTTCCCATTGGTCCCATCCGGCATCCCGCCCGCGGCTGACGGCCCGGGCCGTGCGGCCGTCGATGAGCCCCGGATCGGTGTCCCGGATCTGTTCGGCCTGCTCGGGTTCGAAGTCCCACCCCATGTTCTGGTGGTGGAGCTTGCCCACGGCCGCGGTCCGGTATCCGGCCTGCGCCAGCGAGCGCACAAAGGTGGAGCTGTCCGGGTCAAGCGAGATCCCGTTGCACCGGGTGCCGTGCACCGAGGGCCAGCGCCCGGTCAGCAGGCTGGCGCGGTTCGGCATGCAGGTCGGGTTGGCGACGAAGGCGCGGTCAAAGACCGCGGCGTCCCGGGCCAGCCCGTCGAGGTTCGGTGTGCGGACCTCGGCGTTGCCGTTGAACCCCAGGTGGTCGGCGCGCAGCTGGTCCGCGATGATGAAGACGATGTTCGGCTGGCTTGCTGTCATTTCCGGGCCCCCTGTCACGACTGCGCCTGGCGGATTAGCGAGAGCGTGCGGGTGCGCAGTTCGGCGAACTGCGGCAGGGCGCGGGTGCCGATCTGTTCGCGCGGGCCCGGCAGGTCCACGTCGATGACGTCGAGCACCCGGGCCGGCTTGGAGCCGATGGCCACGATCCGGTCCGAGAGGTACACGGCCTCGTCGATGTCGTGGGTGACCAGCAGGATCGTCATGCCGAAGTCGTCGCGGATCTTCAGGCACAGGTCCTCGAGCTCGAAGCGGGTCTGCGCATCGACGGAGGCGAACGGCTCGTCCATGATCAGGATCTCCGGGCGGTAGGCCAGGGCCCGGGCGATCGCCACGCGCTGCTGCATGCCGCCGGAGAGCTGCCACGGGTACTTGTGCTCGGCACCGCTCAGCCCGACGGCCGCCAGCGCGGTGTCGCAGCGTTCCTTGAGCTCGGCGGGGTCCAGCCGCAGGTGGCGCAGCGGCAGCACCAGGTTCTTGCGCACGTTCAGCCACGGCATGAGCGAGCGCGAGTAGTCCTGGAAGACCAGGGCCATCTCCGGCGGCGGCCCGGAAATCGTCCGGCCGTCGATGCTGATGGTTCCGCCGGTGCTCGGGTGCAGGCCGGCCAGGCATTTGAGCAGGGTGGTCTTGCCGACCCCGGACGGGCCGACGATGCACATGATCTCCCCGGCCTCGGTGGAGAACGTGAGGTCCCCGATGATGTGCGCGGCGGCCGGGCCGGAGCCGTAGCTCTTGGCCAGGGACTGGACCGTGAGGCGCGGTACTGCTGTTGAGGTTTCCATGGGTTCCTCCGAACCTAAGCGAATCGAACGGCGGGACGTGGGGCGGGGCATGCTGTTTTCGGAAGCCGAGTTTTCGGAGACCTGGGTGCTCATGCGGCACGCTCCACCCGGCGGGACCCGATGTACCAACGCAGCACCCGGCCCTTGATGAGCTCGAACACGACGTTCACCAGGAAGCCGATGACACCGAGCAGCAGGATGCCCGCCCACATGTCGGCGGACATGAAGGACTGCTGCGCCAGCAGCGTCATCGCCCCGATGCCCTGGGAGGACCCGAGCATCTCGGAGGCGATCATGACAACGAAGCTGACCTGCAGGCTCACCTGCATCCCGGAGAAGATCTGCGGGCCGGCCGCGGGCAGGTACACGCGCACCATCCGTTCGGCCGGGGTGAGCCGGTAGACGGAGCAGACGTCCTTCAGCGAGGAGTCGATGCCGCGGATCCCGTCCATCGTGGCAATGAGCGTGGGGAAGAACGCCGCCAAGGCGATGTTGGCCACGCGCATCTCCGGGCCGAACCCGATCAGCGTGATGACAATCGGGATCATCGCCACCGGCGGGATGCCGCGGAAGAAGTGGATGGTCGGCTCGAACATCCAGCGGATGGTCGGGATCATCGCCAGCACAAAGCCGATCACCACGCCCGCCGCGATCCCGACCAGGAACCCGGTGAACAGGTTGCCCATGCTCAGCAGCACGTCGGACTGGAAATGATCGAAGAGCCACAGGTCCGCGAAGCGTTCCGTGATCACGCCCAGCGGCGGGAAGAAGGCGTTGGTCGAGTTTTCCGAGAGCGTCCACCAGGCGGCCAACACCGCCACGGGGCTCGCGATGCCCAGGATGATGAGCATCAACTTGTTTTTCGAGACCCTGTTGTTCACAGCGATGCCTCCCGGTGGGAAGGGTGCCAGTACAGCGCCTTGGCCTCGGCCCACGAGCTGGTCCAGTGGAAGACGAGTCCCAGCAAACCAAGCACGATGACCAGCGCGTAGAGCGTGGAGAAGTTGCCGGCTGCCTGCGCTTGGTAGATCGAACGCCCGAGGCCCGGGGCCCCGCCCAGCAGCCCGGCCACCACGGTGATGACCAGCGCAGTGGGCGCGGCCACCCGCATGGCGGTGCCGATGAACGGGCTGGCGCTGGGCAGGACGATCCGCGCCTTGATCTCCATCGGCTTCATGCCGAAGGAGCGGGCCGTGGCCAGCGCGACGGGATCGGTGTCCTGGACGCCCGATGCCGTCTGCATGACGATGGCCAGCGAGCAGCCGAACGCGACCAGCACGAAGGCCATGGGCCAGGTGGGGCCCAGCACCATGACGGCCAGCGGCAGGATGACGATCGGCGGGATCGGCTTCAGGAACTCGAAGACCGCCAGGGCCAGGGCCTGGATGACGGCAGAGGTGCCGATCAGGATGCCGAGCAGGATCCCCAGCACGGCGCTGAAGACCAGTCCGGCCAGGGCGATGGCGACGGTGACGGACAGCTCGGACCAGAACTCCTGGCTTCCCAGCAGCGCGGCCAGCTTGCCGGCGGTCCCGAACACCGAGGGGACCGCGTTGCCGAAGAGCTGCGCCGCGGCGACAACCTGCCACGCGGCCAGCACGATCGCGGCGCCGAGGACGCCCCACAGGGCCTGAGCCCGGCGGGAATCGCGCGCGGGAAGGACCAGCAGCCCGTTCGGCGTGCGGCTATTTGTCGCCAAGGATGAGGCTGTCATCGATCTTCACCTCTTTCGGCAGGAACCCGAGCTCCGCCAGACGGGTGTCGACGCGCTGGATGTCCGCAAGGCGCACCTCGGTCGGCCAGAAGGTCAGTGCCGAGTTCTTCAGGACCTCCAGCGGGGTGTCGGTCAGCTTGGCGGCGACCTCCAGGGCCTCGTCGTGGTTCTCGTTCGCGTAGGCGTTGGCCTTGTTGATGGCGCGGGCGAAGGCCCGCAGCTGCTCGGCCTTCTTGGTTGCCGTCGACTCCCCGGCAACATAGAGGCCGACGGCACCCTTCTCGAAGAACTCGACGCCGGGCGAGGAAACGACCTTGCCGCCGTCGGCAACGGCCTTGGAGGTGAACGGGGCCACCAGGCCAGCGGCGTCGATGCGGCCCTGCTTCAGGGACTGCACGGCGGAGGAGAAGTCCAGGACGATCCAGTTGATCTTGGTCGGGTCCCCGCCGGCCTGCTGGACCGCCCGCGAGATGGTGACCTCAAGCTGGGCCTTGCGCGCCGGCACCGAGATGGTCTTGCCTTCCAGCTCGCCGACCGAGGCGATCGGCGAATCCTTGCCGACGATCAGCGCGGTGTCGTCGACCAGCGTCAGGTCGCTCTTGCCCATGGCCTCGTCGCTGTATCCGTCGGCCGCCGCGACGATCTTCAGCGGCACCCCCTGGGACAGCGCGTTGAACATCGGGATCGAGGGGGTGTAGGTCAAATCCAGCTGGCCGCTCTGGGCGGCTGCCACGCCGGCCGGCGGGTTGGCCACCACGGAGGTCTCGACGGTGAGGCCCTCCTCCTTGAAGTAGCCCTTGGACTTGGCCAGTTCGATGGCCGCATCGGAGGTCAGCCCGATGGTGCCGACCTTCAGGGTGGTGCTGCCGCCGGGCGTCGGGGCGGCGGCCGGATCGTTTCCGGTGCTGCAGGCAGCCATTGAGAGGGTCAGCGAGCCCACGGCCAGCAGGGCCATTGAACGTAGGGAAAGTTTCACTTTTGCTCCTGGAGTCTTGGCGCCGCAACGGAAGCGGCGCGTGGTTTTTGGTGGGGCAGACGTTGCGGGAGAACGGTTCGCCCGCTACGCCGAATAAACGAGATTGCCGTTGGAAATCGTGTGGGTCGACGGGTTGCCCCGCAGTGCGTGGACGTCATCGACGATGGGTTTTTCGAGAATGCAGAGGTCCGCAAGGTAGCCGGGGGCAAGGCGCCCCTTGCGGTCCTCCGCGTGGTCCTGCCAAGCCGGGTGGATGGTCATCATCTCCAGCGCCTGCCGGAAGCCGACCCGTTCGGGGTCGCCGGGGGCGCCCGGTCCCGCGGTGGTGTCCCTGGTGACGGCCGCGATGACCGATTCCCTCCAGTCCGGCGAGGTCACCGGAGCGTCCGAGGCAATGTTCGTCGGCACTCCCGCCTCGAGCAGCGAGGACAGCGGCTGCTGCCCGTCGAACCTTCCCGCGCCCAGGATCTTCTTCATCAGGGCCCCGGCCTCCGAGCGAATGGCCGGGTTCGTGCTCAGGCCCACGCCGTGGCGTTGGAACCTGCCGATGGATTCCGGGCCGTTGAAGGCACCGTGGATGATGTAGTGCCGCGCGTCCCTAGGGTTTTTCCCCTGGGCTTCGGCGATTGCCTCGATCGCCGCGTCCGTCGTCGCGTCGCCCGTGGCGTGGATTCCGGCCTGGAATCCTCCGTCGTGGATGCGGGTGATGAGCTTGCGAAGTTCGAGTTCGCGCTCGGCATCGGAATCGCCGGCGATGACCATGCTGCCGTGGTTGTGGCCGCAGGGCGTCTCGTAGGGTTCGCTCATCCAGGCGGTTCCGGAGCGCGGGATGCCGTCGGCAAAGATCTTGACCCCGGCGATTCGCAGCAGGTCTTCGCTGATGCCGCGCCGCCGCAGGCTGCCGGGCAGGTCCCCGGCCAGTCCCAGTCGCACGTCGTTTTCGTTCGCTCCGCCGGTGGACGAGAAGAGCAGCAGCACGTTGATCCGGAGGGTCAGCTCCCCGTCGGCCGCGAGATCGGCCAGCAGCGACAGGCTCCGGGTGGCGCTTGATCCGCCAAACAGGCCCTCGCCGCCGGGCCCCAGGCCGGGTTCGGTCAGCGAGGTGATTCCCAGGGAATGCAACCGACGCTGGTGCTTGATGATGCATTCCTTGAGTTCGGCATCCCCCAGCTGCGGGACGACCTTGCCGGCAAGTTCCACGGCCGCGTCAACCAGGAGTCCGTTTGCCCGGCCGTCGGCGAAGCTTCCCACGACGCCGTCGGGGTAGCCGCCGGCCCATGAGTCGAGCCCGGCCAAGCGCGCCGCCGTTTCATTCATGAGCAGCTGGTGCCCGGTTTGGTCGTAGGCGACCAGCGGGGAATCGGGACGGAGTCCGAACACGTGCTCTGGGCCGCCGTGGCCAAGCACCGCTTCGTCCCAGCCATGGGCACGAATCCAGCCGTCGCTCGCCGGAACGGCATCCTCGAGGATGCGGACGACTTCCGCCCAGCTGCCTGCCACATGGCTTCCGACCGACAACGTCCCGTGCTCGGAGACCGCCGACTCGACGAAATGCAGGTGGCCGTCGTTGATTCCCGGAAGCACGGCCCCGCCTTGCGCGTGGATGACCCGGGTTCGCGGTCCGATGAGATCCAGGATTTCGCCGCCACCGACTGCGGAAATTCGAGGGCCGGTTACGGCAACGGCAGTGGCGTCCCCCGCGGATGCGTCGGCTCCGTGAACTTGTCCGTTCACGATGACAACGTCTGCGGCTTGGTTTGTTTCCGTCATTGCTTGTTCTCCCCTTCGTCAAATTATGGCATCGCGGTGTGATCCAGCTAACTAGCCAAGTAGAGTATGTCGTATGACTTAGTCGTTTGACCAGAAGTATCGAAAAGTTTCTTTCCGCGACCTTCAGCGAGGGTCCGTAGGATGGAATACAAGTTGCACAGGAAGGCATCTCGAAAATGGCACACGTTTCCATAAAAGATCGCAGTCACCAGTTTGTTGAGGCTGCTGCTCGGGTAATTGCACGAGAGGGAATTGCTGCTGCCACGACAAGGCGAATTGCGGCGGAAGCCGACGCCCCGCTGGCTGCGTTGCACTACTGTTTCCGCAGCAAGGATGAGCTTCTTGACGAGGTTTACAATTTCCTGAGCCGGGACTACGCCCGCGAGCTGGAACCAATGCAGAGCGGCTTGACGCTCGAGGAATCCGTTCGGGAGCATGCCAAAAGAATTTGGCGCCGAATGCTAAATACGCCTCACGAACAAGTAACCACTTTTGAGCTTTTGCTTCGCCGGAATCGGATCAAGTCCGAGGGCGAAATGGAACGGGCAATTGAAATCAACCGGTCGATGTACCAGGGATGGGTGAATTCGACGGTCTCGATTTTCGAGGCCGGCGCCAACGTCTCCGGGATCGCAAACCCGCGCGATTTGGACATAATTGCGCGCTCATTCATTGCGAACATCGACGGCATCAGCCTGCAACACCTGGCGGACCCCGACGAAGAACGCTCGTGGCAGCTGCTCGAGATACTGATCGATTCGATAATCTTTCAGATACTCAAGCGAAACGCCGTCGGCGAGCAGCCGTAGGACGCGCGAAAAACCCTGCTGAAGTGGGCACCATCGGGCAGGCCCCATCGCGCGCCAATGGCGCCCACCGGAACCTGGATCTGCAGCGGATCCTCAAGATCCCGCCGGCAATGCTCGAGGCGCCGGGTGCGGATCCACTCGGCAACCGTGTGCCCGGTATCGGCGAAGAGCTTGTGCAAACTCCGCAATGACATGAAATGCGCATCGGCAACCGCACCCGGGCTCAGCCTCGAGTCCGAAAGGTGTTCCTCGATGTACGCCTGGATTTGGCGGATTTGACGCATCTGGTTTCCGTCAACAAGTTCATTTCGCTCATGGAGCTCGCTGGCCAGCACGGTTCCGAGAATGTCGACCGCATTGGCCGCCAGGCGTTGGCCGATGGGCCCGCCCATCTGTGGCAACATCTGTGCGATCTGGGTCAGGAACGGAGCCACCGCGCAGCCAATCTGGTTCCGCGATCCGATACCAACGGCGGTGAGTTCCGAGACATCACCGGCAGGAAGCCCCAGAAGGTGGTGCGGAAACATCAGCACCAGCGTCCGGAAATCTTCTTCAAACAAGAGCGTGTAGGGCTGTTGGGTGTCATAGATGGCAAGCTCGCCGGGGCGCAGAACCGTCTCACGCCCACCCTGGAGCAGCATGCCATGTCCGCTCAATTGCAGGTTAAGCTTGAAATGCGGAGCGTCCCCAGCAGCCACCAATTCATCGGTCCTGCGCACCACGTGCGCCGTTGCGGCCACTTCCATGACGCCGACGTTCCCCAACCGGTTTCCGGCAATGCTGCCCGAAAAGGTACCCGCACGAACCGGCTCGGAGAGCAGCGGAACAAAGGCGCCCGAAACGAGCTCCCTCCATGCACTAAAGGAATCAACTTGTTGCACCTGGTACACGAGCGAAGAACCTTTCCCCAATCCGGTCAAAACCCTCCACCGGAACGCCGGGGGGGCAGTGAGTGGCATCACATTGAAGTCAATGTACGCGGAAAAGCTCGCAAAGTCACGTTTTTTCTCTGACTGGAGGTTTTAGAAATCCACCCGGCGGGTCAGCCTGCTTTCAGCATGTGCAGGTGCACGTCCAATTGCCCTTGGAGCAGTCTCGGGCTGTTGAATTTCGCATCCAAAACGGCCACCACCTGCGCCCCCATGAGAAACGTCAGTAGGGATTCACTCGCGTGCTCAACCTGGATTTCCGGCCGCAGCATGCCGCTGCGCACGCCCTCGGAAATCCAGTGCCTAATCAGCCCACGCCATTGGGCCATAGCCTCGTCATTAACCTCGGCAAACTCCTGCTCATGAATGGCCATTTGCCAGAACGGAATCACCACGCGGGCTTCGTCCAGTCGGTCCGCATCCAGGGGAAGCACCTCCAGGGCAAAGCTGCGCAGGGCCTCCAGTCCATCGAGCCCGCGGGTGGCATTGTCGATCCTGGCATTCGTGCGCCCGAACACGTGGGTGAACGTCGCGCGCATGAGGCTGGCCCTCGTGGGGAAGTAGGGCTTGAGCGCCCCGTTGGCAAAGCCTGCCTCGGCAGCGACGTCGCGAAGGGTTACCCCGTCGAATCCCCGCCGGGCAATAACCCGCCAGGTGACCTCGACCAATTCGAGGCGACGTGCATCGTGGTCAACAATTTTCGGCATGTCGTCCATCCTACTGGCCGCAACCACAACCCCGCGGCCACGCGGGCCGGACAAATCAACCTCTTGTGAAGAATGCGAATCATGGCTATTCTCTACAAGCAGAGAATATAAAAGTGGCGTACATCACGACCGCTCGAGATGCCCACCCCCAACAAGTCCTCTCCGAAAGGCAAGCTCATGACCCTCAGCAACGCCACCGACCAGCAGACCGACACCGGCGCCTACACACTGACCACCAGCGAAGAAATCGATGCAGTGCGCGCCATCCTTTCCGAGAATGGCCACTTCCCGGACTCGGCCCGCGTGGCCTACCTTGGCCTGGAAGACCCGCGCCGCAACGAGGATGCAGTGGACCGTCGCTTCCGTGTATTCCTGCTCGACGTGGCGGGAGCCCGCCCCAAGGATGTCGTGGTTTCGGTGACCAACCGGTTTGTGGAGAGCGTCGTCGAGCTGGACACCGCCACCAGCGGCGAGCTGCCGGTCTTGGAGGAGGAATTCGAGGTCGTCGAGCAGCTGCTCGCCGAAGACCCTCGCTGGCTCGAGGCCCTGGCAAAGCGCGACCTGGACGTGAAAAACGTGCGCGTCGCCCCGCTCTCGGCTGGCGTTTTCGAATACCCGGAGGAATCCGGCCGGCGCATCCTGCGCGGACTTGCCTTCGTGCAGAACCACCCGGAGGATTCGGCATGGGCGCACCCTGTCGACGGGCTGGTCGGCTACGTGGATGTGGGCAACCGCAGCGTGGACCAGGTCATCGACCTGGGCGTCGTGGACATCCCGGCCGAGCACGGCAACTACACCGACCCTGAACTCACGGGACCGCTGCGCACCACGCAGAAGCCGATCTCCATCACCCAGCCCGAGGGCCCCAGCTTCACCGTCACCGGCGGCAACCACGTCGAGTGGGAAAAATGGAGCCTGGATGTCGGCTTCGACGTGCGCGAGGGCCTGGTGCTGCACAACATTTCCTTCGAGGACAAGGGCCAGCCGCGGCGCATCCTCAACCGAGCCTCGATCGCCGAAATGGTTGTCCCCTACGGCGACCCCTCCCCCGTGCGCAGCTGGCAGAACTACTTCGACACCGGCGAATACCTGGTGGGCCAATTCGCCAACTCGCTGGAACTGGGTTGCGACTGCCTGGGCGAAATCCACTACATGTCCCCCGTGGTCTCCAACGCCCGCGGCGAGGCCCGCACCATCAAGAACGGTATCTGCATGCACGAGGAAGACTGGTCGATCCTGGCCAAGCACTCGGATTTGTGGAGCGGCATCAACTACACCCGCCGCAACCGCCGCCTGGTGATTTCGTTCTTCACCACCGTCGGAAACTACGACTACGGCTTCTACTGGTACCTCTACCTCGACGGCACCATCGAATTCGAGGCCAAGGCCACCGGCATCGTGTTCACCAGCGCCCACCCGGGCGGCGACTACCCGTACGCCTCGGAAATGGCACCGGGCCTCGGCGCCCCGTACCACCAGCACCTCTTCGGCGCCCGGCTGGACTTCGCACTCGACGGCGGCCCGGGCCGCGTCGAGGAAGAGGACGTCGTTCGCGTGGCCACCGGTCCCGAGAACCTGCGCGGCAACGCCTTCTCACGCAAGCGCACGGCCTTCACACGCGAATCCGAGGCGATCCGCGACGCCGACTCGTCCAAGGGACGCACCTGGGTGGTGTCCAACCCCGAGTCCACCAACCGCCTGGGACACGCCGTCGCCTACAAGCTGCACCCGGCCGGGCAACCGACGCTGCTGGCGGATGAGGATTCCTCGATCTACCGGCGCGCGACCTTCGCCTCCAAGGCGCTGTGGGTGACCGCGGCCGCCCAGGACGAGCGCTACCCGACCGGCGACTTCGTGAACCAGCACGCCGGCGGCGCAGGCCTGCCCGAATGGGTCAAGGCCGACCGCGACATCGACGGCAAGGACCTTGTCGTGTGGCACACCTTCGGGCTGACCCACTTCCCGCGTCCCGAGGACTGGCCGATCATGCCCGTGGACACCATCGGCTTCAAGCTGCGCCCCGAGGGCTTCTTCGACCGTTCGCCGGTCCTCGACGTCCCGGCGCCGGCTTCCGGCAAGTCCTGCCACAGCTAGGCCCTTGCACCATGTCAACGATTCATGCGGGTGTCGCAGTCGCGGCACCCGCACGTGAACCGTCCGCCGGTTCCGCGGCATCGGCCGCGCCGGCGACTGCGGCTTCCGGGCGGATCCTGGCCAGGGGCATTGCCGTCACGGCGATGGCACTGGGCCTTGCCCACGTATGGATCCTCGTTGTGTTCCCGCATGGATTGTTGATGACCCTTTTGCTGGCCGCAATGGTGGCCGCATGCCTGAAATGTGCGCACCGGGCGTGGGGCAGCCCGCAGGCGCTTCCGGGGCTGTTGGCAATGTCGGCGTTCATGGCCATCGTTCACACGTTCATGGCCTTGGGATTCGGGGGCCACCAGCATGGGGGCCACGAGCCGGCGACCGCAGCCACGGCGGCTTCCGGAGCCATGCTCGCCATTGCCGCGGCCGAATTGGCGCTCGTGATGCTGTGCAGCATCGGCATGCGGCGCACCTCCTCGGCCGGCTCTCCCGCGCGTTACCTGGTGTAGTACTTTTCCAAGGTAACGACCTTCTTGTTGTGCATGTCCTTGGCGATCACGGGTCCAACGTAGCGGAAGTGCCAGGGTTCGTAGTCGTATCCCGTGATCTTCTCGGTGCCCTTGGGGTAGCGCATGATGAAACCGTACTCATGCGCATGCTTGGCCACCCATTTGCCCTCGCGGGTGTTTGCAAAGCACTTGGAGATCACGCACCGGCCGCTTGATGTTCCCACATCAATGGCCAGGCCTGTCTGGTGCTCGGAGGTTCCCGGCCGAGCTGAGACGCGGGCGGCCTCCTTGACACCCAGCTGGCGGGAATACGAGGCAAACAGCGTTTTTTGGCGGGCGTAGGAACGGTAAGCCGACACCGCCGTCAGCGAGATCCTGTCCTTCATGGCGGCCTTGCGCATCCTATCGAAGGCAGCCACCGCCTGGGGTGTCATTTGTTTCGAGGTTCCGGGAATGGTCTTCAGGGCCGGTTTGTAGCTCGGACTCAGCTTGTGGTCTTTGTTGACGACGAATCCGAGTTCGTATCTGGGCGGCGCCTTCAGGGGTGGCTTCGCCGCGTCCGTGGACTTCGTCGCCACGGTCTTCACGTACCTGTTTGATATGTACCCGGTCTTGCCCTTGTAGGTCACCTTGTACCAGCCGGACTTCGAGTCCTGCATCGACTTGAGTGCCGTGCCCTTCGAAATTCGCAGCAGCACCTTGGCCTTGGCCGAACCCCTGGCATGCAACTTCGTGCTCGACGTGGCCTTGAGGTTCAGGCTGGGCTTCTTGACTTCTGGAGGCGCTGCTTGAACTGCCAGCTGAACCCATGCACCTGCACTGTTGCCCAATGGCGTAGCTTGGGCGTTTCCCAGGCCCGTCGCCACAATGCCAGCTGCCACCGCCAGGCTCGCAGCGATCGCCAGTACGTGCAGGGAACCGGATTTCTTCTCGTATGACATCGCTTCTGCCTCTGCCCGATTTCGGCTCGTTTCACATCGAGGATATTTCCCAGGAATTCAATTCACCATACATCCAGGTCCGGCCTGCCGTTGTTTCTTGCCTCGCCGGGGAGTGCCCGATGCCCAAGTAGCCCCGAATGCGGACTATCCATTATCCGAACGGGTGGACTGATTTGGACACATTGGTTGGATTCGTGGTCCCGGGGCAGCCTAGGCCAGCCTTGGCTGTGAAGCTGGTACCCGTGATTCCAGAGCGATGGTTCTTATCATTCAGTTGGGGTTTCCCTCGGTCGCGGGAGTCCACACGCCATTTGACCGCGTGCTGAACTCTTCGCCCTTCCGTCCGACACCAGTGCGCCGCTGTTACGATTGATGGGTTCGCTCACGCTAAACCCCGAGGATGGCAATGCACCCCGATGACCACGAATTCGTGCACAAAGGACTCTCCGTCATCTACAAGTACCGTCGCTCCCTCCAGGACCGGCGACACCTGTTGGTCGTCTTCTCGGGTGGCTTCGGCGAAGACAAGCGCTATGACCTCAACGGCTCGGTCGTGGACGGGATCCGCACGGACATCCTCTGGATCCGTGACCGGTTCGACGGCGACTTCTCGTACTACATCCGCACCCACAAGCGCGGCGAACTGATCGCCGAGGCCGTGAATGCCCTGATTGAGAAGATCCGGCTCGAACGTGGCCTGGAAAAGCAACACTGCACCTTCCTCGGTTTCTCCAAGGGAGCCAGCGGCGCCCTGTTCCACGCGATTGCCAACGACTACCCCAACGTCATCGCCGTGGTTCCGCGCATGAACATCGGCACCGCCAACCGCCGGCAGCGGCCGCAGGTGCTCAAACAGCTCATCGGCGAAGACACTGACCAAGGTGTCGCGGAACTGGACGAACTCCTGCCTTCGATGCTCGCTAACGACGCGAACAGGGCACGCAACATCTATGTGTTTTCCTCGCCGGCCGATCCGCAATACAAAACGGAAATCATTCCGTTCATCCCCGCCTACGAACGCTACGAGAACTTCAACCTGGTCGTGACGGAATCCCCGCTTGTGGTGCGGCACCGTGACGTCGGTTCCTACAACATTCCCTTGCTGCTGGCCACTCTCGCCGCGCTCGGCGAAGGCGCAGTGCCCCGCTACGGAAACGTGCGCAACGGCACCAAGGTCTTCTCGTCGTCGGTGCCGGCGCCGTCGATCGACGCCGTCCGGGATCGCCGGGAGACCGTCAGCCGGTTGACGTCGCTCGCGCTTCGGGATGGCCGGTTCTATCCCGAAGGCTTGCTGTTCGTCAAGGGCCAGGGCACCAAGGGGGCCGAGCAGTTCTCCCGGAAACTGGTTCTTGCCTCGGGCCGTCGTAGCCGGAGCTACGAGCTGGAAAGCTTGACCGACGACAGGCTGAACCGCACGTTCTTCGAGAACCAGTTCTGCGACTACTCCGAGGGCAAGTTCGCCACCGTGGAGCGGGGCGGCATCGATCTCGCGGAGCTTGCCCCCGGACGATACACCCTCCGGCTGGAGCTTGAACACAGCGGTGTCTCCGCCTCCGTCGACGACGTTTCGGCCGATCCCCTTGATGTTTCCGCTGCAGTGGGCAAGCACCTCGTGCGCCTACGTTCGACCGGTGACTCGGTGGTGCTGCACAAGGGCTCGATCTTGGCCGGCTGTGGGGCCGGAAGCCACTTCAAGCTGGGCAAGGTCATGGCCGGCGGTAGCAAGGTGCATGTGGAGGGACAGTACGTCCTGCCAGGCATCCGGACTCCCCGACGCGCGACCATGAGCTACTACCTGGTCTTGGCCAAGGCCGGAACCCACACCCCGGTGGCCTCCTATCCCCTCACCACGAGCCGGCGGAAGTTCTCGGGCGAGAGCGTTGGCGATCCGTTGGGCAACTACGGGTTCACCTACTTTGGCACTCCGTCCAACGAAGGAATCCCCCTGGCGGGGGCCGTTCCCGGAGAATACGACCTGTTCATCACGGCTTCGGCAGGCAGCATCGCCACCTCGCATGCCACGGGCCTGCGCCTTATGGTCTCCGGGAAGGGCGAGACGGTCGAGTGCTCGATTCGCTCCATCTGGCCGGTCCCCGGAGGCCAGCGCGCCGCGGCGTGGATGGCCAACAACAGGCCGAGTGTGGCTCGCAGCCTCCGCAGGGACCTGGGACGCATCAAGCGCCGGGTGTTCGCCGCGAAACCCTGATCGTCATGGCCGTCGGCGGGCCCGCTCAAGACCTGTAGGTTCACCGACAATTGGCAGAGAAGAACGACCCCGGGCCTTGCGGCACGGGGTCGTTCTTCGTGTGCCCCCGAACGGGGGGGTGGCAGCCTCGCGCCTGGATACGAAGCCACGGGTCCGGGAGCCGTGAACATTGTTTCGCCCGTCACGCACCAGACCGCGAACTGACAACCGGTCTTCCGCGGATCGCGGACGTCGAAAAAGTCCGCATCACGGGATGCGACCCGCTGGTTTTCGCCAAGACCGGTGAACGGGAATCAGGAGATGCGCACCTTCCCGAGGCGAGCGGCGATCCCGTCGATCATCAGGCCCATGGCAAACCGGTAATTCTCGTCGTCCTGCACCTCGGCCATGACCCCGACGGAAGCCACCGCCAACGGGTAATCCGCCCTGGGCACCTTTGCATAGCTCGCCACCCAGGCTCTGTCGTCCTCCCCGGATTTTTCACCCAGCAGAAGCAGCCCCGCGCTGAACCCGGTCCAGGCCAGCATGAAGTCCGCGCAGGCCCGATGGATCAGTGCCGCCTCCCGGGGTTCGAATCCCGCGAGCTTCAGGACGGCGAGCATCGCCTCGACGAATTTCATCTCTCCCTCCTGGCGGGTCACACGCAGTGCCGCCAGCGTCGCCACCGATGGGTAACGCAGAAAGCTGGCCCTGGCGCGAAGCAGGAGTTCCTGTAGCGAGACTTCCCAGTACGGCCCCTGCTCATAACCTTCCATGCCCATGGCCAGCACCCTGTCGGCGAGCGCCAGAAGGAGCTCGTCCTTGTCGGCAAAGTGCCGGTACAGCGCGGTGGGATCGGCCCCCAGCTCCTTGCCGATCTTGCGGAAAGAGAGCGTATCGGTGGCCGCGTCCGCCGCCAGGTGCAGGCAGGCGTCGAGAATATTCTCCCGATTCAGTCCCTGCGCGCGGCGGCGCGGCTTCATTTCTGAACCGTTGTCGGTGTTGTTCCCCATGGTTGGTTCTGGCTCCTCGGCCGCTAAAACTTGTCAACGGTGTTGACTTAAGGTCGCTACTGCGATTTTATGAACTGAAACACACTTTACCTCGCGGTAATTTCTTTGAGAGGGCGCACGTGAACGACACCTGGCTATTCCACTCCGGAACCATCTTCGATGGAGCCACGGTCATGGATGCAGGAAGCGCCGTTGCCGTGCGCGATGGACGGATCATCGCCGCCGGCAGGGAATCCAGGGTTCGCGCAATCCTGCCGCAGCCCGATCACGACGTTGACCTCGGAACGCGGGCCCTGACGCCGGGTTTCACCGACGCCCACGTGCACAACATCATGGGCGGGCTGGAGTCCCTGGCCTGCGACCTGACCAGTGCCGAGGGCATTGCCGAGGTGAGCGAGCGCATCGGCACCTACGCCGCCGGATGCGGCGATGCCTGGATCACCGGCGGCGGATGGTCGATGAGCGACTTCCCCGGCGGCAACCCCACCGCGGAGCTGTTGGATTCACTGGTGCCGGATCGCCCCGCCTACCTGCTCAACCGCGACCACCACGGCGCCTGGGTCAACAGCGCAGCGCTGCAGCTGGCCGGCATCAACGCGCACACGCAGGACCCCACCGACGGGCGCATCGAACGCGACGCCTCGGGCAACCCCACCGGCACCCTGCACGAGGGCGCCATGGACCTTGTCACCGCCTTCATTCCGGAACCCGATGCCGCAACCCTCCGCGCCGGCCTGCTGGCCGGGCAGGCCTACCTTCATTCCTTCGGCGTCACCGGCTGGCAGGAGGCGATCCTTGGCGCCTACGCCGGCTACTCGGATGTCTCGCCCGCCTATCGTTCCCTTTACGCCGAAGGGTTGGCCACCGGACAAGCAGCGGGCGCCCTGTGGGTGCCTCGCGAAACAACGCTGGAGGACATCCCGGCTCTTGTCGAAAACTTCCTGGCCCGCCGGTTCGCAAACGCCGCCGCGGGGTTCCGCACCACCACGGCCAAGATCATGGTCGACGGGATCGCCGAAAACCAGACCGCCGCAATGCTCGAGCCCTACCTGCGCACCTGCCATTGCGCCCCGGACTCCCCCGAGAACACCGGCCTGCAATACCTGGACCGCGAGGTGCTCATCGCCGTTGCCGTGGCCCTTGATGCGGCGGGATTCGACCTGCACCTGCACGTCATCGGCGATGCCGCGACCCGCCTGGCCCTGGATGCCATCCAGGCCGCCCGCACGGCAAACGGGGCCACCGGCGGACGCCACCACCTGGCGCACCTGCAAATCATCCATCCCGACGACGTGCCGCGCTTCGGCGCGCTGGGGCTGAGCATCAACGCCCAGGCGCTTTGGGCGTGCAACGACGACCAAATGGTCGAGCTGACCAACCCGATCCTCGGAGCCGAACGACTCGGGTGGCAGTACCCGTTCCGTTCGCTCATCGATTCCGGGGCGCACCTGGTCATGGGATCGGACTGGCCCGTCTCCACCCCCAACCCGTGGGAAGCCATCCACGTGGCAGTCAACCGCACCCACCCCGACTACCCGGACACCGAACCCCTCGTCGCGGACCAGGCCATCACGCTGCTGCAGGCCATGCGCGCCTACACGCAGGGCAGCGCCTGGATCAACCGCGACCACGAGGGCGGCCGGATCCGTCCCGGGGCCCGCGCCGACCTGGTCCTGCTGGACTCCGATCCCTTCGCCCTTGCTTCCGACGATTTGCACGCTGTGGGGGTGGAACTCACCCTCGCCGCGGGGCGCGCAGTGTACGAACGCGTCGCCGTACGCGCCTAGGGCCACCGGTTCCCCGATTCCGCACCCACCGCGTTTTGCACACGAACACCAAGTTCACATTTTTCATGCAAGGAATTCCCATGAGCACCACCACCAACGGCACGCCCCTGTCGTTCGACGTCATCGAAGCCAACACCCCCGACTCCGTCATCGATGCCTCGCTGTCCGGCACCGACTATTCCCCCTACTGGCTCCAGCACCCCGACCGCCCCGCCGCACTCCCGGCACTGGAAGGCTCCATCTCCACCGACCTGCTCGTGGTCGGCGGAGGCTACACCGGACTGTGGACAGCCCTCCAGGCCAAGGAGGCCGACCCGGCCCGCGAGGTCGTTCTCATCGACGCCGAAACCATCGGCTGGGCCGCCTCCGGACGCAACGGCGGATTCTGCGAGGCCTCCCTGGTCCACGGCGAATCCAACGGCGAAACCCACCTGCCCAAGGAAAACGCGCGGCTGACCGAGCTCGGAGCCGACAACCTCGCCGACATCGCCGAAACCATCCGCAGGTACAGCATCGACTGCGACTTCTGGGAAAACGGCGTGCTTAACGTGGCAACCGAGAAGTACCAGGTCGAATGGCTCAAGGAAGAAGCCGAGGCCAACCCGGGCCTGCCCCTGCTGGATGCCGACGAGGTCAAGACCCACATCAACTCCCCGATCTTCGAGGGCGGAAACTGGGACAAGGAATCCGCTGCCCTGCTGCACCCGGCCAAGCTGGCCTGGGGCCTGCGCCGGGTCTGCCTGGACCTCGGGGTGAAGATCTTCGAACACACCAAGGGCACCGAGCTCACCGCCACCGCTTCGGCCGTCACCGTCTCCACCGGCGCCGGAACCATCACCGCACAGCGCGTGGCGCTGGCCACCAATGTGTTCCCGTCGCTGCTCAAGCGCCACCGCCTGCACACCATCCCGGTGTACGACTACGCCCTGATGACCGAGCCGCTCACCGAGGCCCAGCGCGAGGCCATCGGCTGGAAGAACAACACCGGCCTGGCGGACATGAACAACCGCTTCCACTACTCCCGCCCCACCATCGACGAAAACGGCGGCTGGCGCATCCTCTTCGGAGGATACGACGCCGTCTACCACTACGGCCGTGAGGTCAAGCCGCAGTACGACCACAACGAGGCCACCTACCGGAAGCTCGCCGCCCACTTCGTCGGCATCTTCCCGCAGCTCGAGGGCATCAAGTTCTCCCACGCCTGGGGCGGGGCGATCGACACCTGCAGCCGCTTCTTCGCGTTCTTCGACACCTCCCACAACGGGCGCGTCGCCTACTGCGCCGGCTTCACCGGCCTGGGCGTGGGCGCCACCCGCTTCGGCGGCCGGGTCATGCTCGACCTGCTCTCGGGAAAAAAGACCGAGCTGACCGAGCTGGAAATGGTCAAAAAAAAGCCGCTGCCCTTCCCGCCGGAGCCCGTGGCCTGGATGGGCGTGAAGCTGATGACCAACGGGCTGGTCAAGGCCGACCGCAACGAGGGCAAACGCGGTCCGTTCCTCAAGGTCATGGACGCCGTGGGGATGGGGTTCGACTCGTGAGCACCCAACCACTGCCGCACCTGCGCGGCGGCCAGGCGCTGCGTGCCACACGCGTGGCGCTCGAGCACGAACCCGTCGCCGAGGAGCAGTCCACCGGCGTCCCCGCCAGCACGGCCGCCCTTGAACTGGGCACGCTGGCCGGGGCCGAATTCGGCATCTGGGAGATGTCCGTCGGGTCGATGTACGACGTGGAGGCCGAGGAGGTCTTCATCGTCCTGGCGGGCGCTGGCACCGTGGTCATCGCACCGTTCGAAGGCCGCCCTGCCCACACCGCAGAACTCTGCCCCGGGACCGTCATGCGGCTGAGCGCCGGCATGCACACCACCTGGACCGTCACCGAAACACTACGCAAGATCTATTTCACCCCCACCGAAGAACACGGGAGCAATTCATGAGCACCACCCAGGGCCACCAATTCATCAACGGCGCCTACCGCGTCGGTTCCGGCACCCCCGTCGAGCGCATCAACCCGGCCACCGGCCAGGTCGACGTCGTGATGGACATCGCCTCCATCGCCGACCTGGAAGATGCGATCTCGGCAGCCGCCGCGGCCTTCAAGTCCTGGTCGCGACTGACCCCGGCCGAGCGCTCCGACCACCTGCTCGCCTTCGCCGCCGAGCTGAAGACCCGCGCCGCAGAGCTGGCCGACCTGGAAACCGCGCAGACCGGCAAGTCCACCCGCATGTCCCACGAATTCGACGTGCCCGGCACGATCGACAACGTGAACTTCTTCGCCGGGGCCGCACGCCACCTGCAGGGCCAGGCCGCCGGCGACTACGCCGGGAACTCCACCTCGATGATCCGCCGCGAGCCCATCGGCGTCATCGGATCCATCGCCCCGTGGAACTACCCGCTGCAGATGGCCGCCTGGAAGATCCTGCCGGCGATCGCCGCGGGCAACACCATCGTGCTCAAGCCCAGCGAAATGACCCCGGGCACCTCGCTCGTCTTCGCCGAGGCAGCCACCGCCGCCGGCATCCCTGCCGGTGTCATCAACGTCGTGGTCGGCGCCGGACGCCAGATCGGCGAGGCCCTGGTCCGCCACCCGAAGATCGCCATGACCTCCTTCACCGGCTCCACCCCGGTGGGCCGCAAGATCATGGAGATGGCATCCGAAACCGGCAAGCGCGTGCACCTGGAGCTCGGCGGCAAGGCACCGCTCGTGGTCTTCAAGGACGCCGATGTGGAGGCCGCAGCCCACGGCGCCGTCGCCGGATCCACCATCAACGGCGGCCAGGACTGCACCGCCGCCACCCGCGCATACGTGCACTCCTCGCTCTTCGAGACGTTCACCGCCCGCGTGGCCGAACTCATGGACGCCATGGTGGTGGGCGACCCGACCAACGAAGACACCGACATGGGTTCGCTGATCTCCTTCGCCCACCGCGGCAAGGTCTCCGAGATGGTCGAGCGCGCCAAGGAAGCCGGCGCCACGGTGCGCGCCGGAGGCGTGGTCCCCGATCTGCCCGGCGCCTTCTACCGCCCGACGCTGATCACCGGCGCCACCCAGGACAGCGAGATCGTACAGGACGAGGTCTTCGGCCCCGTACTGGTCGCGCTTCCCTTCGAGACAGACGACGAGGCCATCGAGATGGCCAATGACACCCCCTTCGGGCTCGCAGCCTCCGCGTGGACCAACAACGTGAACCTGGCGATGCGCGCCGCCGCGGAGATCCAGGCCGGCTGCGTGTGGGTCAACGAGCACATCCCGATCGTCTCCGAAATGCCACACGGCGGCTACAAGGACTCGGGCTTCGGCAAGGACATGAGCAGCTATTCCTTCGAGGAATACACCAACGTTAAGCACGTGCTCATCTCCCACGACACCGACGCCCACAAGGGCTGGCAGAGCACGGTCTTCAAGAAGCGCTAAGCGCTGCCATCTTTGGATGCCCCCGGGCCGGAGATTCCTCCGGCCCGGGGGCATCCCTGCTTTGGGCCGTTCTTCCGCTTTGTCGTCGCCGACGAGGACCGTTCCGGCCCCCGCCAGCCGGACCGTCCGGCAATCCAGCACCAACCAAGACCGAGCTTAATGAGAATCATTAGCCCATCTTCGGTAGACTTCCCAAGGAGTACAAGGGCAGCAAATCGAACGGGGCTGAATCACTTTCATGGGCGGGCATCACCACGGCGAGGTACTTGTGGATCCACAGCGGCGGCGGCGCGCCAACCTCATCCTCTGGATCCTGCTGGCTCCCGTGGGGGTCGCTGCCCTGCTGGGCACCATCCTGCTGTGGCCGACGGGCGACCGCGCACCGTTCCTCGACGACCCCTACGGCGCAGGCCCGGGCGTGTCCATGGCCACCGGAACAGTCACCCGGACACTGACCGAAACCTGCCCGTCATCCGAAGGTCTTGAAGACGTGGGAGGGAAAGAACTCAAGTGCGAAATCTCCTACGTGGCACCGGATGGCGCCGGGAAGACATTCGCCCTTGAAGTGCCGCCGGAAACTACCCGATCGCGCCCCCTGAAGCCCGGGGACCGCATCAAGTACCTCGACCTCTCCAAGGTCTCCGACGGATCCTCGGCGCCCTATGTTTTTGTCGACTTCGTCCGCACGGTTCCGCTCGCGGTCCTGGCCCTGGCCTACGCGGCGGTCGTTTGCCTCGTCGCCCGCTGGCGGGGCCTGCGCGCACTGCTTGGCCTAGCGGGCGGCCTGGTCTTCATTGTCGGCTTCATGATTCCGGCGTTGCTCGAGGGCCGATCCCCCATGCTCGTCGGACTCGTCGGATCCACGGTGGTCATGTTTGCCGCCCTGTATTTTGCCCACGGATTTTCCGCCCGAACCTCCACCGCCCTGCTGGGAACGCTCTTCGGCCTTGGCGTCACCGCCGCCATTGCAGGCTGGGCCACCGACGCCGCTGCCCTCACCGGAGCCACCGACGACGCCGCCCTCACTCTCAACACCGTGGCCCCGGGACTGAGCCTTTCGGGGCTGCTGCTCTGCGGCCTGCTCATCGCCGGACTCGGGGTGCTCAACGACGTCACGATCACCCAGTCCTCCGCGATCTGGGAACTGGCCGAGATCGCCCCGCATTCCACAGCCCGACAACTCTTCGCCTCCGGCATGCGCATTGGCCGCGACCACATCGCCTCGACGGTCTACACCATTGCCTTCGCCTACGCGGGGGCCGCGCTGCCCATCCTGGTCCTGGTCAGCCTCTATGACCGACCGCTGCTGGACACGCTCAGCACCGGGGAAATGGCCGAGGAAATCATTCGCATCCTGGTCGGATCCATCGGGCTGGTGCTGGCAATCCCCGTCACCACGGCCATTGCCGTGGTGGTGGTCAAGGCTACCGGCAACGGGGGTCCCACCAAGCGATCGGGCCGACGCGCACTTCGAAACAGCCAGCCCGGCCAGGTGCAACAGCCCGCCCCGGAAGCGCAAACTGGCGACCTGCTGCACCACCACTAATGCGAACGATTCTTATTTAAGTTACTGTGGGGACCTCGACACCTTCAACGAGTTCCGAAAGGACCACTCCCCTCATGACTCGAAAACTTGGTCTGACCGCCACAGCACTGCTCGGCACCTTGGCGCTTGCCGCCTGCGGGAACACCGCCCAGGCACAGCCCTCCGCCGAAGATTCCCGCATCCAGGTGCTCAGCAGCACAACCGTCTACGCAAACCTCGCCGGGGAAATCGGAGGGGACTTGGTGGACAGCGGTTCCATCATCGATTCGCCGTCGCAAGACCCGCATTCCTACGAGGCCACGGCACGCGACAAACTCGCCGTTTCCAAGGCCCAGCTTGTCATCGGCAACGGCGGCGGCTACGACCAGTTCCTCGACAGCCTGACCCAAGACCTGCACCTTCCCGAGCAGGCAGTTCTACGCGCCGTGGACCATTCCCCGGTTCCCGCCGCGAGTCCCGAGCACGAAGAGCACGAGCACGAGGATGAGCACGACAACGATGCCCACCCCGGCCACGCGCACGCAAACTACAACGAGCATGTTTGGTACGACCTGGATTCCATGCGCGAACTCGTCCCGGAAATAGCGGACAGGCTCTCAACGATCCGCCCCGAAAACCGGGCCGCATTCGAGGCCAACGCCGCAAGGCTGGATGCGGAGCTGTCCGGACTCGAATCCGGCATCAAGACACTTCGCGGCGAAACCCAGGGCCGGCACTTCGCGATGACCGAGCCCGTGCCATTCCACCTGCTGGCGGATCTCGGCATGGAAGACCTGACCCCCGCCGGCTTCAGCGAGGCCATCGAGGGCGGCGCGGAGGTTTCGCCCCAGGCATTGAAGCAGATGACGGACCTGCTGGCTGCAGGGAAGATCGATGTGCTGGCCTACAACACCCAGACCGCCAGCCCCCAAACTGAACGCATCCGCGACTTCGCCTTGAAGCAGAACGTGCCGGTCGTTGATTTCTCTGAGACGCTTCCGGCCGACACCGGATACACCGACTGGATGGCCGGCAACCTGCAGTCCATCGAAAACAACACCAAGTAGCGCCCTTAAGCAGCGGTGGAGGCCCCGGTACCGGGGCCCCCACCGCTGCTTAAGGAACTCCTCGAATCATTCGGCCGGGCGCGCCTCGCCCGTGGGCCAACGCAGCAACGCCGCGATGCCAACGCCCTCGGGCAGGATGCCCTCGGGCACGTAGCGGATCGTCGCGTCGGTCAACGCCGTGGCACGCAACAGCACCTCCGGCGCCGGCCATGAACCGATGACCAGCTCGGCGTGGTCATCCGAGTCCTCGCCCTCGAGCCATGGCTCTGAAGTCAACGCAACCAGGGACTCATCGTCCTGGAACTGGTTGACCAGCACGGTGCTTGCCTGGGCCTGCTGCAAGGCTGCGACAACCTCGTCGAAGCCCAACGCCAAATCAGACCGGCCGTTGCCGGTTCGGTTGCCAATCTTCTCGGACAGTTCCTTCAACTCGCGGTCGACCACCTCGTTCACGTGCTCGGCCACCGCCGCCGCAAAAGCCGCTTGGTCGGCACCCCCGGTTCGGGTGTTCTGCTCCAATGTCGTGGTGATCGCCTTGCTTGCGGGGGCCAGTTGGCCGACGACCAATTCGCGGGCCTTCACGTCTCCGGCCAGCACAATCAACTTCACATAATTTTCGCGGGCCAGCTCATCGATTTGCTTGGCCAGTTCATCGGCATTGCGCCGCCATATTTCCTCCGTTGCCGATCGGTTCTTTGGCTCGTCGTAGCGACCCGGAACCTTGCGTGCGTGGTGCGCTTCTTCGGGATCGCCGGTGACCCCGCGGCGCTCGCCCACCTCTTGAATTGACGAATGGTACAGGCGGACTTCGCCTCCGTCCCGGCTGGCCTCGGCCACCAAGTACGGGAACTGGCCTCCCCGGGCCCTGGCCAGTGCCACAAGATTGGGGAAGGGCCCGCAGTCGACATCTGGGTCCTGGATCTTGAGGCCCTGGATAAGTTCGTCGACCACAACCTCCCCGTCGTTCACGGCCACGAAGCGCGCGACCGGTGCGGGACAACCGCGGGCAGGTACCAGGGCTTCCCTGATGGCCCGGATGTCCGCTTCGGATGCCTGTTGTGAGGCAAGGATCTTGCTGACGGTTTCCGGAAGTTCATCCGCCGCTTCATGTGCGGCGGTGGTTCCTAGAGAAGCATCGAAGAGGGCCGTACACCATTGGCCCTCTCGACGATAGAGCGAGGCGTCGATTCCTGTGGAACCTGCGCGTGATGCCATGGGGGAACTCCTTCCCACGCGGTGTCTACCGCATGCCGATTCGATCCGTCTGCCCACCGTAGCACCGGAGCACAGGTTGCCGAAAGGGTCTGTTCGAAACGCTTTCCGATGGGTAGTATGAGGCGGCCCGCGGGCCCCCGGAGGCCTTCGCGGGGCCTGCGGAACCGCCTCAATCGGGCCTCATCTGGTGCTTGTCGCGGGTGTCAGAGGCCCAGGATGCTGGTGGCGATCAGGAAGTAGATGATCAGGCCCGTGGAATCGACAAACGTCGAAATGAACGGGTTGGAGAACACCGCCGGATCCGCCTTGACGGCCTTTCCCAGCAATGGCATCAGCCCGCCGATGCTTGCGGCCATGGTGCAAACGCCGAGCAACGTCAACCCGATGACCAGCCCGATCGGCACGGAAAATGCCAACGCGGCGATCGTGAATCCCAGGGTCCCCAGGAGCAGGCCCAGCAGGGCCCCGACGCGCACCTCGCGGGCAAAGACCCTTAACACGTCCTTGGGCCGGACATCCCCCAACGCCAATGCACGTGTGATCGTTGTCGCCGCCTGGTTGCCGGTGTTGCCGCCCGTGCCGATCAGGAGAGGAATGAACAGCGAAAGCACCACCTGCTGTTCAAGCGTCGCTTCGAAGGCGCCGATCACCTGCACGGTGAGCGTCGCGCCGAGGGCCAGCACCAGCAGCCACACCACGCGGGCCCGCACGATGCTGCGCACCGGCGTTGCAAGGTACGGCCTGCGCAGCGGTTCGCTGCCGCCGGCGCGTGCGGCGTCTTCGCTCTCTGCGTCCTCGAGGATCTGCAGCGCGTCATCCACCGTAAGGATGCCGACCAGCCTTTCCTCGGCATCCACGATTGGCAGCACCAGCACCTTGGCGTCCGCGCAATAGCGCGCGGCTTCCTCCGCATCCTGGGTCGCCGGAACACTCAACGGGCTTTTCATAATCCCGGAAACGAACACCGCGGCATCGGCCCGCAGCACGTCACGCAACGACACAACCCCCACCAAGTTGCGCCCGGCGTCGGTGACGGGAATCGTGTAGACGCTTTCGGCATCATCGAGTTGGGCGCGCACGCGGGCAAGGGTCTCCCCCACCGTGAGCTCGGGGTGGGTGATCACAAACTCGGGGCTCATGTAGCGGCCGACCGCGCCCTGGGGGTAGCCGAGCACCGTGGAGGTAAGCGCACGCTCCTTCTCGCTCAGCCCGAGGATCAAGCGGTTGGCCACGGAAGCCGGCAATTCATCCATCAACGCAACACGGTCATCGGGGCTGAGCCCCGCGAACACCTCGGCGACCTCAGAGTCCTGCAACCCGGCGACAAGGTCGGCCTGCAAGGCGGCATCAAGCCGCTCGAAGACCTCGATGGCACGGTCCTTGGGCAACGTGCGGTAGGCCAGCGCACGCTCGATGGTGTTGAGGCGTTCTAGCTGTTCAAGCGTTTCGGTGACATCAAGGGGCTGCAATACCCGTGAAACGTCCGCGACGTTGTTGGCCCCAAGGGCCTTGACCAAGAGCTCGGCGCTTTCGTCGAACGAGATGGTGGGAGATTTGATCATGTTCCGGTTCCCTCCGGCTAGGCACACGCAGGAAAACGCGGGGGTGCCGCGGCGTGTGCAAAAAATGAGTGTGGTGTGGATGCAATACCGCAACCGCACGAACTCATCGCCGGGAAAGGGGGAATACCAGGTTTTCCGGAAGAGTCTCCGGGCTCACCACCGTGGCAGGAAATTGCCACAAGCCAATAGCGAGGTTTTTTCGGGTGTGTTCCGAAAACGTCTTAGGCTCGGTGAAAGGATGATTCCCGCGGGCTCGGGCGAGGCTCGCGCGGTGCGGTAGATCGACTATGTCCGTCGTCCATGCGAGCGGTCACCTCCATCCCTTCTAGGGTTTCACCAGATCGGATCGACTGCATGCCAATGGCGGCACGCGAAATTCGTTCCATAGGGTCATCCTAAACGCAAAACCGCGTGAGTTGCCAAAATCGTGTCCGGAGACACCCTGTTTGCCCATCCGGGTCCGTCCGTCCGGCGTCCGCCTTCCTGTTCAGCTGGTGGGGACCCAGAACCTCATGGTGCGCTCTTCGCCCACTTGGATGACGTTCTCCAGCACCCCCCCGTTCGCCTCGATGGTGCGCGCCGACGCGGTGTTCTGTTCGTCGCAGGTGACAAGCGCTTTTTCGATGCCGCGAAGTGCCAGCTGCTCCATCGACAGGCGAAGGATCTCGGTTGCGTATCCACGGCGCCGGTAAGCCGGTCGAACCCCGTAGCCAATGTGGCCAGAGACTTGCATCAGGTGGTCGTTGAGTTCAAAGCGGATGCAGGTGCGCCCCACCAGTTCCCCATCGACAAAGGCGCCCCACAGTGCGGAAGGAACCCATCCGTCGGGGATCCCGAGGCCCTGTTCATGGGCAGCAAGCTGGTCGAGGTATTCGTCGAAGCCGCGGCGGAAGGAGTAGCCCAACAGGAAATCGAAGTCGTCGGCGTCCAGTTCGGTGCGTGCCAGCAGCGCTTCGTCGCGGTCTTCGATTTCGAAAGGTCTGATCGTGAGCATGCTTCGAAGGTTACCAGTGCGGGATGTACAGATCCTGCGACGCGGGGATCCGGGCCCATGTCGCGGTGCGACGATGCCGCCCAAGCCCAATGGCCGGGGCGGCATCACGGGGTTCGCCGATTACTCGGGCGGAATCCTGCCTGTTTGGGCGATCAGCACTCGATGACGTTGACGGCCAGGCCGCCCATCGCGGTTTCCTTGTACTTGGAGCTCATGTCCTTGCCGGTTTCACGCATGGTGATGATGACCTCGTCGAGGGTCACGTGGTGCTGGCCGTCGCCCATCAGTGCCATCTTCGCGGCGTTGATGGCCTTGGACGCGGCGATGGCGTTGCGCTCGATGCACGGGATCTGCACGAGCCCGCCGATCGGGTCGCAGGTGAGGCCGAGGTTGTGCTCCATGGCGATCTCCGCCGCGTTCTCCACCTGGTCGACGGTTCCGCCGAGGATCTCGGCGAGCCCGCCGGCGGCCATCGAGGAGGCCGAACCGACCTCGCCCTGGCAGCCGACCTCGGCACCCGAGATCGAGGCCTGTTCCTTGTACAGCACGCCGATGGCCGCGGCGGTGAGCAGGAAGCGGACGATGACGTCGTCGCGCTCCTCCTGGTTCCAGTACTTGGCGCCCGGCGCATAGTGGGTGGCGTAGAACATGACGGCCGGGATGATGCCCGCGGCGCCGTTGGTCGGCGCGGTGACAACGCGGCCGCCGGAGGCGTTTTCCTCATTCACGGCCAGCGCCACCAGGTTCACCCATTCCTGCCAGAACACGGGGTCGCGGTCCTTGTCCTCCTTGGCCAGGCGCTTGTGCCATTCGGGGGCGCGGCGGCGGACCTTGAGCCCGCCGGGCAGCACGCCCTCGCGTTCCAGCGAGGCGTCCTTGCAGTCCTCCATGACCTGCCAGATGTGCAGCAGTCCGGCCCGGATCTCCTCCTTGGAGCGGTGGATTTCCTCATTGGCCGCCATGACCCCGGCGATCGAAAGGCCGCTGGTGGCGCAGTGCTCCAGCAGCTCCGCGGCGGTGCGGAACGGGTAAGGCTGGGAGTTGATGGCCTGCTCGAAGTTGGCTGCGAGCTTCTCCTCTGCACCCTCGCGCACGATGAAGCCGCCACCCACCGAGTAATAGGTTTCCTCGCACAGCGTGTTGCCGTCGGCATCCAGGGCCGCGAGCTTCATGCCGTTGGTGTGGCGGGGAAGGACTGTCAGCGGGTGCTGGATCATGTCGGCAACGGCGAATTCAAGTTCCTTGCCCGCGCCCAGTGCCCTGCACAGCTGCAGCTTGCCGCTTGATTCCATCTCCTCAAGCCGGTCATCGACCTCGGAGGGCAGGATCTTCTCGGGTTCAAAGCCCTCGAGCCCGAGCATGATGGCGGTGAAGGTTCCGTGGCCGCGGCCCGTTGCGGCGAGTGAACCGTAAACGTCCACGCGCAGGGATACGGTGTCGGCGATGAATTCCTCGCGCACCAACTTTGCGGAAAAGGCGTAGGCGGCACGCATGGGGCCCACCGTGTGCGACGACGACGGGCCAATGCCGACGGTGAAAAGATCAAAGACGCTGATAGCCACGAGATGACTTCCTTCATGAGGTACTGCCGAGGGGGCGGTCGAATGGGGAGATGGATCGGCGCGCATGTGATGCGCGCCACGACCGTTTGTAAAAACACTGCGAGCCCGGGATCTTGTGAATCCCGGACTCGCAGCGGTGTAACTGGCGGCCGGGGATTAGGCCAGTTTTGCCAGCTCCGGGTAGAGCGGGTGGGCGTCGGCCAGGGCGTGCACGCGGTCCCTCAGGGCCGCGAGGGTTGCCCCGTTGTTTTCCTCGGTGCCGGCGATGAGGGTCTCGGCGATGACGTCCGCGACCTCCACGAAGGCGGCCTCGGAGAAGCCGCGGGTGGCCAGCGCCGGGGTGCCGATGCGCAGCCCGGAGGTGACCATCGGCGGGCGCGGGTCGAACGGGACCGCGTTGCGGTTCACCGTGATCTCGACCTTCGCCAGCAGGTCCTCGCCCTGCTGGCCGTCCAGCTCCGAGTGGCGCAGGTCCACCAGCACCAGGTGCACGTCGGTGCCGCCGGTGAGCACGCTGATGCCCTTGGCGGCGACGTCCGGGGCGTTCAGCCGCTCGGCCAGGATCCTTGCCCCGGCGATGGTGCGGGCCTGGCGGGCCTTGAACTCCTCGGTGGCCGCGATCTTGAACGCCACGGCCTTGCCGGCGATCACGTGCTCCAGCGGGCCGCCCTGCTGGCCCGGGAACACCGCGGAGTTGATTTTCTTGGCGATGTCCGCGTCGTTGGTGAGGATGATGCCGCCGCGCGGGCCGGCCAGGGTCTTGTGCGTGGTGGAGGAGACCACGTGGGCGTGCGGCACCGGGGAGGGGTGCAGCCCGGCGGCGACCAGCCCGGCGATGTGCGCCATGTCCACGAACAGGTACGCGCCGACCTTGTCGGCGATCTCGCGGAACCGCTTGAAGTCCAGTTCGCGCGGGTAGGCGGACCAGCCGGCGACGATCATCTTCGGGGAGTGCTCCAGGGCCAGGGCCTCGACCTTGTCCATGTCGATGACCAGGGTGTCCTCCTCGACCCCGTAGGGGACGATGTTGTAGAGGCGGCCGGAGAAGTTGATCTTCATGCCGTGGGTCAGGTGCCCGCCGTGGGCCAGGTTCAGGCCCATGACGGTGTCGCCCGGGCGGATCAGCGCGTGCATCACCGAGGCGTTGGCCTGCGCGCCGGAGTGCGGCTGCACGTTCGCGTACGCGGCGCCGAAGAGCGCCTTCACGCGCTCCAGGGCGAGCGTCTCGATGACGTCGACCTCCTCGCAGCCGCCGTAGTAGCGGCGGCCCGGGTAGCCCTCGGCGTACTTGTTGGTCAGCACCGAGCCCTGCGCCTGCATCACGGCCAGGGCCGTGTGGTTCTCCGAAGCGATCATCTCCAGGCCGCGCTGCTGGCGGGCCAGCTCCGCGTCGATGCGCTGGGCGATCTCCGGATCAAGGGTGCCGATATCCTGCGTCAGCGACGCAGGAGCAAGGGATTCGAACGTTGCGGTCATGCGACGTCGCCGCCGTTTGCGGAGGCGTAGTCGGCTGCCGAGAGCAGCGGGCCTTCCTCGGTGACCTCAACGGTGAACAGCCAGCCGGCGCCGTACGGATCCTCGTTCAGGATGGCCGGGTTGTCGATGGCGTCCTGGTTGATTTCCACGATGGTGCCGGTGACCGGTGCGTACAGGTCGGAAACCGACTTGGTGGACTCCACCTCGCCACAGGTTTCGCCGGCGGTGACTTCGGAGCCAACTTCTGGAAGGTCAACGTAAACAACGTCGCCCAGGGCGTCTGCCGCAACCTGGGTGATGCCCACCTTGGTCGGGGTCGAGGCGTCGACCCATTCGTGCTCGGCCGAGTAACGCAGGGAGGCAAGAACCTTGCTCATAGTGATATTTCCTCTCAAAGAATGTGGGGTAAAGCTGTTAGCCGGTTGGGTGGTGGCGGGGATCGGCGCATGTGCCGCTCTCCGCCACCACCAACGTTACTTGGCTCGGGTGTAGAACGGCAGTGCAATGACCTCGAACGGCTCGGCCTTGCCGCGCAGGTCAACGTCGAGCCCGGTGCCGATTTCGGCGAATGCCGGATCGACGTAGGCCATGGCCACCGGGTAGCCGAGGGTCGGGGAAGGCTGGCCGGAGGTGACAACACCAACCTGCACGCCGTCCTTCATCACCGGGTAGCCACCGCGGCCGGCGCGACGGCCAAGGCCCTTGAGTCCGACGAGCACGCGCTTGGCGCCTTCGGCCTTGACGGCCTCCAGTGCTTCGCGGCCCACGAAGTTCTCTTCCTTCTTGAAGGAAACGATCGGGCCGAGGTTGGCCTCGAACGGGTTGCCTTCAAGGGAGAGCTCGTTGCCGTACAACGGCATGCCGGCCTCGAGGCGCAGCGAGTCGCGGCATGCAAGACCGGCGGGGATCAACCCGTGGTTTGCGCCTGCCGCCATCAAGGCGTCCCAGAGCTCGGCGGCCTGTGCGTTGGGCACGTACAGCTCGAAGCCGTCCTCGCCGGTGTAGCCGGTGCGGGCCAGCAGCACGTCGATGCCGGCAACCGTGGTCTCGTCCGCGGCGTAGTAGCTCATGTCGGACACCAGTGACTTGGCGGACTCGGCGACGACCTCGTGCAGGATGGCCACTGCGGCCGGGCCCTGTACGGCGATCAACGAGGTCTCGGCCGATGCATCGGTCACGGTGACATCGAAGCCTGCTGCGCGCTCGGCAAGTGCTGTGGCAACCACCGGGGCGTTGCCGGCGTTGGGCACGACCAGGAACTTTTCGTCCCCGCGGCGGTAGGTGATCAGGTCATCGATGATGCCGCCGGCTTCGTTGCAGATGACCGAGTATTTGGCCTTGCCGACCTTCATCACGGCCATGTTTCCGGCCAGCGCGGTGTTCAGGAACTTTGCGGCGTCCGGGCCTTCTACCCAGACCTCGCCCATGTGGGAGAGGTCGAAGAGACCGGCGGTGGCGCGCACTGCCTTGTGTTCGGCCAATTCCGAACCGTACTTCAGCGGCATGTCCCAGCCGCCGAAGTCGGTGAAGGATGCGCCTAGTTCCGCATGCTGGGCATGCAGGGAGGTTTTCTTCGGGTCGCTCATCAAGCTACCTTTCGTGGGGCTCAAAAATGAGTGGCGGAATTAGTTTTCGAATGCTTCGGGAGCCGGGCAGGAGCAGATGAGGTTGCGGTCTCCGCCTGCGCCGTCGATGCGGCCCACTGCCGGGAAGTACTTGTCGACGCGCAGGGCGTGGACCGGGAATGCGGCCTGTTCGACGGAGTACTTGCGATCCCAAGCGGTGTTGATGACTGCCGAGACGGTGTGCGGGGCGTTGCGCAGCGGGGAATCCTCGATGTCGAAGTCACCGGCGAGCACCTGCTCCATTTCACCGCGGATCGCGATCATGGCTTCGATGAAGCGCTCGATCTCGCCCAGGTCCTCGGACTCGGTCGGCTCCACCATCAGGGTGCCGGCGACCGGGAAGGACAGGGTCGGTGCGTGGAAGCCGAAGTCGATCAGGCGCTTGGCAACGTCCTCGGCGGTGACGCCGGTCTTGTTGGTCAGCTCGCGCAGGTCCAGGATGCACTCGTGCGCAACCAGGCCCTTGTTGCCGGTGAACAGGATCGGGAAGTGCTGGCCCAAGCGGCTGGCGATGTAGTTCGCCGAGAGGATCGCGGTCTTGGTGGCGTCGGTCAGGCCTTCGCCGCCCATCATCGCAATGTAGGCCCAGGAGATCGGCAGCACGCCGGCCGAACCGAAGAGCGTTGCAACGACCGGGACGCCGTCGCGCACGGTGTAGGTGCCTGTGGCGTCGCCCGGGAGGAACGGCACCAGGTGCTCGGCAACGGCAACCGGGCCGACGCCCGGTCCGCCGCCGCCGTGCGGGATGCAGAAGGTCTTGTGCAGGTTCAGGTGCGAGACGTCGCCGCCGAACTTGCCCGGCTGGGCGAGGCCAACCAAGGCGTTCATGTTGGCGCCGTCGATGTAGACCTGGCCGCCCGCTGCGTGGACCTTGTCGCATACCTCGCGCACGTCCGGGTCGTACACGCCGTGGGTGGACGGGTAGGTGATCATGATCGCGGCAAGGACGTCCTTGTTCGCTTCGATCTTCGCATCAAGGTCGTTGGCATCGATGGAGCCGTCGGCCGCGGTCTTCACGACGATGACCTTCATGCCGGCCAAGACGGCAGAGGCGGCGTTGGTACCGTGGGCGGAGGCCGGGATCAGGCAGACGGTGCGCTGGTCATCGCCGTTGGCCTGGTGGTAGCCGCTGATGGCCAGCAGACCGGCGTATTCACCCTGCGAACCGGCGTTCGGCTGCAGGGAAACGCCGGCGTAGCCGGTGATCTCCGAGAGTCGGCCCTCAAGGTCGGTGATCAGGTCGCGCCAGCCCTCGGTCTGGTGTTCCGGGGCGTACGGGTGGATGGAGGCGAATTCCGGCCAGGAGATGGATTCCATTTCGGCGGTGGAGTTCAGCTTCATGGTGCACGAGCCCAACGGGATCATGGTGCGGTCCAGGGCCAGGTCGCGGTCCGAGAGGCGGCGCAGGTAGCGCAGCATCTGGGTCTCGGACTTGATGGTGTTGAAGATCGGGTGGCTCATGTAGTCGCTGGTGCGAACCACTGCCGCCGGAAGCTCGAAGCCCTCGGCCTTGAAACCTTCACCGGTGACGCCGAAGACTGCGGCGATGGCGGCAACGTGTGCCGGGGTGGTGGTCTCGTCGGTGGAGATGCCCACGGTGTCGGCGTTCACGCGGCGCAGGTTGATGCCGGCTTCTTCGGCCTTGGCGATGATCGCGTCGATGTCGGCGATCTTGACCTGGACGGTGTCGAAAAAGGCGTCGGCGGCCAGTTCCAGGCCTGCACCGGAAAGCACCGTGGCGATGGTGCGGGCGTGGTTGTGGGTGCGCTGCGCGATGCGCTTCAAGCCTGCCGGGCCGTGGTAAACGGCGTACATCGAGGCGGTGATCGCCAGCAACGCCTGGGCGGTGCAGATGTTGGACGTGGCCTTTTCGCGGCGGATGTGCTGCTCGCGGGTCTGCAGGGCCAGGCGGTAGGCGGGGGCGCCGGCGGAGTCCTTGGAGACGCCGACCAGACGGCCGGGAAGCGAACGCTCCAGGCCATTGCGCACTGCCATGTAGGCCGCGTGCGGGCCGCCGAAGAACAGCGGAACGCCGAAGCGCTGGGTGTTGCCGACGGCGATGTCGGCACCCTGCTCGCCCGGGGCGGTGATCAGGGTCAGGGCCAGGATGTCGGCGGCGACGGTGACCATCGCACCGCGCTCCTTGGCTGCGGCGATGATTGCGGCGTGGTCGACGACGGCGCCGTTGTTGCCCGGCTGCTGCAGCACGATGCCGGAGATGTCACCCTCGGGCAGGCCCGCGGTCAGGTCGGCGATTTCAACCTCGAAGCCCAGGGCTTCGGCGCGACCCTGCACCACGGAGATGGTCTGCGGGAAGAGGTTGGCATCCAGCACGGTCTTGGCGGTGCCCTTGGCCCTGTTGGCGCGGCGCATCAGCAGCACGGCCTCGGCGACGGCGGAGGCTTCGTCAAGCAGCGAGGCGTTGGCGATCGGCAGCGCGGTCAGGTCCATGACCATGGTCTGGAAGTTCAGCAGTGCCTCGAGGCGGCCCTGGGAGATTTCCGGCTGGTACGGGGTGTAGGCGGTGTACCAGGCCGGGTTCTCAAGGATGTTGCGCAGGATCACCGGCGGGGTGTAGGTGTCGGAGAAACCCTGGCCGATCATCTGGGTCTTCATGACGTTCTTGCCGGCGAGCACGCGGAGATCGGAAAGGACCTCGGCTTCGGTGCGCGGGGCAGGCAGGTTCAGGGGCTCGCTCTGGCGGATGTCGGCCGGAACGGCCGTATCGACGAGTTCGTCGAGGGAGGAATAACCAAGCTGGGCAAGCATGGTGTCGATGTCGCTGCCCTGGGGGCCAATGTGGCGGGCGACGAACTCAGCGGACGGGGTCACGGTCATGGGGAACTCCATTGGGTCATCGGCGTGCGTGCACGCCGAACGAGCTGCAAGTCCCTCCCCGACCCTGTTGCTGTGACCTGAGAGTTTCCGCACTGCTTCGCTTGACGGCGAAACAAATGCTTGCACCTTCGGTGAGCCGCACCGCCGTGGCGATGTTGCTACTTTCCAGAGTTGCCTCTTCGCGGCGGTACGGGGGCCTGAGAGTTTCCCGGGGAGGAATTGCTCCTACGGCGCCCGACCAACTTACGTTGTGCGGGACTCTCCCGCCGCATGTCAGTGGCTGTGCCCCCTGCGAGGCACGCTTACCATCCTACCGGCGATGCGTGAGCTAAACAACACGCACCGCCCCAACCCATATCAGCAAGCGATTTTTCGCCGCCACCGGCTCCCCTGAAAGAAATTTCGGACAAACACTTGACGCTTCAATCAATGGAGGTCTAGTGTTTTACTTGAAAGTTCAACCAAAAGTTTTGAGGACACCATGAAGAACTTCCTCGCTCGACTCTTCGGAAAGAAGGCACCCATGTCCATCGACATCACCATCATCGGCACCGGCAACATGGCCCGCGCACTGTCCACCCGCGCACTCGCCGCGGGCAAGAACCTGCAGGTCCTGGCCCGCAACACCGAGGCCGCAGAATCGCTCGCGGCCGAACTCGGCCAGGGCACCGCCTCCGGCAACGCCACCGAGGCCCCGGCCGGCAACATCGTCATCCTGGCACTGCCCTTCGACGCCTCCAAGGAATACGTCCAGGCCCAGGGCGCGGCGCTGGATGCGAAGATCCTCATCGACATCTCCAACCCGGTCGACTTCGCAACCTTCGATTCGCTGACCACCGCCCACGGCAGCTCCGCAGCCGAGGAAATCGCCGCGCTCACCTCCGCCAGCGTCGTCAAGGCCTTCAACACCAACTTCGCGGGCCCGCTGGCCGCCGGGAACGCCGGCGGCGCGACCCAGGACATCTTCATTGCGGGCGACGATGCCTCCCGCACCGCCGTGGCCGAATTCGTCACCGCAGCGGGCATGCGCCCCCTCGAGGTCGGTGGCATCCACCACGCCCGCGAGCTCGAAGGCTTCCAGCTGCTGATGATGGCCATGCAGGTCAACCCGGCCCTGGCCGACTTCAACTGGAACACCTCGCTGCAGGTTGCCGGCTAGGCCCGGCCTCCGCACGGGTACACACGGGAACACCTCCGAAAAGGTCCGCGGGGAGAATGCCAACAGGCATCCTCCCCGCGGACCTTTTTGCACGCCACGGCATCCGGCGCGGGCGAATACAGCTACACGACGCCGGAGACCCCCAGCCAGGAGCCGATCGCGAACGTGACAACAAGCGCCGCGGCCCCGCCGACCAGGACCCGGATCGTCGGACGCAGCATCGGTGCACCGCCAAGCCTGGCACCCATCGCGCCGGTGAAGGCAAGCGCGAGCAGCACCGCAACGAACGTGACGGGGATCTTCAACGGGCCGGGCAGGAACACCGCAGTGGCAAAGGGCAGCACCGCGCCGACGGAAAAGGCAATCGCGGAGGCGACGGCGGCATGCCACGGGCTGAGAACCTCGTCCTGGTCAAGGTGCAGCTCGGCGTCCAGGTGGGCGGCGAGCACGTCGTGGGCCGTGAGCTCCCCGGCAACGCGCGCCGCCGTTTCCGCGCTCAGGCCCTTGGCCCGGTAGATCGCGGTAAGCTCCTCGAGCTCGACCTCGGGCATCTCCGAGAGCTCCCGGCGCTCCTTTTCGATGAGCGCCAGCTGGGAATCGGCGGAGCTGGAGACCGAGACGTACTCCCCCAGGGCCATGGAGATGGCGCCACCGATGGAAGCCGCGGCACCGGCCGCGATGATCGGCCCGTTGGCCGCCGTTGCCCCGGCCACGCCGACCACCACCGCTGCCACCGAAACGATTCCGTCATTGGCCCCGAGCACCCCGGCTCGCAGCCAATTCAGCCGCGCCGCAACCCCCGCATCGTGCGGCTCGTCCTCGTGTTGCACTGCATCTTGACTCATGTTTCCCAGCCAACCACTAGCCGCAGCGCTTGGCCAGAGCAAAGGCGGGGCGGGCGGGACCGGCGACGTCCCCGAGCATCCAGCCGACCTTGCGCAACATATTTCCACACAGTAATATGAACGGCATGAGCGCATATGCCGCACTGGCCGAACCACACCGCAGGTTGATCCTCGACCTGCTGCGCGACGGCGAGCGCCCCGCCGGGGAACTGGTGGAGCACCTCGGGCTGAGCCAGCCCGGAGTCTCCAAGCACCTCAAGGTGCTGCGCGAAGCCGGGCTAGTGGTGGTGCGCGCCGAGGGCAAGCAACGTTTCTATGCGCTGCATCCCGAACCCCTTGCAGAAGTCTTTCAGTGGCTGGAGCCCTACCGCATGTTCTGGTCCAGCCGCCTGGACACCCTCGAACAACACCTGAAGGAGAACCCATGAGCGACGGAACCCTGGAAACAATCGGCGGGCGCCCGGCCCTGCGCTTCGAGCGCGTGCTGCCGCATTCGGTCGAACGCGTCTGGCGGGCCGTGAGCGAACCGGAGGAACTCGAGAAGTGGTTCCCCGCGGCGGCCCCCTGGACCCCTGCGGCGGGCGAGAAGCTCGAGGTCTACGGCATGACCGGCGAGGTCACCGAGGCCGCGGCCCCGCACCGCCTGGCCTGGAACTTCAACGGGGACGACTACAGCTTCGACCTGACTCCGGAGGACGGGGGCTGCCGCCTGGTCTTCATCCACGTCTTCACCGAGGGCACCCCCGCGGCGCAGACGGCCGCCGGCTGGCACTCCTACCTGGCGCGCCTCGACGTGCATCTGGACGGCGGGTACCTCTCGGAGATGGACGCGCACGAGAACTGGGATCTCACCCACGAACGCTATGCGGCAGCCTTCGGCGTCGACCCGGAACCCGGGCGCCAGTTCTGGGCCCAGTTCCTCGCCAATAGGTAACCCCTGCGGCGCAGGGTTTCCCTATTCGTGGCGCCCGGCGTTGCCGGCACCCAGGGAAATGTAGTCGGGGTACTTGGCGCCCAGGTTGTCGCCCGACGAGGTCCCGGTCAGCCGGCGCTTGACCCACGGCGCCAGGAATTCCTTGGCCCACGCCGCATCGGCGCGCAGCTTTTCGGCGCGGGTCTGCGCAATGAGTGGCGGAAGTTCCGGAACCTCGATCCCGGTCTCGCGGCCCAGCACGCCGAGCACCTTCTTGGCCATCAGCGTGTGTCCGGGAGTGCCCATGTGCAGGCGGTCGGCGGCCCAGTAGCGCCAGTCCTGGAATTCGCGCCAGCGCCAGTAGTCGGCGATGACCGCCCCATGCTTTTCGGCGATCTCGCGCACGCCCTCGTTGTAGATGGCGGTGCGCCCGCGGGTCTTTTCGAAGATCGCCGACCCGTTGGAATCAAAGCCGGTGAACAGCAGCAGCCGGGCACCGGTCCCGGCCAGCTTGGCCACCGCCTCGTCGTAGCGTTGCATCAGCGCGTCGATGTCGACGCTGGGGCGCAGGATGTCGTTGCCTCCCATGTACAGGCTGACCAGCGTCGGCTTCATGTTCAGCGCGACCGGCAGCTGCTCGGAGACGACCTGCCCGACCTTCTTGCCGCGGATCGCCAGGTTCGCGTATCCCCATTCGGGGTCGGTGCAGAGCTGTTCGGCGACCCGGTCCGCCCAGCCGCGGACGTGGTTCGGCCGCGTCGGGTCCTCATCGCCCATTCCTTCGGTGAAGGAGTCGCCAAGTGCCAGGTATCGTTTCGAGAATTCCACGGCACCAGACTATCCCGCCGCAACCTTCCGGCGCGGGAGAACCGCTTCGGCGGCGACGCACCAAGACTCACGGCATCCATGCGCCCGGGTCACAGCCGCCACAAAGATTTCGGGCGCACTCTCGAATCATGAAACGGAACCTGCACCGCACCCCGGCCGCCAAGCACACCCCGGCATTCGGACCCGATGCCGGCCGCGACCCGGATGCAGCCCGCCCGCTGGACCTCGGCATGCCGGAAAACCACGATCCCGACCCGGAAATCCGCCAGTACACCATTCCGCTGCACATCGTCTTCACGCATGGTTCGGAGGTCGAGCCCGCGCAGATCCCGTGGCTCGAGGAAATCCGCGGCGACCAGTTCCTCTCCGACCTACATGCGGAAGTCATCTAGGTTTCCGGACGCCGGGCCCGTCCCGGCAACTGCCCCGGCTACCCGCCGAGCAGCACCTGGCGTGCCAGCACGGTCAATCGCCCGCCGCGGGATCCCGTGCCGTTTGCTTCCGCCCGCGACGGGACGTAGCCGAACGCCAGCCCGTAGGCGGGATCGGCGAAGGCCAGCGACGCGTTGGCGCCGTCGTGCCCGAACGCGCGGGACGAACCGAACGCGTTGTTCGGGTGGGCCTTCATGAACCCGACGCCGAACGCGCCCATCGTCCCGGTGGCGCGGTCCAGCCCGAAAACCCGGTCCTGGCTGACGGTTGCGATCGTCGCGGCATCCAGAAACGGCGCGTGCTCGTCGCCGGCGCGGTCGACGAATCCCGTGGTCGCAGCGGCGTAGAGGCTGGCCAGGCCGTGCGCGTTGGCCACCCCGCCGATCGCGGCCATCCCCGCCTCGCGGATGGATCGGACATTCGGCACGTCCAGGATTTCGAAGCCCGGCCCCTTCGGCCCGTCGAAACCGGCCGTCGAATTCAGGGCCAGTCCCAGCGGGGAATAGGGGTCGACGAACGGGTAGGGTTCCGCGTCCTGCACCGTGAGCACCGGGCGGAAGCGGGATTCCTGGTCCTCGGGCAGCCCCAGGTAGAAGTCGATCTCGTGGGGTGCGCGGATGCGGCGCTCGAAGATGTCCTGCAGCGGCTCCAGCGCGGCTCGCCTGGCCAGCTCCTCCATGAAGACGCCCATGGTCAGCGCGTGGTACGAGTGCGTTCCGGGAGAATTCCACAGCGGCGCGGCCGCGGCGATGATGCCCGCGGCCAGCCGGGAGTCGATGAGTTCCTCCTGGGTGAACCCGCCCTCGACGCCGGGCAGGCCGCCCTGGTGGCTCAGCAGCTGGGCCACGGTGATGTTTTCCTTGCCGGCCGCGGCAAACTCCGGCCAGTACAGCGCCACGGGCGCCTCGAGGTCCAGCACACCCTCCTGCACCAGCAGCGCCATGACCAGCGCGCCGGCGCCCTTGGAGCAGGAGAACACCCCGGTCAGCGACTCGGCGGTGCAGTCGTTCCCGACGTGCATGTCCAGCACCAGGTTTCCGTCCCGGTAGATCGCCAGCTGCCCCGAGTAGCCGGGGTCTTCCTGTGCGTAGGAGCGCATCAGCTCCGCGACGGGGGCGAAGCGCTCATCAAGGACATCGGCGGTGTTCATCTGCGTACTCACCCGCACCACATTACCCATGACGGTCCGGCGGAATCGGCAAGCGGGGCCAGTGTTTCGGCGGCCCGTTTCGCTTCCCACCAGCGCCTTGCTACGCGCTGGGCGTTTCCTGCCGGTAGCGCAGCAGCCAGCGGCCATCGACCCGGTGCCAGAACGAAGAGCACAGGACCACGCCGTCCCCGGCCAGCAGACGGTAGGCAAGCTGCACCATGTTCTCCCCCAGCGGGTTCGCGGCGAGCACCTGCAGCGACCCGCCGGCCGGCAGCGGCTGGCCGACGCTCAACGCGGCGATGATGGTGGAGCGGTCGGTCAGCGAGCCGTCGCGGCTGATCTCCTGGAATTCGGGGTGCAGGAACGCCAGCATCTCGCCCAGGTCCGTGCGGACAGTCGGCGAGAGCAGTTCGCTTTCCAGCTCGAAGACCATGTGCAGGTCCGCGGCCGAGGCAGACGTTTCCGCCGCAGCGGCCGTCGCCGCCGAAACGGGTGCAGGCGCGGCCGGAGCCGGGGCCGCCGGAGCGGCCGCTGCCTTGAGTTCAGCCACTTCGCGATCGACGAACGGCGCCTCAAGGTCCTCGAAGGGCAGCGCGTCGTCGCCGTCGGGAGCCGGAACCTCCTGGTTGGCCGCACGCTCGTCCGCGGTGCTGGCGCCCTCGAGCCCCGGCCCGGCGTCGGGTTCCTGGCCGGCCTGGTAGGCGGTGGCGGCCGCGCGGGCGCGGTCGTCGGCGGCCTCGTTGAGTTCGTGCCCGGCGTGCCCCTTGACCCATTCGAAGCGGTAGTTCCGGCCCTTGATCGCCGCGTCGATGTCCTTGAGCAACTCGAGGTTCAGCACCGGCTTGCCGTCGGACTTCTTCCAGCCCTTTTTCTTCCAGCCCGGCATCCACTTGGTCACGGAGTTGATCACGTACTGCGAGTCACAGAGGATGTGCAGTTCCTCCTCCGGGCGGTGCGCGGTGGAGCGGAAGAGGTCGAGCACGGCCATCAGCTCGCCCATGTTGTTGGTGCCGTGGGCCCAGCCGCCGGCACGCCAATGGTCGTCGTCGATGTACCAGGCCCATCCTGCCGGTCCTGGGTTTCCGAGGGCTGATCCGTCTGCGGCTGCGGTGATCGTCATGGTTTCAATCCTGCCACGGCCCCGCCGACGGATTCACCTCGGCGCTTGGGCCCTGTGCGCCGCGGCGGCCCGCCGCCCGCTTGCAGGTCCCTTTGCCGGTCAATTTTTTACAGGTCGATTTTTACAGGTCGATCGCAAAGAGCAGCGAATCCCGCGCGACGCCGTCGATCACCTTGTGCCCGGGCAGCAGCCCGGCCCTGCGCAGGCCCGACTTTTCCAGCACGCGGATGGACCCGGTGTTCTCCGGACGGCAGGTTGCCACGACCCGCTCAAGGCCCAGGGTCCCGCGCGCGAAATCGAGCATTGCCACCGCCGCCTCGGATGCGTACCCGCTGCCCCAGTCACCGGTGCCCAGCACATAGCCGAGTTCGGCGCTCCCGCGTCCGGGGGCGAGTTCGGAATCGCCAAGCATCAGTGCGATCGACCCGATGACCCACCCGCCCACCGTGATCGCCAGCGTGTAGGTCTGCCGGGGATCGGTGATTTGTTCATCGAGGCAGGCGCGCAGAAACACCCGGGTGTCACCCGGGGTGTTGGGGCCCCATTCGACGAAGCGGCACACCTCCGGATCGGAGGCGAACGCATGCACGGCGTCGTGGTCGGCCTCCGCGTACTCGCGCAATTCCAGTCGTTCGGTGCTGATCTGCATGGGGACATCGTGGCACGTGGGGTGCTTTATTGAGTGGTTTCGGGGCGTCGCCGCCCCGTGAAACCAAGCACCGGCAGGCAACGACCCTGTAACGATCCCCCGACCCGCCGCGTTCCTGTTGGCACAGGGGTGCTGCCGGCGCCTAGTTTCGGGGGTAGTGAGTTACCACCCGTTCGCCCGCAGGGGGTCGGCCGTTCGTGAAGAAGCGTGCCCACGCCGGTTCCTGCCCGGGCAAAATTTCGCAAGACAGGATTATTTGATGCCATACCCCTTGAGGTCCACCGTCGGCGCGGCCGTCCTTGCCGGCGCTTTGGTGTTCTCGGGCGCCGCTGCCAACGCCCAGCCGCTGGCCGACGACGATTCGGTCGTCACGGCGCCCTTCGAACAGGGCACCCCGGATGCCGGCGAGTCCGCTCCGGTCGTGGAGCAGGGTGAGGCACCGTTGCTGCCGGAGTTGCCCGTCGAGGAGACCGCCCGCAACGGCGCCGCCGAGGAACCTACGGCCGGAACCCCGGATGCCGATATCGACGCCGATGCCGATGCCCCGGGTGGCGACGCAACCACCGGCCCGGCCGACACCGAAGAACTGCCGCCGGCCGGCGCCGGCGAGGAAACCGACGCTCCGGCGATTCCGGAAACCGATGGCCTGCCCGCCGGTGCGGAAGCCCCGATGGAAAATCCAGCTGTTGCGCCTGCGGATGCCCCCGCGGAAACCCTGGTGGAGAAAGTCCTGCCTCTCACCGAGAAGACAGCTCCCCCGACCGTGGCCAAGGCACCAGCCGCCCCGTCGGCAACCGGCGTCGTTTCCCATCCCGCAGCCACGGTCGTGACCGCGCCCGATGCCGGGGAAGAAGCCGAGACCGACGCGGAACCCGCCGCATCGTTGCCGGGTTCGGGCCTGTTCAAGTTCCCCGAGGGCGCGGCCGACTGGACCGAGGGACAGTGGAACGAGTGGATGGTCAGCGGCGAGTCCGGCCAGTGGCTGGAGGACAATGCCGAGTCGTTCGTTCAGCTGGTGGAATCCGAGGACTACGCGGACTTCCGCGATACGATCTTCCCGTACTTCGTCGAGGGAACCCCGGAGGAGCTGTTTGCCTATCTGGAGGCCACCTACCCGGATGACTTGCTGATGGCGCAGTTCATGGTCGGCGTCGTCATGGGCGAGCTGATCGAGGAGGGGGTGCTCGACGAGAACGGCAGCTTCATCGGCGAGCTGTTCCCGGAAACTGACGAGCCGACCGACAAGCCCGCCAAGGAACCGACGAAGGAATCCGCCGGGGAATCAGCCGAGAAGCCGGTGATCGAACCGGCCGCAATAATCAACAAGCCGAAGGCGCCGGCGAAGAAGCCCGTCGAGGTCTTCACGCCGGTCAGGGCGCCCGCCCCGGCGCTTGCCGAGACCGGCGCCGAGGGCGTTGGCCTGCTGGCCGGTGCCGGCGGTGGCCTGCTGGTACTGGGTGTAGGGGCACTGGTGCTGCGCCGCCGCACGAAGGCCTGACCGACACGCTGCGGGAGGGGCGCGGATCCGACGGGAAGGATTTTCCGTCGGATCCGCACCCCTCCCATTGTCGTTTAATCCGGCTGTCTCGCTTGCCTCCCGTGTGCTTCCCGTGTGCTTCCCGCGGGCACCGGTTCGGTACCGGCGGGGAACGCCGGTACCGAATGCGCGCGGCCCAATTCGGTTCCGGACACAGCGGCCCATGCGGCCGCACCGTCGAACCCAATGCCCTAGGCTCTGTGTATGCAGTCCTTCTTGAGCCCCGCGCAGCACGCAGACCTCTACGATGCCGAGAACACCTGGACGGCGGCCGAGGACTTTTTCCTCGCGTTCGCCAACGAGCAACCCGCCAGCCGCGTGTTGGACCTGGGCTGCGGCACCGGCCGGTTGACCATCGCCCTGGCCGAGGCGGGGCACCTTGTCACCGGCGTCGAACCGCACCCGGGTTCGCTCAACGCGGCCCGCGCCAAGCCCGGGGCCGGTGCGGTGCGCTGGATCGACGGGACCTCCGCGGCGCTGCCCCAGGACGCTGCCTTCGACGCCGCCATCATGAGCGCGCACGTGGCCCAGGCGATCGCCGACGAACAGGAGTGGGCCAGAACGCTGCGCGATGTCCGCAGCGCGCTGGTGCCCGGCGGGCGGCTGGTTTTCGACTCGAGGGATCCGCAGGCGCGGGCCTGGGAACGCTGGACCCCGGCGAACACCCGCAGCCACCTCACGCTGCCCGACGGCACGGCGCTTCAGCTTTGGATCGACGCGGCCGAACTTGAACAGGGGCTGGTCGGCATCACCGAGCACCGGTTCCTTGCCGACGGCAACCGGGAATTCGAGGATGCCCTGCTGGCGTTCCGCGGCGAGGCTGCCCTGCGCCGGGACCTGGCCGAGACCGGGTTCACGGTCGGGCCGGTGTTCGGCGGCTGGGCCGGGCAACCCGTGGGAGCCGGCGACGGCGAACTGATCGTCACCGCATACGCCTAGCGCCCCGCAAGACCCCCGGGACACGGCGACACCCGGCGGACAGCGACACCGGCGGACTCAGCGGTACCCCGTGGAATCCGCGGGCAACCCGGCATCCTGCACCTCGACCAGGTAGCGCCAGCAGTCCGGGGCCGAGCCGTCGACGTCGGTGAACCCGTAGTCGCGGGCCAGTTCCCCGCTGGAAAACGACCCTCCGGTGCGCGCATGCACGCTCGGGTCCGCGGCGAGCGCGGCCACGGCGCGCCCCACGAAGCGCGGGGATTCGCTGATCGCGGCAAAATGCCCGTTCTCCGCGGTGGCGGTGCGCCAGTTCGACTCGTTGACGCCGAACGCCTCCAGCATCATTTCCGAGCGCAGCCAGCCCGGGCTCAGCGCCAGCGCCGTGCACCCGTACGGCTCCAGTTCGCGGGCCAGGTCGAAAGCCAGGCGCAGCGGCGCATTCTTGGCCAGGTCGTAGAAGGTGGAAAGCCGGTAGTTGGCCCGGTTGTAGGCGGCGGTCCCGTCGGTCACCTCGACGTGAAGCCCGCCGGGGTTCCGGCTCAGCAACCCCAGCGCGTGGTGCGCCGTGACCAGGTGGGTTTTCACGCCGAGCTCCAGCATGCGCAGCCCGGCGGAAAGGTCGTGCTTCCAGATCGGAGCGTTCCAGTCGATCAGCTTCTCCCCGCCCCACACGTCGTTGACCAGCACGTCGAGCCTGCCCTGCTCGGCATCGATGCGGGCCACCAGGGCCGCGACGGCGTCGGATTCCAGGTGGTCCACCGCCACCGCGATGCCCCGACCGCCGGCCTCGGTGACAAGCTCGGCGGTCCGTTCAATGGTCTCGGGGCGGTCGTACTCGCTGCGCTTCTGCCGGGTGCTGCGGCCCGTGCAATACACGGTGGCGCCGGCTTCCCCGAGTGCGATCGCGATGCCGCGGCCCGCCCCGCGCGTGGCGCCCGCCACCAGTGCGACCTTGGATTGAAGTGCCCCGCTCCTGCGTTCCATGCAAACCACGCTAACCCGCCGGCCGCGCGGTCCGCCAGACTTGTGCGGCGAAGCCCGCCGGCCGGATCATCCAGCGGGCGGGCTTCGGTGCGTATTGGTCCTATACCGGCTAGGCCAGCGGGTAGAGCGGGTTGTGGCCGGCGGCCACGCGCTCGGACTCGCGCACGGGTTCAGGCGCGGTTCCGTTGCCCCAGGGGTTGCCCCCCAGCGCCTCGCGGCCGTGCGGTTCCAGCCAGTTCTCCAGCAGGGGGCCCTTGGGCACGATTTGCGTCGGGTTTACGTCGGTGTGCACCACGTAGTAGTGCTCCTTGACCTGCTCGAAGTCGACGGTGTCGCCGAAGCCCGGCAGCTGGAATAGGTCGCGGGCGTAGGCCCAGAGGTTCGGCATCTCGATGAGCTTGTTCCGGTTGGCCTTGAAGTGCCCGTGGTAGACCGGGTCGAAGCGCACCAGCGTGGTGAACAGCCGCACGTCGGCCTCGGTGATCGAATCCCCCATCAGGAACCGCCGGGTGGCCAGGCGTTCATCCAGCCAGTCCATGGCGACCCAGAGGCGATCGTACGCCTCCTCGTAGGCCAGCTGGTCGCCGGCAAAGCCGCAGCGGTAGACCCCGTTGTTGACCTCGGTGAAGATGCGCTTGATGACGTCCTGCATCTCCTCGAGCTTGTCCGCCGGCAGCAGGTCGGGGGCTCCCTTGCGCTGGAATTCCTTCCACTGCGTGGAGAAGTCCAGGGTGATCTGCGGGTAGTCGTTGGTGACCACGGCCCCGGTCGGCACGTCGACGATCGCCGGCACGGTGATGCCGCGCGGGTAGCCGGCGAAGCGCTTGAAGTAGTTCTCCTGGATGCGCTGCGTGCCCAGCACCGGGTCCACACCGCCCGGATCAAGGTCGAAGGTCCACGAGCGCATGTCGTGCACCGGGCCGGGGGTGCCCAGCGAGATCGCGTCCTCCAGGCCCAGCAGGCGGCGGACGATGATGGTGCGGTTGGCCCACGGGCAGGCGCGGGCGGCAACCAGGCGGTAGCGGCCGGCCTCGACCGGCCAGAGCTCGGCGCCGTCGGCGACGCCCGCGTGCACGTTGCCGATGGTCCCGCCGGTCGGCCCGCCGGTGGCGCGCACGGCCGCGGGATCGGCAACGATGCGGTCCTGGATGTAGTTGGTGTCGCGCGTGAATTCGGCACCCGTTACATAGGTGCCGGCGGTGCTGTGTTCACCGTCTTCGGTGCCGTCCAACGGCTGGCCGTCGGACGCCTGCCCACGCATTTCTTCTTCACGCAACGCGTCTTCTCCCAAAACTTGCTCGCTCATAACCAACCCTATAATCACGTGCCACAAAGCACCATGGCGGAAAGAAAAGCGGCCTGCACCGCGGAACGTCGCGGGCAGGCCCTGGTTGACGGACCCGCGGCCGGCACCTGGCAGGGTGCGGCAGCGGGTCCATCATGATCGGGCGGCGACCCGGCAACCCCAAGTCGCCCGGGCCGTCGCCCGAAGATGGTCGCCCGTGGTTAGGCGGAGACCAGTGCGGCTTCGCGAACCGACTTCATGGCCACGGTCCACGGAACCAGCTGGTCCAGGACCGGTGCCAGCGATGCGGCCTGCATTTCGGTCGGCTTGAAGACGGAGAAGTTCTCGAAGTCGGTGAACAGGGAAAACATGCCGGTCTTCTGCACGTGGGCGATCTGCAGCTCGGAGAGGATGCCGCGCAGGTGCTCGACGGCGCGCACGCCGAAGGCCGAACCGTAGGAGACGATGCCGGCGGCCTTGTTGGCGAACTCGACGTTCAGGTAGGACAGCGCATTGGCCAGGGCCGGCGCCACCGAGTGGTTGTACTCAGGGGTCACGAACACGAAGCCGTCGAACTCGTTGATCTTGGCGGCCCACGCCTTGGTGTGGTCGTTCTGGTAGTTCTGGTAGCCGGCCGGGTAGGCCTCGTCCAGAACCGGCAGGTTGAAGTCCGCGATGTCGACCAGTTCGTAGTCGGCGTCGCCGCGCAACTGTGCCTGCTCCAGGACCCACTGCGCAACGCCTGCGTTGTTGCGGCCCGGACGAGTCGAACCGGTGATGATGGCAATCTTGGTCATGCGTGTTCTCCTTGAACTGAGCGACACATCCGCGATCTTGCTGACGTGTCAACTAAAACTTGATGTTTCAATCATGCTACGAGACGATTGACATGTCAACCATGTGTTAAGAATTGTGAGGAGCACCATGCCCGAGCCCCGCTGGCTCAGCAGCCACGAACAGGAACTTTGGCTCGAATTCCGCGAGTTCCTCTGGGGTTTCCCCAGCGCGATGGACCGCCAACTCAGCCGCGACGCCGGCCTGTCCACCGGCGAGTACTCGGTGCTCGCCGCAGTTTCCCAGGCCGCTCCCGATCGCCTGCGCTCCGGCGACCTGGCCAGCACGCTGCAATGGGAACGTTCCCGCGTCTCGCACCTGCTGCGCCGCATGGAAGCCAAAGGCCTGATCGAACGCTGCGCGGCAAGCTGCGACGGGCGCGGCCAAGAAATCAAGCTGACCGACGCCGGCTGGGACACCATCCATTCGGCCGCACCCGACCACGTCGGATTCGTGCGCGAGGCCCTCTTTGACTCGCTTTCCTGCGACGAGCAGGACCAGTTGCGCACGATCCTGGCCAAGGTCCGCTCCGCCGTCGTCGAACGCGAGCTCTGGTAGCCCGGAGCATCCCCGCCCGGAACTTTTCCACAACCCGCACCTCGATCGGGGACGCCCGATGCGCGCAACCGCATGCTGGGGGTCATGGAGACAACGCAATTCGTCGTATCCGTCGTGGGACACCGCGAAGATCCGGGGCGCCAGGCGACCCCGGATGACAAGTTGCGCGCCCTGTTGGTCTCGATGGACATGTGCGACTCGCTCTGTGAGGAAATCTACCGGGACACCAGCTCTCCCACCCGCGCCGCACTCTTTGCCGGCGCGGTTGAACGCGCCTCCCAACGCATGGAGCTCGCCCAGATCAAGGCCGCGGCGCTCGCCCAGCGCACGCTCGTCCACGAACTGCCGTCGGAAACCCTGACCACACTGCGCAATGTTGCCGACGACCCTCGCGACTACATCCAGGGGCGCAGCAGCCTGCCGGAGGATCCACGGGCCGCACCGACCGGGCGGCCCGAATTCAGGAACACCCTCGAATGCCTGCAGCGCATGCTGCGCATCTCCTACTTCGAGGCCCGCGACAGGCTGCATGCCGCTTGGTCCCTGCTGCCCGGCACAGACAGCAACGGGATCCCCCGGGGCCCGCGTTTCCCCGTCCTTGCCGGGCAGATCGTCTCCGGCAACGCCCGCGTCAAGGAGGTTGCAGCAGCGGCCCGCAAGCTGGACAGGCTGCGCCCGGGCATCGACGCCCGACCCGACGCCGGCGAGCTGGCCAGGCGCGTCGAGGAACGGGTGGCACGTTCCGTCGCCGAGGACACCCCGAGGGAGACCAACAAGCTTTTCGACGCCATCTCCGACCGGCTCGAAGCAGCCAACAACCTGCCCACGCCGGCCGAGGTCCGCGAGAAAACGGGCGTTTTCGTCACCCGCCGCACCCGCCACTTCACATACCTGAACGTGTGCATGCTCAACGACGATGCCGAGATCTTCCTCTCGCACTTCGCCCAATCGGACAACCCGCGCACCAAGGCGGGTGACCGCCAGGCGATGGCCGATGCCGCAACCATTCCGGGTTCGCGTTCAGATGCGGATGCGGATGCGGCAAGACCACAAGCCACTGCCGCAAACCGGGAAGCAAACCCGCCTGCCGGCGACTCCCCCGGACCGCCACCGTGGTTCGTCCCGGACCCGCCGGCCGGTTCCATCGAAACACTTCCCGCGCTGCAGGATTTCGATTTCGGCGACGCCTTCAAGGACCGCTTCAACTCCGCGAGCCCGGGCCCGGACGGCTTGACTCCCCCGCAACGGCACCTGCAGACATTGATCAACGTGATGCGTTCGGCCGGCAAGCCACCGGGCGCCAAGGCCAACCCGGGACGCAAGGGCGCCACCGGGCTGCCCGCTGCGCAACTGGTCGTCTTGATCCAGCTCGAGGCCCTCATGGGCCTGGCCAAGGGGTCCGGATACACTGCGCACGGGCTGGAGATACCGATCGGCCGCGTGCGCCGCATGCTCGCCAGCGACGGGGTGATTCCCATCGTGCTCGGCGGCCAGGGCGAGATTCTCGATGTCGGCCGGGAGAAGCGGCTGCTTCCCGACCATATGAAACGTGCGGTGCTGGCCCGTGACGGCGGATGCATCTATCCCGGGTGCACGGTGCCGCCGGAGCTCTGCGAGTTCAACCACATCGAGCAATGGCAAGACGACGGGGTGACCAGCGTGGCCAACTCGCATCCAGGCTGCCCCGCCCACCACACAATGATCGACAACGGCGAGTTGAGGGTCATCATCCACAATGGCCTGCCGCATGTGGTCCTGCCCCGGTATCTGGACCCGGAACAGATTCCGCGCAGAAATACGTACTGGCAGCCGGTGAACCCCACGCTTTTCTAGCCGCCAGGATGCAGTTGGCTCGCTCCCCGCGGACCGGGAACGGGCCTTCTGCAGCGGCGCCCGAGCTTGCGCGGGTGTGGCGCGGCGCGGCCCTTTGCGAGCCTATGCGGCCGGCGCGAGCAACGCTTCGGCGGATTGCGCGGTTCCCAATTCGGCCGCTTCTTCCGTACTGACTGCTTCGGTCTCGCCTGCGGCAACCAACAAGGCATAGGCCCCGCCGGATTCGCGCAGCTCCGCCGGCCGCCCGCGTTCAAGAATCGAGCCGCCGGAAAGCACCGCCAGCTGGTCGGCGTTCTCCACCGTGGACAACCGGTGGGCGATCATCAGTGTGGTGCGGCCCCGTGCCAGTCGGTCGAGTGCGGCCTGCACCAGCGCCTCGGTGGTGTTGTCCAGCGCGCTGGTCGCCTCGTCGAGCACCAGCACCCGCGGGTTGCGCAGGATCGTGCGGGCAATGGCCAGCCGCTGCTGCTCCCCGCCGGAGAAACGGTGGCCGCGGGCGCCCACCAACGTGTCCAGGCCGTCGGGCAGCCCGGCCACGAGGTCGGCGATCTGCGCCGAGGCCAGCGCCTTCCACAGCGTCGCGTCGTCGGCGTCCGGGTCCGCCAGCAGCAGGTTCTCGCGGATCGAGGCGTGGATCAGGTACGTTTCCTGGGAGACCACGCCGACGATCTTGTTCAGGGTCTCCGGGGCGAGCTCGCGCACGTCGATCCCGTCGATGGTGATCCGGCCGGAACTCGGGTCGTGCAGGCGCGGCAGCAGGGCGCCGAGCGTGGACTTGCCCGATCCGGTGGGCCCGACGACCGCTGTGGCGGTGCCGGGTTCCAATTCCAGGTCGATCCCGTGCAGCACCTCGGTCCCGTCGATGTAGGCGAAGCCGACGCCCTCGAAGCGCACGCGCCCCTGAACGGTTTCCGGGTCAAGCCCCGTCGGGCTGGCCGGCGCCTTGATCTCCGGGTCCATGTCCAGGTACTCGAAGATGCGGCTGAACAGGGCCATGGCGGTGACCCACTGGACCCCGACGTTCAGCAGCCCCATGATCGGGCGGAAGATCGCGCCCTGTAGGGCGGTGAACGCAACAAGCGTGCCGATGGTCATCCCGCCTGAGGTGGCGGGGAAGCCGGCGGCCAGGTAGATGACCGCGGGGATCGCGGCGAACACGATGCTCATGGTGGCCATGCGCCAGCGTCCGGCCAGCTGGCTGCGCATTTCCAGGTCGATGAGCCGGTGCGAGGAGGCGGAGAAGCGCAACACATCGCGGCCCGTGGTGCCAAGGGTCTTGGCCAGGCGGATCCCTGAGACGGAGAGCCCCTCCTCGATCTGCGTGTACATGCCGGCGAGCTCCTGCTGCCGTGCGGTGGTCACGTCGCGGCGCATCAGCGCAACCTTGCGCGAAAGCCAGATCGACGGCGGCAGCACCACCAGCGAGAGCAGGCTCATCCGCGGGGAGAGCGCGACCATCGCGATGGCGGTGGCCACGGCCGTGGTCAGGTTGGAGGCGATGGAGGTGGCGGTGGAGGTGACCACGTTCTGCATGCCGGCGATGTCGTTGGTCAGCCGCGACTGCACCTCGCCGCCGCGGGTGCGGGTGAAGAAGCCCAGCGACTGGGCCTGCAGGTGCGTGAACAACCTGGTCCGCAGCTCGTGCATGACCCTTTGGCCCATCTTGGTGGCCATCCAGGTTTGCACGACGCCGATCGCGGCGGTGGCCGCGGCGACGGCAACGAGTCCGCCGGCGAGCCAGGCCAGCAGGGCCAGGTTTTGGTGCGGCAGCGCGTCGTCGATGATGGCGCGGATCAGGAACGGCTGGGCCAGCCCGATGACCGAGGCGGCGGAGATGAGCAGCACGACCACGGCGATCGTGAACTTGTGCGGCTTGAACAGGGCGGCGATCCGGGAGAGCTTCACCGGATGGAGCTTGACCTGCTTGAGGTCCGCGGGGTTCAGGCGGGCGACGGGGCCGACCGGGCCGCCGGTGCCGCGTCCTCCCCCGCCGCCGGGCGCGGCACCGGCGGGGTTTTTGGCCGAATGGCCCTGGCCCGATCGGGCCGCGCTGGAAGATGAACTCGATTCCAACATGCGCACCACCTTTCGTGGTGGTTATGGGTGCGGGGTTCGCACCACGTCTTTGTTGAGGTTACCTCACTATGTGGCTACCGGTCAAATGTGGCGTAGAGTTGGGCGCATGCAACCCCGCACCGAATCCCCCGCACAGGGCGACCTTTCCGAGCTGTTTCACCGCGCGTTCCGGGCGCTTCGGCATTCCTGGGTGGAGCAGCTGGCCCCTTTCGAACTGACCCCGCACCAGTTCCGCGCCATGCAGGCGCTGGCCCGCACCTCCCTCGATTCCCCGGGCGGCGAGGGGCTGCGTCTCAAGGACGTTGCCGAACGCCTGCACATCGCCCCGCGTTCGGCCACCGAGGTCATGGACCAGCTCGAGGCCAAGTCGCTGGTGCAGCGCGCGGCGGACCCCGTGGACCGGCGCGCCACCCTGGTCAAGCTCACCCCCGAGGGCCAAAAACTCTCCGACCGGGTGCGGGCCGCGCGCCGCGGCCACACCGAGCAGTACTTTGGCAGGCTCAACGCCAACGACCGCGCCGAACTCGCCCGCATCCTGGCCCAGCTTGGCCCGATGTAGTCCTGCGCGACGAACCGCAGGGTCCACAACAAAGGGCGCGCTGCCGCACCACCTCGCGGGTGGCGGGCAACGCGCCCTGTCGGGTTTCGACCGGATTTCGGTCTGGGTTAGCCCTCGGACTTGCCGCGCCGCCAGTAGCCCATGAAGGCGACCTGCTTGCGGTCCATGCCGGCATCGCGTACCAGGTAGCGGCGCAGCTCCTTGATCATGCCGGCCTCGCCCGCCAGCCAGGCGTAGAACGGCTGGGTGGAGGCGGTGGCCGTTTCCCACAGGATCGTCTCGTCGACGTCGACGTCCTCCGGGTCAGCGCCCGTGACCACGGCGCCCGCGGCGGGGATCGCCACCGTGGAGCGGACCGCGGAGGCCAGCAGCTCGCCGTGCGGATGCGACCCTCGCGGCAGCCACTGCACCGAGACACCCGACCGGGTCGAGGAACCCTGGATGTCCTCTGTGGTGGGGACCTCGATCAGCGCGTGCCCGGTGATGCCGGCCGGAAGCGACTCGAGGATGGAGCAGATCGCCGGGGCGGCGGTCTCGTCTCCGGCCAGCAGGATGCGCGTGGCAGTCCCGGGGCGGAACTCGATGCCGCCGTAGTTCGCGTCGCACAGCGCCGCGTTCGGTCCCAGGATCAGCAGCTCGTCGCCCAGCTGGGCCTGCGCGGCCCAGACGGTGGCGGGGCCGCCGGTGAGCCGGCCGCCCTCGGTGCGCAGGTGCAGCACAAAGTCGATGTCGATCTCCGGCTCGCCGCCGCGGTTGTCGCGGTGCCCGGCCGGGCGCAGCGCGCGCGCCGTGTAGGTGCGCATGGAACCGCGCTCGCCCTCCGGCAGCGCCAGCCAGCGCCGGTACCAGCCCGAGGCCTCGTCCTCGGCCAGCAGCGCGCCGGGGCGCAGCGAGGAAAACTCGTCGGGCAGCTCGGCGCCCGTGGCGTTTTCCAGCACCCCGGCCCCGTGGGTGGGGGTCGGCGGGATCATCAGCTTGATGCGCAGGTCCAGCGGGGCGTCCCCGGCGCCGAAGTGCGCCAGATCGGCGCCGGCAAAGGTGACGCGCTTGAAGTTCTTCCCGACGCTTGCGACATCGACCACGCGGGTGGCGAAGGCCAGCATCTCGCTGATTTCCTCCGCACGGCGCAGCGGCGGGGCCCCGGGCATCGGTGAATCCCCGGGGCCCGGCGCCGGGGCGCCGGCGCCCTCCGCAGGATCCCCGGTCGATGCCGCGGTCGCTTCAACGGCCTCCTCGGCCGCCTCGGCCCGGACCGTCGACGGGGCGCCGCTGCCCGGTGCGGGCTCGACCTCCGGCGGCTGGGTGCGGTAGATGCCCCTGGCCGCCAGCACCGATTCGGCGCGCAGCACGCGGTGCCGGCCGATCGGCAGCACCAGCGGGGTGCCAGCAACCGGATCGGGAATCACCCGGCACGGCATGCCGAAGACGTTTTTGACCAGGTCCTCGGTGACCACCGTGGCGGGGTGCCCGGCGGCGACGATCTTGCCGTGCTTCAGCGCCACCAGGTGGTCGGCGTAGCGGGCGGCGAGGTTCAGGTCGTGCAGCACGATCACCACGGTGGTGCCGCGGGTGCGGTTGAGCTCGGAGATGACATCGAGCACCTCCAGCTGGTGGGCCACGTCCAGGTAGGTGGTCGGCTCGTCGAGCAGCAGCAGCTCGGTTTCCTGGGCCAGGGCCATGGCGATCCAGACGCGCTGGCGCTGCCCGCCGGAGAGCTCGTCGATCGGGCGCTCGGCCAGGTCGGTGGTGCCGGTGAGCTTCATGGCGCGTTCCACAGCCGCCTCGTCCTCCGCGTTCCAGCGCTTGAACCAGCCCTGGTGCGGGTAGCGGCCGCGGCCGACCAGTTCGCGCACGGTGATTCCGTCCGGCGCGGTGGGGGTCTGCGGCAACAGGCCCAGCATCTTGGCGACCTCGCGCGCGGGGCGGGTGTGGATGTCCTGCCCGTCCAGCAGCACCTTGCCGCCGGCCGGCTTCAGCAGCCGGGCCAGGCCGCGCAGCAGCGTCGACTTGCCGCAGCCGTTGGCGCCCACGATGATCGTCACCTCGCCCTTGGGCAGCTGCAGCGAAAGTTCGTCGACGATACTCACCGCATCGTAGGCGAGCGTGAGGTCCTGTGCTTCAAGAAGTGCCATGTGTACCCTCAGGTTCCTTCCTTGTTGGTGCGCACCAGGACCCAAATCAGGAACGGTGCTCCCAGCGCGCCGGTGACGACGCCGACTGGCAATTCTACGTTGGGGACGATGTTCGAGGCGATGAAGTTCGCGCCCACCACCAGCAGCGCCCCCATGAGCGCGGCCGATCCCAGGTGGCTGCGGCCCCCGCACAGGCGGATGGCCAGCGGCCCGGCCAGGAAGGCGACGAACGCCAGCGGGCCGGTCACCGCGGTGGCCACGGCGGTGAGCCCGACGCCCAGCAGGATCAGCCCCAGCCGGGCGGGCCGCACGGCCAGCCCCAGGCCGGCGGCCGAGTCGTCGCCCAGCTCCAGGATGCGCAGCTTGGCGGCGGCCGGCACCAGCAGCGGCATGAGGATGGCCAGCGCCGCGGCCAGCAGCCCCGCGCGTTCCCAGGTGCTCGCGGAGAGCGATCCGGTGAGCCAGCGCAGCGCGTCCCCGGCGGTGCGCACGTCGGTGCGGGTGAGCAGGTACTGGATCAGCGCCTGCAGCAGCGCCGCCACCGCGATCCCGGCGAGGATCAGCCGCGGGCCGGTGTGTTTGCCGGCATCGGCCATCGCGTAGATGAACAGCGCCACGGCCAGCGCGCCGGCGCAGGCGATGAGCGACAGTCCGATCCCCTGCGCGCCGAAGAGCAGCATGCCCGTCACGGCCGCGGCGCTGGCGCCGTAGCCGACGCCGATCACGTCGGGGCTGGCCAGCGGGTTGCGCAGCATGCGCTGGAAGATCGCCCCGGAGGCGCCGAACGCGGCGCCCGCCAGCACGCCGACCGCCGCCTGCGGCAGCCTGTCCTCCCACAGCATGAAGGAGACGCCCGGCACGCGTTCGCCGCCCAGGGCCGCCAGCAGGTCGGGCAGCTCGATCGGGCTTCGCCCGGCCAACAGGTCCAGGGCGATGGCGACCAGGACGCCGATCGCGGCCAGCACGTTGAACAAGGCCACGGAACCGCGCCGAACGCGCGCCCGCGGGCGGCCGGCCCCGCGTGGATTGCCGCCGCGAACCCCGCCGGAATCCCGGCCGGAATTCCGGCCAGAGTTCCGCCCAGGATTCCCCTCGGGGTTCCCGCGCGGATCCGCAGCGGCTGCTGTTGCCGCCGGTTCCCCGGCGTACGTGGGTACGGATGCGGATCGAACACTCACAGGGACACCTTCCGTCCGCGGCGCAGCAGCCAGAGGAAGATCGGGGCGCCGATCACCGCGGTCATGACGCCGACCTGCACCTCGGCGGGCGGTGCGATGACCCGGCCCAGCACGTCGGCGCAGAGCAGCAGCACCGGGCCGGCAAGCATGGAAAGCGGCAGCAGCCAGCGGTAGTCGGAGCCGATGAGCGCGCGCACGGCGTGCGGCACGATCAGCCCGACGAACCCGATGGGCCCGGCCAGCGCCGTGGCGGCGCCGCAGAGCAGCACCACGCCCGCGGCGGAGACCGCCCGCCCGCGCCCGACCTGGAAGCCGAGTCCGCGCGCGGAATCGTCCCCGAGCGAGAGCGCGTTGAACAGCCTGGCGCCGAACAGCACCAGCACCGCACCGAGCGCCAGGAAGGGCAGCACCGAGAGCATCTCCGGGACCTCCCGGGCGCCCAGCGTGCCGACCTGCCAGAACCTGAAACGGTCAAGCGCCTCCGGGCCAAGCATCAGCACCGCGCTGGTGAGCGAGCCCATGCCCGCCGCCATCGCGGCGCCCGCGAGCGCCAGCTTCATCGGAGTGGCGCCCTCGCGGCCAAGGCTCGCGACCAGGTAGACCAGCACCGCGGCTGCCGCGGCCCCCGCGAATGCAAAGAGGATGTAGCCCTGCAGGGTGCCCACCGCGAAGAAGTGGATGCCCAGCACCACGGCCAGCGCGGCACCGGCGTTCACGCCCAGGATGCCCGGGTCGGCCAGCGGGTTGCGGGCGATGCCCTGCATTCCGGCGCCCGCCAGGCCCAACGCCGCGCCGATCAGCAGGCCGGCGACGGTACGCGGGACGCGGGAGTGCACCACCGCGTGGTCGCCGTTGGCGGCGTCGAAGTTCGTCAGCGCCTCCCACACCGTGTGCGGGGCGATCGGCCGGGCGCCCACCAGCAGCGAGAGGAACACGGCGGCAAGCAGCGCGGCGAGCAGCACCAGCACCAGGCCCGCGGGGTGCAGCGCCCGGCGCCGCACTGCATGTGCATCGGCGGGAACCGGTCCCGGGCTGGCCACGGGGGCCGGCACCTGGTCCCGGGGCGCCGTGGCCGCGGTTTGTGGATTCTGTCTCATGCCTCTGTCCCTGTGTTGCGGCCCTGGGCTGTGCCCGGCAGGCGTCGCACTGCGTCATGTTTCACGGCCGCCGACAGCGACCACTGAATTTTACTGGTTTTCCCCGGGGTTCCCCAGCGAGCGCACCCTAGACTGGGCCCATGAGCATGCAGCCCCACACGGAATTTGTCCCAGCCTTGCAACTCTCTTCCCGGGCCGCGGTCCGGTTGGCCCCCAACCCGGGTCCGATGTCGCTGGAGGGAACCAATTCCTACATCCTGCGCGGGGCAGGCAACGAGCATGCGGTCATCGTGGATCCGGGGCCCGACCACGCCGGGCACCTGGCCGCGCTGGCCGCCGAGTCCGTGGAACTGATCCTCATCACCCACCGGCACCACGACCACACCGAGGGCATCGACACCCTGCATCGCCTCACCGGCGCGCCCGTCCGCGCGTTCCTGCCCGAACATTGCCGGGCCGCCGATCCGCTCGCGGACGGCGAATGGATCGAGGCCGCCGGAACGCGAATCCAGGTGCTTGCCACCCCGGGCCACACCTCGGATTCGTTGAGTTTCTTCCTGCCCGAGGACGGCGCCAACGGGTCCATGCTCACCGGTGACACCATCCTGGGCCGCGGCACCACCATCCTGGACGCGCCCGACGGCACGCTGGGCGACTATCTGGGCACCCTGGACCGCCTGGCCAAGGCGCCCGATGCGTTGGTGCTGCCGGCGCACGGGCCCGTGCTGGTCTCGCTGCACAAGGTCGTTGCCGAGTACCGCGCGCATCGTCTGGCGCGCCTGGAGCAGATCCGTGCGGCGCTGGCGGGTCTGCGTGCCTCCGGCGTCGGCGAGCCCGGCATCGTCCAGGTCGCGGACGTCGTCTATGCGGATGTAGATCCCTCCGTGCGCCGGGCAGCAGAAATCTCCGTGGCTGCGCAATTGCGCTACCTCGGAGATCTCGGCGAGTACTGAGCGCTCGCGGACGCTGCGCACGGGGATCATGGGCACTGATCGGCGGCGATCCCCGCCGTCCCGACCTTCCGGGCCGGCGGGGATCACTGCTTCTCGGTTACTTTCCCGTTGCTGCCTGGGCGGCGGCCGCCAGCTTCGGGACCACCTTGTCGATGGCCCACTGCACGGACAATGGCGAGGTTGCGGATACGGAGAGCACGTCCATGTCGCTGTCCACGGCCACCAGTCCGCCCTTGGCCACGGCCGGGATCTGGGCGAAGAGCTTGTTCTCGGTGATCGCCTTGGTGCTCGATCCGGCAGGAATCCAGGTGAAGAACACGTCGGATTCCAGTTCGTTGGCGCGCTCCGCCGACCATGGCAGGTAGAACTCGCCTTCCTTGACGTTCTCGTCCACGATCTTCGCCTGGGTCATGCCCAGTGCGGAGAGGAAGCGCGGGCGGTTGTCGCCCGAGGCGTAGAGGTTGATGCCGCCGTCGGCCGGTTCCAGGTTGCCCGCGATGAACGTGGTGTCCTTGAAGACAGGGTTGGATTCACCGGTAGCGGCGAGCTTGCCTTCAAGCTCGGCGATCAGGCTCTTGGCCTCGGTGTCCTTTCCCAGCGCCTTGCCCACGGCCGAGGTCACAGACTGCCAGCTGGCGGTGTAGTTCGGTGCCACCGGGCCGATGACGGGTGCGATCTTGGAAAGCTTCTCGTACTCGTCCTTCGTCAGGCCCGAGTAGCCGGCGACGATCAGGTCGGGCTGCGTTTCGGCGATGGCGGTGAAATTCACGCCGTCGGCTTCCGCATACTGCACGGGAGCCTTCTCGCTGCCGATCGGGGCACCGAGCTCCTCGAGCTTGGCGTCCTTCCAGTCGGTGGAGTTCTTCGCGTTGTTGCCCCAAACGTCGGTTGCCATGCCTACCGGCACAACGCCCAAGGCCAGCACGGCATCGGCGTTCACCCAGGAAACCGTCGCAATGCGCTCCGGCTTCTTGGCGATCTCGGTGGTGCCGTAGATGTGCTCAACGGTGACGGGGAAGGCGGACTCTGCTGCGGCAGGCGAGGTGCTTGCGGCCTCGGGAGCGGCGCTGCCGCATGCGCTCAAGCTCAGGGCAAGGGCTGCGGCTGCTGCGGCGAAGATGCCGGCGCGTCGGGAGAACTCCATGAAATAAATCCTTCGATGACTCATACAGGGTGCCTGCGCAAGCTGGAGGGGGAACGCATCGTTGCGCAAGCAGGTGACGAGTAAGGCTAACCTCGCAAAAAGAAATTACGCAACACAAGTTGGATCTATTCGTCATGCGCCAACGGCACGCGATGGAGCAAATCCCCTAGATGCTGCGCCCCCCGAAGATTTGCGTGATCAGCAACACACGCCGGGAATGCCCGGCCGCCATTCGCCAAAAAGCCCCCGCACCCGCCAGGCTCTTCCCCGCAAGCGATCTTCCTGCCTGCGAACCGCACGGCTAAAGGAGGGGTAGACGGCGGCACGCGGCACGCGATCGCATGACCGCGCACGGGCGAGTCCGTTACGAACGGACCCACACCCATATCCGCCCCTAGCATTCGCGAGAACCAGGGAACCGACACGTTCCTGACCAGCAACTTGAGTTATGTCCGAGATCACATTTCGAGACTTATTTTCGCCAAAACCGCAAGGTCATAGGGTTTATTAGGTAAACCTACCTCGGGACCTCGTCCCATTCGAGGCGCCGTGGTTTGCGCATAGGTGCGCCTTATCTATAGCGTTGCACCTAAGTCCATTTACGCAATGAGGTTGTTCGCTAATTGCCCGACGCCTCTTGTTTCAGCACCATCAACGGAGAAAAGACAGTGAAGATTTCCTTCCGAACTGCCCTCGGCGCCGTAGCCGCCGGCGTATCCCTGCTCGCTCTGACCGCTTGCGGTGGCTCCACCGAATCCGGTGCAAATGCAGCAGACGCAAAGACCGTCGAGATCACCCATAAGCAGGGCACCACCAAGGTTCCGGTGAACCCGGAGACCGTCTACACCTTCGACCTGGGCGTACTGGATTCGATGAACGCACTGGGCCTCGAGGCCGATGGCGTTCCGGAAACCAATTACCCGGAGTCCCTCGCCAAGTACAACGACGCGAAGGTCACCAAGATCGGCTCCATGAAGGAACCGGACTTCGAAGCCATTTCGAACGGCAACCCGGACCTGATCATCATCACCGGTCGCACCTCGGGTTCCTACGCGGAACTCTCCAAGATCGCCCCGACCGTGGATCTCTCGGTGGATGCCACCAATCCGCTTGAGTCCTTCAAGGAACAGGCCGGCAAGATCGGCAAGATCTTCGACGTCGAAACCAAGGTCGACGAACAGCTCGCCGCACTGGACACGAAGATCACCGACACCAAGGCCAAGAGCGCCAACGCGGGCAAGGGCCTGATCATCATGACCTCCGGCGGCGAACTGACCGCCTACGGCGCGGGATCGCGCTTCGGCCTGATCCACGACGTGCTCGGCGTTGCAACCGTCGCGGACATCAAGTCCGAGGGCGCGCACGGCGAATCGATCTCCTTCGAATTCCTGAAGACCAACAACCCGGACACCCTGTACGTGGTCGACCGCGATTCGGCCATGGGCACCGCGGGCGAGGCCTCCAAGGCCGTGCTGGACAACGAGCTGGTCAAGTCCACCAATGCCGCGAAGAACGAGAAGATCGTCAACCTGGACTCCAACGCCTGGTACATGATCGGCTACGGCCTGAACAACACCAACAAGATGATCGACGAGGTTGCGGCGGGCCTCTAGGCCCGGACACAACCCCCGTCAGACCATGAGTGCACCAGTGCTGCCCGAGACGGTCGCCGCGGATGAAATTCCCGCGGCGGCCGTTCGGCGTACCCGAAAGATTTCCGAAACCACCTGGCTGGTCCTTGGTTCCGCGGGCGTGCTCGGCCTCGCGTTCGCGAGTTTGTTCGTCGGCGTCTCCGACGTCACGCTGCCCCAGCTGCTCTCCGGCGACGCCGAGGCCTGGGAGCTGCTGTGGATCTCGCGCCTGCCGCGCACCCTGGCCGTCCTGCTGGCCGGGACCGCGGTGGCCGTTGCGGGGTTGATCATGCAGCTGATGGTGCGCAACAGGTTCGTCGAACCCTCCACCGTGGGCACCGTGGAATCGGCGACGCTGGGTATCCTGGTGGTCACCGTCGCGCTGCCGGCCGCACCGATGATCCTGAAGATGGGCGTGGCGTCCGTGTTCGCGCTCGGCGGCACCGCGCTCTTCCTTGCGGTGCTGTCCCGGCTGCCGGTCCGCAACACGCTGCTGGTGCCGATCGTCGGCATCATGCTCGGCGGGGTGATCGGCTCCGTGACGACCTTCTTCGCCTACAAGTACGACCTGCTCCAGACGCTGAGCAACTGGATGATCGGCGATTTCTCCGGGGTGCTGCGCGGGCGCTACGAGCTGCTGTGGATCGTCGCGATCCTCACGGTGATCGGCTACGTCGCGGCGGACAGGTTCACAGTTGCCGGGCTGGGCGCCGACTTCACCACGAACTTGGGGCTCAACCACAAGGCGATCATGCGCCTGGGCCTGGTGCTGGTCTCGCTGATCTCCGCGGTGGTGGTGACCACCGTGGGCGCGGTGCCGTTCCTGGGGCTGATCGTGCCGAACATCGTCTCGCTGCTCTTCGGCGACAACCTGCGCCGCGCGGTACCGTGGACTGCGCTCTTCGGCGCGGGCTTCGTGCTGGTCTGCGACGTGATCGGCCGCACCATCCGCTACCCCTACGAGGTGCCGGTGGGCATGGTCATGAGCGTGCTCGGCGCCACCGTCTTCCTGGCGCTGCTGCTACGAACCAGGAAGTCCCATGGCTAAGCCCCTGGCCCCATCCACCCCGGTCTCCCCCGGTGACGACGGCGACCTCACCCCCGGGCATTCGCGCGGAGTCTCCCGCCCCGGGCGGCGTTTCGCCCCGCGATCGTTCTCCCTCAAGCGCATGTCCCCCGCCGTGCTCATCACGCTGCTGGGCGTTCTGGCGGTGCTGAGCATCGTGCTGTTCATGACGATCGACCTGCGCGGGAACCTCTCCTACGCGCTGACCCGGCGCGGCATCCGCGTCGGCGCCATGCTGGTGGTCGCCGTCGCCGTCGGCCTGTCCACGCTGATGTTCCAGACCGTGACGTCCAACCGGATCCTGACCCCGTCGATCATGGGGTTCGACGCGCTGTACATCCTGATCCAGACCGCGCTGGTCTTCACGCTGGGCTCCTCCACGTTGCTCACGGCGTCCCCGTCGCTGAAGTTCGCGGTGGAAGTGGGGCTGATGGTGGTGTTCTCCGGGCTGCTCTACCGCTGGCTGTTCACCGGCGGCAACGGGTCGCTGCACCTGATGCTGCTGGTCGGCATCGTGATCGGCACGCTCTTCCGCGGGTTCTCGTCGCTGCTGCAGCGGCTGATGGAACCCAGCGAGTACATCGTGCTGCAGGATTTGTTCTTCGCGTCCTTCAACCAGGTGGACCCGGTGCTGCTGGGCATCTCCGCGGTGGTGGTCGCGCTGGTCGCCGCCGTGGCCTGGCGTCTGCGCAAGAGCTTCGATGTGCTGGCGCTGGGCCGCGAAACGGCCATCAACCTTGGCGTCGACCACCGGCGCATCGTCACCCTGGTGCTGGTGCTTTGCTCGGTGCTGGTGGCGGTGTCCACCGCGCTGGTGGGGCCGGTGACGTTCTTCGGCCTGCTGGTCGTCTCCCTCGCCTACCAAACGGTGCGCAAGTTCTCCCACGCGGCGCTGATCCCGATCGTATGCCTGCTCGGTGTCATCACGTTGGTCGGCGGTCAGCTGGTGCTCGAGCGGGTCTTCGGCTTCGCCACGGCGCTGAGCGTGATCATCGAGTTCGCCGGCGGCCTGCTGTTCCTCTACCTGCTCCTGAAGGGTTCCCTGAAGTGATCCGCATCGAAAACCTCGTCAAGTCCTACTCCGGGACGAGGGTCGTCGATTCCGTCACCACCGACATCCCGGCCGGCGGCGTCACCTCCATCATCGGGCCCAACGGCGCGGGCAAGTCCACGCTGCTCTCGCTGATCTCCCGCCTGTCCCCCATGGATGCCGGCAGCGTGTCAATCGCCGGGCTGGACGTGTCCACCACGCCGAGCAAGGACCTGGCCCGCTCGATGGCGATCCTGCGGCAGGAAAACCACATCACCATGCGGCTGCGCGTGCGCGACCTGGTGGGATTCGGGCGCTTCCCGCACTCCGGCGGACACCCCACGGCCGTGGACCGGGTGCACATCGACTCGGCCATGGCGCAGCTGGACCTGACCGAGCTTGCCGACCGCTTCCTGGACGAGCTCTCCGGCGGGCAGCGCCAGCGCGCCTACATCGCCATGGTGCTGGCCCAGGACACCGACTACCTGCTGCTCGACGAGCCGCTGAACAACCTGGACATGAAGCACTCGGTCGAGATGATGCGGATGATCCGCCGGCTGGCCGACGAGCTGGGCAAGACCGTGGTGATCGTCATCCACGACATCAACTTCGCTTCCTGCTACTCGGACACGATCCTGGCGATGCGCAACGGCGTGCTGGTGCACCAGGGCACGCCCGCCCAGATCATGCAGGGCGAGGTGCTGCGCGACGTGTACGACATCGACATCCGGATCGAGGAGATCGACGGGAACAGGATCGGCGTGTACTTCGCGTAGGGATTGCCCGGATTCTTTCCCGTCGCAAGTGATTTGCCCGATTTCTGCGCGGGATTACGGGGAAGTTGCTTTGCGATGCCGGACTGGAAGTCGGTTGGATGGTTGACCGCGGAACGGGAGTGTTTGTTGGCCTTGGGGCCTACGGGCGCTCCCGTTTTTTTGCGTTGCGTTGGCAGGCGGGGGCCGCCGCATGGGCCGACACCCCCGGGGCTGCAGTCCTTGGATGGTTCCTGCGCGGATCCGCATCGATTATGCTCCGGATAACAGCCGACCAACCGCGGAGCAAGGGGAAACTCGCGGTAGGGACCATATGGCTTTTGCGCCACCGGCGGATCCGCAAGTTGCCCAATGTCCACAGGGACAGGGAAAGCATCATCACGCGCGGGTTCTTCGCCTCCGAACAGGCGGCGCGCGAGGCCATCGCCCGCCATCGTGATGCCGAAGGCTTCATCGACTATCCCGATGCATGGGACATCCGCGAGCTGCCACTCGATGTGCTGCTCCCAGAACCGGTGGCGGTCTAGATGGACGAGCCGGAGTGTGAACCCCTTTGGCTGGTCTACCGATGGCAGAACGAACGCAATGAACGCGCCGGCCATGCCGAGCTGCTTCACGGCGTGTTCACCACCAGGGACGCGGCCGAGCAGGCGCTGTTGGCGCTGCGGAAGATCGACGGCCAAAGTGCCGGAAAGGTGCGCGTTGAGGAGGATTCCCTTGGCGGGTACGGCGGGTACGAGCAGGGCTTCTTCGAGTACGATCCCGCCGAGTACCGCAGGCGGGGCAAGAAAACCCCTCGCCCGAACCGGCACAAGGGCTTCGCACCGAAAGACCCGGAACCGTTTCGCCCATAAGGGCGGCGCGGGTTCCCGCATGACGCAGCTGCACGTTGGAATCCAGCAAGGGCAACGCGTCGTTTGCAGCGTTGTGCATGCGACCCCGCGGGAGTGAGTGAATTTGCATTGCGCGTTTTCGGGTTTTTCATTCCACAAAGTGCGCGATCGGCCCTAAAAACCGATTAACCACTAGGGGTTCGGGGTAAGTTTGCCCACATCCCGGGCACCCGCACGATGTTCATAACTATTCATTGACCTGCATATTGCGGGGTTTTTCGCGGGTCAGGGGCGAAACCAGGCCGAATCCGCCGGTGCCGAAGGGTGCGAAGATTCTCTGCATGACCACGCGAAACATAGCACCGGGCACGAGCAGGCCCACGCTGCGCCAACAACTTGGCGCGCGCAAGCCGATCGAGGCGTTCATCGCCGAGGCGGGCAACGGAACCGGCGACGGGCCCAAGCTGCGCCGCACGCTCGGGCTGCTGCACCTGACCATGATCAGCGTCGGCGCCACCCTGGGCACCGGCATCTTCGTAGTGCTCTCCTCCTCGGTGCCGATGGCGGGTCCAGCGGTGTGGATCTCCTTTGCGATCGCCGGGCTTGCGGCGCTCTTCGCGGCGCTGTCGTATGCGGAAATGGCCGGCGCGGTGCCGGTGTCCGGATCGAGCTACACCTACACGTACGCGACCATGGGCGAGGGCCTGGCCTGGATCTGCGGCTGGTGCCTGGTGCTCGAATACGCGGTGTCGGTCGCCGCGATCGCCGTGGGCGCCGGCGAGTACCTCAACGAGATGGCCCGCACGCTGGGCGTAGACCTGCCCGCCGCGCTGACCAATCCCCCGGGCACCGACGGCGGCGTGTTCAACATCCCGGCGCTGGCGATCGTCTTGTTCGCCACGGTGCTGCTGGTGCGCGGCACCCGCGAATCGGCGGTGGTCAACACGGTGCTGGTGTTCATCAAGATTGCCGTGCTGCTCTTCTTCATCGTGATCGCCTTCAGCGCCTTCACCTCCGGCAACTTCGATCCGCTGCTGCCCATGGGCACCGCCGGCGTCTCGGCCGCGGCGGCCCGCCTCTTCTTCTCCTACATCGGCTTTGACGCCGCCTCCACGGCCGGCGAGGAAGCCAAGAACCCGCAGCGCGACCTGCCGCGGGCGATCGTGCTCTCGATGGTGATCATCACCGCGCTGTACATCCTGGTGGCGGTTTCCGCGATCGGCGCCCGCCAGTGGAACTGGTTCGACGGCAAGGAGGCCGCACTGGCGCAGCTGCTTCAGGAGGTCACCGGCCAGGGCTGGGTGGCGCTGCTCTTCGCCGCCGGCGCGGTGCTGTCCATCGTTTCCATCGTCATCACGGTGCTCTACGGGCAGACCCGCATCCTGGTGGCGATGAGCCGCGACGGCATGGTGCCGGCGGTCTTCGGGCGGATCTCCAAGCGCAACGGCGCACCGGTGGCCGGCACCTGGATCACCGGCGGCTCCGTGGCGCTGGTGGCGGGCCTGGTGCCGCTGGGCCAGCTGGCCGACGCGACCTCGATCGGCACGCTCTTTGCGTTCTCGCTGGTGTCCCTGGCGGTCATCTTCCTGCGCCGCACACAGCCGGATCTGCCGCGCACCTTCAAGGTGCCGCTCTACCCGCTGACCCCGATCCTCGCGATCGCCTTCTGCGGCTACCTGATACTGAACCTCGGCGTGACGACCTGGGTGGTCTTCGCGATCTGGATGGCCGTCGGCGCGGTCATCTACCTGGGCTACGGCCGCCGGAAATCGAAGCTTGCCGCAAGCTGGAACGCGCCGCTTTCCTGATTTCCGCGCGCTTGACCGCGCATTGGACAACGACTGCCCCGGGTGCCGATCGATCGGTGCCCGGGGCAGCACCGTTTTCGGGGTCAGCCGACGCGGCCGGGCTTCAGCGCGCGCCCTGTGGAAGTCAGCGCCACCGCGCCGCGCACGGCCAGGGTGCCCGCAACCAGCGTGCCCAGGATGATGGCCACGGAGAGCGGTGCCATGACCATCGCCATGCCGGCCAGCGGCAGCACCAGCACGCCACTGACCGCGATCGCGCCGATCCCGACGCCGATCACCGGGGCCATGACAGAACCGGTGCGGGCCCTTTCCATGGTCGCGAGTTCGACGCCGAGCATGTGCAGGCCCGCGTAGAGGTCGGCCCGGTCAAGGGTCGCAGCGGCCTGCGTGATCGCGGTGGAGCAGGCGACCGACAGGAAGGACACCGCGATGGTGATCAGCACGCCGGTCATCACGTCGGCGCCGATGAGTGCATCGGGGCTGCCGGGGGCTGACTCCCCCGCCGCGGATTGCATCAGCGCGGCACCGCTGCCGCCGACCACTGCGACAAAGCAGGTCATCGCGACGCCGGAGACCTGCCGCCAGGCCTGCGCGGGGTTCTCCAGGATCATGCGGGCGGCGAGCAGCTGTTCGGGCCTTTCGGCGCGCTTGAGCTTGGCCTTGCCGATGAGCCCCAGCGCCCACGGGCCCACGAGGTTCAGGGCGCCGAGCCCGATGGCGAAGCCGCCCAGCAGCACGGCGATGATGATCGCCAGGGACTGGAATGCGGCCATCATCGAAAACGCCTGGTAGACGCCGAGGACCAGCACCGCCACGATGAGCGCGCGGATCCAGCGCGGCGCCGGGGCCTGGGTGCGGTTGCGCACGCCCAGCGGGGACACGATGATCCGGCGCAGCCCGAATCCGGCGGAGAGCGCCGCGACCACCACCACGCCGGCGACGACCAGGGCGATCACCCCCGGGTCCAGCCACATGGCCGCGCCGATGGCCGAGCCCTGGAAGTGGACCAGCCCGACGACCGGCGCCAGCCCCGCATAGAGGAACGTGCCGGCAAGCGCCCCGGCCAGCGCCACGGCGGCGGATTCGATCACGGTGATGCCCACGACCAGCCCCGGGGTGCCGCCGAGCAGGCGCACCGTTGACAGGCGCCGGTCCTGGCTGCGGGCCGAGAGCCGCGCGGCCGCGGCGCCAAGCACCGCGAGCGGCACCACCAGCAGGACCACGGCCAGCCCGGCGAGCATCAGGTACATGCCTGTCGCCTCGTTTTGGACGCGGTTGAAGGACAGGGCGCCCGCGGTGACGGTGAGGACCAGTGCGGAGACCAGCGCGTAGGCGCCGGCGGTGAGCAGCATCGGGGCGCGGCGTTCGCGGCTTGGCTTGCCCAGCAGCCAGGCCAGGGACAGGGCGCGCATCAGGCCGCCCGGCCCGGGGCCTGGTGCTCGGCGATGATGCGGCCGTCGCGCAGGCGGATGATCCGGTCGCAGCGGGCGGCGACGTCGGCATCGTGGGTCACCATGACCAGCGTGTTGCCGCGTCCCACGGTGGAATCCATCAGCACGGCCAGCACCTCGGCACCGGTGGCCGAATCCAGTGCGCCGGTGGGCTCGTCGGCGAAGGTCACCCGCGCGCCGGTGACCTGGGCGCGGGCGATCGCCACCCGTTGCGCCTGGCCCCCGGAGAGCTGGCCGATGCGCCGTTCCTCCAGGCCGGCCAGGCCCAGCGCCGCAAGCCATTGCGCGGCACGCGGCAGGGCCGCGGCCCGGGGCACGCCGTTGATCATCAGCGCCATCGCGACGTTTTCCACCGCGGTGAGCTCCGGGATCAGCAGCCCGGACTGGAAGACAAAGCCGAAGGACTCGCGGCGCAGCCTGGAGCGTTCCCCCTCCCCCAATGTGGTGATTTCACGCGGCGCGGTGCCGGCTCCCGCCAGCAGCACGGAGCCCGAGTCCGGGCGCTCGATCCCGGCCAGGGTGTGCAGCAACGTGGACTTGCCCGAGCCCGACGGGCCCATGATGGCAACGGACTCGCCGGCCCGGATGTCCAGGTCCACCCCGTCCAGCGCCAAGGTCGATCCGTAGGCGCGGCGCAGGGCCCGGGCGCCGAGCACGGGATGCGGGGACGGGGATGCAGCCGGGGGTGCTGCAGGGTTCGGCGGGGTCTCTGGTGCGAGGTTTGCGTCGATCATGCCACCAGCATTTCAAGTTCCGTGCCGTCGGGCATCGGAGCAGGTGATGACTTGTGCGAACGCGGCCTCCTACCCAGGGTGGAGACGGGCCGGACGGCGCGCGGGAATCGAATCCGGCGGTTCGCGGTTGCACACTGGTGATGGAACTCGTGCTCTATACCTCCACCTTCTGCGCACCCTGCGTGCGCGCCCGCTCCGTGCTCAGGGACGCCGGCACGCTGCTGCCGCAGGCCCGGATCCGGGAGGTCGACGTGCTCTCGCACCTTCGCGAGTCCGAGGAACTGCGCATAGAATCCACCCCCACGCTGGTGGTGCGCAGGAACGGGACCGAGGTGTTCAGGGCCTCCGGGGTGCCCAGCGTGCAGCAAGTGCTGGCCGCGGCCGCCCTGGCGCTGGACTAGCCGTGCCGGGAGAGGTGGCGACGGGGCCGCTCAGCGCAGTCCCCCGGACTGCAGGTTCCTGAGGAAGCCCAGCGAATCCGCGGCCAGCGCGTCCTGGGTGCTGGCCAGCGGGCGCCAGATGGACGCGGCCACCGCAAGGGAGTCGTTGGCGCCCGTGAAGCTCTTGACGCACAGCGGCCCGGCGTAGCCGGCCAGGTCCAGCGCGTGCAGGAACCCGTGCCAGTCGAAGTGGTCGGCGCCGACGGTGCCGCGGTCGTTGCCGCTGACCTGCACGTGGGCGATGTGCCCCACGGCCCGGGCCACCGACGCCGCGATGTCCCGCTCCTCGATGTTCAGGTGGAAGGTGTCAAGCGCCAGCCCCAGCCCGGGGCCGAGCAGCGGCTCGAGGGCGTCGAAGGCCTGGTCGACGGTGTTGACCAGGGAAGTTTCGTAGCGGTTCAGCGGTTCGATCGCCAGGGTGACGCCGCGTGCGGCCGCATGGTCCACCAGCGGGGCAAGGCTGGAACGCAGCTGCAGGTAGGCCGCCTCTCGTTCGGGGTCACCCATGGCCCGGGTGCGGCCGGTCACTGCATGGAACGGGCCGGCGACGGTCGCCGCGCCGAGGGTCGCCGCCGCATCCACGACTCCGCGCAGGTAGTCCTGCGTGGCCGAGATTTCCTGCGGCGAAGCATCGACCAGGCTGCGACCCGGCGGCATCGTTCCGATGATCACGGGGGTCAGCGTGTGGTGGGCAAGGATCTCGCGGGCCGCGGCGGCGTCCCAGTCGCCCAGGTGTTCCAGCGGGAGCTCGATGGCGTCGAACCCCAGGCTCGCGACATGTGCGGCGACTTCCTTCAGCGAGGCATCGGTCAGCGGGGAGGTCCAAACCCAGGTGTTGACGCCGAGTATGCGTTCCATGGCGGGTGTCTCCCTTGCGGTGGTCGGGCCGACGCTTTCCGGACCTGGATACTGCATCCTTGCGGCATGAAACCGCAATCCTGCCCATGGTCTCAGGCTACGCGCGGGCGGTGTTTCCGGCTAGGTTTCCGGTTAGGGGTTCGCACGGCCCCGCGGTTGCCGGGAGCCGGGCGGCGTCGGGCGGCGTCCTGTGGGCCCGCGCCGACGTGGGGAAACACCCCGGGCGGGGTCCCGGTTAGTCGATCGGGCAAATGTTGGGAAGAATGGGGCGGGTGACTTCCCTGCCGATTGATGCCCCCGCCGCGCCCTGCCTGGAGAGGATCGTTGCGGATTCCTCCGACCGGATCGCCTGGTTGCGGGCCCGTTCCCAGGGCATTACCGCCACCGATGCGGCGAAGCTTTCAACCCCGCGCAGCATCCAGTCCGCGGCCTGGGACAAGCTGAACGGCTCGAACTTCGGCGGGAACCCGTACACCGAGCACGGGCGGAACCGCGAGCCGGTGATCGCCGCGTGGGTGCAGGAAAACTTCGGCATCGCACCCTCCACCCAGCTTTTCCACGCGGCGGAGAACCGCATCCACCTGGCCACCCCGGACGGTTTGGGCATCCGGGAGACGGGCGCGGTGGAGCTGTCGGAAATCAAGACCACCAACAAGCCGTTCAAGTCGATCCCGCGGCACTACCTGCGCCAGATGTTTTGGCAGCAGTACGTGCTGGGCGCCGAACGCACGCTTTTTGTGTGGGAACCGCACGTCGACTTCGTGCCGACGCACGACGAGCCGCTGACCCGCTGGGTCGACCGCGACGATTCGGAGATCGGCGACCTGATCGGCAAGGTCGACCAGATGGTGGCGATCCTGCAGCAGCGGACCGCGGCCGCCCGCCGGCGCGAGGACTACGGGCCGGCGGCGCTGCGCCTGTAGGACGGAAGCGCCCCGGCGCGGGGGACCTCCTGCGGCTCCTGCCGACTCCTAGACGGCGGGCACGCCGGGAACCATCGGCTGGGGCAGCACGTCCGGGTAGTCTTGGTGCAGCTCGGCGATCAGGTTTTCACGCAGGTAGTTCTTCAGGTCGTACAGGTCCCCGGGGTTGCGCGCGCTGACGGCGATCGTGACCTTGAGGATGCCTCCGATCGCATCGGTGACGTTCAAGGAACCGACCCGGCCGTCCCACAGGTCGGTGGAGGCAAGCAGCTGTTCGGTCCGGGCACGCAAGTGCTCGATCGGCGCATTCCAGCCGAGGTCCAGCAAGACCGACCCGTTGATCTCGGTGGTGCGGCGCGACCAGTTCTCGAACGGCGTCGTCGTGAAATAGGTCGACGGAATGATCATCCGGCGCCCGTCCAGCAGCACCACCACCACGTAGGTGAGGGTGATTTCCTCGATGTTGCCGCGTTGGGTTTCCACCACGACCGTGTCGTTGACGCGGATGGCATCGGTGAAGGCGATCTGCAACCCGGCAAAGACGTTGGCCAGCGACGACTGCACGGCCAGCGCCGCGACCACGGAGATCAAACCGGCCGAGGCCAGCAGGCCGGCGCCGAGCGCCCTGACTTCCGGGATCGTCAGCAGCGTGCCGGCCACGGCGAGCACCATGACCACCACGGTGGCCACCCTGCGCAGCAGCCCGACCTGGGTTTCCATCTTGGCCAGCCTGCGGGGGTTGTCCAGGTCGTTCCGGTATTTGGCCAGCACCATGTCCTCGAGCAGCCCCAGCAACACCGTCACCAACCACGCGATGGAGAGCACCAGGCCCAGCAGCAACAGGAATTGCCAGAGCCTGACCCATTCGTTGTCCCTGAGGGTGAGCCCGATCGCGATCTTGGTGAAGGCAAAGTTCAGGGCCCACCACAGGGGCATGCGGGCACGGGCCGCGTCCTTCGCGATCTCGGGCTTGTTGCTCAGCGCCCTGGCCACCACGAAGGAAACCACGATGGCGATCACCGCTGCGGCCAGCAGGCCGAGCGCAATGACTATCCACGGCCGTATGGGTTCGGGTAACGCGTTCGTGTTCTCAAGGACGCCGTCAACGGTGCTGTCGAGGGTGTTGTCCAGGGTTCCTGTGGCAAAAAGCAGCATATATACAAGGTTGGCACATGCAATTGGGCGAAACCTGAAAATACGGCGCCCGCGTTGCGAAGGTCTCGTACGGGTTGCAATGTGATGCGGATCCGGCATACCCCATTGCGTTGTCTCCGCGGTGCGCGCATTCTGTGCGTGCACTATCCACCCACCGTTCCAAAGCGTGTAAAAAATGAACAAGAAATTCGGTGCCGCCGTCGCCGCTGTATTCGTGGCAGCCGGCCTCGGCATCTCACCCGCGGCACCATCGGCCACCGCAATGGCCGCCCCGTATTGCGGAATCGCCTGGGGCTCGGCCGCCGATTCGGCCGCACACTATTCGACCGGCCACATCACCAACGTCCGCACCGGCAGGCACGCGTGCTTCGACCGCTTGGTGATCGACCTCAAGGGCAAGGTCCGGGGCTACGACGTCCGCTATGTCACCGCCGTCTACACCGAGGGACAGGGAAAGCGGGTTCCGCTCGCCGGGGCCGCCGACCTGCAGATCGTGGTGATGGCGCCGGCCTACAGCTTCTCCGGAAACCCGACCTACAACCCGTCCAACTGGGCCCACGCCAAGAATGTCGCCGGATACACCACCTTCAGGCAGGTGGCCTTCCTGGGCAGCTTCGAGGGCCAGACGTCCTTCGGGCTCGGTGTCCGCGCACGGCTGCCGTTCAGGACCTTTGTGCTCACCGGTGCCGGCAGCACCAGCATGCTGGTGATCGACGTGGCCCACCGATGGTAGCCGCCGCCGAACCAATGTGCGATGCTTCACCAACGGCAAGAGCCCCGCGGTGAAGCATCGCCGTTCCGGTGGTGGTCGTCGTCGGATTCAACGCGACCACGATCGGGCCCGGGCCATCCGCATTGCATGACAAAGCGGCGTCATCCTGCACGGCACAGCGCCCGGTGTGCCACGATTCTCTTATGAGTATCGCCCGCCCGTACAAACAAGTCGACGTATTCTCCTCCGCGCCCTACCGGGGCAACGGACTGGCAATTGTCCTGAACGGCGAGGGCCTCAGCGACGAGCAGATGCTGAACTTCGCCAACTGGACCAACCTTGCCGAAACCGCGTTCCTGCTCCCGGCCACGGAGCCGACCGCCGACTACCGGGTGCGGATCTTCACCACCACCACCGAGCTGCCCTTTGCCGGCCACCCCACCCTGGGCGCCGCCCACGCATGGCTCGAGGCTGGCGGGGTCCCCAAGGATCCGGCCGCCGTGATCCAGCAGTGCGGGGCCGGGCTCATCGAGGTCCGCCGGGTGCCGGGCGAGGAAGCGACGGATCCCGAGCGTCTGGCGTTCAAGGCACCGCCCCTGGTGCGCACCGGGGAGCTTGAGTCGGACGTGCTCGAATGGGCGCTGGCCGGTCTGGGGTTGCGGCGCGAGGACGTGCTGGCCCACCAGTGGCTGGTCAACGGGCCGAACTTTGCCGGGCTGCTGCTGCGCGACGCCGACCTGGTGCTGGGGCTCGAACCCGACTACCAGACCCTGCACGGCCTTGAGGTCGGTGTCATCGGCCCGTACACCAACGCCGGCATCCCCACCGCGTCCTACGACCCGCAGTCCCGGGCCGACCGTCCGGCAGGCGCCCGCGAGGAATTGCGCCCGGTCTCCGAGGCCGACGAGCGACGCTCCAACCAGCGATTCACCAACTCGGTCACCGGGGCCCCGGCCGACTACGAGGTCCGCGCCTTCATCCCCGGCGAGGGCCTGCCCGAGGACCCGGCCACCGGGTCGCTGAACGCCGGGTTCGGCATCTGGCTGACGGGTTCCGGGCTGGCCCCGGAGAACTACACGGTGCGCCAGGGCACCCGCTTGGGCCGCTCGGCGATCCTGCATGTCGACCGCAATGCCGAGGGAGTCTGGATTTCCGGGAACTCGGTGACCTGCATCGACGGAATCGTCCATCTTCCCTAGTGGCACCGCCATCCCGCCGGCGGCGCCGGGCCGGCTGCCATGGGTGTGAGCTGCGGCTCAAGACCCTGTTGCGGCGCGGACTTGGGGCGTAGGCTCGTGCGGTGAACGAGAACAAGACCGAAGCCGAAACGGCACAAGCTGCCCAAGACAAGGTGGCGTGGGGTGCCCTGTGGGCCCTGGTCATCGGGTTCTTCATGATCCTGGTGGACTCCACCATCGTCTCCACCGCCATGCCGGCGATCATGAACGGCCTGGACACCGACATCAACGGGGTGATCTGGGTCAACAGCGCCTACCTGCTGGCGTTTGCGGTGCCGTTGCTGATCACCGGGCGCCTGGGCGACAGGTTCGGCCCGCGCAACATCTTCCTGATCGGCCTGGCCATCTTCACGCTCTCCTCGCTGTGGTGCGGGCTCTCGCCGAACGTCGAAACGCTGATCACCGCCCGCGTGGTGCAGGGGCTGGGCGCCTCCATGATGAGCCCGCAGACCATGACGTTCATTACCCGCATGTTCCCCTACGCCCGCCGCGGCGCGGCCATGGGCCTGTGGGGCGCGGTCGCCGGCATCGCCACGCTGGTCGGCCCGATCCTCGGCGGCGTGTTCGTGGACACCCTGGGCTGGGAATGGATCTTCTTTGTCAACGTGCCGGTGGGCATCTTTGCCATCTGGCGGGTGCTGCTGAAGGTGCCGGAGCTGGAGCGCCACTCGCACTCCTTCGACTGGCTGGGCGTCGTGATGAGCGCGGCCGCGATGTTCCTGCTGGTCTTCGGCATCCAGGAGGGCAACTCCCACAACTGGGGCCCGTTCCTGGGCCCGATCGGTTCCTGGCACCTGATCATCGCCGGCATCGTCCTGCTGGGGCTCTTTGTGCTCTGGCAGGCCAAGACGAAGGCCGAGCCGCTGGTGCCGCTGGGCCTGTTCAAGGACCGCAACTTCTCGCTGGCCAACGTCGCGATCGCGTTCATGGGGCTGGCGATCACCGCCATGAGCTTCCCGATGATCCTCTACCTGCAGTCCGTGCGCGGGCTGACCCCGACGCTCTCGGCGCTGATGCTCGCGCCTATGGCCGTGGTCGCCGGCGTGCTGGCACCCATCATCGGCAAGCGCGTGAGCCGCGTGGAGGCCAAGTACTTCGCCGTCCCCGGCTTCTTCCTCTTTGGCTCGGCGATCACCGCGTACGGCCTGGTCCTGCGCGAGGACACCCCGTTCTGGGTGCTGCTGATCCCGCCGGTGTTCATGGGCCTGGGTTCGGCCATGATCTGGCCGTCGGTCTCGCTGACCGCCACCCGCGACCTGGGGCAGGCCGACGCGGGCGCCGGATCGGGCATCTACAACACCACCCGCCAGGTCGGTGCCGTGCTCGGCTCCGCGCTGATCGCCCTGATGATGGAATCGCGCATCTCCGCCGAGTCGCAGAAGGCGATTTCGGAGATGGCCAAGGTCGGTTCGGACGGCTCGGCGGCGTTGGCCGTCGGCGGCGAGCCCGGGATGGGCTCCGTGGTTCCCGAGTTCCTGCACCAGGCGTTCTCGCTGGCACTGGGCCAGTCGCTGTTGCTGCCGGGCCTGGTGGCGATCGCAGCTTCCGTGGTGGCGTTGGGCTTCCGCAAGGGCTCGAAACCCCGGGCCGACTGACGTCGACCTGCCGGGCACGCAAAAGCGCCGCAGGGTTGCTGCAACTGAATCGTTGCCACAGCCCTCCGGCGCTTTTGCGTTCGGCGCCCGGGAAGCCGCAGCTACTGCTTGACGGGCTTGGCGACTTCCTTGATCTTCGTCTTGGCCTTGCCGCGGCCGCACACCAGTGCGACGGCCATGCCGGCCAGCCAGAAGTCCTTGGCCATGGCTACGCCGTTGGGCGAGGGCCGGACGCCGTCGGATTCGGTCATGCCCGGCGTCTTGAGGTAGATGGCCAGCAACGACCCGGCGAAGGCGCCAAGACCCAGGCCGGCAAGCCTCGAGGGGATGAACGGGGTCAGCAGCATCGCGCCCAGCGTGATTTCACCGACGGCCACGGCCTTGCCGAAAACTGCGGGATCCACCTTTTCCACCGGCGGGATCGCGTTGGCCGTCATCGACTGCAGGCCCTGCGCGACTTCCGCGGGCAGGCGCAGCTTTCCGACGCCGCTGTTGAGGATGTAGGCACCCGAGGTCAGTCGCAGCGCGATGTTTGCAATGTTCAAGCCCATGGGGAATTCTCCTGGTCGTTGGGTGTGTCCGTCGGTTCCATCCCCACCTTATGGTTTACCGGCAAGGCACGGCTAGGGTTTCTTCCCGATCGGCGGGTCGTTCCCGGAGCACCGGAGCCCCGGCACACCTCACGGCACCCTCCGCCGGCCGTCCGGGAAAGCGCGGCGGGCCGGGCTATTGGCTTGCCCACATCCCGGGACATCCACCGGCAGAATATCTCCGCGGCGGACGCCCCGTGCTAGATTCGCGTGCATGATCACCTCTTCCGCCGTGCCCGACGCGGCACTGCGCCTCCTTGTTGAAAACGGCTTCGATGCGACGAGCGTCGACGCGCTGGCCCAGGCCGCGGGCATCTCGCGTTCGACCTTCTTCAGGCGGTTCGGCTCCAAGGAAGAGATGGTCTTCGCCGACCAGGAAATGATCATCCACCACCTGGAGACCATGCTGGCAACCTCCTCCCTGGGGCCGGCGCAAACCCTGGTCAATGCGGGACTGGTGGTCTTCGACCAGCACACCGCCCGGCCGGAGGCCGCAAGCCTGCGCCACAGGCTGCTGCAGGACGTGCCGTCACTGCGCGACCGCGAACTCGTCTCCACTCACCGCTACGAACGCGCCTTCCGCAACCACCTGCGCGACCGCGGCCTCTACGACCTGCCGCACGGCCGCGCGTTGTGCATCGCATTCGCCTCCGGAGTGGTCTCGGTGCACAACGACCACCTGCGGCGCTGGCTCAAGCACCCCGAGGACACCCGCCGCCCCGAGCTGGAGCGCGAGCTGCTGGCCCTGGCGGCGCTCTTCACCCCGGCACTCGAGGCGACCGGCGAGCCGGAACGCAGCCAGCCGACAACCGTGGTGGTCACGGTGTCCGGGGGCGCCGCCGACACCGAGGCCATCGTGGAGCAGGTGCGCGAGGCGCTGAACCGCGCCAACGGCTGACCTCCGGGTCGGCACCGGCTGCATTAACATCGGTGAATGGACACCTCCGCATCGATGACCTTGCACGCCGGTCCCGAATGGCCCCTGCTGACCGAGCGCCTGGGCATTCGCCCCGCGGCTCCGGGTGATGCGGAGGCCACGTGGGCCTACCGCCGGCTGCCCGAGTCCTCCCGTTGGGTGACCAGCGCCTGGAAGGACTACGAAAGCTATGCCCGATCCTTCCGGGATCCCGCGCGCCTGGGCGAGCGGCTGGTCATTGAATCCGAGGGCAGGGTCATCGGCGAGGTCGTCGTGCGGCTGAACGATGCGTGGACCCAGAGCGAGGTTTCGAAAGTCGGAGCCGGAGTCGAAGCCGAGCTTGGCTGGTCGCTGGATCCCGGGTTCTCCGGACGCGGCCTGGCGACCGAGGCCATCGCTCGGGTGCTGCGGCTGTGTTTCACCGACCTTGGGCTGCACCGGGTACACGCCCGCTGCTTCGCCGACAACCAGCCTTCGTGGCGGCTCATGGAACGCCTGGGCATGCGTCGGGAATCCCATCTGGTCGCGGCCGCGCTGCACCGCGACGACGGCTGGCTGGACGGTTTTGAATACGCGATGCTCGCCGATGAATGGCGGGAACGGCAACGGTAATGAAACGCAGTACCTTGACCTGACACTCGGTTCCAGTATGCTGGTGCGACGTGGTACTTCAGTCGCAGGAGAAAGGCCGAAACCGGCTCATGAGCATCGAAACCAACCTCAACACCGAATTCCCCGCCGGGGTCGTCGAACCGGAATACGAGCTGTGGGGCGAGGTCGACACCGACCCCGCGGGCGCCTTCGAGGACATCCCCGAGGCCGACCGCGCCTACTGGGACCGCGCCCGGAAGTTCGGCCTTGAGGAGGTCCGCCCGGTCATCGACGGCCACTGGGACAAGGCCGAATACCCGCTGGCCCTGGCCAAGCGCCTGGGCGAGCTTGACCTGCTGCGCGACGGCCTGGCCCTCGAGGGCTACCCGGAAATGAGCGTTCTCGCCGCCGGGCTGGTCAACATGGAGCTCTCCCGCGCCGACGGATCGGTGGGCACCATCGCCGCGGTGCAGGCCGGCCTGGCGCTGCGCTCGATCGTGGACTGCGGCTCGCCCGAGCAAATCGCGCAATGGGCCCCGAAGCTGGCAAACGCGGAGGTGCTCGGCGCGTTCGCGCTGACCGAACCGACGCACGGATCGGACTCCGTCTCGCTGGAAACCCGCGCCGTGCGCGTCGAGGGCGGCTACCGCATCAGCGGCGAGAAGAAGTGGATCGGCAACGGCTCGGTCGGCGGCGTGACCATCGTGTGGGCGCGCGACGAGGAGGGCAGCGTCCGCGGCTTCATCGTCCAGCAGGAATGGGACGGCTACACGGGCACCACGATCGAGGGCAAGCTTTCGCTGCGTGCCATCTGGCAGGCGCACATCCGCCTGGAGAACGTGTTTGTCCCGGATTCGCACGTGCTGCCCGGCGCCAACAGCTTCAAGGACACCGCCGGGGTGCTCTTCGCGACCCGGCTGGGTGTCGCCTGGTCCGCGGTCGGGCACGCGACCGCCTGCTACGAGACGGCCGTGCAGTATGCCGCGCAACGAATCCAGTTCGGCCGCCCGCTGGCCGCCAGCCAGATCGTCCAGGAACGCCTGACCCGTATGCACTCGGAGCTGGCGACCATGCAGCTGATGGTCATGCAGGCCACCCGCCGCGAGGAGGCCGGGACGCTGAGCCCGGTGCAGGCCTCGCTGGCCAAGTTCACCTGCACGCGCATCGCCCGGACCATCGCCTCCAACGCCCGCGACCTGCTCGGCGGCAACGGCATCCTGCTGCGCAACCGAGTGGCGCGGCACATCGCCGACATCGAGGCGATCCACACCTACGAGGGCACCGAGACCGTGCAGGCGCTGATCATCGGCCGCTCGATCACCGGGATTTCCGCCTTCGCCTAGACCGGGGATTGACCGCCAAACACACGGTGCCGCCGCTTTGCCCGATTCACACGGGCGATGCGGCGGCACCGTTTATTGCTGCACACGGTTTTTGCTGCGCACGGCCCTGGGAGCTAGCTCTGTGAATTCGGGGGCGCCGTTGGCGGGGTGCCGCCGGGCCCTCCGCCCGGGCCGCCGGAGGGCGGCGCGCCGTTCCCGCCGCCGGGGCCACCACCCGAACCGCCGGGCATGGAGCCCCCGGTCGGCGCGGTCCGGGTGTCGACGCCGACATCGAGCACCACCTTGTAACCGTTGGCGAGGTCCCCGGTGACGGTGGCAAGCTGGCTGGCTCCGGAGTCGTCGCCGAAGACGTTGTCGGTGGCCAGGGAAAGCTGGGCCAGGTTCTTGACCGAGGCCGAATAGCCGTCGGTGGCGAAGACAGCTTCCGAAACGTCCTGCGGCAGGGCCGCCTGGGAGGTGGCGATCGCCTTGGACACGTCGGTGATCGAGGCCGCGTCCGGGTAGACCTCGAAGTGGATGTGCGGCCAGCGACCCGTGTAGCAGGCGGGGAAGATGCTGGTGTAGCGCACGGTCCCCGCGGCATCCGCGATCTGCACGCCGCGCAGGTAGTTCTCCTTCTCCACCGCCGCGGAGTACATCGAGTAGTTGCCCTCGCGGTCGCAATGCCACACGTACACCGCGACCCCGGCAAAGGCTGTCCCGCCGTTGGCCAGGTCCTTGAGGTTCAGCTCCAGCGTCATGGGGATGCCCGCTGCCGTGGTTGTCGAATCCCCGAAGCTGGAGCGGATGTCGCTGCGCACGATGCCGCTCTGCTCCAGGATGTCCGGACCGTTGGAACCGTCGCCCGGGTAGGGGCCGGCCGTCTCGTCGGGGATCTCCCCGGCGGAGGTGCCCGGCGCGTCCGCGGTCTTGGTGGTCGCCGTGCAGGCGGCCAGCCCCAGTGCCAGCGCGCCGGCGCCGAAGGCCTTGAGCGCGGTGCGGCGCCCCAGCAACGTCTGGACGTCGAACCCGAGTCCCTGGTCCTCCAGGTCCTCCTCGGGCCGCGGCAGGACCCTGCCCTGGAAACGCGGGTGGACTGCGCCGGATGGGTCGTGGCCTTGGGTTGGTTCCATGGTGGGTCCTCGTTTCTTCTTCGCTCCGGCGGAGCAAGCTGTCGTCTGGCCCCCACGCTATGACCGCCGGCTATGGCCCGGCTGTGCCGCGCCCCGGCAACGCCTATGCGCTCCCTATGCCTCGCCCATCCGGCGCTTGACGTGCCGGGTTGCCGGCGCGGTCCAGGGGTCCTCCGGCCACGGGTGCTTGGGGTAGCGGCCGCGGTTTTCGGCACGGACCTGGGAGTAGGGGCCGGACCAGAAGGACGCCAGGTCGTCGGTGACTGCCAGCGGCCGCCGGGCCGGGGACAGCAGGTGGAAGAGGATCGGGACCCGGCCGCGCACCAGGCGCGGGGATTCGGCCAGGCCGAAGCATTCCTGCAGCTTCACCGAGACCACCGGCCTGGACCCGGGTTCGTCGACCGGCGGGTACTCGATGCGGATGTTCGAGCCGCTGGGCACCGCCAGGTGTTCGGGGGCCAGCTCCCCGAGCTTTGAGGCCTCGGGCCAGGGCAGCAGCCGGCGCAGCGCATCGGTGAGGTCCAGCGCGGAGGCGGGCTTGCCGCCGGCGAGCGCCTCCAACTCGGGGGCCAGCCAGTTGCCGGCATCGGCGATGAGGGAGTCGTCGTCCATGGCCGGCCACGGGTCGCCCAGTTCGCGGTGGACCAGGGCCAGCCTGCGGCGCAGGGCGTCGGCGGAGGCGGAGAAGGTGAGCATGCCAAGCCCGTTTTCCCGCAGGGCCGCCAGCACGGCGTCCCGCCCCTGGGCGCGCGTGGGCGTCACCGGGGTGTTTTCAAGTTCGATGGCGCCCAGGGTGCGCACCCGTCGGGCGGTGAGTTTTCCCGCGGCGAACCGTGCACGGGTTTCCTCACCGAGCAGGTGGGAGGCGGCCCGTGCTGCGGTGTCCGCATCCAGCGGCGCCGCGGAGCGGATCAATGCCCCGGTACCGGCAGCGTCGCGGCCCGCCGCGCGGGCGACCTCCGCGACGGCCAGCCATTCGTGGTGCGCCAGCGCGCTTCCGGCAGGCAGCCCGGCACGGGTTCCCGAGGCCAGCAGGTAGGTGGCGCCGGCGGCACCCGGCACCCGGCGGGCCACTTGGGCGGGGAAGGCCAGGGCGACGACCAGTCCGGCCGCGTCCTCGCCGGAGGACACGGCATTTGCGGTAGCCGCGGCAGCCCCGGCCCCGGTGCGTTCCACCAGGCGCTGCAGCCTGGTCGATTCCTGCTTCCAGGCTCTGGCCTGCGGGTGGGTGCCGCGCTGCAGGGACTTGAGCAACTCCCCCAGGTCGGCGGCCTGCGCCCGGTAGTCCCCGGCGAGCATCGCGACCAGGGCGGCGACCCGGGAGGTGCCCACCAGCGGGGCCCCGTCCAGCAGTGCCCGGCCCAGCCTCGGATCCGCAGGGATCGAGGCCAGCCTGCGGCCCAGGGCGGTGGCATGCCCGGTCGCGTCGATGGCGCCCAGCTGGGCCAGCACCGTGAGCGCGTCGGCAAGGCTGTTGGCCGGCGGAGGCTCCGGCAGGTGCAGGCCCTCCCCGCCCGGTGCACCCCAGCAGGCCAGCACCAGGGCGGCCGATGCCAGGTCCGCGACGGTGATTTCGGCCCGCGGATGCGCCGGTGCCGCGGCGAAGCTCTTTTCCTCGAAGCAACGCACCACGGTGCCCGGCCCCTGGCGGGCGGCACGGCCGGCGCGCTGAACGCAGGAAGCCCGCGAGGCGGAGACGGTGACCAGCCCGCTCATGCCGCGGGTGGCGTCCCGGCGCGGTTCGCGGGCCAGCCCGGAGTCGATCACCAGCCGGACGCCGGGCACCGTGAGCGAGGATTCGGCCAGCGAGGTGGAGACGATGATGCGCGGGGCCCCCTGCGCCTCGCGCCCGGAGACGGCCCGGTCCTGCAGCGCGGGCTGGACCTGTCCGTGCAGTTCCAGCACCTCGGTGCCGGGGGCCAGTGTGCGCAGCTGCGCGGCGACCTCCGCCACCTCCCAGGCGCCGGGCAGGAAGACCAGCGCGTCGATGGCCGGGTTGCCGGCCAGCGCCCGGGCATGGGCGGACGCCGCGGTGGCCGCGACGTGGGACAGGAAGGTCCGGCTGACCCCGCGGTCGGTCAGCCGCGTGCCGGCACCCGGCACCCAGTCCACGGTGAGCGGGTGCAGCGCGGAGGGGCAGTCCACCACGGCGGCGGGGCCCTGCCCGGCGGCATCGCCGATCAGCGCGGCAAAGCGCGGGGCATCGAGGGTTGCGGACATGGCCAGCAGCATCAGGTCCCCGCGCAGTTCGTGCACCTCGCGCAGCATGCCGACCAGCAGGTCGGTCTCGAGGCCGCGTTCGTGCACCTCGTCGATGATGACCGCGTCGATCCCGTCCAGCCCGGGATCGGCCAGCAGGCGTCTCAGCAAGATGCCGGGGGTCACGAATTCCACGAGCGTTTCCGGGCCGGCCTTGTTTTCCCCGCGTACGCTGAATCCGACGCGGGTGCCCAGCGGGCTTCCGTCCAGCGAGGCAAGGCGCCGTGCGGCGGAGCGCGCGGCAACCCTGCGGGGTTGGGTGACGAGGATGCGCCCGGCTCCCCCCGCGCGCTTCGGCTCACCCCGCTTCAACACCAGGTTTGCCACGAGCGGCGGCACCAGGGTCGTCTTGCCCGTGCCGGGCGGCGCCTGGATGACGGCCGTCCCCGATTCCCCGCCCGCATCGAGGACCCGCGCAAGCCCGGGCAGGGATTGCGCGAAGACCAGCCCGCGCCCGATGTTTTCGAGGTCGAAGGTGCCTGGGTCCACGGTGCCGGGGGTTGCCCGCAAAAGCTGCTCACTCACCCGGTCCATTATCCCGGGTCTTGGGTGTCCGGTCACAGGTGCCCTAGTTGGTGCGCCGGCGCAGCGTCACCGACCCCAGGACGATCGCAACCACGATCCAGATTGCGATGAATCCGAGCCGCAGCCAGATGTATCCCGCGTCCTGGTCGCCACGGGCCACCGCGTTCAGCGCGTCGATCGCCTGGCTCAGCGGCAGCCAGTCGCCGATGGCCTCCAGCGCGGCCGGCAGCTGGTCGCGCGGCAGGAAGATCCCGCCGAGCAGGATCTGCGGGAAAATCAGCACCGGCATGAACTGCACCACCTGGAACTCCGTGCGCGCAAAGGCGCTGGCCAGCAGGCCCAGCGAGGTGCCCAGCAGGGCGTCGGCGACCGCCACGGCAAAGAGCAGTCCCAGGCTGCCGGAGACCTCCAGCCCGCACACCCACACGGCAAAGCCCACGGCAATTGCCGTTTGCACCACCGCCAACAGCCCGAAGGCCAGCGCGTAGCCCAAGATGAACTCGGCCTTGCCCAGCGGCAGCGACAGCAGCCGCTCAAGGGTGCCGCTGCGCCGCTCGCGCAGCGTGGCGATGCTTGTCACCAGGAACATGACGATGAACGGGAAGAGCGCGATCATCGCCGGGCCGATGCTTCCGAACACCGGGGTGTCGGTGAAGATCCAGGCCACCAGCCCGATCAGCAGCGCGGGCACCAGCAGCAACAGCAACAGGGTCCGGCGGTCGTGGCGGACCTGGGTGAGCACCCGCTCGGCGGTGGCCAGGACCCGGGTCGGCTTCACGGGGTCTCCCCCGTCGCCCGGTGCTTGCCCGGGCCGGCGGCCAGTGCCGACGGTGCGGTTTTCCCGCCTGGTGCCGCCCCGGTTTCCGCCCCGGCCTCTTCGCCGGACCGGATCAAGGCCAGGAACGCGTCCTCCGCGGTCGCGGTCCCGGTGCGCGCCAGCAGGCCCGCGGGCGTGTCCTGGGCGATGATCCGTCCTTCGCGCATTAGGACCAGCGAGTCGCAGCGGGTTGCCTCGTCCATCACGTGGCTTGAGACCAGCAGCGTCACGCCGTCGGCCGCCAGTTCGGCAAAGAGCCGCCAGAGCTCGACGCGCAGCACCGGGTCCAGGCCGACCGTCGGCTCGTCGAGCACCAGCAGCTCGGGCGCGCCCAGCAGCGCGACGGCCAGCGAGAGCCTGCTGCGTTGCCCGCCGGACAGCTCCTCGGCCATCGAGCGGGCCACCGAGCCCAGGTCGGTGCGTTCGATGACCCGTTGGACCTGTCCGTCGTCGGCGCCGATGATCCTTGCGAAGTAGCGCAGGTTCGCCGCCACCGGCAGGTCGTCGTAGACGGCCGCGTCCTGGGTCATGTAGCCGACCCGGTGGCGCAGCGCCGCGGACCCGGCCTCGTCCCCCAGCACCTCCACCAGTCCGCCAGCAATGACCTGGGTGCCGACGATCGAGCGCATCAGCGTGGACTTGCCGCAGCCGCTGGGGCCCAGCAAACCCACCACGTCCCCGCGAGGGACCTCGAGGTCAAGGCCGTGCAACACGGGGGTTTTCCCGCGCACCACGCTCAACCCGGTGATTGAGACAGCAGCCGTTTGTGCATCCATTTCTTGAGTCTTGACCTTGGGGCACCCCCGGTCAAGGGCCCGTTGGCGGCCCGTGGCCGGGCGGGGTCAGGCGCCCTCGTGCCGGCACAGGAACGGCAGCAGCTCATCCAGGATCGGTCCGGGCGGGAACAGGGTTCCGCCGTGGGTGCGCCCGGGAAGCTCGACCAGCCGGGCGTCGGGCATCAGGGAGGACATGAGGCGGGAGTGCTCGATGCGCGGTGAGTCCCGGGTGCCGGTCATCAGCAGCGTCGGGGTGTGGATCTGCTGCAGCAGCATCTCGCTGATTCCCGGGCCGGACTCGGTGGCCTCGAAGTAGGCCGCGAGCGCCAGCGGGTCGTTGGAGGCAAACGCCAGCCGGGTGGCCGGGTCCAGCTTCCCGCCGTCGGCCTCCATGCCGGCGATGAAGCCCTCCATGTCCCCCGCCTTGAGCACCTCCAGGTACCCGTCGAAGAAGAGCGCGGCAAGCTGACCGGCCTCGATGGCGTGGGTTCCGCCGAGCATCGTGAGGGAACGCACCCGGTGCGGGGAGCGGGCGGCCAGCGCCAGGCCGACGCGTGCGCCGAAGGAGTAGCCGACGATGTGCACCGAGTCGTGGCCCGTGGCTTCCAGGACGGCCTGGACGTCGCCGAGCATCGAGTCCATGGAATAGGCTGATGCCTCGTGCGGCTTGCCGGACCGCCCGTGCCCGCGCAGGTCCATGCGGATGGTGGAGAATTCCGGTTCCAGCGCCCTGACGTAGCCCAGCCCCCGCCAGATCGACCGCGAAAGCGCCGAACCGTGCAGCAGCAACACTGGCGGGGCGCCTGTGGTGCTGGCATCGAAATGGATAGTCTGGGCATCAACCGGATTTACTGCGTGGGGCATGCCCTCGAGCTTATGGCAACGGCGCCCCGCCCCAAGAAAAGGACAGTTGTGATGAATGACGACCTGACCCCCGTGATTGTTGCCGGGGCCCGCACGCCCTTCGGGAAGTTCCGCGGCGCGCTGTCCCCGGTGCAGGTCAACGACCTGGGTGCCCATGCCATGGCCGCCGCGCTGGAACGCAGCGGAGTGCCCGCCGAAAGGATCGGCCACGTGATCGTCGGCCAGGTCATCCTGGCCGGTGCGGGCCAGGGCCCGGCGCGCCAGGCCTCGATCAAGGCCGGCATCGGGTGGAATGTCCCGACCGTGACCGTTAACAAGCTCTGCTTGTCGGGCCTGACCGCCGTGATCGATGCCGCCCGCATGATCCGCTGCGGCGAGGCCGATTTCATCATCGCCGCCGGCCAGGAATCGATGTCCAATGCCCCGCACCTGGTGCGAGGCATGCGTTCGGGGCTTGCAATCGGGGACCGCGGCATGGAGGACTCGCTGAACCACGACGGGCTTGCCGATCCGTTCTCCGGCGAGCTCATGGGATCCGCGACCGACCGCGGCAACATCGAACGCGGGATTCCGCGCGCCGAACAGGACGCCTTCGCCGCCGCCTCGCACCAGCGCGCGGCGGCGGCCAGGGAAACCCTGGATGCCGAAATCGCACCGATCAGCATTCCGCAGCGCCGCGGCGAGGACCTGGTGGTCGCACAGGACGAGGGAATCCGGCCGAGCACGACGGCCGAGCAGCTGGCCGCCTTGCGCCCGGCGTTCTCCAAGGATCCGGACGCAACGATCACCGCGGGGTCGTCCTCGCCGCTCTCGGACGGTGCCGCGGCACTCGTCATTACTTCCAAGGGTGCGGCGCGCAGGGCCGGCTTGGGCTGGCTGTGTGAAATCGGCGCCCACGGGCAGACCGCCGGACCCGATGGTTCCCTGCATTCGCAACCAAGCGATTCGATCCTTGCCGCACTGGCCAAGGAGGGGTTGAAGGCATCGGACCTGGACTTGATCGAAATCAACGAGGCCTTTGCCTCGGTGGTGCTGCAGTCCGCCAAGGATCTGGGGCTCGACCCCGCCACCATCAACCGCGAGGGCGGGGCCATCGCCCTGGGCCACCCGGTTGGTGCGTCCGGTGCCCGGCTGGTGCTTCACCAGGCCATGGAATTGGCCCGTCGCGGCGGAGGAACCGGCGTGGTGGCCCTCTGCGGCGGTGGCGGGCAGGGCGACGCGCTGATCCTGCGCGCATGATTTCACACGTGGCTGTCGGGGCTTATACAGCGAACGCATAGCTTGGGTTCCTATAGTAATTACTACCTCATGAAGGTGCGAGTGATGAGAGCACCGGTTGGATTTCAGGTTTATTCCCCCAAACCTTTCCGACCGGTGCTCAAACTTTTAAGCCCGCGTGTTTCGCCGGGCGAAGGATGGTTTCACCCTCGACAATGCTTCCACTTGAGACCAGACTGGACATAGTGGACCCTCCGAAACGAAGGGCGCCTCGCACTACGGATTAGGAGCGCGCGTGATGAGTGAAAAACCAGCGGACGAAGTCGTCGAACCCGAAGAAAAACCCGAGCACCACGCCAGCGAGCACGACGAGGCTTTGGTTGAGGAGTGGGAAGACGAATCCTTCCCGGCATCGGATCCACCATCAAATTATTAGCTCATTGCATACTGCCAAGAAATACTCAGCCACCACACAGCTTCGCAAAATAGGCTGAAGCTACCTTCTCAAGGTGCGAGTGATCAGAAGAACCGGTCGCGGCGGAGTTTCACCTCCTTAGCCGTCACGACCGGTTCTTCACTTTTAACCTCGAGCCGGAAATTTTGGCCGATAGCTCTCGACATTTCGCCAAAACTGTCATATTCGCACAAATTAACACACGATTTAGAACAAAACGCCGATTTGATATGGACGCCGAGGGCCTGCGAGGACAAGAATGGACGAGGGCAAAATGTCCCTCATGATCACTACCCCGCAGGAGAACCCCCTCACCATGGCCGAAGAGCTCCGCTACTCCCCCGTTCCCGAAACACACCAACCGTATGTTGCGGCAGCCGATCGCTACGCATCCACCGGCTACCGCCGAGTGGGAAACTCCGGACTGGTTCTGCCTCCGATCAGCCTGGGCCTTTGGTGGAACTTCGGGGACAACCGTCCCTTTGACACCCAGCGCGAGGTGCTGCGTCACGCCTTTGACCACGGCATCACGCACTTTGACCTGGCCAACAACTACGGCCCTCCATACGGTTCGGCAGAAGAAAACTTCGGCCGCATGATGCGCGGCGACTTCAAGGCCTACCGCAACGAGCTGATCATCTCGTCCAAGGCCGGCTGGGACATGTGGCCGGGCCCGTACGGAAACCTGGGATCGCGCAAGTACATCATGGCCTCGGCCGACGAGTCGCTCGCCCGCATGGGCCTGGACTACGTCGACATCTTCTACTCGCACCGCCCGGACCCGGACACCCCCATCGAGGAAACCATCGGCGCCCTCGACACCCTGGTCCGCCAGGGCAAGGCACTGTACGTCGGCATTTCCTCATACTCGCCGGAGCGCACCGCCGAGGCCGCACGCGTCGCCAAGGAAATGGGCACCCCGCTGGTCATCCACCAGCCGTCCTACTCCATGCTCAACCGCTGGGTCGAAGACGGCCTGCTCGAGACGCTCAAGGAACACGGCATGGGGTCGATCGCCTTCACCCCCCTCGCCCAGGGCCTGTTGACGAACAAGTACCTCACCAACGAATCCGCGGTTCCAGCGGGCGGCCGCACCTCGCTGGCTGGCCACCTGACCGAGGAAAACCTCGGCAAGGCCCGCAACCTGGCACGCGTCGCATCCGATCGCGGACAGTCCCTGGCGCAGCTGGCCATCTCCTGGCTGCTGCGCGAGGGCGGTGCGACCTCGGTCCTGCTGGGCGCCTCCTCGACGGCGCAGCTCGACGAGAACCTGGTTGCACTGGAAAACACCGCGTTCACCGCCGAAGAACTGGACCTGATCGACAGGATCGCCTCCGGCGAGGCAGACATCGACCACTGGCGCTCGGCAGCCACCGTCTAAGCGCCCGTCCAACGACTCGGAACTCTACTGAAATGCGTATTTCGTAGGGTTCTGAGTGGTTAACGACGAATACCGAAGTAGCTGAATTCATTGACTGCAGATATGCTCATATGCGACCCGTGATGGGGTTCACAAATCGCGGTTTTCAAGACATGATGGAACCCTACGTGGCGAGCAACATAGATTTCCGCCGCCCAGTGACTATAGAAGGAGCATGGCAGTGACCGCCAACGCCCAGACGACGACAGCCCCAGGCTACCGAGTTATCAACCCCGCCACCGGTGCCGTGGTTGAAGAATTCGCAACCGCAACCGAAGCCGAGATCCAGGACGCAATTGCCGCGGCCGAATCCGGCTACCAGTCCTGGAAGAACGTCGACATCAACGAGCGCGCAAAGATCGTTGCCCGCGTGGGTGAGCTCTTCGCAGAACGAGCCGACGAACTTGCGGCCATCATCACCGAGGAAATGGGCAAGCAGCTCTCGCAGTCCAAGGGTGAGGCAGAATTCTGCAAGGACATCTTCGACTACTTCGCAACCGAGGGCCCGTCCCTCGCCGCCAACCAGGAAATCAAGGCGATCGGCGGCGGCAAGGCCGTCATCGAACGCCTCCCGGTCGGCCCGCTGCTGGGCATCATGCCGTGGAACTACCCGTACTACCAGGTTGCCCGCTTCGCGGCCCCGAACCTGGTGCTCGGCAACACCATCGTGCTCAAGCACGCCGAAACCTGCCCGCGTTCGGCACTGGCCATCCAGAAGATCATGGATGATGCAGGGGTTCCGGCCGGCGTGTACAACAACGTCTTCGCCAGCCACGAGCAGATCTCCACGATCATTGCCGATGACCGCATCCAGGGTGTTTCCCTGACCGGCTCCGAGCGTGCCGGCGCCATCATCGGCGAGCAGGCGGGACGCAACCTGAAGAAGGCGGTCCTGGAACTCGGCGGCTCCGATCCGTACGTGATCCTCGATTCGGCCGACATCCAGAAGGACGCCGCGATTGCCTGGGGCACCCGCATGGAGAACACCGGCCAGGCCTGCAACTCCAACAAGCGCATGATCATCATGGAAGACATCTTCGATGACTTCGTGGCCGAACTGACCAAGCTGGCCGACGGTCTGGTCCCGGGCGATCCCGCCAAGGAAGAAGAAGGCACCTTCGGCCCGCTCTCCACCCGCGGCGCGGCCGAGGGTCTTGCCGCGCAGGTTCAGGACGCCATCGACAAGGGTGCAACCCTGCACGCCGGCGGCGTGCTGCATGAGGGCCCGGGCGCGTTCCTGTCCCCGACCATCCTCTCGGGCATCACCAAGGACATGCGGGCCTACTACGAAGAGCTCTTCGGCCCGGTTGCAGTTGTCTACAAGGTGTCCTCGGACGAGGAAGCACTCGAGCTGGCCAACGACACCCAGTACGGCCTCGGCGGCGCAGTCTTCTCCACCGATCCGGCCCGTGCAGCCAAGGTTGCAGCAGGCCTACAGACCGGCATGGCCAACGTCAACATCCCGGCGGCCGAGGGCGCAGACATGCCTTTCGGCGGCGTCAAGCGTTCGGGCTTCGGCCGCGAGCTCGGCCCGCTGGGCATGGAAGAGTTCGTCAACAAGCGCCTGTTCTACGTAGCCGACTAATTTCGTAGCTACACATGCCTTGGCCGTGTGGGACCCGTTACGGGACCTATACGGCCAAGGCCTTTTAAGGGCCTCCCTGAAATTCCAGGGAGGCAGCCACCCGGCGTACCGGGGCTGGAATGCGCCGGGAAACGGCAAGCGGGCCCACCCGCGGCTTCAAGACCGCGGGTGGGCCCGCTCAAGTCGGCTCGGTTTCGGTCCGCGCCTATTCGGAATGCTTGAGCGTGCCGATGGCAGCGTCCTTGGCGTTGAAGATTTCCAGCGACCCCGAAACGATTTTTGCGGATGTTGCATCGGAGAGCCAGGTATCCACGCCCTCACAGAACATCCGGGTTCCGGCCAGCGGGCCAAATATGACCTTTCCGTCGGTTTCTTCCCAGGTTCCAACCAAACGGTTGCAGCCGTCTGTGCCGTGCAGGGTGCCGCCTTCTTCCAGGACAAGCTGCGGCTTTCCCTGTTCCGTCACACCCCAGGTGCCCACCGGATTCGGTTGTTCGGCGGGGTCGGCAGCGCAGGCGGACAAGAGCAAAGCGGCACCCAAGGCGGCGGCCAGACCGATCTTCTTCATGTGTTCAGCTTACGACCTGCCCCACGTCAAGTGCAGTAGATCAGCTGCCGCTCAACGATTAATGACAGACTTTCCGGGGATCATCGCCCGGCAAATTCGAAATGCCAAGCTTCGGCGCGGGGTGCCCCCTTCTCCAAGATCCCCATGGACAATTCACTAATCTGTTCTTTTCCGCGAAAACGCGATTCTTACAATTCTTTCATTGGCCTGCACTCGTTGTCCGCCATCCATTGCAAAATACACTGGACCCCAATTACTGCATAGAGTGGTGGTATTGCCCATCGCAAGGAGTCACCATATGTCAGTGAAGCGAAAGCGGAGGAAGGGCCCGAGCCCGGAAACGCACGAAACGCCATTCGTACCAAGCGCGGTTGTGGAACCGCCGCATTACACGGTCTCAGGCCTGTGGACCGATGGTTTGGGACGTTCGGCCATACGTGCCATCCAGATCCTTGTCGTTGTCAGCCTGGCCGCCGCCGTCATCTTCTGCTTGCTGCGCCTGAGCCTCATCGCGCTGCCCGTGCTGCTGGCCCTGATCATTTCCAGCGCACTGTGGCCCCTGGTTCGATTGCTGCGCAAACACATGTCTTCATTGTTGGCCGCTTGGAGCGTCTTCTTGGGTTCCCTTCTGGTCCTTGGGGGAATCGGCACCGCGCTGGTGTACGCGGTGCTGGCCGAATGGCCCACCTTGGTGGCCAAGGGAGTTGAAGGCTTCAACAAGGCACAAGGCATGCTGGACCAGTTGCCGTGGACAATTTCCCAAGAGCAAATCGACCAGGCAATCAAACAGGTCACAGGATTCCTCACGAGCTCACAGTTTGGCGCCGGAGCACTCAACGGCATCTCCGCGGCCGGGAACTTCCTCACCGGGCTCGTATTGCTGTTGGTGATCTTGTTCTTCTTCCTCAAGGACGGAGACAAGATCTGGGCGTTTTTCATTTCGTGGATGCCCCGGCACCAAATACACAGGTGGCAGGCCTCGGGTGAGCGCACCGTGGAAACCCTCGGCGGGTACATGCGTGGAACGGCAACCATCGCCGCCGTCGATGCCATCTGCATTACCGTTGCGTTGTTGATTCTCAAGGTGCCGTTGGCGATCCCGCTCGGCGTGGTCACGTTCATGGCCTCATTCATCCCGATGGTCGGGGCCACCTTTGCCGGAGTCCTCGCCACGTTGGTCGCCTTGGTCACCAACGGCCCGGTCGTCGCTCTCATCGTGGTCGGTGCCGTGATCCTGATCCAGCAGCTTGAGGGCAATTTCCTGCAGCCCGTGGTCATGGCCCACGCACTGAACCTGCATGCGCTCGTCATCCTACTGGCATTGGCTGCCGGAACCGTGCTGGGCGGCCTGGTAGGCGCTGTGCTGGCCGTTCCGTTGACTGCGGTGGCTTGGTCGATCGCCAAGATCTGGGCGGGCCGTGACCTGTCGGCCAAAGCTCAAGACGACGCCGATGATCCGGCGGAAGGGGAATTGCCCGCCGCTCATGGCTTGACGCCGACGGAAGCCGCGTTGAACCCCGAAGTCGAGGCCAACACCGACACTGCGGGAGACACGTCGAACGAGTCCAGGCAGGCAACTACAGGGCTGCCCGTGCCCGTGCCCGTGGTTGCACCACCGGCAACGTCCGCATAGCCGCCACTGAGATGTCGGAATTGCAATGGGCGGTGTAATCAAACAATCGTTTGATTACACCGCCCATTGGCGTTTTCACATCCTCACGCCTTTGGCGATGATTCAGCTTATTTCAGGTACTTCTTCTTGACCCACCCGGTCTTGCCGGAGTAACGGACCTGTGACCAAGAACCCTTGGTGGCCTTGACCGTCACCTTTTTGCCCTTGGGAATCACACGAATCGATTTGCTGGACGTCGAGGGCGACTTACGCAGATGCAGGCCGCTCTTGGTTTTTTTCGTCTTGGCCGGCGCCTTGTACACGGACAGTTGTTTCGCCGGAACCCACCCGGTCTTGCCCGCATAGCTCACCCGCAACCACGAGCCACTCTTCGCGTTTACGGTGACCTTCTTTTTCGCCGAGATGCTGCGAACCGATGCCGACTTGGAATTTGAAGACTTCCGTAGCGTGACCTTCGCCTTCGTCGTGTAGGACTTCTTTTTCAGGGACGTCACTGCCGGCGGCTTCGGCTTGGAGGGCGCTGGCTTGCTCGCGGCCGGTGGCTTTTCGGTCGAAGGCCGTGCGGCGGAACTGATCTTCTTTAGGTCCGCAGTCCGGAGCCACCCGGAGAGCTTCCCGGCCTGGACCTGGGACCAAGAGCCTACGGTACGGCGGATGCTCACCTTTGTTCCGCGTTTGAGCGCGTCGGTCTCCTTGTAGGTGTACCCGGCTCCGCTGCGGAGCTTCAGGTCGCTGGCCACTTGATGGCTCGTTGCCACCGTCGCAGGATCAATGTTTGAGATCTTGCTGATGAGCGCGGACGAAACCCATCCTTCGTTGCTCCCGTGTTTCACACGAGTCCAGCCACTCGCGCTTTCATACGCCTTGAAGGTTGAGCCTGCGGGCAGGGTCGTGATCCTTGAGTACCAGCTGGCCGCACCCGAACGCATGTTCACCACGCCGGAGTTCCTGTAGGTCGCAAACGGGATTTTTACGCCGTTGGTCACTGTCCCGGCGGTTGTCAGCGATCCGACGGGAGCTTCCGCAAGCTTTCCGGGTGAGACGGCAAAGCGGTCCATCCACCCGGAAAGCGAGCCGTACTTGACCTTGACGAAGTCGCCATTGCGCAACCCGTTGATCGCACCGGGTTTGCTGCTGACCTCGGTGTTTCGTCCCGGACGACCCAAGACCTTCGAAGCGGCGGAGGCGGAGGCAAACACTTCTGTCTTGCCCCGCGCGAAATAGGTGCAATTCCTGTCGTATTCGCCGAAGTTCGCCTGGGCATTGGCCTTCAGATCCACGCCGCGCTTCTTGAGGAACGCGACGGGATCAACCACATTGGCGTCGGAAGAATAGAACCTGTCCTTCCAGATCTCCAGATGCAGGTGGGGGCCCGTTGCAGGCCCCGAGGCACCTACCCTGGCGATTTTTTCTCCAGCCTTGACCTTGTCGCCGACCTCGACCATGACGTCTTCGGGCCACATGTGCATGTAGGCGAATTCATACTTGGCACCGTCTATATAGTGTTCGACAACGATGATGCCGGTCTTGGAGTTGGTGCCCTTTACGATCGAGCGAACCTTGCCGGCGGCGATGGCATAAATCGGTTCGTTGTCACTTGCACCCATGTCCTGACCCAGGTGGAATGTTGATCCACCGACCACCGGGATGCAACGCGGCCCCATGGGCGAGGTCATCCGATATTTTTCGGCCTTGAGTGGCAGCACGAAAGCCGGCGTTCGAGTCTGGGCTTCGCTCTCGGTATCCATCGGCGCCATCGCCGTGGCCGGTAGTGTGCTGAACGCCAACGAGGCGGCAATTGCCCCGGAAAATAGCGCACGTAAATATCGCGGTGCGGTCTTCACTAGTGGTCTCCCCCTCAAGAGTTTTGGGCCCACTTGTGGACCCAAAATGCTGCCGGTATCTTTGACGCGATTAATCGCATCCTTCTTTACCTTATGCAAGAAGTGATTACCGAGCAGGGAAGAACCCTTTTTTACGGCGTTTCTAACGCAGGTGGGCGGTATTTACCCAACCGTCGAAACGTCCGTACTGAACTTTGGTCCATTGCCCTCGATTGGCAATAGCAAGTAGTTCTTCCCCGGCATTGATCTGTGTCAGGGCGCGGTAGTTGGCCGAGGCGCCCTGATACAGGGTCGTTTGCACGGCGGTCACGGGAGTGGTTGAGGAGAGGTACCGGGGCTGCAGCTGGCTGGCGGGGACCCAGCCGTGATCCTGGTCAATGACGATCCTGCGCCAAGCACCCAGAGACCCGTTCACGCGGACCGCGGTTCCAGCCTGCAGGATTCGCATGACGGGATACTGATCGCCCACTCCCGTCCTCACATTTAGACGGACCGTTGTCGTGAATTCGACGGGGGCAAGGGGCTGGATTCCGGTGGCGGGGCGCTGGATCTTGACTTGTTCAAGGTATGCGCTGGGAACCCATCCGGTGTCTTGCCCAGTGGAAATCTTGGTCCAGGTTCCGGCCTCGTCAAGCTTGCGGATGAGCACGTCGGCAGCCAGCACCCGCAACACCGGATAGTTGGTTCCGGAACCCTTGCGCAGGTTCAGGTCCGCGGTGCTGCGATGCGTGGGGATAAAATCGTCATCCACGGGCTCAGCCGGACTTGCCGCACTGCGCGGGGTGAAGCCTTGGGTAATCACGGGGGCGGCTTTTAACGCACGGGCAACCGGCGGTTTCGCCGGTTGCCCGACGGAAAGACGTTCCAGGCATTGAGCCGGCAGCCAACCGAAGGTCTGATGGTGTTGCACGCTGGCCCACAGACCGCTGATACGCAGTAGATAGACTTCCGATCCCTCGGCCAACATGCATTGTGTGGCGTAGTGCCGCCCGGCCCCCTTGCGAAGCTTGAGCTCCGTCGTCGTTCGATGCGTAGGACCGGCAACGACAACCTGAATGGGGATCGGGTTGGTGCGCGCGAAATCGATTTTTTTCATGGATTACCCGCAATTCGGGCAACACATGGGGTGCTTTCTTTCGCGGTGAGGATTGCACATACGTGAAACACGTTCTGATGACCTCACTGGGTGAATTGGAAAATTTGGGTGGCGCCGGGATCCGCGGCACTGGCGGGAACACGCGAAAATGCCCGAAAGCTACGTGTACGTACCTACATGTTATTGCACACATGGCAAAGGCCCCCAGTCAGCGACCGGGGGCCTTTGTCACACCCACTTGGGGACATGGAATCAAGCCGTACTTTTACTTAGATCTTTGTGTTTTCCAATGGATTGGCCGCACGCCGTTCCAATGTCCCCAACGGGACCGGCTCATGCATCCCCCAAGCACCCATGATCCGGTGGCGATCGTGCATTCCAGCGACGCGGAGGTCTTCGAGTATGGGGTTCAGGCTTGCCGACCGCGTTCTTCGAGTCCCCAACCATCAAGGCAATCTCCGATTACCGGATTCAACGGGGCTGCTGCTTCACTCATCAGTCGCTCCGAGTCCTGGTGCTCAGATGCCGGGGCCGGTTAGGTCTTCCGGAGCAAGATTGTGCCCGAGCCATCCCGCGTGCGGTGATATGACTGGTGCGTTATGCCTGGCGGGTCGCCAATTCTGCATCCAGTCGCAGCAAGCCGTTGCCTTCGTTGCTGATCATCTTCACGCGGTCGAGGATGCCGCCAACGGTGGCTTCCTCTTCAACCTGCTCTTCGATGAACCAGTTCAGCAGCGGCACCGAGTCGATGTCTCCCTCGTTCTGCGCCAATCGGTACAGATCGCGGATGGATTCGGAGACCTTCTTTTCGTGCGCCAACGATGCAACGAATGCGTCCTGAACGGTTTCAACGGAAACCTCGGGTGCACTCAGGGTGCCGATGCGGGGGTGGGCTGCGCGATCAACCATGTGGGTGGTGAACTTTTCGGCGTGCTCAAGCTCTTCGGCTGCCTGGGCGCGGAACCAACCGGCGATGCCGGGCAGGCTCAGCACATCCATCTCGATGGCAAGCTGGCGGTATACCGTGGCCGCCTGAAGTTCGAGGGTGATCTGGTCGTTGAATGCGTCTGCAAGCTTTCCTGTAAGTTCCATGCTGACCACGCTACGGGTTGTTTCGTACCTTGTCACCGAAGTATGGCCGTACTTACCGGGAGAGAAATATGGCACATGTTTAAGCTCTCAGGCACCGTGGCAAGGTGATGCTCACCTTGCCACGGACTCCAGCCTGTGCAGGCTTCCGGGTGCAATGTGCCGGGTCGCGTCCCTGGCCGCACGGCCCTGGCAAAGAGACTCTTCAGGACGCTGCAGATAAGGTCGGCATTCCGGTCCTCGCTCAGGCTGGGGACTTCTGCTCACCCGCGTGGATCTTGGAGGTGGCCCAACGTGCATCCTTCGCACCCAGCAGCACACCGGAGAGCAGCAGCACGCACCCGAGCAGCAGCGAGGCCGGGTACAGGAACCCGGGCATCGCCGGGATGAGCGCAGCCACGCTGCCCAGGGCCATGACCACGCCTGCCGCGACAACCCCCAACATGCCCTTGTGGGCCGCTGCGTGGTGCCCCAGCAGCCAGCACTGGTCGCAGTGCATGGTGGCTGCCGTGCGAATGCCGATCCAGGAGTTGCGCTTGATCTGCCCTGTCGCCGCGGCCTTCATGGACCAACCCAACCCGACCATGAGCAGCAGCATGAAAACGGTCGTGATCAATTCGGTCAATGTCCAGCCATCCAAAACGGTGTCATCCCTTGTGCGTGTACTTCGTCGGTTTACCCCGTCAACGCTACGCGACCCGGCGCTCTGGGCTCACACCACGGTGAAGTTTGCCATCATGGCCATGTCCTCGTGCTCGAGGTTGTGGCAGTGCAGCATGTACTTCCCGCGGAACCCGGTGAAGCGGACCAGAACCTCGACGACCCCGTACGGGGTGACGTTCACGGTGTCCTTCCATCCTGCGTCCGCCGGGCCGGGACGGCGCCCGTCGCGCGAGATCACCTGGAAGTGCGCCAGGTGGGTGTGGACGGGGTGGTTGAAATCGCTGGTGAACCGCCACAATTCCACGGTGCCCAGCCTCGCTGAGGCCAGCAAGGCTCCCGGGTCGAAGGGTTGGCCGTTGATGGTCCACACGTCCCCTGGTGCGAGCCTGAAGTCGAATTGGCGCACCTGCAGCGCCTTCCCGCGCTCCAGCGCCTCGTAGCCGGCCGAGAGCACCGCCGGGACCGCCGGCCCGGGATCGACTGCCTTGTCCACCAGGAATTTCATGACCAATCCGGTGTTTCTCTCCCCCAGGGTGTTGCCCAGCACCACCTCGTCGCCCGGCGAAAGGCGGGAAAAGTCGACGACCACGTCGAAGCGTTCCCCCGGTGACATGGGAACCGACTCGAGGCGCTGGGGTGCCGGAAGCAGCCCTCCGTCGCTGCCGATCATGGTGAACGGGACCTGGCCGTCGGGGCCGGTGAGTTCGAGGTTGTAGGGGCGGGCGTTGGAGGCGTTGAGGATCCGCAGCCGGTAGCGTCCGGTACCGACGTGCTTCACCGGCCACGGGGCACCGTTGACCAGGATGACATCCCCCAGCACCCCGTCCATGTACTTCGGTTCGACCCCGGCCGGGTCGCTGAGTTCGGGGTCCAGCGCGGGGTAGAGGAACTGGCCTTCGGCGTCGAAGGACCTGTCACAGACCATCAGCGAGAGTTCCCGGTCCCCGGCGGGCAGGCCAAGTGCTTCCTCTTCGGCGTCGCGGACAATGGCGGAGCCGGCCAGGCCCTTCCACACCTGAGGGGCGGAGAAGTCCATGCGGTGGTCGTGGTACCAGAGGGTTGCCGCACGCTGTCCGAACGCGTACTTGTAGGTTTTTTCGCCTTCGTGCAGCGTCCAGATGCCCGGGTCCGGCGCCTCCGGCACCGGTTGGTGTGCGTGCACGGCGTTTCCGCGGCCCGCTGCCCTGGCGTGCATCCGCACCATGGAGGCATCAACCCGCTTGGCGTAGCCCTCGGGCACCACCAGGTCGGTCGGGTAGCCATCGGAGCCGGGTTCGACCACTCCCCCGTGCAGGTGCATGGAGGTCGGCACCGGAAGTTCGTTGCGGACGCGCACCTCGGCCGCGCGCCCGGAGCGCGCCTCAAGGGTGGGGCCGGGAAAGATGCCGTGGTAGCCCCAGATGGCGGTCCGCGTGCCGGGGATGATCTCGGCCGTGGCGACCTTTTGGGCGAGCTCGTAGTAGTCGGTGTCCGCGTCCCTGCGCACGGGCTTGAGGACCGGCACCGTGGGGAGCCGGACGGCGAAGGGTTCAGGGAGCGTGATGGCACTGGGCAGCACCGTGCCGGTGCGGGCCGAGACCGCTTCCTTGCGCGCGAACAGGTTCCCGCACCCGGCCAGCACCCCGGCCCAGGCCAAACTTACGGCCAGCCCCGCGGCCAGCACGGTCCTTCGCCCGGGCCCGGCCGCGGTCAGTGTCAGTGTGTTGTCGCCGTCGTTCATGCCCGGGCACCTGCTGCGGCGCGGCACGGACGCGGTGCGTGCACGTGCCTGAACAAGGCCAGGCAGTACACCGTGCACAGGGTGATCAGCAGGACGCCGCAGAAGATGTGCAACGGGACAATGCGGGTGTAGCCAAGGATTTCCTGGATGAACAGGCCCAGCCACAACAGCCCGCCCAGCAGCATGGGCCACCACGGCCCGCGGGCGACCCAGCGGTAGCAGGCACCCAGCACCATGCACAGGAATACGACAACGGTGATGAAGAAGGCGTTGATTCCATGCAGCGAGAGCAAACCGACGCTGCCTCCCACGAACAGGGCGGCCAGCATGGCCTGCAGGAAGAGTTCGAGTACCAGGAACAGCGAGGCGAAGCGCAGCGCCCAGAGCAGGGCGCTGCGCTTCGGTGTCTGCCCCGGGAGGGGCGACTGGTACATGGGGTGCGGCTGGGAGGCGAGTGGCGGTTGCATGCCTTCCAGCGTGCCACCGGCACGGGGCCCCGATGCCGGGAAACAGGTGATTTCAGGGATGGTTCCGGGACACAATCGGGGATGACCCTGAGCGCCATCCGCCCGGCAAGGGAACGGCGCCCGGGGTCGTGTCTCAGCCGCCCAGGCCGGCCCGGCGCAGCGCCTCGGCCATGGCGGTGTTGGCGTTGGAACCGGCACCGCCGGTGGCGTTGGCCTGCTTCGGCTTTCCCGGGCGGGAACCGTTGCCCGTGCCGCGATCGCCCCGTGCATTTTCGCCGCGTGAATCCCCGCGTGAATCCCCGCGTGAATCGCCGCCGCGTGGCTGGCGCGGGCCACGCTGTTCGGGGCGCTGGCCGCCGCGTGCGGGCTTGGCCGCGGGCTCGTCGTCAAGGCGCAGCGTCAGCGAGATGCGCTTGCGCGCGGGATCGACCTCCAGCACCTTGACTTTGACGACCTGCCCGGAGGTGACGACCTCGCGCGGATCGGAAATGAACTTGTTGCTCATCGCCGAGACGTGGACCAGGCCGTCCTGGTGCACCCCCACGTCGACGAACGCGCCGAATGCGGCGACGTTGGAAACCGTCCCCTCCAGGACCATGCCGACCTGAAGGTCGCCGATCTTCTCCACGCCTTCCTTGAGGTTGGCGGTCTTGAAGTCGGGACGCGGGTCGCGGGCGGGGCGGACCAGCTCGGAGATGACGTCCTGCACGGTGGGCAGGCCGAACTGCTCGGTGACGAAGTCGGCCGCGTTCAGGGTGGCCACCGACTGGTTCTTGGCCGTCGCAGCACCCAGCAGCGCCTCGGCCAGGCCATAGGCCTCCGGGTGCACGGCCGAGGCATCCAGCGGCTGCTTGCCGCCGGTGACGCGCAGGAAGCCGGCGCACTGCTCGAACGCCTTGGCGCCCAGGCGCGGCACCTTCAGCAGGGCCTTGCGTGTGGCGAAGGGTCCGTTGGCGTTGCGGTAGTCGACGATGTTGCGGCTCAGCAGCGGGCCGACGCCGGCCACGCGGGCCAGCAGCGCCGGGGAGGCGGTGTTCACGTCCACGCCCACGGCGTTCACGCAGTCCTCCACCACGGCGTCCAGCGAGCGGTCAAGCTTGGCGGGGGTCAAATCGTGCTGGTACTGGCCCACGCCGATCGACTTGGGTTCGATCTTCACCAGCTCGGCCAGCGGGTCCTGCAGGCGGCGGGCGATCGACACGGCGCCGCGGATGGACACGTCAAGCTCCGGCAGCTCGGCGCTGGCCAGCGCGGAGGCCGAGTACACGGAGGCCCCGGCCTCGGAGACGATCACCTTGGCTGGCTTGTTGGTCAGCTTGGCGATGACCTCGCCGGCGAGCTTGTCGGTTTCCCGGCTGGCGGTGCCGTTGCCCACGGCGATGAGTTCGGTGCCGTGCTTGGCGGCCAGTGCGACAAGCGTTGCGACAGACTGGTCCCACTTGTTGGCCGGGGCGTGCGGGTAGATGGTGGCGGTGTCCACGACCTTGCCGGTGGCATCGACGACGGCGACCTTCACGCCGGTGCGCAGGCCCGGGTCCAGGCCCAGCACTGCGCGGTTGCCGGCCGGGGCCGCGAGCAGCACGTCGCGCAGGTTCGCGGCGAACACCTTCACGCTGGCTTCCTCGGCGGCCTCGAAGAGGCGGGTGCGCAGGTCGGACTCGAGCCGTGCCAGCAGGCGCCCGCGCCAGGCCAGGCGCACGGTCTGCGACAGCCACTTGCCCGCCGGGCCGTCGGCCCCGGCCTTGATGCCCAGCGACTTGGCGACTGCTGCCTCGTAGCCGGCGCGGGCCTCGGCCAGCGCGTCGTCGTCGCGCGGGTCGGCCTCGGCAAGCTCCAGGTTCAGCGCGCCGTCGCGCTCGCCGCGCAACAGGGCCAGCACCCGGTGGGAAGGCTGGGTGGCGACCGGCTGGACGAAGTCCTCGTAGTCGGAGAACTTTGCGGCGTCGGCCGCTGCGACTCCCGGGGCGGTCTTGGAGGCGATCTTGCCGCGGGTCCAGAGGCGCTCGCGCAGCTCGGAAACCAGCACGGCGTCCTGGGAGGCGCGTTCGGTCAGGATCGCACGCGCCCCGGAGAGGGCGTCTGCCGCCGCATTGATCTCATGCTCCGCATTCAGGAAGCCTGCGGCCAGCGCCTCCGGGTCCTGGGTGGGGTCGGCAACCAGCGAATCGGCAAGCGGTTCGAGCCCTGCTTCGCGGGCGATCTGTGCGCGGGTGCGGCGCTTGGACTTGTACGGCAGGTACAGGTCTTCAAGCTCTGCCTTGGTGGTTGCGGCGTTGATCGCGGCCTCCAGCTCGGCGGTGAGCTTGCCCGCCTCCTGGATGGACTTCAGGATCGAGGCACGGCGTTCCTCCAGCTCGCGCAGGTAGCGCAACCTCTCTTCAAGCATGCGCAGCTGTGCGTCGTCGAGGGTGCCCGTGGCTTCCTTGCGGTACCTGGCGATGAACGGCACGGTGGAACCGGCATCGAGCAATTCGACGGCGGCCTTCACCTGCCAGGTGGCAACGCGGGTGGTGCCTTCCGAAAGTTCGGCGGCAATGGTGTCAATAATTCGCTTCTGGCTCACCCGTACTAGTGTGCCGCATCCTCGGGTGCGGGCGCAGGTTCGAACCGCGCGCGTTTCCGTGCCGCGCGGGCATGCTGCTGTCGTAAATACGACATCGCGCAGGGGGTGCCCGGATGCGCAAACATGCAATGCTTGATTTCGACTGTGTCGGGAGCCTGGCGGCTACCCGGACCCAGGTCGTCCCAGTACCCAGCGAAGGAAGCCTCGAGCAGTGAACACCTCCGAACAAAAGACCGCATCCATGCCGGCGCCGAAGAAAGCCGACCCGAAGCTGCCCCGGCTGGCCGAGGTCCCGGCCTTCACCGAGTGGATGGCGCAGGGCTGGGCGGATCCGGAGCGCACCCCCGCGGCCAGCATGGATGCCGCCGCGGCCGCCGCGGCCCACCGCAACAAGCTCTCCGCGGCCCTGCCCGGGTCGACCATTGTGGTGGCCGCGGGATGGGCACCGGTCCGCAGCAACGACTGCTTCTACGACTTCCGCCCGCACTCGGATTTCCTCTGGCTGACCAACTGCAACGCCGAAGGCGCCGTGCTGGTCGGCACCCCGCGCCCCGGAGGCCACGACTACCGCCTGTTCGTCCCGGCTCCCGCACTGCCCGGTGACCCGGCGTTCTTCACCAGCGCGGCGCACGGCGAACTCTGGGTTGGCGCCGCACACGGCCCAACGCACTGGGAACAGGCCCTGGGCCTGCCCACCTCCCCGCTCGGCGCCCTCGACGAGGCGCTGTCCAAGCTGTCCGGCGCCGAGGCAGCCGGCAACCTGGATTCCTCCATGGTGGCAACCCACGGGCTGAACCCCTCCGCCACGCTGCGCCGCACCCTGGGCGAATTGCGCCTGCTCAAGGACGCCTGGGAAATCAACGAACTGCGCAACTCGGTCATCCACACCGTCGAGGGCTTCTCCCAGGTCATCAACCAGATCCCAACGGCCATCGCCGGCGGCGGCGAACGCTGGCTGCAGGGCACCTTCGACCGGGTGGCCCGCACCCACGGCCACGGACCGGGCTACGCCACCATCATCGGCTCCGGCCACCACGCACCGACCCTGCACTGGGTGCGCTGCGACGGGCCGGTCCACGAGTCCGAACTGCTCCTGCTGGACATGGGCGTCGAGGAAAGCAGCTTCTACACCGCCGACGTCACCCGCACCTTCCCCGCCAACGGCCGCTTCACCACGGCCCAGCGCGAGGTCCACGACCTGGTCGAAAAGGCGCACCGCGCCGGCCTGGCCGAGCTCGCCCCCGGCAAGGACTTCACGGCCTTCCACACCTCCATCATGGAGGTCATCGCCAACGGGCTGAGCGACTGGGGCATGCTCCCGGTCTCCGTCGACGAGGCGCTCTCCCCCGCCGGCCAGCACCACCGACGCTGGCTGGTCTGCGGAGTCGGCCACCACCTGGGCCTGGACGTGCACGACTGCTCCTCGGCCTCCTACGAGGAATACCAGGGCGCCGTGCTGCAGGAGAACATGGTCCTCACCGTGGAACCGGGCCTCTACTTCCACAAGCACGATCAGATGGTCCCGCCGGAACTGCGCGGCATGGGCGTGCGTCTCGAGGACGACCTGCTGATCACCGCCGACGGGTACGAGAACCTCTCCGACCCGCTGCCCATCGACGCCGCGGGCATCGAAGCTTGGATGGCCGCGCAGGCCGGAGCCCGCGCATGAGCGCCGAATCTTCGAACCGCACCCTGACCATCACCAACGCGCTGGTCTTCGACGGCGAGAACCCGGAGCTCATCCGCGGCAACGTCACGTTCAAGGGCGGGCTGGTCTCGGCCATCGGCGACCAGGAGGAGGGCGAGCTGCTCGATGCCGGCGGCAAGGTCGTGATCCCGGGCCTGATCGACGCCCACTTCCACGCCTACGCCATCTCGCTGGACGGCATGCGCAACGAACGCGGACCGCTGTCCTTCGCCGCGCTCGCAGGGGCCAAGCGCCTGGGCGAGGCCCTGTCCCGCGGCTTCACCACCGTGCGCGACGTGGCCGGCGGCGACATCGGCCTGGCCAGTGCCATCAAGGCCGGGCTGCTACCCTCCCCGCGTTACTTCTACACCGGCCCGGCACTGAGCCAGACCGGCGGACACGGGGACCCGCGCGAGGCCGACGTGGACGTCTGCTTCGGCCACGGCCACATGTGCGAGGTCGTCGACGGGCCCGAGCCGCTGCGCATCGCGGTGCGCGAACGCCTGCGCACCGGAGCCCACGCCATCAAGATCATGGCCAGCGGCGGCGTGGTCTCGCTGACCGACCCGCTGGCCATCCCGCAGTACTCGGACGAGGAAATCTCCGTGGTGGTCGCGGAGGCAACACGCCGGGGATCCTACGTCGCGGCCCATGCCTATTCCCCGGAGGCCATCGCCCACTCGGTGCGCAACGGCGTGCGTTCGATCGAGCACGGCAACCTGCTCGATACGCCCACGGCCGCCCTGATGGCGGAGCACGGCGCGTACCTGGTTCCCACGCTGGCCGCCTATGCCGCCATGGACCGCCGCGGGGACGAGGTCGGCCTGCCGGAGGTTTCCAAGGCCAAGAACCTGGAGGTGCTCACCGCGGGCCGCGAGGCCATCAAGATCGCCTTGGCCGCCGGCATCCCGGTGGGCTTCGGCTCGGACTTGATGGGCGACCTTGCCGACGAACAGCTCAACGGCCTGGCCCTGCAGATCGAGGCCGCGGGCGTCTTTGAGACGCTGCGCTCGGCTACCAGCGTGAACGCCGCGCTTCTGCAGGAACCGACGCTGGGGCGTCTGGCCCCGGGCATGGTCGCCGATGCGCTCATCCTGGACGGAAACCCGTTCGAGGATCCCGCAGTGCTTTTCGACGAGTCCCGTCCGCGCACCGTCGTCCAGGGCGGTGCCGTCGTGGACCTCGGCGCCAGGTAGGAATCGAACAAGACTCGCGGCGTGTGGGCCCGAATGCATTTTCCGTGCATCCGGGCCCACTCACAGGTGCCACCCACGGCCTGCGCCTAAGATGGAACGCATGAGAATTTTGCTCCCCAAAATGCCAGTGTTCGCCGCGGCCGCAGTGCTGCTTGTTTCGCTGACCGGTTGCGCGGGGATTGCCGACACGGCATCCTCGGCTGCTTCCTCCGCCGCCACACAGCTGGCCGACGGTGCCAAGAAGGAAATGATCAAGACGGTTTGCTCCCCCATCAAGGACGGCACCATCAACGCCGGCGACCTGAAAATCCTCAATTCCATGGTCGATGCGGTGCGCGAGGGCGGCCTGCCCAAGGAAATCGTCAATGCCCTGGATGACGTCGCCGCCGCCGGTGACAATGTCCCGGCCGATGCCCAGGCCAACCTGGTCGCCGCCTGCGACAACGCACTGGCCAGCTAGCCCGAACAGCCTCCATGGGAAAAGCCAAGCGCCTCGGATTCACGGTACTGGCCCTTGGCCTGTGCATCGCCGCACTGGCGGTCGCTTGGTTTTTCCTCCCCAAACAGAATCATCCCGAACCCGAAACCGAAACCGAGCAGGCGACCATCCAGCACGTGGTCGACGGCGACACCGTCTACGTGATGCTGGACGGCAAGCGCACCAGGGTGCGCCTCCTCAACGTGGATGCCCCGGAAATCCCGCACCCCGGCAAGCCCGGTGAATGCTTCGGCGAGGAGGCCACCCGGTTCCTCGCGCAGAAGCTCCCCGAAGGCAGCAAGGTACAACTCGAGTTTGATGTGGAGCGGTTCGACCGCTACGGCCGCTCCCTGGCCGGGATCACCTACCAGGGAGAGTTCATCAACGAGACGCTGGTGTCCTCCGGACATGCAACCGCCATGAAGGTCAACCCCAACGTGAAGTTCTACGAGCCGATGCGCACGGCGCAAAAGAAGGCCGAACGCGCCAAGGCCGGATTGTTCGATCCGGCCAATGGGTGCCGTTAGAAGCTGCCTTTCGGCTTGCGGAAACGCGACAGGCAGGACCGCTACCTTCAAGGTGGCGGTCCTTTTTCCATGTCCGGCGCGGTCCCCTGGCGTATGCGCCCAAACGAAAAGGTGCCTTGTCTTCCACCGGTGAGGATGGAAGACAAGGCACCTTGGCCAATCCCGGTTACAGGCTAGCCTTCGTTGCTTCTGGTGCGGCGACGCACGAGCGCGACACCGCCGAGGATCAACAGCAGGCCGCCGGCGAGTACTCCAAGCACCGCGAACCCGGTCGCTGCAAGCTTGTCGCCGTTCGGCTTCTTGACAGGCTTCTCGTCAGAGTCGCTTCCGTTGGCAGAACCGTCACCGTTCCCGCTTTCGCTTCCGGTGCCCTCCCCGTTGTTGCCTTCCTCGCCGTCATTGGTGGCCGGAAGCTCCGGATCGTCTTCCTCCAGCACGAAGCCGAAGTCCAGCGTCAGATCGGATTCCCCATCACGGGTCAGGCCCTCCGACGGGGCCTCCCACGTGGAGGAGTCCTTCTCGCGGTTGCCGTCGGTTTCGACCGTCGGAAGGTAAGGGGCCAGGGCCTTCTTGGACTTCTTGCGGTCGATCTTGACGACGTACGACTGGCCATCCTTGAGAACCGGCAGATCCGTGAACACGTAGTTGCCGTTCTTGTCGGTGGTCGTCGATCCGATCTTCTTGCCATCCGGGCCATAGAGGTCCAGGACGACGTCCTTGATGCCTGGCTCGCCCTTGTCCTGGATGCCGTTGTCGTTGGAGTCGACCCAGACGCGGTCGCCCACGGAGACCTTGCCCGGAACGAAACCGAAGTCCAGGGTCGGATCCCGGTCGCCGTTCTTGGTCAGTCCCTCGGACTTTGCTGTCCACTTGGAGGAGTCGCCTTCGCGGTCGCCCTGGCCCGACTGGGTCGGAACATACGGCCACAGCGCGTCCGCGGACTTCTCCTGGTTGATGGTGACCGTGTACGACTGGCCGTCCTTGAGAACCGGCAGGTTGCCGAAGCTGTACTTGCCGTCCTTGTCGGTGGTCGCCGGGCCAACGGGCTTGCCGTTGATGTCGGTAACCGGTTTGCCGTCCGGGCCGGTCAGTTCCAGGACAACACCGGGGATGCCCGGCTCGCCCTGCTCCTGGCGGCCATCGCCATCGGTGTCAACCCATACGTAGTCGCCCACGGAGACCATCGGGAGCACGAAACCGAAGTCCAGTGTCGGATCCCGGTCACCGTCCTTCGTCAGGCACTGGGACTTGGCCGACCAGTTCGAGGAGTCGCCTTCGCGGTCGCCCGCACCCGACTCGGTCGGAACGTAGGGCTTGAGCGCCTCGGCCGACTTCTTCTGGTTGATCTTGACGGAGTAGGACTGGCCGTCCTTCAAGACCGGCAGGTCCGAGAAATCGTACTTGCCGTCCTTGTCGGTCGTCGTCGAGGCGATGAACTTGCCATCGGGGCCGTACAGGTCCAGGACAACGCCCGGGATGCCCGGCTCGCCGCCGCCCTGGCGGCCGTCGCGGTTTGAATCAACCCAGACGTAGTCACCGACGGAGACCTTGGCCTCCACGAAGCCGAAGTCCAGGGTCGGATCGTGTGCACCGGCCATGGTCAGGTCGATGGCCTTGTTGTCGGTCGAGGCTTCCCCGGTCGAGGAGTCCTTGTCCCGTCCGCCCTGGCCCGGTGTGGTCGGAACGTACGTCCACAGGGCGTCCTTCGACTTCTCCGCGTCGATCTTGACGGTGTAGGACTCTCCATCCTTCAGGACCGGCAGGTCCGCGAAGTTGTACTTTCCGTCCTTGTCGGTGGTCGTTGAACCGATGCGCTTGCCATCCGGTCCGTACAGGTCTACGACAACACCGGGAATGCCCGGCTCGCCGTTGTCCTGGCGTCCGTCGCCGTTGGAATCAACCCAGACGTAGTCGCCCACGGAAACCTTGCCCGGAACGAAACCGAAGTCCAGGGTCGGATCCCGCTGGTCGTTTTCGGTCAGCGGATTGGCGATGGGATCGGTCGAGGCTTCCCACGTCGAGGAGTCCCCGATGCGGTCGCCCGTGCCGGACACGGTCGGAACGTAGGCCTTGAGCGCCTTGACGTTCTCGGCCTTGTCCTTGTCGATCTTCACCGTGTACTTCTGGTTGCCGGTCAGAACCGGCAGGTGATCGAAGGTGTACTTGCCGTCCTTGTCGGTGGTCGTCGAACCGATGAGCTTGCCATCCGGTCCGTACAGGTCAAGGACAACACCGGGGATGCCGGGCTCTCCCGGATCCTGGCGGCCGTCAAGGTCGGTGTCGATCCAGACGAAGTCGCCCACGGAGACCGACTTCTCGACAAAACCGAAGTCCAGGGTGAGGTCCTCGCCGCCGTCCTTCGTCAGCACGTCCGAGTTCGGATCGGTCGATACTGTCCACTCCGAGGAGTCGCCCTCGCGGTCGCCCGCGCCCGGCTTCGTCGGTACGTACGGCTTGAGCGCCGCCGCCGAGGCATCCTTGTCGATTGTGACGGTGTAGGTCTCTCCATCGCGCAGGACCGGCAGGTTCTCGAAGAGGTACTTTCCGTCGGCGTCGGTCGTCGTGGTGCCGATAACCGTGCCTTCCGGATCGCGCAGCTCAAGGACAACGCCCTCGATTCCCTTTTCGCCCACGTCCTGGCGGCCGTCTCGGTTTGAGTCAACCCAGACGTAGTCGCCCACGAAGACCTTGGCCTCGATGAAGCCGAAGTCCAGGGTCGGATCGTGCGTGCCGTCCTGGGTCAGGTCGGCGTCCTTGTTGTCGGTCGAGGCCGTCCACGAGGAGGAGTCGCCCTCGCTGTTGCCCTGGCCCGACTTGGTCGGCGAGTACGGAGCCAGCGGCTTCTTGGAAGCGACCTGGTCGATGATGACGGTGTAGGACTCTCCGTTCTTGAGCACCGGCAAGTGCTCGAAGATGTACTTGCCGTTCCCATCGGTCATGACCGGCAGGACTTCATTGCCATAGACGTCGGTGACCGGGGTCTTTCCGTCCGAGCCGACGAGCTTCAGGACAACATCCTTGATCTTGGGTTCGCTGGCGTCCTGGCGGCCGTCCTTGTTCGTGTCCACCCATACGTAGTCGCCAACGGAGACTTTTGCCGCCGCAACAGGCTTGAAGGTGATGCCCGTCTTGATGGGCTCCTGGCTGCGGTAGTCGACCTTTCCGTCCACGAGCGCATTTGCCGCGTAGCCGAAGGAGTTCCATGCCGCTGCAAGGTCGCCCGAACCAACGGGCAATTCGGTGTCCGACTGCGTCTTGAAGCTCAGCTCAATGCTGTCCCCGGGCTGGAGACCAGCGCTGTCCTTCGGAAAGTCAATGACCAGCTTGAGCCCATGGATCAAACGCGGGTTGGCCGGGCGTTCGGTGGTCCAGATGTCCTTGTCGTCGCAGCCTGCCCAGGGATCCGAAGGGGTCGTTCCGGTTGGCTTGCACTTCGCGGGATCACCGGTCAGGTAGTGGATCTCCCGGGTGGCTCCCATGGGAACGTCCGGAAGGGCGATGTCCAGCAGGGTCGGTGACCACTTCGATTCACGTGGCTTTCCGGCCTGGGTCGACGTGACACCGGTGTCTCCCACGAACGGGAAGACATCCAGGATCTCCAGATGCTGCGAAGGCACGTTGCCCGTGTTGGTGACGCTGAGCTTCCACTCGGCGGTTCCGCCGGGCTTGGTTTCAACGACACACGGGTAGCGGTAGAAGCCGCCCGCGAATTCGTGGCACGTGGGGTCGTTCTTCACGCCGGTCAGTGCGTTGTGCACACCGGTCGGCGTTGTCTGTCCCGGCGAGGGAACCTCGCGGACCAGCTTGCGCGATGCGTAGGCCTGGCCTTCGATGAGCTTAAGCTCGGAGTCGTCGGCAACCCCCGTGGAATTGCCGCCGTTGACGGTGGCTTTGTTGTTCAAGTCGCCTTTGGCGGGAGCGCCCGGGCGCACCGTTGCCGGAAGCTCAATAACGATGCTCTCACCCGGGTACAGCTTTGCGCCCGCTGGGAACGAGAAGGCAACTTCGTTCGTCCCGTTCAGTGCAGCCGTGACGCCATCACGATTGGTGGGCATCTTCGAGCCGACAGGAGCGCCGGTGAACTTCGGGCTAAAGGTGTAGCCAAACTGCGACGTCCAGTCTTCGTCCAAGACCAACAGGGGGCCCTTGGCATCCGTGGGCAACAGGTCGGTGATCTTCGGTTGCAGGATCGCTTCGGTCCCACTGTTTTTCACCGTGATGGTGTACTTGATGTCGCGTCCGGCAGAGATCTGGCCGCCGGCTGCGTCGTTGGTCTTCTCGATTCCCGCTCCCGGTGCACCGGGAAGGAATTCGTAGTCCTTCGATGCAGGCGGAACAACATGGTTCTGACCCAGACGTTCAACCTTTGCGGTTGCGGTGTTCTCGACGGTGGACTTGCCCGTTTCGCCGGGGTTTGCAGACTTGCCGTCAATGCTGTTCGGTTCGCCGGTGCGCAGCGTGTAACGCGGCAGGACGGTGAACTTCAGCTCGTGGTTGGCACGATCCAGCTCGGAGAAGTCCTCGGCAGTGACCCTGATCCGGAATCCCTGGATTCCGGTCATCGGGATCGACGAGTGCGCATCGGTCAACGAATCAATCTTGACGCGCTCGTCGGTCACGGAGCTCCACGTACCGCCGGTCACCTGGACCTTGCCGGCAACGGTCTCGAACGCTGCGCCGGTCAGGAACTCGTAGTTCAGCTTTGCCGCTTCGGGGCCGCTGTCCAGTGCCGTCCATGAAACGAAATCGAAGGCGTTCCAGAACGTCGGATCGGTGTCCTCAAGGTAGACCATGTCCGCGTTCTCGCCCGTAGTCAGCCCGAGGGTAACCTCGATTGGTGTCGGAACGCCATTCGCCGGGAAGAACGTCGTGGGTCCGGCCGGATAGAACGACTTCGTCAGCTCTGGCTCGATGGTCACCGAATTCTCGGTGACCACGTTCAGCGTCGCCGGTGCATCCTTGGAGACGGTGTCCGCACCACGGACAATCGAGGACGATGCGTTGTTCGGGATGACGTACGCAGGCGTAAGACTGGCCAAGGCGTCATCGATCAGCATCGCCGGGGCCGATCCACGCAGGTGGGTGCGCAGCTTGGTGTCAACCGTCAGGTCGAACCTGGCATACCGCGGAACCATCTTGCCGGCCGTGGTTTCAAGGTAGAAGTCGAATCCAACGACCTTGTTCCACTCGATACCCGCAACAAGGCCGGGATTCAATGCGTCCCCGCCCACGAGCGGCGCACGCTTGCTGCCGTCCTCCATATGGAGAACCAGACGTGCCAGCGGCTCCATTTCCTGGGACTCGGCGCCCAGGAGGGACAGCTTTGCGCTCATCCCGGTGATGTCGACGTAATCGAACGGCTTCGTGCCGCCGGTCGGGTCCGTGAGCTTCAACGAATCGACGGCGTACGTCGAGGTGTTTTCGGCCCACAACTTCAGCGCCGATGTCGGGTTCAGGTCCGATGGCTTCTGCACGATGCGGTCAGATGTCCAGGATTTTCCTGTCTTGAGCTGGATGCCCGTGTCGACGGTGACGGTTCCCTCGTGCTCTTCGCGATCGGGGTTGACCAGAACGTTCGCCCAGGTCTTCGTGTTCACGACGGGGCCGTTCTCCAGCTCGAAGTCAACGACCGTGGAGACGTTTTTGTTATCGACAAACGCGCCATTGAGCAGCGTGTAGGTGATACGCACGCCTTTGCTGTCGCCAGGAAGTGTGCCTTCCAAACCCGGCAGGGTCTGCCAAGCTCCGAGGGCGTCCATGTATTCGACAAGTACCGAATCGGCTCCCTGTGTCTCGGTGACCTTGATGTGGGTCGGCTTCCAGTCCAGCATCATGTTGCTGCCGAAAATGTCAGTCTGGACGATATTGCGAACATCGACATTGCTGTCCGTGTGGACGCTGGTGTTCAGTGTCGCCGAGGTCGTATCGCCGACAAGCCCCTCGACACGGTCAGGGAAGAACGACTTGGAGCCGTTGAATTTTTCCTTCGGTGCTTCGACGACCAGGGTGTCATCAACCGTTTTGGGGTCAGCTACCGTGCCTTCCGGGGATGCGCCACCGGCCGTGATTTCGTTCGTGTGCGAACCGGCGGAGGTTCCGATGACATCGAACTTCAGCTCGATGCCCTGCTGCGGTGCAAAGGTTCCCTCAAACGAAACTTCGAAGGACTTGATGCCGTCCGTGGCAACCTTCGCCAGAAGGTCGGCCGGGAATTCGATCATGCCGGCGGTATTTTTCAGCTCGTAGCGCGTACTTCCAACGGTGATGCCACCCGTGAGGGCTCCTGCTGGCCAGGGGCTGGAAACGAACTTGTTGAAATCGATGCCTGCGCCGAAGGGTGCTGTGCCGTTGGACGGCTCCTTGATGGTCAGCGTGCCCAGCGGCTTGTTCGAGTCGTTGGTCGCGCCAATGCTCACCGTCGAGTGGTTCTGGGCAAGGCCCGGTTTAGTGGGGTCTTCGGCGACCACGGTCTTCGGCGCGAATTTCTTGTGGGCCGTGACCTTGTAGTCGATCTTCTCAATCTCAAATGAGGCATCGTCGGTGAAGGGATTCTTGGAGTTGCCCTTGAGGGTCTCCGCGGTGATGCTTACTTCGTTGTTGACAGTTCCTGGAGCGGCGCCGTCACGCAGCTCGGTGTTCAGCTTGACGGAGCCGACCGTGCCGTTGGCAACGATTCCGCCCTTTTCGGCGGTGGATTTCGATGAGCTGAAAACAAACTTGAATCCGGTGATGGTCGATAGGTCCAGACCTGCCGGGAAGGCCGGTGGGGCGTTGGGACTCCCGGGCGTTGCCAGGATTCCATTAACATCACCCGAGCCCACGAAGTAGGTCACGTTGAGTATGTCTGCGCCTTCGGGGAAAGCAATGTTTCCGAAACCGGTGAAGGCAACCGAAGCAAACGGATCGGTGCCCCCGGAAGGCTCCAAGATGGTCAGCGAAGTGGCTCCGACCTTGGAGGTGTTCTTGATCCCGCCGAGCGTCAGCGTGTTATCAGTGCCCGAGTTCTGAAGCAGCTTGGGTTCTGCCCAATCCTTGCTGATCGAGGCACCGGGAAGCACAGGTATGTTCAGCTCGACCGGCTCCGAGTCATCGGAGGCCTCGCCCTGATCTGATTTGATGGTGGCGCTGTTAGTCAACTCCGTTTTGTCCAGATCGGCAGGTGTATTGGCCGGAAGCTTGGCAACGATCGTCACGGTGTAGTCGGTGCCGGCATTCAGGCCCACCTTGCCGCCGGTGTCGTCGTCGGATTCTTGGAACTTGAGCTCGAGCTCGGTACCGTTGGGCGAAATTTTTTCGACAGTCTTGGCTTTGAAACCAAAGTATTCAATATTCTTGTCGCTCATGACCAGCGGCGCCGGGAGTACGTCAGTGAGTACTGCGCCAACGCAAGAATCCGTGATCGACGCACAACCGACATGGAACTTGTAGGTGACTTCGCCGCCCGGCGCGAGCGTGGCCGGTCCGATGAGTTCCTTGCGGAGGGTCATGCCCACTTCGGCGGCTTTCGCCGCGGCAGGACTGCTGTCTAGCGTCTTCGCAACCGGGGCTTTGGATTCAACCGGTGCTATGGACTCAACTGGTGCTGTCGTTTCATCGGCGGGGGCAGTTGCCTCACCCTCCGGAACATCTGTCCGGGCCACTTCCGTGGCCGACACGGGAGGGGGCGTCTCATCGGCATACGCCGGGACTGCACCCACTCCCGTGAGAATGAGGGACGAAGCAAGCAAAAGCCTTGCCGTCGTCCCTAATCTGGTTCGTTGCATGTGCCGAGATCTCCCCTATTTGTTCCCCACCGGTGGTCATGCAGACTTTTGGTTGCATGCACCGGGCCCCCAGTTGACATGGGGGTACCAAAGATAATTCAAATAGGCAGGTGTCCCGCGGATCGCGGTTTGAGGGATTTTGGCATCGATGGCCGGAAAGTTTGGCACAAAACAACATACATTGCGGTTTTCGGTGTGAAATCAGCTCTGAAAACGGCTCTTGAACTTACTCGGAGAGGCCGCATGACGCTGGCGGAAGACCCTGGTGAACTGGTCGGCACTCTGGAATCCCGAGGCGCTGGCGACCCCGGCAATCGTCATCTCCCCGCGGTGGCGCATGAGCTCCTCCGAGTGGTCCAGCCGGCGGTCACGGATCAGCTTAGCCAGAGATGCGTCACGCCCTTCGAAGAGCCGATAGAGCTGACGACGGCTCAACCCAAGTTTTTTCGCCACCGTCTGGGCGGAAAGCCCCGGGTCAGCAAAATCGGATTCAATGGTGTCCAATACACGACGACGCATCGACAGGGAGGCATCATCCATCAACGTGAAGCCTTCGCTGAATCGCTCCGCCACTAATGCAAAGAGTTCCATGAACGAGCGCTCAATGAACCGTTTTTGGGATGCATCCCCCTCACGCTGCAGTTCCAGCGCCCAGGCCACCATATTCCGCACAACGGGGACGAGGTCGACGTCGTGCATGACACTCCCAGCCATGAGGTCCGTGTTGATTCCACGTGATTCAAAATATCCCCTGGGAACGAAACAGAGGATCGCGTCCGTACCATCGCCGGTTTTGGATTCAAAGGGCTCGTCCAAGACCAAGGTGATCACCGAGCCCGCGGTGATCGTACTGACGGTTTCTCTCTGGGTTGTGGTAATGGTCCCCGAGATCATGAACCCGATCTGGACGAATCTGTCATAGGCATCACCGAGGTGCTGCTGACCCCGGGTCAGGCAGACTCCGTCACCGAGGCACTGCATGATCATGATCCGTTCGTGGTACCAGCCTTCGACATGGCTTGAATACCTTTCCGGATGAATTGGAGCAATATCCCATGCCGTCCAAAGCTCGCATAAACCGGAGTCCGTGCGCACTTTACGACCGGGCGTGAAGTGTCCGATGTACTCACTGATCGGTTCGATGACTTCCGAACTGGCATTGCCGTTCCCAGGCCAAGTGTTTACGCTACTCATCAATGAAATCATGGCACAGGATCACGCGCTGTTGAGCCACTCCCCGCCCTAGTTTGCTCGAAGGTTTCACCTCAGAATTCCGTCGGCGCATCGACGCCGCCGGCTTCACGGTATTGACTCGCGGATTGACCATGGCGTTCCTTGAATGCCCTGGAAAACTGGTCGCTTCCGCTGAACCCGGAGTCGATGGCAACTGCGCCAATGGACGTTTCGGGCATGCGCCGGAGCAAGACTTGAGCATGATCGAGTCGGCGGTCCCTTATCATTTGCGTGATCCCCGGACCTTTGCCTTCGAACAACCGGTAGAGGTTCCGTCGACTCATCCCTACTTGCCGGGCGATCGAATCCGCAGACAAATCCGGATCGGCGAAGCAAGAATCGATGAGCTCCAGGACCCTGCCCCTGCTCTTGATTGTTTCTGCATCCGAATCGTCCAGGCTTTCCATGGACGTCGTGACGACTCCCGCCAGGATCTCAAGGATGGCCCGTTCGATATGGCCTGTGTGCCCAGACACTTCACTGTCTCGATCCTGCATCGCCCAGTGCGACAAGGCCGCAAGCGCACTGACCGCTCCGTTGACCTGAATGCTGGCCACGTTCAGCAAGTCGGTGTTGATCCCCTGGGAGTCAAAGAATCCACGGGCGACAAAAAACGCCAGGGTATCCGAGCCATCTTCGATATGGGCTGTGTAGGGTTCTCCCGGCAACAAGATGAGCGCGTCCCCCGGGCCTGCCTCAACGTCCGTTCCCCGCTGATTCGCGGCCATTCTCCCGCTCGCCAACATGCAGACAAGAACGAACCGTTCGAACCCGTCACCGCAAAATTGGGACGTTCTCAGGAGGGAAACCCCGTCCCCAGTCGAGTAGGTTACAAGCAGACGGTCATGCATCCAGGTCCGAATGTGGGCAACGAAACCACGTTCCATGAGGGGACGTATGATGCATGGGCCCGAGATCGAGCGCAGGCTTCTGGCCCCTTTGAGTAAACCGCCGTCGGAAAAACGCCGGTCGAATCGCCGGAGGCCCTCCTCGGGCTCGTTTTTCAAGACGGAAACCCGGGAGACGGCATCGACCTTACCCATGATCATAGTAAGAATCCTGACACGATTCCTGCGAGTCTTAGCGATTCACCACCCGCATTGACCTGACTTTATGTGGAACTGTCACAGGACCAGCTTTATCCCCGTCGCTTAATCCGCAACCTCCCTGCGTCGAACAACATCAAGCACAAGCCGTTTCTGGGCCAACTGCCAACAACAGCAATGGCCGGTTTCCTTGCTTGGGCGTGTACCAGTGGGCTCATTCGATGAGATGGCTAGACTTGCGATGTGAAGCAGGAATCCAAGGCAGTAAGAATCGACGCGTGGCTATGGTCTATTCGTGTCTATAAGACACGTTCCGCAGCCACCACCGCATGCAGGGCCGGCCATGTGCGCCTGAACGACAAGCCTGCCAAGGCCGCGCAAATAGTTGTTCCCGGTGACACCATCCGGGTTAGGCAGTCAGGTTTCGACAGGATCTTGGAAGTCACCGCGGTGATAGCCAAGAGGGTCGGCGCCGATATAGCTGCCCGCTGCTACATCGACCACACCCCCGTGCGTCCCAAGGAAGCCATCCCGCAGGTCCCGGTTCGCGACCGCGGCGCGGGCCGCCCCACCAAGAAGGACCGCCGCGAAATGGAACGGCTTCGCGAAAAGTTTCATTAGGGCAAAGGCTACGATGATAGCTAGCAACCCTGAGGTCTAAGAATTGATTGCACCCGCAATCCGGATGAGGAGCACCATGGCTCAGAAGAAACACTGGAATGATCTCTCCGTGGTTTCACGGTGGCGGATTGCAATCTTGGGCATCACGCAGCTGGCGATCCAATTCGTTGCCCTGCGCGACCTGGCCAAACGACCCGCGGACGGCGTCCGGGGGTCCAAGAGCGCTTGGGCAGCTGCGTCCTTCATCAACTTCATCGGGCCCGTTGCATATCTGGTCTTCGGACGGATCCCCAACAAGAAATAGGTTTTCCGGGCGTTGGCGTCGTGTCCCGCAACCAGCAGGTTTTTGCCGGTTGCGGGTCAGGCCCGGGAACCGACCGGATCCCGGATGCACATCGGCTCAGACGCTTATCCGGAACCGCTAATACCCGCGTTCGGGATCATAAACGTTAATGAGTTCTTCACCGGTCAAGTACCGACGCAGATTCTCAATCAGCATATCTATGATTCGCGAATTCTCTGCGGAAACGTTGGCCGCTGTATGCGGAGAAAGTACGAGGTTGGGCGCCCGCCACAGCCTGTGGCCAGCCGGCAATGGTTCCGGGTCGGCAACGTCCAAGACAGCCCCGCCCAAACGGCCTGTTTCGAGTGCATCGAGTAATGCATCCTGGTCAAGCACGGGCCCCCTGGCCAAATTGACCAAAAACGACCCGGGTTTCATCGCGGAAATCTTTTGCCTGGAATAAAGCCCCCGTGTTTCAGCCGTCAGTGGGCATGCCAGCACGACGATGTCGTAGTCACCCAAATCGCATTCTTGCAGTGGCATCGAACGCTCGAACGGTTCGCCCAGGTCCTTGCCCCTCCGGGTGGTGCCATCGCAGTGGACGCCCATGAAGCTCAGCGTCGCCGCCGTTTCCCTGCCGATGTTGCCCGCCCCGACAACGAGCGCCCTCTTGCCAAACAGCGTGTTGGACGGGCCAGTGTTCCATTGCTGGATATTCTTCCGATGCTCAAGTTCGGGAAGTTGCCGCACAAAGTTCAGCAATCCGGCCAGTGCAAATTCGGCCAACGGCTTGGCATGCACACCGGCCGCGGTGGTGATCTGGACCTGGCCTGCCCCGTGCCCATAGGACTCTGCTCGCGCCCCCACCCCGGCTTGGGCGGCCTGCACCCAGCGAAGGTTCGGGCTGTTTTCGCGCCATTTTTTAGGCTCGTTCCAGTCGAACTCAAACGCGATCTGGGCTTCCGAAAGATGCATTCGCCATTCGGACAATTGTTCCGGGGTCAGCTCTCGTGCACTGCCCACATGATCGCAGTCGAATTGCGGGATTGGCAGGAGCTCCGGTCGATACACGACTTCGACCTCGGGAACTTCGCGGACCAGCCTCCCCACCAGCTCTTCTTGCAAATACGAACAGATCAACAACCGTGGACGCACATTCTCCCCGTCTCGATGTATTTTTGCTTTCCCGTTGGAGCGAATCCCATCGATCCGATTCCCGGCCGGTCGTCACGAAAACGACACGTGCAAAAAGTCAGTGCTTCGCCAAGAATACCGTTCCCGGTTGGATATGGTGGGCGCATGACTTCCCACGCAGGTGACCCGAAAGCCCCCGTCGAGGCCCCGGTCCCACGCCATCACCAACTCATAGTCTCCCTTTTTGGACTCTATGCCCGCCGGCACGGTGGCGCCCTGCAAGTGGCCGCAATCATTTCTCTCATGCGAGATATCGGTGTGGAATCCGCCGGCACGCGGTCCTCCATCTCGAGGCTCAAGAAACGCGGCATCATTGACAGCGTGCAGGTGAACAACCGCAATGGATATGCATTGGCCCCTTCGGTCATTGAAACATTCATCGAGGGCGACGAACGCATTTTCCACCCTCGCCGGGCAAACAAAGAGGACCGATGGCTATTGGCCACTTTCACCGTCCCGGAATCACAGCGCAACATACGCCACATGATCCGTTCTTCCCTGGTCCGAATGGGATTTGGTTCCGTCACCCCGGGGCTGTGGATAGCTCCCGGGCATCTGCGTGATGAGGTTTTGGCATACTTCGACCGTCGTGGACTCAGCGAATACTTGGAGTTCTTCATGGCGGATCACATCGGCGGCGCGGACCCGCACAAGAACGTTGCTTCCTGGTGGGACTTGCCCGCACTTGACGCCCTGTATTCGGATTTCATCGACAACAACCAGGGGCTTCTTGCTGGCTGGAAACGCCAGGAAAAGCTTGCGGCAAGCCGCGATGCCGATGCCCGGGCCTTTGCCGACTATCTGGTCCTGATCACGCAATGGCGCAGGCTCCCCTACCTTGACCCCGGACTGCCCATTGAGTTCTTGCCAAAGAACTGGAATGCGTTGCATGCCGAAAAGCTGTTCCAGGAACTGCACGCGCTGCTTTCCCCGCGTGCCGAGAGGCATGCCAGCCGCGTCATCGACGACGACATGGCTGTTGCTTAAACCCGTCGAAGCGGAAAAGAAGATGTGCCGTGTGGTTGGCTTACGAATCCTGGATTCGACAGCCACCACACGGCACATTTTTGTTGCCTCGATATCGGTTCAAACGACCCGGTTAGTTGTCGCGATCCTGGATGACGGCAACACCCTGGATTTCAATGAGGGCTTCCTTCTGCCACAGGCGGCTGACACCGATGCCGGCCATCGCCGGGTACTTGGTGCCTGCCATTTCGCGCCAGAGGCGTCCGATTTCGCGGCCGTTGGCCATGTAGTCATCCACGTCGGTGAGGTAGATCGTCACCGAAACGAGGTCTTCCGGGCGCCCGCCGGCCTCTACCAGGGTGGTCAGCACGTTGGAGAACGCCTGCTTGAACTGCTCGATGATGCCGCCCGGCACAATCTGCATGTTCTTGTCCAGCGCCGTCTGGCCTCCGAGGTACACGGTGTCGCCGGCCAGCATTCCGTGCGCGTATCCGGACGGCTTCGGCAACGAATCGGGGTTGATCGTGAGGTTTTCGTGAACCGTTGTCTCGGTCATTGTGCACTCCCTGTGAACTCTGATGGTTTTCATGGCGAACCCGCCCTAGCGCCACACCTGTGACGCGTGTTACATTGAGGATACGTGACGGCAGTCAAAAAGTCGACACAATGAATTTGATGGACATGAGAAGGGGCATCGATGAAACTCGCGACAATTCGCCACGCAGGCCGAACGACAGCAGCACTTGAGGTTGCGGGCGGGTACCTGCCGCTGCCTGCACGCGATGTCGGCGAGCTGGTCGGGCACACCGACTGGCAGGCGCTGGTACGCGAAACCTTGAACGGCCACAGCGCCCCCGACGTGATTGCACGCGAGGAAGCAACCATTCTGAACCCCGTGCCGAACCCCCGCAAGGTCATCTGCTGCGGGCTGAACTACTCCGACCACATCCTCGAGATGGGCCGCGAATTGCCTCAGTACCCGACCCTCTTTGCCAAGTTCGCAGACACCCTCACCGACCCGGACGCCGAGATCGTCGGCGGGCATTCGGAAAACGTCGATTGGGAAGCCGAGCTCGCGGTCATCGTCGGTTCCACGCTCCGGGACGCCACCGAAGAGGAAGCAGCGGCCGCGATCGCCGGTTACACCGTCGCCAACGACATATCCATGCGCGACTGGCAGCGACGCACCCTGCAGTGGTTCCAGGGTAAGGCCTTCGACGGCACCACTCCCCTGGGCCCCGTCATGGTGACCCCGGATGAGATCGACCCGGAAGCCGGGGTCGAGGTCATCTGCACCCTCAACGGCGAGGAAGTCCAGCGCGGAAACACCAAGACCCTGGTCTTCTCCTCTGCCAAGCTGCTGTCCTACATTTCCACGTTCACCGTGCTGCGCCCGGGCGACGTGGTCCTCACCGGCACCCCCGGCGGCGTCGGCATGGGCATGGTCCCGCCGCGCTTCCTCAAGGACGGCGACGAGCTGCACACAGAAATCCCCGGCATCGGAACCCTGAGCAACAAGTTCAGCGCCCGCATCTCAACCACCGTCTAACTTGCCCCATCCCAACACCGGCACCACTTCAAAGGAGAGAATCCCCATGAGCAGCACCCCCGTGATCTACCGCACCGAAGGCGACAACTCGATCTACGCAGGAGCCGACGGAATCGTCGTTCCGGTGGTGACCCGCGCCGGCGCCGAGGACACCAACACCGCACAGTCCGGCGACTGCATCCGCGTCTCGGGCGTCAGCATCCAGCACACCCCGGCCACCAAGATCTGGTTCGGCCAGGTCTCCAACACCCCCGGCTACCGCTCGCTGCCGCACCACCACGGCGAGGCCGAGACCGGCGGCTACGTGTTGCGCGGCCACGGACGCATCTACTTCGGCGAGAACTACGAGCAGTTCCTGGACATGACCGCCGGCGACTGGGTGTTTGTCCCGCCGTTCATGCCGCACGTCGAGGCGAACATGTCCATCACCGAGGACCTGGTCTGGCTCACGGCACGCACCCCGGAAAACATCGTCGTGAACCTCGACGACGTCGCCGACGAGTCCCTGGAAGGATACCGTCGGGCATGAGCTCACAGATCTTCCTCGACGCCATCGACCTGACCTCGTGCGAGGCTGAGGTCTTCGACCAGGCGTTCACCGCCATCCCGCAGTACGTGCCGTGGCCCAAGGCCTACGGCGGAGACATGGTGGCACAGGGCGCCTCGGCCATGATGCGTTCGGTGGGCGAGGACCGCGAGCTGCACTCGATGCACTCCTACTTCCTGCGCCCCGTCGACATGCACGTGCCGGTGCGCTACGAGGTCGAACTCATGCGCGACGGCCGCGGCTACTCGACCCGCCAGGTCCGCGGTTTCCAGAACGGCAAGGCCGTCTACACCGCCCTGGGCTCCTTCCACGTGCCGGAGTCCGGCCCGGAGCAGTCCTCGACGGCCCCGGCCGAGTACCTGGACCTCGATCCGGAAACCCTGGCCAGCGCCTCGGAAGTCCTCGCCGAGGCCGAGGGTGCGGCGGCCGAGTACTGGTCCCACGGTCGCAGCTTCGACATGCGCCATGTGCCCGGCGCCCTGTACCTGTCGCTTGACGGCGCCAGCACCGCGCACCAGGCCGTCTGGGTGAAGGCCTTCACCGACCTTCCCGACGACCAGATCACCCAGCGCGCGGCCCTGGCCTACGTCTGCGATTACACCATCCTCGAACCGCTGCTGCGGACCCAGAACCTTTCCTGGAGCACCGAGGGACTCGTCACGGCCAGCCTGGACCACGCCATGTGGTTCCACCGCGACGGCCGAGTCGACGACTGGGTGCTTTACGTCCAGGAAGCGGTCTCCAGCCAGAACAACCGCGGCCTGGCCCTGGGCCGTTTCTACACCCGCGACGGCCGGCTGCTGGCCACCGTTGCCCAGGAAGGCATGATCCGCGGACCACGCGGCTAGCTCCACAGCACCACTTCTCCACCGCACCACAAGCTCCAAAGAACCATCGAGAACCGACTCTTGGAAAGAGACGTCATGGAACTATCCCGCACTGCGCATCAAGACACCTTCACCCGCGACCACCTGCCGCCGCACGAACTCTGGCCGACGCTGGAGTTCACGCTGCCGGAATTGCAGTACCCCGAACGGCTCAACGCCGCCACCGTCCTCATCGACGACACGGTGGAAACCTTCGGCGCCGACCGACCGGCACTGCTGGCACCGGACGGAACCTCGCTCAGCTACGGCGAACTGCTCACACGGGCCAACCAGGTCGCGCAGATCCTCACCGAGGACTTCGGGATCGTCCCGGGCAACCGCGTGATGCTGCGTGCCCCGAACAACGGGTGGCTTGTCGCCTGCTGGCTCGGCGTCATCAAGGCCGGAGCTGTGGTTGTCACGACCATGCCGGCCCTGCGCGCGGCGGAAATCGAAAAGCTTGCGGCGCTGACCAAGCCGTCGCTGATGCTCTGCGACCACCGCTTCATGGACGACGCACTGGCCGCCTCGGCCGGTGGCTACCCGGTCGTCCCGGTGGGTTCCGACTCGGAGGACGACGTCGTGGCACGCGCCGCGGCCAAGTCGGGGCAGTTCACCAACGTAGACACGGCGGCGGACGACGTGGCACTGCTCGGACCGACCTCGGGCACCACCGGGGTCCCGAAGATCACCATGCACTTCCACCGCGACATCCTGGCCAACGCGGACACGTTCGCCCGGCACATCCTGCGACCCACCGCGGACGACGTCTTCGCGGGCTCCCCGCCGCTGGCCTTCACCTTCGGCCTGGGCGGGCTGGTGGTCTTCCCGCTGCGCTTCGGTGCCAGCTCGCTGCTGACCGAACGCACCACGCCGGTGGAACTGGCACAGCTCTCCCACGACGCCGGCGCCACGATCCTCTTCACGGCACCCACCGCGTACCGGGCCATGCTCAAGGAGGGCAAAGCCGACCTGCTGCGCGGTCTGCGCGTTGCCGTCTCCGCCGGCGAGCACCTGCCGGCGGCGACCTGGCAGGCCGTCAAGGACGCCACCGGGCTGGAACTGATCGACGGCATCGGCTCCACCGAGCTGCTGCATGTGTTCATCTCCGCCGCGGGGGAACAGATCCGACCCGGCACCACGGGCAAGGCGGTGCCCGGGTACCGGGCCACCATTCTGGACCTGGACGGCAACGAACTGGGCCCCGACGAGGTCGGGCGGCTTGCCGTCATCGGCCCTACCGGCTGCCGCTACCTGGACGACGAACGCCAGCACGCCTACGTCTCCAACGGCTGGAACGTCACCGGGGACACCTTCGTGCGCGACGCTGACGGCTACTTCACCTACCAGGCCCGCAGCGACAACATGATCATTTCCTCCGGCTACAACATCGGCGGGCCGGAGGTCGAGGAGGCCATCATCCAGCACCCGGACGTGCTGGAAACCGCCGTGGTGGCGCGCCCCGATGAGCACCGCGGATCGGTGGTCTGCGCCTTCGTGGTGCTGGTGGACGGGGTCTCCGGGTCAGCGGCCAAGGCCAAGGAACTCCAAGACTTCGTGAAGACCGTCATCGCGCCCTACAAGTACCCGCGCGAGGTCCGCTTCGTCGACGAGCTGCCCCGGAACCCCAGCGGCAAGCTCCAGCACTTCAAGCTGCGCGAGGCACTGGCCGACGCCCCCGCCTCCTAGCGCATCCCCCACCGCTCTTCCCCGGCATCCATCCCGCGGCCACCGGTTCCCACCGGCGGCCCGTGCCTTGCCGACCCTAGATAAGGACACACCCATGAAAATCGCAGTTGTTGGCGGCGGCCCCGGCGGCCTGTACTTCTCGGCCCTCATGAAGCAGCTTGACCCGGCCCACGAGGTCACCGTCTGGGAACGCAATGCGGCCTCGGACACCTTCGGCTTCGGCGTGGTCTTCTCCGACGAGACCCTCGGCGGCATCGGCAACGCGGACACCGTCATCGCCGACTACATGTCCCGCCGCTTCGCCCGCTGGAGCGACATCGACATCCATTTCCGCGGCGAGATGCACACCGTCGGCGGCCAGGGCTTCGCCGCCATGAGCCGCAAGGAACTGCTCGAGCTGCTGCAGCGCCGTTGCATCGAACTCGGCGTGGACGTGCGCTTCTCCACCATGGCGCCGGATGTCGAACAGCTCTCCGCCGACTATGACCTGGTGCTCGCCGCCGACGGCCTGAACTCCGCGATCCGCGCCAGGTTCGCCGACTCCTTCAAGCCCTCGCTGGACCCGCGCGTGTCCAAGTACATGTGGCTGGGCACCGACCAGGTCTTCGAGGCGTTCAAGTTCTTCGTCAAGGAAACCGACGCCGGCACCATGCAGATCCACGGCTACCCGTACTCCGACGAAGGCTCGACCTTCATCGTGGAAATGCACGAGGACGTCTGGCGCGCCGCCGGCTTCGACGAGACCGAGAACGAGGTCTTCGCCCCCGGCGTGAGCGACGAGAAGGCCGTCGAGAAGATCACCGAGATCTTCTCCGACGAGCTCGCCGGGCACGAGGTGCTCACCAACAACTCCAAGTGGATCAACTTCACCACGGTGCGCAACCAGAACTGGCGCCACGAAAACATCGTGCTGCTCGGCGACGCCGCCCACACCGCGCACTTCTCCATCGGCTCGGGCACCAAGCTCGCCATGGAGGACTCGCTGGCCCTGGCCGCCTGCCTGCACGAGCACGGAACCGTCGAGGCCGCGCTGGCCGCCTACGAGACCGAGCGCCGCCCGGTCGTCGAATCCACGCAGCGCGCAGCCCAGGCGTCCATGGAATGGTTCGAGAACATCGGCCAGTACAAGGACCAGGACCCGGTGCAGTTCTGCTTCAACCTGCTCACCCGCTCCCGCCGCATCACCTACGAGAACCTCAAGCTGCGCGACACGTCCTTCGCCGAGAAGGTCGACGCCGACTTCGCGCGCCTGGCAGGCTCCAAGGAAATCGCCCCGGCGATGTTCCAGCCGTACAGGATCGGTGAGCTGGAACTGGTGAACCGCGTCATCGTCTCCCCTATGGACATGTACTCGGCGACCGACGGCGTGCCGGGCGAGTTCCACCTGGTGCACCTGGGATCCAAGGCCATGGGCGGCGCCGGGCTTGTCATGACGGAGATGGTCTGCGTCTCCGAGACCGGCCGCATCACCCCCGGCTGCACCGGCCTGTACAACGACGAGCAGGCGACCGCGTGGAAGCGCATCACCGACTACGTGCACGCCAACTCGAACGCCAAGATCGGCGCGCAGATCGGCCACTCCGGCCGCAAGGGCTCCACCAAGCTCATGTGGGAGGGCATCGACGAGCCGCTGGAAACCGGCAACTGGGAGGTGCTGGCCCCCAGCGCCATCCCCTACGGCGAGGGCTGCCACGTTCCGGCCGAAATCACCCGCGCCCAGATGGATACGGTCCGCGAGCAGTTTGTCGCCGCCGCACGCCGCGCGGATGCGGCGGGCTTCGACCTGCTGGAGCTGCACGCGGCCCACGGCTACCTGCTCTCCTCGTTCCTCTCACCGCTGTCGAACCGGCGCACGGACGAGTACGGCGGATCGCTGGAGAACCGCCTGCGCTACCCGCTTGAGGTGCTCGACGCGGTGCGCGCAGCCTGGCCGGCCCACAAGCCGATCGGAGCCCGCATCTCCGCCACCGACTGGGTCGAGGGCGGGAACACGGAGGACGACGCGCTGGCCATCGCCCAGGCTTTCATCGACCACGGCATCGATTCGATCGACGTCTCCTCCGGGCAGATCGTGCGCAACGAACGCCCGGCATTCGGCCGCAGCTACCAGACCCCGTTTGCGGACAAGATCCGCAACCAGGTCGCTGCCGCCGCGGACGTCGCCGTCATCGCGGTGGGCGCCATTTCCTCCTACGACGACGTGAACTCGATCCTGCTGGCGGGCCGCGCGGACCTCGTCGCCCTGGGCCGCACGCACCTGTACAATCCGCAGTGGACGCTGCAGGCCGCTGCGGAGCAGGACTACTCGGGAGCCGGCGCCAGCTGGCCGCTGCCGTTCAAGGCAGGGCGCCGCAAGCCGCCAAGTGCCCGCACCGACGCGGTCCGCCCGCGCCTCTCGCTGCTGAAGGAGGAGACAATCGACGAGCAGGTCCACCTGCGCTGGACTCCGGCCAAGGACTCCTCCACCGAGGACCTGGTGCCGAGCGTCTAGCCCCGGTGCCCAAGGAGTGGGAGCAGTTCAACCGCCGACGGCGGGTCGAGCTGCTCCCACTCCTTTGTTTTTCCTGTCTTTTGTTGTTCCGGGGGCTGGCATTTTCGGTCCCGATCCCCCGGGTCGGCCGACCCGGGGACCACGTTTCATGTGGTTTCTCAGTTGGACCCGTGGCGGGTTCGGCTGCCTGCCGCCGGGGCGCCATTGATCTGCAACCATTCCTGCCAGCTTGAGGGTCTTCCGGCCACCCCGGATCCGTCGGAGGCCGCGGCGCGCAGCCCGCGAAGTACGTAGTCGAGTTCACGCAGATGGATCTCGGTCAGCCGTTCCCGCTGCACCGGCAGGTTCGGACGCAGGTGCGTAAAGGTCAGCATGAGATCGGCGGGGCCGTAGTGTTCCGGAACCAGTTTGAGCCGGCGGTCTACGGCGATGACCGATTCGAGGGACTTCTCGAGACGGGCGGCAAGGGCATCAATCTCCGGCGTGGTTTCCTGCTGGTGGCCGGATACCGAAACAAGCGGCGCCGAGGCTTCTACGATGTTGCGGCGGAGGAAGGATTCGACGGCGGAATTCGGGTTGCCGGGCGTTGCCGCGGCTGCGGCGCACGAATCGGCCCGCTCGATGAGCTGCTCCAGGGCAAGAATCCGCAGGGCGTTGACCAACACTGGCTTGCTGGGATACCGGCGATAGATGCTCGCCACTCCGATTCCCGCCCGGGCCGCCACCTCGGACATCGGCGCACCCCAACCGCGTTCGCAAAATACCTCGTGGGCCGCCCGCAGGATCGCGGAATCGTTGTTCTGCGCCTCACGAGCTCGGCCGCGCAGCGGGGGGTTTCCGTGGTTCGTGACACTCATAGCTCCACCGTACAACCGATTGAAGTACACTTCTATCGGAATGGAATATTCCGTTCCGTTCAAGAGTGACTTTCGACAGGACCAGCACCGATGCCCCCAGCACCAGCACCGACAACCACCCTGCCCCCGGGAGTCGACCCCGCCACCGCGCCCGGGCCTCGACTACTGGTGCCGTCCCTGGCGTTGGCGGTACTTGCTTTTTCAATGATGCAGACCCTTCTGGTTCCGGCACTCGGCACCTTCATGGAGGAGTTCGGTATCGATGCGTCCACGGCAGGCTGGATCCTGACCGCGTACCTTCTTGTCGGCGCCGTGGCCGCACCGATCCTCGGATCGTTTGGGGATCGATATGGCCACCGCAAGATCCTGCTCGCCACCCTGGCGATCTTCGTGATCGGCAGCATCACGGCCGCCGCGGCCGGGAACTTTGCCTTCCTGCTGCTCGGTCGCGTCCTGCAGGGCGTGAGCACGGCAACCTTCCCGCTGGCGCTGGCTATCGTCCGACGCCACACAACGGGCGCGACGCAGCGAGCGTACTTTGGCTGGCTCAGCGGGACCCTCGGCCTCGGGGCCGGCGTGGCTCTTGTCATCGGGGGCCTGGTGCTCGAGGCCCTTTCGTGGCAGTGGCTTTTTGCCATCGGGGCGCTCATGGGCGGCGCGGCATTGCTCCTGGTGTTCTTCTTCGTTCCGGCCTCCTCCAAGGGCAAGCCAACGCGGACCGACTGGGCAGGAACCGCGCTTCTGGTCCTTGGGCTGGTTTCGCTGCTGCTGGGGATCTCGCAGGGCGGACGCTGGGGCTGGACCTCACCGGCGGTGCTGGGTTTGTTCGCGCTCGCGGTTGCCTCGCTCATCGCGCTGGTTCGCGTGGAACTCCGTCTCGAGGCGCCGCTGCTTGACGTGCGCACCCTGGCCCGCCCCGCGCTGGCCATCGCCAACGGGCTCTCGCTGGTCCTGGGATTTATCCCATACCTCTTCTACATCGGCCTGCCCGTACTTCTTCAGGCTCCGTCGGCCTCCGGCGTTGGCCAGGGGTTCACGGTGACCCAAACCGGGCTCGCCCTGCTTCCGTCTGCCCTCCTGGTATTCCTCGGTGGCCGGTTCGCGCCCCTGCTGATCCAGCGCATCGGATCCAAGCCCACGGCGTTCATGGCGCTGGCCATCATGGCCGCGGGCAGCATCGGCGTTGCGATCGCTCCCGGCAGCCTGGTGATGGTGGTGGTGTTCTTCTCGATCGTCGGGCTTGGAAACGGCATTGGATTTGCGGTCTGCGCCGATCTTGTCGCCACGTTGAGTCCGCGCAACGAGGTGGCGGCCGCCATGGGTGTCAACGGTGTGGTGCGCACGGTTGGTTCAGCCCTGGGTACCCCCATCGCCACGGTCATCCTGACAACGGTGGCCCTGTCCGACTCCGGGAGCACAACCCTGGTATCGTTCTCGACGCTGTTTTTCATGGCAGCCGCCATGGGCGTCGTTGGCGCATTGCTCACGCTCGGATTGCGGATCGGGGTTCGCACAGGCGCCGCCCCCCGGGACTAAACCCATTCCCCGGCAAAGACACCACTCGGCCACAAGGCGCGAAGCCTTGGCGGGGAATTTCCCCCGCCAAGGCTTCGCGCACCCGGGTGGGGCACCAGTCGGTCAGTGCCCCTTGAAGGCCTCCGCGAGCCACCATGAGCCCGAGTCGGAGGCGATCTTCGCATCGATCACCAGCGGCTGGGAGGGGTTCGAAGCCACCCAATCCCCCACCGCGTCCAGGTCCGCAAGGGTCCGCACGGTGATTCCGTCGGCGCCGAAGCCGCGCCCGATGGCCGCGAAGTCGGTGTCCGGGAACTGCACGGAGCTCATGTCCGCTTCCGGGTCATCGATGCCGAAGTGGTGCACCTCCGCGCCGTAGGCGGCGTCGTTGTAGACGATGCACACCAGCGGCAGGCCCAGCCGCACTGCGGTGTCCAGCTCGGCGATCGCCATGTGGAAACCGCCGTCGCCGGTGCCCAGCACGGGCATGCGTCCGGGCTGCGCCAGACCCGCGCCGATGGCCGTGTACAGGCCCAGCCCGATGGACTGGAAGGCCTGGGTGAAGCAGAAGCCGAACTCGTCGGGCACCGAGAGGAACTGACTGGGGTATCCCATGAAATTGCCCGAGTCCACGCTGACGATGCGCTCGGCCGGCAGCAGCTCGTCGAGCCGCTTGGTCAGCGTGCGCGGGTCGATGAACTGCCCGTCGGACAGGTCATCGAAATCGACCTGATTCCAGTCGATCGATTCCTTGATGCGCGCCGCGACGGCATGCGTGCGGTAGCCCTCGCGGGCCTGCACGTTTCCTGCGACGAGTGCCTCGAGCACGTCGGCGGCGCACTGCGCGGAGTCCCCGACGATACCCAGGTCGATCGGCCTGTTGGCTCCCAGGGCCTGTTCCTCGAGGTCGACCTGGACGACCTTGGTGCCGGTGCCGATCAGGTGCCCGTGGCGCATGGTCCACATGTTCAACGCGCAGCCAAACCCGATGATGAGATCGGCGTCGGTGATCAGTTCGGCCGCGAGCGGGGAAGAGAATCCGCCGGAGATGCCGAGGTTGAAGTCGTCCTCGTTGAACAGGCCCTTGGCCACGGCCGAGGTCGCCACCAATGCACCCGCGTGCTTCGCCAGGGCCAGAATCTCGTTCCGGGCGCCGCGCCCGCCGCGTCCGGCCACGAACACCGGGCGCCGCGCCCCGGCCAGCAGCTCGGCCAGGGCCTGCACGGAGGCGCGCGAGGGACGGATCGGTTCGGCAGGAGCAATCCCGGCCGGCGTTGCGGCCTGGTGGTCGGTCACTTCCTGGGCCTGGACGTTCAATGGCAGGTTCAGGACGACCGTCCGGCGGTCGTTCACCGCGCGGCGGTAGGCCCGGACGGTGTCCGCGACGGCGGACTGGGCCGAGTGCACGCGCTCGGGCACCGCGTACACGGAGGCGGCAAAGCCGTCCTGGTCCATCGCGAAGTTCGAGTACACGGCCGAGGGCGCCGCCTCGGCGGCGAGCACGATCATCGGGGTGCGGGACTTTGCCGCCTCGCCGATGCCGGTTGCGGCATTGGTCAACCCGCACCCTTGGTGCACGGAGAGCAGGGCGACCTGGCCGCTGGCGCGCGAGTAGGCATCGGCCATGGTCGCGGCCCCGCCCTCGTGCCGGGCCGCGGTGAACGGCACGCCGTGCTCGATCAGCGTGTTGGTGATGGTGAAGTTCCCGGAACCCACCACGCCGAAGCAGTGGCCGACGCCCAGCTCGGCGAGGGTCTTGCCGACAAGTTGTGCAACGTTCACGTTCAGCTCTTTCCGACCATGGCCAGCACGCGGGTCGGCGCGCCGGTGCCGCCGACGATCGGCAGCGGCGCCACCACGATCATGGCCCCGTGGGTGGGCAGCTTGTCCAGGTTCTTCAGCGAGGTGATGCCGTACTTGTCGGCGCCCAGCAGGAAGTAGTGCATCGGGAACGGCGGGTTCAGCGCACCGGCGTTGCCGGCGTCGATGCCCACGGTTTCCACGCCGATGCCGGAGATCTTGAGCTCCTCGGCAATCCACTTGGCGCATTCGGCGGTGAAGCCCGGGGTGTGCGAGCCGTCCTCGTCGAGGTTCAGGAATGCCTGCTGGTCGTGCCCGTACTGGTCCCACCCGGTGCGGAAGAGCAGCCACGAGTTGGCGGGGAAGGCGCCGTGCTCTTCCTGCCAGTCGACCAGGTGCGAGATGTCGATCAGGAAGTCGGGGTCCGCGGCGGCCTCCGCGCTGAAGTCCAGCACCACTGCCGGTCCGACCAGTCGCGCGGGGTCCAGCTGCGAGACGTCCTTGCCCTCGCGCCCGGAGATCCAGTGGATCGGTGCGTCGATGTGCGTGCCGATGTGCTCGCCGGTGTGGATGTTGTGGTGCTTCCAGAACGGACCCGGCTCGTTGTAGGCGGAGACCTCGTCAATGCTGAAGTCGATCAGGTTGGCGAACGGTTCGGGCAACACCAGCGTCGGGGTGTCGGACGAAAGCGGCGCCGTCAGGTCGAGGACTTCAACGGCACCGGTGGCCAGCGACGCCAGGACATTTTGTACAGGACTCATCGAATCTCCAGTGTTTGGGTTGGCGGGTGCCTTCGCGCCCGCCGAGGGATGGGCTATCGAAACCGGGTGACGGTCGTCACAATCATTCAACTCATTGCCAATGTATCAGTGCGTAGGGGCCAGCAAAAGACCCTTCTCACATATCGGATCACCGACGCTTGGGACGTCGGGCCGCCCGGATCAACCGTTGGGCGACCAGATGCCCCGAACTGCCGCCCAGGCCCGGGCCCGGGTGCGTTGCCGCCCCGATGTGCCAGAGGTTCTTGACCGGCGAGCGCCCCTTGCCAAGCCGCGGCAACGGACGCCACAACAGGTTTTGGTGCAGTTCGGCCGAGCCGCCGTACGGGTCGCCGGCCACGGCGTTCCTGTTCGCCCGGCTCAGCTGCCGCGGGTTGAACGCCTTGATGCCGAGCACCAGTTCCCCGAGGCCGGGGGCGTATTGCTCGATCTTGCCCAGCACCCTTTGAATGAACTCGTCCGTAAGTTGTTCGTCCCAGCCGTCACTCGTGTCCAGCTCCCCTGCAGCATCCCCCACGGGATCGAACGGCAGTTCCTGAAGCTGCAGCCATAGCGTCGCCTGGCCCTCGGGTGCGCGCGAGGGATCGAGCACGCATTGCTGGCCCACCACGATGGTCGGGTTGGCCGGCAGCAGCCCGGCCTCCGCCTGGGCGCAGGCGATTGCCGTTGAGTCGGAGCCGGTTGAAATGTGGATCAGCGGGGTTTTGGCCAGGCGCTCGTCGTTCCACGGCACGGGGCCGGAGAGCGCGATGTGTATTTGCATGGCCGCGCGGCCCGGCCGGTGGGCACGGACCTCGGCACGGGTTTCCTCCGGCACTGCGGCGGGCCCAAGCAGTTCGTTGTACATCTGCGGAACCGAGACGGAGGCAAGGATCCCCCTGCGTGCGGTGAAGGTCTCGGTGGCAGTGCGCACCGCCGTCGCACGGCCACCTGAGACAACCACGCCCTGCGCGCGGGTGCCCTTGCGGATCACCACGCCGTGGTCGATGAGCAGTCGTTCGAAGGCAGCAATGAATTGCGCGGCCCCGCCCTGGACGACGGGCAAACCGAATTGGTGCATGCTGGCCGCCATGACCGGGAGCATGACGCCGCCGCTTGCCTGTTCGGGGCCAAGCCCCGCGTGCAGCAGCCAGGGCGCCCAGAGCTGGTCGACCTCCGTCCCGGTGAAGGTGCTGCGGGTCAGGTTGCGACCGCTCATCAGCCCCTGGCGCACCAGTTGCTGGGCCTTGTTCATTCCCAGGCGCATGGTCTTGAAGCCAAGTTTCGCGGCGTTCGGCAGGTTCATCTCGCTGCCCAACGCCCCGAAGATGACCGGTGCCTGCTTTCCGAAGTCTTCAAGCATGCGTGCATATGCCTCGCGGTCCCCTGCGTGCTCGAAGGCGTCGGCCGTGGCGCCGGGGTCCCGTTGGGCGTAGACCGCCGTGGTGGTCCCCCGCGCATCGGTGCCGATGCTTGCGCACACCCACGTGGTGTCCGCGTCCTCGGTGTTGCGGTAGCGCAGTCCCCGGATATGCAGCTCCTGCCCAAGCTCCGCGTAGGCGGCCCCAGCCATGAACAGCGGGTGCCAGGAGGAAAAGGTGTCATGGATGAACCCCGGGACCGTCAGCTCGCCCGAGTCGATGAACCCGCCGAGCCGCTCGTGTTCCTCCAGCAGCACCACTGCCGCCCCGCTGCGCGCCAGTTCGGCCGCGGCGACCAGGGAGTTGATGCCCGATCCAATAACGACGTAGTCGGTTTCCATGTGTTTCTCTCTCGCGTAGGTGCCAGGCAACCGGGTGCCCGGTGCTCAGCTGAAGTCCGGGTGCAAGGCCGTGCGGTGGTAGGCCCCGGCGTGGAAGACCAGCGGGTCACCCTCGATCCTGGAATACTTTTCCACCTCGCCCACGTAAATGACATGGTCGCCAGCCTCGTGCCTGGCCACAGTCCGGCACTGGAAGGTGGCGACGGCCCCCTCGAGCAGTGGCACCCCGGCAATCCCCTCTACGCAGTCCACTCCGGCGAACTTGTCCTCGGCCGGGGTGGCGAATTGGCGCGAGAGCACGTGCTGGGAGGATTCGAGCACGTTGATGGCGAAGTGCGTGGAGGCCTCGAAATCGCCCAACGACGGCGCGAACTTGCTCGGGCACCAGAGCACCAGCGGCGGATCCATGGACACGGAGGTGAAGGAGTTGGCGGTCATCCCCACCTTCGCGCCCTGCGGGGTGCGGGTTGTCACCACCGTGACACCCGTGGCGAACTGGCCAAGCGTGGAGCGGAAGTCGCGCAGGTCGAACGTTGCGCCATCCTCTGCCACGGCGCGTTCCATGAACGCCTCGGCCTCCTCGGGCTCGAACCACCAGGGGAAGAGCGTGCGCGGGTCGTCGAACCCGTTGGCCAACGCGGCGGCCAGGGATTCATGGTGCCGGGCCGCCGCGAGCATCTCCAGCTGCCAGGGCTTGCGTTCGCGCAGCATCGAGTTGGTCCACACCGTGGAGAACTGGCCCCAGCCGCGCCAGAACTCGTCGAAGGTGCGCAGCATCCACTCGGAGTCGAAGTCCTCGTCCCCGCGGGCATCGATGGCCCGGGCATAGTGGTCCGCGGCCAGCGTCGCGTTGTTGGAGCCCTGGCCGGTGAGCGAGTCGTTGAGCATGATTGCATCACCAATGCCCATGACAACCCGGCCGCCGGGCAGCACTCCCACCGCGGAGCGGAGCACCGGGGTGATGCGGCCGCGGAGCCCGGCACCGGCGTCGTTGAGCACCGAGCCGGCAAAGCGCGGGTATTCGTGGGGGAAGTGTTCGCGCAGGATCCCCAGCGACTTGGCCAGGTGCTCCTCGGCGGTGGTGACCGAGTCCCAGCAGTCCATGGGGCCTCCGGGAAGGCCCTCGAAGACCATCATCTGGCATGGCCCCTCGGTGCCCAGCCCGGGGAAGGTGAAGAACTCGCCGACCCCGGGCACGATGTTCATCCTGATACTCGTCGCATCAGGCTCTTCCCCGGTGCCGTGCGCGGGCTTGACGTAGGTGACGGCCACGGCGCGCTGCGGACGGTCGAAGGGCGACTTGGCCCTGTCGGTGGCAAAGACCTGCCCCAGCTCGCCCTTCCCGGTCCCCACCACCACCAGGTCGAAGAGCGCCGCCAGCTCTTCGAGCCTGCGCACCGACAGCTTCTCGATCCGGAAGTCCCCGCCGCGGCCGATGAACGTCTCGATCCAGTGCGCGCACTTGACCCGCTGGTCCACCGACAGCGCTGGGCGCTCAAGCGTGCCCTGCCAGTCGATCTCCTCGCGCCCCTCGCCGCCCGCGATGTTCATGTGCACCCCGGTGATGCCCATGTCCGCGGTGTTCGCCCCGGGGATTTCCAGCGGCTGCTGGACCCGCAGGGAGGAGGAGAACACGCATTGGCTGGAGGTGATCGCCCCGCTGCGGATCTGCTGGGCCGAGCGGTCGGAGAACAGGGTGACGCTGTGGCCCGAGCGCTGCAGGGCGAGGGCTAGCTGGGCACCGGATTCTCCGGCCCCGACGATGGCGATGGTACGCATTGAAAACTCCAGTGGTGTGGGAAGTGGTGTGTGGCCGTGCCTAGTGCACCGGGTCGAAGGAGCCGAGGTAGTCGTTTGCGGCTTCCTCGCTCATGAACCACGCGGCGAAGTCCGGCGGGTAGTCGAAGCCGTTGGCGAAGCGTTTGGCAATTTCGGGGTTCCCCTGGGCGGTGCCCAGCAGCTGCAGCGCGTGCGGGGCCGGCGGGGCCAGCATGGTGTTGGTCCAGGCCGCGACGTGCTGCGCGTACTCCCAGTAGCTCTCGAAGAGCCCCTGCTTGAACTCGTCGTCGAAGAGGCGCTCGCCGTGGTCGAGGATTCCCTCGAGGTAGGCGGCCGCGCACTTGGCGGCGTTGTTGGAGCCCTGCCCGGTGATGGGGTCGTTGAGCACCACCACGTCGGCCATGCCCAGCACCGTCTTTCCGGAGGGCAGGGTTGCCAGCGGGTGCCGGACGGTCGGGGGGAAGCGTCCCTGCAGCACGCCATTGGGGTCGGTGAGCGTCACGTCGGTGCAACGTTCGGCTTCCCACGGCAGATAGGTGCGCAGGATGCGCAGCGAGTTTTCCAGGTGTTCCTCGGGGGTCAGTCCCTTCCAGGAGTCCATGTCGGAACCGGGCAGGCCCTCGAACACCATGATGTCGCAGGGGCCGGTGACGGTCAGCGCGGGGAAGACGAAGTATTCGCCGACGCCCGGGATGAGGTTGAAGTTGACCGCGGAGTAGTCCTCGCGCGGCTTCATGCCGTTCACGTAGGTCAGTGCCAGCGCCCGCTGCGGGGCTGCATATTGGCTGCGCTCGGCATCTCGTTCGAAGAGTCCGGCAATCTCACCCTTGCCCGCCGCCACCAGGACCAGTTCGCTCTGCTCCGCGTAGCGCTCGAGGTCCTCGACGCCGGCTTCCTCGAAGACCAGGGTGCCGCCCCGGGCCTCGAAGACCTCCATGAACGCGGGGAACTTGACCCGCTGGTCGATCGACTGGGCCGGGGCTTCCAGCCGGTGCGCCCAGCTGATGGCCTTGACGCCGGGGGCCTCCGGCGGTGCCACGGTGAAGGCAATGCCCTCGACCACCGGGGCGTCGGGCCACAGGTCCAGGCCCAGCTCGCGTTCGTGCCCGAGCGACTGATCGAACATGCACTGGCTGGAGGCGATGGAGCCGGTGCGGATCTGCTCGGGGGTGCGGTTGGAGACGAGGGTGACGTCGTAGCCGGCGTCCAGCAGGCCGATGCCGAGCTGGAGGCCGGACTGGCCGGCGCCGACTATGGTGATGGTGCGTGGGGTCATGGTCCTGGTTCCTTGTTCTCGCTGGAAATGATGGAGTGGGAGGTGTTGCGTAGGAAAACTAGTTGGCCGCCAGCAGCGGGATGGCCGGCTCGTTGCGTTCGGGTCCCATGGCGGAGTAGCCGCCGTCCACGGCCCAGTCCGCGCCGGTGACAAATGAGGTCTGGTCCGAGAGCAGGAACGCGACCACGTCGCCGACTTCCCCGGGGCGCCCGACCCTGCCCAGCAGGTGGAAGGGTGCCGCCACGGAATCCGTCTTGGCCAGGTCCCCTCCGGAGAGCGTGTCCATGATCTTGGACCAGGTCCAGCCCGGGCTGACCGAGTTCACCCGGATTCCGTCGGCCGCGAGGTCCGCGGCCATGGAACGGGTGACTTGCACCAGCGTTGCCTTGCTGGCCGGGTAGAGCCAACGGCCGGTCTGCGAGACGCCCGAGGAGATCGAGGTGAAATTGACGATCGCCCCGTGCCCCGAGGCGGCAAGCAACGGGCGGACCAGCTTGGCCAGCATCACGGCGGAGACGACGTTGATGTCCAGGGCGGTGAGCCAGTCGCTTCGGTTCGATTCGATGCCCTCGTCCAGGTAGCTGCAGGCCAGATTGACCAGGCCGTCAAGGCGCCCGTGGCGGGACTCGATGCCAGAGACCAGGGATTCGAGGGCGGCGTCGTCGGTGATGTCCACGGCATGGAATTCGATACCCGGGTGGCGTTGCTGCAGTTCGGCACCGCCCACCTCGTCGATGTCAACAACTATCACCCGCGCCCCGGCATCCATCAGCGAACCTGCAACCCCGGCGCCGACCTTGGTGGCTCCGCCGGTGAGCAGTACGACGCGATCCTGAAGCGATTTCATGGTCTTCCTTCCCCGCAAACTTCCTGTGACCCATGTCATAATGGGTGGCCTGAGAAGAAACTACCCCGCGGGGCACGGCCGCCTCTATCCGTTTCGCGCACCTTCCATCCGATATGCGCACGGAGCGAGCACAGCAAAGGAGCATCCTGCATGCTGACCCAGCAGCACACCATGCCTTCACCCAGCAGTGTGCTCGACGGGCTGCCGACGCTGCAGACACCCGACCCGCACGAAGCCCAGCAACGGATCAGCCAGCTCTTTTGCGAACACACGTTGCAGCCGATCTCGGGGCGCGGGAACGTGAAGCTGAACCTCCGCTCCACCGGTGCCGGATTCGGCGTGCACCTGCTGGACTACGGGACGGCCGTGCGGATCAGCCCCGCCGCGTTGAAGACGTTTTACATGGTCCAGGTGCCGCTTGCGGGCAGCGCACAATTGCGGACCCCAGATTCAACCATCGAGTCGACACCCAACTTGGCCTCGGTCCCGCCGATCGACCACGATTTTTCGATGACCTGGCAGGCCGGGACGCCGCAGCTGATCGTCACCGCCCCGCGCGAGCTGCTCAGCGATGCGGCCGCGGCGCTCTACGGCGCCAGGCTCGAGGGGCCTCTGAAGTTGGCGAACAGCATGGACATGGCCACGCCGGAGGGCCGGTCGTTCTTGCGGTCAGTGTTTGAATACCACGACCTGCTCAACACCCCGGGGGCCGCACCGGCACCCTACGCCCGGCGCCTGCATGAGGAAATGGTTCTGGCCCGCTGGCTCATGGCGGTGAAATCGAACTTTTCAACGGCCCTCAGCCAATGGGACACCCCCGCCGAGGACAGCAAGAACTCGTCGCTGGTCTGCTCATTCTCGGAACTGCTAGATGCCCACAGCAGCGAGGACGTGAACGTCGGCGACCTGGCCGAGGCACTGGGGGTTTCAATCCGCACGCTTCAGGTCGCCCTCGCCAAGGAACTGGGCTCCACTCCGTCCCAGATGCTGCGTGAGACACGACTGCGCCGCGCCCACGCAATGCTTGGTGAGGCCGATCCGCGCATCGACAGCGTGACAAGCATTGCCGAACGCTGCGGCTTTGGGCACCTGGGGCGTTTCGCGCAGGCTTACAGGCAGCAATTCGGGTTCGCGCCCTCACAGACGCTGCGCAGCCCCTCCGCCGGATAGCCCCCCCCGGACGCTACTTCAGCAGTGCCGCACGAATCCCTCCCGGCCACGGCGCGGAGGAGTCTCTGCCCTGCGGCACGCATACGGTGACAAATCGACCCTCGGCGGCAAGCACCGCCCCGCGACCCTCGTGCGGATGCCCCCACACCCCGAAGGCGAAGTCCATCGAGCTGGTTCCGATGCGCTCGATCCTCACTGCCGTGGTGACCGCCTGCCCGAAATAGAGCTTGGCGCGGTAGTCGGTCTCGTGGCGCACGCGCGGCGCGATGGCGAAGTACGAATTCTGGCCCAGCTCGCGGAAGAGCTTTGCCTCGGCGGCCTCGACAAAGCGCAGGATCACCGAGTTGTGCTGGTGCCCGGCGGCGTCCGTGTCCACCCATTCAATGGTGCGCCGCAGGGAGTTTCCCGCCAGCCCGCCGGCAAGGAATTCCCCCACCAGGGCATCGATCGAGGCATCTGCGCCCCCGTCCGAATCAATTGAGTTTATGACCATCGCTAACCAATCTCCATCCAACTATTGTTACGTACGTCACGTTAACGCCATAATACTAGGGATCGTCGCACCACCCCTCATTTTTCTTCCCTTCCACGCAAGGAGAACTACGTGGCGCCTTCATCCACGGTTTCGGACTGGAACATCCCCAAGCGCACCACTTCGGTTGTGCTTTTCGCCTGCTGGCTGGCCATTCTGGCCGAAGGCTACGACGTCGGCGTGCTCGGCGCAGTGCTGCCGGCACTGGCCGAGTACAAGGAATGGTCGCTGACCCCGCTGCAGCTCGGTGGCCTCGGCGCCTACGCGCTGGTGGGCATGCTCTTCGGCGCGCTGTTCATCGGCACCCTGAGCGACGTGATCGGCCGCCGCAAAATGCTGCTGCTTGCCATGCTCATCTTCACCATCACGCAGGTAGGCGCGGCCATGGCCCCGACCCCGGAAATGTTCGGCCTCTTCCGCTTCCTCGGCGGCCTGGGCATGGGCGGCATCATCCCGGTCGCCGCGGCGCTGACCATCGAATACTCCGCACCGAAGAAGCGCTCACTGAACTACGGCATCATGTACTCCGGCTACTCGCTGGGCATCGTGGTCTCCGCGCTGGTTGCCATGGCGCTACTGCCGACCCTCGGCTGGCGCTGGGTCATCGCCGTCGGCGCCCTGCCGGTGCTGATCCTGCCGCTGGTCGCCTGGCTGCTCCCCGAGTCCCTCGAGTACCTGGTCTCCAAGGGCAAGATCGCCGAGGCCAAGGCACTCGCCGCAAAGCTCAACGTGCGCGACTACGAGCCCGTGGCCCCGGCCAAGCCGGGCGCGAAGGTTCCGTGGCGCGAGGTCATGGCCGCCATGTTCTCCGGCAAGTACCTGCGCTCGACGGTCTTCTTCTGGATCTCACTCTTCTGCGGCATGGTGCTTGTCTACGGCCTGAACACCTGGCTGCCGCAGATCATGCGCAAGGCCGGCTACGACCTCGGCACCTCGCTCACCTTCCTGCTGGTGTTCTCCTTGGCCTCGGCCGTCGGCGGCCTGATCCTCGGTTGGTTGGCCGACAAGTACGGGCAGAAGCCCATCCTGGTGATCTTCTACCTGCTGGGCGCCGGCGGCATCCTGCTGCTGATGTTCCCGAACACCATGTTCATCAACCTGTGCTTCGTGGCCTTCGCCGGCATCGGGTCGATCTCCACCTCGCTAGTGCTCACCGGCTACATCGCCGACTACTACCCGGCGGCCCAGCGCGGCACCGCCACCGGCTGGGCCTTGTCCTTCGCCCGACTCGGTGCCATCTCGGGCCCGATCATCGGCGGCTGGATCGCCTCCACCGGCATGAACTTCCAGTTCAACTTCGTCTTCTTCGCCATCGTCGGCGTGGTTGCGGCCCTTGCCGTGTCGATGATCCCGCCGCGCATCACCGCCAGCTCGGCCCCGGCTCTTGCCGCCGAGCGCGAAGCGGTGCTCGACTAGCCGATCCCCGACATGGCGTGAGGCGTCGGCTCCCGAAAGGGGTCCGACGCCTCGCGCATTTGTGTTTCTACCGGCTTCTAGCTCAGTTCCAGCGACGGGACGTCGGCATCGAACCCGAAGACCGTCGCGTAGAAACCCAGCGATGTCTCCAGCGCGTTGATGATGTTTTCCATGCGGCGGAAGCCGTGCTGTTCCCCCGCGTAGAGCACGTAGGCGTGCGGAATCCCGTTGGCCGCGAGAGCGTCGGCGACAACCTGGGACTGGGCCGGCGGCACCACCTTGTCCTCGTCGCCTTGCAGGAGCAGCACCGGGCAGGAGATGTCGTCGACGTGGTTGATCGGCGCGCGCTCCGCATAGAGCTCGGCGGCCTCCGGGTAGGGGCCGACGAGGGAGTCCATGTAGCGGGACTCGAAGTCGTGGGTGTCGGTGACCAGGCCGACCAGGTCGGAGACCCCGTAGCGGGAAATGCCGGCGGCGAAGGTCTCTGTGTCCGTCAGCGCGCTGAGCACGGTCCAGCCGCCGGCGGACCCGCCCTCGATCGCCAGGCGGTTGCCGTCGGCCAGGCCCGCGGCGACAAGCCCCTTCATGACGGCCACGGTGTCCTGCACGTCGACGATGCCCCACTGGCCGCGCAGCCGTTCGCGGTAGGCGCGGCCGAAGCCCGTTGAGCCGCCGTAGTTCACATCGACCACGCCGATGCCGCGCGAGGTGTAGTAGGCGATGGACAGCGAAAGCTGGGCAAAGGCCTGCGAGGTCGGCCCGCCGTGCACGAACGCGACGAACGGGGGCTTCTCCCCCTCGGGGCCCGTGCGTTCCCCCAGCCGCGGCGCGTACACGTGGGCGTAGACCGGCGACCCGTCGGCGGTGGCGAACTCCATGGCGCGGGCGTGCGGCAGGGCTTCGGGGTCGGGCAGCGCGGAGAGCGAGAGGGCGACGTTTTCCGTCCCGAGCGTCTCCATGTCAATCAGCCGCAGCCCGTCGCCCTCCACCAGCGAGGTGGCGCTTGCCAGCAACCGGTTTCCCCTCAGCGCCGAGGGGGAAACCCTGGTGAACGGCAGCTCGAGCTCTGCCAGTTCCCCGCTGGCCAGGTCCAGGCGGGCCAGGGAGGTGCCGTGGGTTCCGTGGGTCACCAGCAGGCTGTGCTCGTTCTCGACCTTGTACCAGCTCTGCCCCAGCGACCACAGCGGGCCCGCGAATTCCTCCTCAAGGGTGCACAGCGCCCGCTGTTCGCCGGTTTCCAGGCTGTGCGAGTACAGGTTCCACCAACCGCTGCGGTCCGAGACGAAGACCAGGTTGCCGTCGGTGAGCCATTCGGGCTGCAGCACCGATTCGGTGGCGGAGCCCGCCAGCACGGAGTCGGTGGAGACGCGTCCTTCGACAAGATCCCCGACGTGGAGCTCGGTTCCGTCCCACGGCATTTGCGGGTGCTCCCAGGAGATCCAGCTCAGCTTGGTTCCGTCGGGGCTGAGCCGCGGGCTGGCGACAAAGCGGGAGGCCGGGCTGACCTCGCGGAGTTTGCCGGCGTCTTCCGCCGCCGAGCCGTCGAGCGGGATGGCAACGATGTAGCGGCGCAGCCCATCGCGGTGGTCCTCACAGACGGTGAACACCTCACCGGCGTTCGTGCCTGGGATGATCTCGGCGAAACGCAATTGCGGGTCGCCGTCCTCCCCCGCGCTTTCCGGGGTCAGCGGCACCGGGGCACCGCCGTGCGCGACGGCCAGGTAAAGGCGTTGGTCGGCGAAGTTCGCGAAGACCAACGTCCGGACGCCGGCCACGGAGATCGCGGCCCACGAGGAACCGCCGTATTCGTTGACCCTGCTGCGGACGTTGTAGGGGGCCGCGACGAGTTCACGGGGGGCCGCGTCGGTTCCGGCCCCGCGCGCCACGACCGTCAGGCGTCCACCTTCGGCGGGGCGACCCTCGAGCCACCACAGCTCCTCCCCCACGAAGTCGCCGCCGCCCACCGGAGTGGTCCCGGCTGCAACGTGTTCGGCGGTGATGGGCGAGGGCCAGGAACCATAGGGCAAGGGCGTAGTCATGATGAGATTTTAGACCGCGCACACCGCGCTTTGATCCATCCTCCGACGTGGGTCTACACGCGTCGCCGCGCAATGGTCGGACACGCCGCGGGGCGCCTTGCCGAACCCGCCCTGCGGGGCACAGACTTGGCACCATGTATTTCTATGCGGTTTTCCTGCGGGGCGTAAACGTCGGTGGAGTCAAGATTCTCATGAAGGACCTCACCGCGCTGCTGGAGCAAGCCGGTTTTTCCCGGGTTCGCACGCTTTTGGCCAGCGGGAATGTGGTGTTTGCCAGCGAAGAATCGGATCCCGCGGCAGTGAAAACGGCCTGCGAGGCGGCCATCAACTCGGTCTATGGCTACGGGACCCGGGTGATCGTGCAGGATGCGGCACAGCTGGAATACCTGGCCGGGAACTTCCCGTTTGCCCCTCCGAATGACGGAATCCAGCGTCATGAATACCTGGTCCTGACGGAGTCCGAGGAAAAAGCGGCAAGCATCATGGGGACTGCACCGGAACCCTCCACTGAAGAACGTGTTGCCCAGCTCTCCCACGGAATCTGCTGGGAGGTGCCCCGCGGGCAGAGCCTCGACAGCCTGCTTGCCAAGCATTTCGCCAAGGTGGCTTCAAAGTCCCTTGTCACAACGAGGAACATGAACACGATCCACAAGATGCTCACGGCACTCAAGGCTCTGGCCTAGCGGGAGAAGCCGTGCAATTTCGTTCCAGGCTCCTGAATCGGCTCCGTACGCGGTGACCCTACGAGGAGCTAGGTCTCAAGCGCCCGCGGAACGCTCTGACGGCCGTCATTCCGCAATCTATTCATGAAAGATTTGTGTACACATGCTGATGATTCGCTAGGTTTTGCCATCAAGTGATGCCTATGATTCCCGAGACAACCAATCGGCCGGCTCCGCACCCCGGCCTGAAAGTTAGGGGAAGTATGAAGAACCGTATCGGCCGCGCCACTGCTGCCATCATCGCCGCATCGTCATTGGTCTTGGGCGGTGCCTCCGTTGCCACGGCCGCCCCGGCACCGGCATCCACCGTCAAGGCGCACAAATCGGTGGCAGCCACGAGCCACAAATCGGAGTCGAAGCCGACGGTTGTCATCCGTGACACCAAGAACAAGACCGTCGAAGCTGACGAGCTTGCCACGATCACGCCGAAGGTCAAGGTGGGCAAGCAGGCCAAGGTCGTTTCCAAGACCCTGACCGTCTCGCAGGACGGCACCGTCCTGGTGGACGGGAAGAAAAAGGCCAAGCTGGGCGTCGGAACGTACGAGGTCACCACCAAGGTCGAGTACCGCACCCTGGTCAAGCAGGTCGTGGTGAAGGTCAAGTCCAAGGGCAAGAAGGTGAAGAAGGTCAAGAAGAACGTCTGGTCGGAGATCCAGACCGAGTCCAAGACACAGACGCTGGTCGTTTCGCTGGGCTCCGAGGACAAGGACTAACAGGAGACGCAATCGGGCGGCGGCGAGCACGACGCCCGGTTGTCTCGTCGCAACGGCCGGGTGTCCCGAGGCCAATACCCCGGGGCACCCGGCCGTTGCCTTGCCCGAGGTTGCCTTGCCGCGGCGGCCCAGCAACTCCTTGGCGGAATCCGCCATCAGGAGGAAACGGAGACATCCGATTAACTGCGGCAACACCGGATGCTGTAGCCTGCCTGATTGACCGATCCCCCGCCGACGAATAGGACAGCCTCCGTTGACAATGCCACTGGTGCTAGACCTGTTCGGGGTCTTTTTCTTCGGGGTCTCGGGTTCCCTGCTGGCTGCGCGGCGGGGATTCGACATCGTCGGCTCGTTGCTTCTGGCGGGGCTGACCGGGATCGGCGGCGGCATCATCCGCGACGTCATCCTCGGACAGACGCCGACGGCATTCGCGAACCCGTTTTACTTCATTCCGCCCGTGCTGGCAGCGCTGCTTGTCTTTTTCCTGGCACCCGGGGTCCAGAGGATGATGCGCCCGCTGCTTGTCTTCGATGCGGCGGGCCTTGCCCTGTTCTGCATCACCGGCACCATCAAGGCGCTGGAGTCGGGCATGAACCCCTTTGCCTCGGCGCTACTGGGCGTCACCTCGGCAGTCGGCGGCGGTTTGCTGCGCGATGTCGTGGCCAACAAGACGCCCGAACTGTTCAACCCGCGGGACATCTACGCCGTCCCGGCGATGCTCGGCGCGGGCCTCATTGCCGGATTCTGGGGCATGGGATTGACGGGCGGGGCCTGGCAACTGGCCGTTGCCGGCGTCGTGTTCCTGTTGCGCCTGCTGGCCCTGACCTTCCATTGGCACGTGCCGCGGGCCGTCGGGCCGTGGCACAGGGATGCCACGTTGAACTGACCGGTGCGGCCCGTCCTTAGCCCACGCGCTCAAGCGGCCGCCGGACACCCGCGTCGTCGGGACCGTCTTCGATCTTGCGCGGCCCGTTGATCATCACGGCGCCGGTGAGCATGACCGCGATGCAGATTCCGAGCATCGCAAAGGAAGCGCTCCACCCGCCCGTTGCGTCCTTGACCATGCCGAAGAGCATTGGCACGATCGCGGCCCCCGCGTAGCCCAGGCCCTGGCTGAATCCGGAAAGCACTCCTGAGCCGTAAGTAGTGCGCGAGCGCAGGTTCATCATCAGCAGTGCGATGGCAAAGGTGCCCTGCCCCAGGCCGGCAAAGACAACCCAAATGGCTGTGCCCTGCGTGGGCGAAAGATACAGGCCGAGGTGGCCGGTGATCCAGAACGAGGTGAAGACCAGTACCGCGATAATCGGATTGCGAAGCCGCGGAACCCACAGCGGCACCAGCAGGCTGACCGGCAGTCCCAGGATGGCAAAGAGCGCCAGCATGGATCCGGCGGTCATGGTGTCCAGCCCCTGCGACGCGAGGTACGGCGGCAACCAGGTGAAGTACACGTAGGTCTGTGCGGAGTTGCCGGCAAGGAAAATCGCCAGCCCCCACGCCACGGGTGAGCGCCAGGGGTTGATCTTGGCCGGCGGCGCGGCAACCATTCCGTTGACCAAGGGAGTGTCGGGACGGGGGTGCTTCCGGTCCTTGAAAATCTGTATCGTCCACGGAACCAACACGATGGCAGAAAGCAGTGCCCACGCGGCAATCGAGGAACGCCAGTTGGTGGCGTTTGCCAGCGGCACCGAGAACTGCGGACTCATCCAGGTGCCAACGGCCAGCATCGTCACGTACCCGGAGGTCACGATCGCCAGACGGTCGGGGAAGTACTTTTTCACGAGCGGTGGCAATACGACGTTACCCATGCCGTATCCGGCCAGCGTGATGACCGAAAGCAGCAGGAAACTGGCCACGTCCCCCACCGCCGCCCTGAGCAGCTGTCCTGTAATGGCCAACAACACTGCCGTGATCAAGATCTTCTCCAGGCCCCACCACCGGATCAGCCGTGGTGTAAGCAAGCCAAAGGCTGCAAAAACGATGGGCGCAAGCATCGCCAGCAACCCGGTGCTGAAGGAATCAAATCCAAGTTCCGGTCCGATGCTTCCCAAAAGGGGCGGAACAGAAACCACCGCTGCGCGCAGCGACAATGCCATGAGAAGAATGCCGAGTAGCGCACCGATACGGCCCGCCATCTTTTGCCGCGGTGGGGTCAATGGCATGAGTGCTAGTTTCCGTTCTTGAGTCGCTCAACCTGCTTCAGCAGGTGATCGAGATCCTTGCCGAACGTGCCCGTGGACCACGAACCGGGCATTGAGGTTTGGTAGTACAGACCCTCGCCTATGAGCATGATGGCTTCCGCCGCGTACTTGTCCTTGACCTCGAGCTGGATCAGGTTCAGCCAGCCCTCCTGGACGTCCTCGAGCGCCTTGACCGATGGTTCGTGTCCGCCCTGGGCAAGTCGAAGCACGGCCAGGAAGTAGCGGTCGAGTTCCCCGCCGATGACGGTGCTGGTGCGCACAAAGTAGCTCGCCGGCCCCTCGGGGGCGGACCCCATGTGTTGCAGGTCCTCCTCGTGGGTCCTGAGCAATCCGTCGATGGCCCCCTGGGCCAGCAATTCCTTGGAGGCAAAGTGGTAGAGCAGCCCTCCCTTGGAGACGCCTGCCCGTGCGGCGGTGGCCTCCATGGTGGCTGCGCGTTCGCCTTCTTCACAGAGCATCGAAACATAGGCGTCGATGATCTTTTCCTTGGCTAATGGGGGGCGAGACATGTAGTGAACCTTATCCCTTTCTGGTAGGCATCGTCACATTGTAACTGTACCGTCCAGACGGTACAGTTATGAATGTCCGAACGTCCCCCTCCTTCAGGAAACCCATCATCATGAGCACCTCGAAACTCACGACCCGATCAGCGCAAGAGCAAGCCGGTTCAATGAACCGCAAACGTTGGGCTGCTCTTGTGGTGCTGATGTTCCCCGTTCTCCTGATCTCGGTGGACAACACCGTGCTCAGCTTTGCGGTGCCCGCGCTTTCCGCGGCGCTGGCCCCTTCCGGCAACCAACTGCTGTGGATCATTGACATCTACCCGCTGGTCCTTGCCGGCCTCCTGGTTCCCATGGGATCGCTCGGCGACCGCTTCGGCCGCCGCCGCATGCTGCTCATTGGCTCGACCGGTTTTGCGGCAGTTTCCGCAGCCGCGGCGTTTGCCACGAGTGCCGAGCAGCTCATTGCCGCCCGCGCGCTGCTCGGTATCTTCGGTGCCATGCTGATGCCGGCGACCTTGTCGTTGATCCGCAACATCTTCACGGACGCCAATGAACGCCGCAAGGCCATCGCCATCTGGGCCGCTGCATTCTCCGGCGGCGCCGCACTCGGACCGATTGTTGGCGGTTTCCTCCTCGAGCACTTCTGGTGGGGTTCGGTATTCCTGCTGGCCGTGCCGATGCTGCTGCCGCTGCTGATCCTGGGGCCGGTGTTAATTCCGGAATCGCGCGACCCCAAGCCGGGTGCCATCGACCCAATTTCGATCATCCTGGTCATCATGACCCTGTTGCCCATCGTCTTTGGCGTCAAGGAACTGACCCACTCCGCCTCGCCGTGGGTGGGAATCATGGCCATCGCGATCGGCATTACCTGCGGCGTGCTCTTTGTATTCCGTCAGCTCAAACGTTCGAACCCGATGCTTGATGTCCGCCTGTTCACCAACCCGGTGTTCTCCGGAGCCCTGACGGTGAACCTGCTCAGCATCTTTGGATTCGTTGGTTTCATTTACTTCCTGTCCCAGCACTTGCAGCTGGTCGCCGGAAACACCCCGATGATGGCAGGCGTCCTGATGCTGCCCGGCCTTGCCCTGACCGTGACATTCGGGCTTTTGGCCGTCCCGCTGGTGCGCAAGTTCAAGGTCTCCACCGTGATGATTGCCGGCCTGTCACTGAGCGCCATCGCCTACGGCATAGTGCTTGCCTTTGGGCAGTCGGGCTCCGTCGCGGCGCTAATGATTGCATTCGGCGTATTGGGGGCCGGCGTCGGCATGGCCGAGACACTGTCCAACGATCTGGCACTATCGGCAGTCCCTGCGTCAAAGGCAGGTGCTGCCTCAGCGATTTCAGAGACGTCCTACGAGGTTGGTTCGGTACTTGGCACCGCAGTATTGGGTTCGATTCTCAACGCCGTTTATTCACGCAACCTGCGGGTGCCGGCCGCACTGGACGCCGAACAGGCCGAGGCGGCACGCCAAACCCTGGGTGGCGCCCATGAGGTCGCTGCGGGCCTTCCTGAATCCCAGGCCTCCATTGCCGATCAGCTTCTCGCTTCCGCGGCAACCGCATTTGATGCAGGCGTGGTTATCACTTCGGGAATTGCAGTTGCTTTGACGGTAATTACGATTTTCGTTATTTCAAAAACCATCCGCGGGGCACGAACCCCGGAGCATACCCCAGCCCCAGAAACAGCGCCTTCCGCATAGAAAGTTCCATGGGCACTTATGCCCACCGATGAATATGGGTGCCGTAGGAATTGTGATTCCTACGGCACCCATTTTGTGTGGATCTAAAAAATCCCCCGGAATTCCGCACTTTCAACGTCCCTGCACGGCTCCAAAATCCCAAAATAGCGGTGAATACCAGACCTCTAAACGGCAAACTTTCTACATTTATGTGCCAAAGGGTAGTAACTGCGCCGATAGTCGCGTACCGTAGTACTTGTAGTTCTAGTTTTTCTCGCAGTAAAGCAGTGCAAATACCCCGTTGCCGGGGAGAGTACCTTTCTGAACCGCGGTGAATCACGTAGCTGCAAGTGAATTCCACAGTGGAGTTCGCTCCCCTACGTCCCATTTCAGGACAGTCTCGAAAGGACACACCCATCATGGCAACAGGTACCGTTAAGTGGTTCAACGCCGAAAAGGGCTTCGGCTTCATCGCTCCGGACGACAACTCCGATGACGTTTTCGCTCACTACTCCGCCATCCAGTCGAACGGCTTCCGTTCGCTTGAAGAAGGCCAGCGCGTAGAGTTCGAAGTAACTCAGGGCCAGAAGGGCCTTCAGGCCACCGATATCCGCGCTGTCTAAGTTCGGATCATCACCTTCGGCTAATTAGCTGATTCTATTTGGGCGGTATCTCCTTGCGGAGGTACCGCCCAAATTGTTTTAATCACGCATGCTACTGGAGTTCCCAGGGCAAGAAACCGCTCACATGGGCCAGCGAAGGCACATCATCCTGCGTCTTCAGGAGCACAATCCAGTCCTCCACACGCCGCGGTTGCGTGGAATCTCCGGGCTGCACGCTCACGCGCATTTTCAGGAATTGGCCGTCACCGGACGACGATGAGCCCACAAGGCCTAGTAGCCAATACTCGGCTTCGGAGGCCTGCGCCTGCGCACGGGCCCGACGCAGGTTTCCCAGGTTCTCGCCCACCATGGCTTTCCGTAGCTCCGTAAGGGTCTCGTCCCCCTCCCGGGAATAGAGCACCTGCCCGCAGACCTGCCCTATCGCCTCGGCAAGTGCTTCAAAACAACCCCCCCGTGTGAGATTCAGCGATCCAGTCCGGCTCATTGGCAATCATGGCTGTCCCGGCATTTGCCCAGTCGCTCAAACGCTCCAGCAGCAGTTCTGCGCCCTTTTCACCGGTTCCTGCTCCCAGGGGTCCCGGAACCATGAATCCATCGGCGGAGGGGCACCCCGCGGGGAGCTCCTGCATCCTCGGCCGGTCTGCCGATGATGCAGAGGACGATTCGGTTTCATCCGGGAGAAGAATCGTGCAGGCGCTCAGCAAGCCCAGGAGCAATCCGCACACAGGGACAAGCATCGTCCGCTTCATGCTCAGATACTACGTTTCCTCGGCCACAAAAGTACCCGCAGCAGCCAGCCGGGGAATGAATCAGGCACGGCCGGGGTTGCCATCCTACGTGAGCATTCCCTTGTCGATCCTTGATCTTGCCCCCATCCGCAGCGGCGGTTCAGCCGCCGAAACATTTGCCGAAAGCGTTCGGCTGGCGCAAACCGCCGAAGCCAACGGCTACACCCGTGTCTGGTACGCCGAACACCACAACATGTCCTCGATCGCCTCGAGCGCAACGTCGGTGCTCATTGGCCACATTGCCCACCACACCAAGAGCATTCGCTTGGGGTCAGGCGGCATCATGCTGCCCAACCACTCCCCCTTGGTGATTGCCGAACAGTTCGGCACCCTTGAAACGCTGTTCCCCGGACGCATCGACCTGGGCCTGGGCCGCGCCCCCGGCACCGACCAACTCACGTTCCAGGCCCTTCGCCGCGACCCCGCCGCTTCCGATGCATTCCCCCATGACGTGCTCGAGCTCCAGGCATACCTCGGCGAGAATTCGCGCATTGAGGGTGTCAACGCCTACCCCGGGCACGGAACCAACGTGCCCCTGTACATCTTGGGATCCAGCCTCTTCGGCGCCCGGCTTGCCGCGCAGCTGGGACTGCCGTACTCGTTTGCCTCGCACTTCGCACCCGATGCGTTGGTCCAGGCGACAACCGCTTACCGGAACGAATTCCGGCCCTCGGAATTCCTCGCCGAACCCCATGTCATTGCGGGCGTGGGAGTCGTCGCTGCCGAAAGCAACTCGGATGCCCACCGGATCATGGAACAGGTCCGACGCGATCGCATCCAGCTATTCTTGGGCAGGAACCGTCCCACCCCGTTCACCGAAGCCGAGATCGACATGCTCCTGGATTCGTCGCACGGAGAATCGATCATGAACATGCTCAAGTACACGGCCGTGGGTGACGGCGCCACCGTCGCCCAGTACCTTGAGGACTTCGCGCGCACGGCGCAGGCCGACGAGCTGATCACCGTGCACAACTCCAGCAGTGCGGCCCAGCGCCTGGCATCCGTGGAAATCACCGCCCGGGCCATGAACCTCGCCGGCTAATTAGACGCCAAAGGCCAACGGGCCGGGCTGTAGACCACGAGGAACTTTCCCCTCGAGTGGTTGCAGCCCGGCCTTTTTCGCAGGGAAATGGCTCGCTCCAAACGCCCCGGCAGGCCGCGATCACCGTCCCGAACAGGAAGAAGTGCCACGCGAAATAGTGCCCATTCCCATAACCAAGGATGGGACATAGGCTGTAATCAATCGCGGATCATCCACGAACACCGCGTTTGGTGAATAGAGGGACACGATGAGCGACATCTATGACGACACGGTCTTTGATGAGCCAATTGACGATGACATGTATGAGCCTGGCGATGGCCGCGATGGCCAGCCCTATGAGGGCTCATCCGATAGCCCCGAAACAATGAGGGCGATGGACCCTCTGCGCAGACACCTCTATCTGCTTGACGACGATCTGACGGCCGAAGACGCGACCGAAGACGAGGAAACCGTGGAAGTGGAATGGGTGGAAGAGCTTTCCGAGGAAGAAGCCGAGGGTCTCGCCTCCGCACCGTAGGATTGGGGTTGGCAACGTATGTTGCCGACCCCAATCACCTTGAGGCTCGGGAGAACCAGTGGTCAATCCGGTGCACCTGCGCACTCTGATCGAAGTCGTAAACCACAAGTCCTTTGCCGTGGCCGCAACCCGGCTCGGCTACACCCCCTCGGCCGTATCGCAACAGATGACAGCCCTCGAACGCACCACCGGCACAACGCTTTTTACGCGGGGTGCCAAGAGCATTGAGCCCACGCCTGCGGCCATGACCATGGTCCGCCATGCGCAACGGGTACTCACCGACATCGACGCGCTGCTTGCCGCCACGTCCACCCCCGACCTTGACCCCAGTGGAAAGCCTCTCCAGGAGTTGCGGCTCGGCATTTTCCCGTCGCTGGCCATCTACACGTTGCCCCGCCTTCTGGGGTCCCCGGATTGGGACCAGCTTGGCATAGCGCTTCGTGTGCACGTCGGGGAACCGCACCAAACCGTTGCCGGATTGCGCCAGGACGGCGAACTCGACCTGGCGTTGATCTTCCAGGTAGGACAGGCCGGACTTGCCTGGCCCGCCCAGCTGGAACGCCAATGGCTGGGTGACGATCCGTTCAGGGTTGTGGTCCCGGCTTCCTGGAAGCTCTCGAGCTCCTCCACGGTGAGTGCCGAACAGCTGGCCAACATGCCGTGGATCATGCACCATCCCGGCACCAGCGACGCGACGGTCATCTCCCGGCTTTTCTCCGCGTTCAACATCCACCCGCGGATTGTCGCCTACAGCGACGACTTCAACGCCTCACTGCACATGGCCGCAGCGGGCCTTGGCGCCGCGCTGGTTCCCGAGCTGGCCATGCTGCAGGCACCGGAAGGCATCCGGGTCATCGATGCGCCGGAGATCAGGTTGGCCCGCAGCATCTTTGCCTTGCAATCCCCCGAAAACCACAACCCAAAGGTGCGGGTCTTCATGGATCGGCTCACTACCGTACTCGGGGAATTGAGCATCGCGCCCAAACGGCGCTAGGCAACTACCGGTTGCCCCGCACCGTGCTTGAAGCGACCGAGATACTGGCGCCCGAGCTCTTGCGCACCCCGAGCTTCCCAGCGGCGCTGTTGTCCAGGATCTTCGCGCCGGTGACCTTCATGGTTGCCTTGTTGGCCGCTGCGATGCCGCCGGTGAACGTTGCTGGTTTGTAGCCGGCCCAACCGTTCTTGCTGATTTCGGTTCCCCGAACGAAGGAGTTCTTTCCGCCCGAGGCGCTGATGCCCACCTGGCCGTTAAGCCGGATCGTCGAATTCAGGATTTCAGTGGCGGCACCGTTGCTTTGCACGCCGATGCCGTGGTTCACGGCCACCCGCGAGGAGAACAGCCCCGAATGCGCACCAGAGAGCCGTACGGCACCCGTGTTGCTGGGGTTGGCGTATCCGACCACATTCATCTTGCCCATGCGCGACCAAGTACCCAGGGAGATGGCGCGGGTTTGCGCTGCCATCGAGTACCTGTACTTCTTGCTGCTGGCCTTGCCCGTGTAGATGGCCCGCCCCTTGTGGTCGATCCAGTAGGTGCCGGCCTTCACCTTCGCCTTGGAACTGACCCTATTGAGCTGGATCCCGTTGGCAAAGAGAATCTGGGCACTGTTGCACTGGTAGCCGGTGGTGCATTTGAGCGTTTTGGGTGCCTTGGAAGGGATCTTGCTGGAGGAAATCTTGTAGATCTTGCCCGACTTCTTGGTGCTTACCGCGGTGGTTCCATCGAAGCGGGTGGAGCTGCTGCCTTGCCCCACCAACGTTTGGCGGGACTTGAGCACCAGGTTCGCCGGATTGTGGGTTCCGGCCTTCAAACAGATGACGGCTCCCTCCCGCTGGGAGGCAATCGCCTTGGGGATGCTCGAACTGGTTTTCACCGTCGTGGTACAGAAGTTGTTGGGGTTGATCGTAGTCGCAGCCGGGGTATTGCCCGATGCATTCACTCCGGAGATCCACGCGGCACGCGCGCCGATGCCGTTGGTCGAACCCCTGAAGGCAGAGCCCGTCAAAGTCTTGGTGCTTCCCGCCGAAGACGTGGCGGTGGCCGAGCCGATCGTCAGGTCCTTGGCTCTGGTGATCTTCACCGAGACAACGTCGTTGAGCCCGAAGACCTTGGCCATCTTGGCTTGGCTCACGCTCTGGGTCCATGAGTCATAGGGGTTGTTGGCGCTTGGCTTCAGCGACCATGAGTCGTCCCGGGAACGCAGGTACGGAAGCGCTGCGCCGCCCCATACGTCCTCGCTGTTGCGGGTGGCTCCGCCGGTGGATGAGGAATAGAGTGTTTCGGCCAGTCGACCTCCGTACATGACGACCTTGCCGGAGGTCGGCGTGCCCCCGCTGCGGGAGACCGTGGCGTCCACCGCGGCCTTCCACATGGCGCCGTATCCTGGTTGCTCGTTTTCCTTGCGCCATCCGGTGAACTTTTGGTCCTGCACCTCGTCCGTCACATTGCAGTCGCAGGAGGCCCTCACCTTGTCGATCTTGCGCATGGCGTAGGTGCGTCCCGCAATCGCCTGGGCCTGAAGCACCGCGCCCGGCCAGGAGGAAGGGACCTCGGCAAGGCCGTAGAGGTACTCGTCGTTCAGGCGGAGCGAAGTCACCAGGTTGACCTGGCTGTCCAGGATCCCTGCTTCAAGGACGCCGTGCCTGTAGGTTCCTGGAGTCGATGATTCGGCGTTGGCCTTCGGAATGGAGAGAACGGAACGTTTGCTCGAGGGCCACGCACCGGTGCCTTCCCATTCGATGCGAAGTTTGTCCGTGACCTTGTTTGCAGCAACGCTTTGGCCCTTGTCGTTCTTCAGCACGTAGCTCAGCTGGGAACCGCTCCGGCTGAAAGTCAGCGAGGAGCCGGCCGGTGCCGTATAGGTCTTTTGGGCTGTCGGGTCCTTGACCCGTATCCCGCCGCCGGCCACCGTCACCGAGGCGGTCGCGGACTTGAGCACCTGCACGCGGATGTCTTTTGCCGCCGCCGTGGCACTTGAGGTGACCTTGGCCGGGTTGTAGTAGTACTCGAGAATTTGCGTGGCGTTCTTCTTGCCCTCGCTTGCCATCGCCCGGGCGCCGTACTGGCTCATGCCAACTCCGTGCCCCCATCCGGCGCCGGAGACGGTGAAGTCCGGCAGCTTCGGGACGCTGGGCAGCCAGTAGGAGGTTCCGTTGCTGCGTACCCCGAGCACGCCGCCGCTGAAGTTCTGCCGCGTGTCGCTTCCGGATTTGTATTGCTCCCCCTTCGGGTAGCCGAACCTGCCGTTTTCCCATCCGGTGTCGGCCCACGCCTTAGCGATGGCGTTGCGCACCGTCAGCGCCCTGCGGTTGTTCGAGTAGACCACGACGCCGTCGCGGTACGAGCGCCAGGAACTTCCGTCCTTGAGCTTTCCGGAGCCGTCGCTGGCACCGCCCAGGCTCTTGGCCGCCTTGGTCAGGTACGTGGCGTTGTCCTGCGCGATGCTCGCCGTCGCGACATTCACCGCTGCCGGTTCAAGGGCTGTCGCGGCCGCCGCCGGAACCAGCAAGGCGGCCACCAGGGCTGCGGAAAGGGCGAGGGCTGTTTTTCTCATGGACATCCTTGAACGACGTTTCGGGTGCGAGATAGCAGGGCGATGAACCCCGATCATACGCGAGCCGCCCATTCCAGCACCCGGACGGCTCACGTCAACGGCCGAATCCATGAAAGATCACCTGCCGCGGGGCCCCGCTCGGCCCGGCCTCAGTCGGTCAGCACCAGGAAAATGCCCAGTGCCCCGACGCCCACCACGGCCCCGCTCATCGCGAGCACGGCCACGACATCCGCATGGACGCGTTCCAGCGCAATGCCGTGGGACGCCAGGGCGTAGCGCCTGCGCTGCGTGGCATAGATGCCGCCGGCAGCCAACAGGCACAACGCAAGCATCACCAGGATCCCGGTGCCGTAGTGCGGATACCACTTCAGGAAAACCAGCGCCGCCACGCACAGCGACATCGTGGTCCTCCCCCAGGACATCACGGTGCGTTCGGGTTGCAGCCCCGGATCGTCGTGGGAAAGCAGAGGCCCGTTGACGCTCACAGCTTGGTCGCGATCAGCACCGCCACGATGGCCGCGGCGATTGCTCCGCCCAGGCCCAGGATGGGGATGATCACCGGCAGCGGCAGCGGCTTGCCGTGGCGCATGGAAAGCTCGATCCTCCGCCAGCGCAGGGCCGCCCCGCCGCTGATCAGCATGCCGATGATGATGAGGAAAACGGAGATGCCGGTACGCAGCGGTGCGGGAAATTCGTGGGCGGCGAAGGCCTCAAGGGCGATGCCGCCGGCCAGGAAGGCCAGCGAGGTGCGGATCCAGGCGAGGAACGTTCGCTCGTTGGCCAAGGTGAAACGCGGGTCGGGTTCCCTGCCCCCGGGCAGGATGCGCTTGGCCAATGCTCCGCGGTCGTCTTCCTCATCGTATTCAGCCATCGGCCAGGACCCCTCTCAAACACAGTGCGGCCGAGGCGTTGCCCGACCCAAAATCCCCCTGAAGCCTACCGCGGGAGCACCACGGCGGCGGAATGTGAAGCCGGACCCGGCCCCGCGGGAATCTGCACTTCGGGGCGCCTGCCTGTAGCGTTTCTACTAGCATTTTGCGCCCTGCACACGGCATTTTCCGGAAGGACCCCGACCATCACTTCGCACATCCGCGCTTCAATCACCGGACCGCTGGGAATCCTGGCGCTTGACCGCCCCTCAAAGATCAATGCGCTGACCCGCGGCATGCTCCAGGCACTCACCGACATGCTGCTGCTCTGGAAGGACGATCCGTCCGTCTCCATGGTGGTCCTGCGCGGGGCGGGCGAGCGCGGTTTTTGCGCCGGCGGGGACATCAAGGACTTCCACCGTGCGGTGAGCAACGACGCCCACGGCGAGTTCGCGGACCTGCTGTCCCTGGAGTTCGACCTGGACGCCATGATCGCCGGCTACCCCAAGCCGGTCGTCACCCTTGCGCACGGGCTGTGCATGGGCGGCGGCATCGGCCTTGCCTCGCACGCGGCCATCCGCATCGCCACCCCGGACTCCAGCTTTGCCATGCCCGAGGCCCGCATCGGCTACACCCCCGATGTCGGCGGCACGCACCTGATGGCGCTGGCCCCAGGCTTCATCGGCGAGTACCTGGCGCTGACGGCATCCACGTTCTCCGGCGTCGACGCTGTGGAACTCGGCTTCGCGGACATGCTGGTGGACGGGGAAAAGTTCGACGACGTGCTCGACGCGCTGCCGGACTTCGAGGGCATGGACGCCGCGGACATCGCCGCCGGGCTCGAGGTGCTCTTCGGGTCCTTCGCCGCATCCCCGCTGATGGCCGCGCAGCCGTGGATCGACCACGCCTTCAGTGCCCCGACGCTCGGGGAAATCCTGGAGCGGCTCGACGCGATGTCCCACTCCGCGGCGGCCGAGGCCGCGGAACAGATGCGCGCGAACTGCCCGACGTCCATGGAGTGCGCCCTGCAGTCCATCCGCGCGGCTCGCGCCGAGGAGCACCTGCGCTCGGCGCTGGACCGCGAGCTTCGCCTGGCCAAGTACCTCATGCACCGCGGCGACCTCGCCGAGGGCATCCGGGCGCAGGTCATCGACAAGGACCGCAACCCGGCATGGGTTCCGGCAAGCATCGGCGAGGTGGACGTTGCGGCGGTCGCCGCGGTGGTGGCCGAGCCGAACTAGTCCTTCATGGAGCGCAGCGGGAGGATCGAGCCCAGGGTCGCGGCGGCCATCGTCGAGCCCAGCACCGCAAACACTCCCCCGGCCCCGAGGCCCGTGGCGAAGATCCCGACGCCCACGGGGATGACCGCCTGGCCCAGCCTGTTGCCCAGCAGTCGAATGGACATCCAGGTGCCGCGGGTGCCCTCGGAAGCCGCGGCGGAGACAATGCTCATGCTCAGCGGCTGCCCGATGCCCAAGCTGAACCCGGCCAGCACCAGCAGCACGGCCATCCAGAACACTCCCAGGTCAATCGCCAACATCGTGATGAGCACCGCAGAGATCCCGGTGGAGGCCAGCAGCAGCCTGGCCCGGCCGACGGTGCGCACCAGCCTCTCGAGCCCCAGCCGCGAAAGAACCGTTGCGCCGGCGCGCAGGGACAGCAGGATGCCGACGGTCTGCACGGGGATTCCGCGCTCCACCGCGAGGGCCGGCAGGTAGACCTGCAAAAGGTCGATGGTGCACAGCACCATCATGCTCAGCCCGATCGAGGCCAGCAGGGTGTTGCGGGTTGCCGGCTCGACGTTCAACGCCGCCGACAGCGTGACCTGCACCCGGGCTTTGGCCTCGGCGCGCGGAGCCGCATGCCGCGCCATGAACAGCGTAGCGACGGCCATCGCCACCGCCGAATACAGGTAGGCCTGCAGCAGCACCGCAGTGTCGGGCAGGACGCTCTCCCCGCCCAGGAAGCCAAGCAGCAGCGGGGCCGCGGCCTGGGCGATCGCCGTGACCGTGGTGTAGTAGCCAAAGATCCTGTCCATGTTGCGGTTTTTCGCCGAGGCAAGCCTGCTTTGCTCGCCGATCAGGCTCATCAGGTGACCGACGCCCAACAACAGGTTCCAGCCCAGCAGGGCCGGCAGCGAAGCGGCCGCAAAAAGAAGCCCGAAGCCCGCGGCGATCATCAGCCCGGCGCCCAGCAGCAGCACCCCCTGTTCCCGTCCGCGGTCGGTGGCACGCCCGATGCCCACGGCAAGGAACACCGGCAGGATGGAGAAGCTCGCCACGACCAGGCCCAGCAGACCGGGGTCCACGCCGAGTTCCAGTGCGCGGTAGGACGTGGCCGGGCGCACCAGGTAGACCGATCCCTGCAGGAAGAAGGCGTGGGCAAGGATCGAAGGGAAGCCGAGGGGCCGGGCCGGGGCGGATACTGCCATGCCGGCAATTATTCCGTGCAGGGGCTCCCCGACCGGCCTTGATGACGGCCGGTTTAGCGCTTGGGGATGGGGTTCTTGGGCGCGAGGCGGCCCTCGGGGCGCTTGGCGTGCGGGTGGACCGGGGCCACCGCCTTGTGCGTCGAGTCCTTGGGTTCCACGCGCTTGGGCTCCACCGTTTCAGCAAGCTCAACCGGCGCCGCTGCCGGTTCGCGGGGCGTCGGCCACGGCATGGGAGCGTGTTCGCCGAAGGTGTCGGCGTCGGCTTCGGTCCAGTCGGCCAGCCATCCGCGCGCAGGTTCTCGGAGCAGTTCACCGGGTGCCACCCATGTGTGCAGGGCCGCGTAGCTGCGCGTCGTCAGGTGGTCGATGCGCCGGCGCAACATGCGCGGGTTCAGCTGCGAGGGGTGGGAGACACCCATGGAGGCCATCAGCTGCGCAGCCTCCTGGACGGTGAGCTTGTGGTAGTTGTAGACGCGGTTGCCCTTGTCCAGCACGTCAAGGGCCCGGTACAGGTGCGCGTTCTGGGTTGCCACGCCCACCGGGCATTCGTTGGTGTGGCATTTCTGGGCTTGGATGCAGCCGGTGGCCATCATCATCGAACGCGCGCTGAAGGTGAAATCGGCACCCTGGATGAGCCGCTTGACGATGTCCGAGCCGGTGGCGACCTTTCCCGCGGCGCCCAGCCGAACCTTGTCGCGCAACCCGCAGCCGACGAGTGCATTGTGCACCAGCATGAGCCCCTCGGTCAGCGGCGTACCCACGTGGTCCTCGTACTCAAGCGGCGCGGCGCCGGTGCCGCCCTCGGAGCCGTCGACGGTGATGAAGTCGGGGGTGATGCCGGTTTCAAGCATGGCCTTGCACATCGCCAAGACGTCGGTGCGCGATCCCACGCAGAACTTGTAGCCGACGGGTTTGCCGCCGGAGAGATCGCGCAGGTGCTTCACGAACGCCATGAGCTCCCGCGGCGTGGAGAAGGACGAGTGCGAGGCGGGGGAAATGCAGTCGACGCCCATCGGGATTTCGCGGGCGGCCGCGATTTCCTGGGTGACCTTGGCGGCGGGAAGCACCCCTCCTAGCCCGGGCTTGGCGCCCTGGGACAACTTGATGGTGATGCCCTTGACGTTCCCGTGGGCGGCCTTGGCGGCGAAGCGGTCGGGATCGAAGTTGCCGTCCGCGTCGCGGCAGCCGAAGTAGCCGGAGCCGATTTCCCAGAACAGGTCGGCCCCGTATTCCAGGTGGTATTTGGTCAGTCCACCCTCGCCCGTTTCATGGACAAACCCTCCCATGGCCGCGCCCTTGTTCATGGCGAGCACCGCATTCTTGGACAGCGCACCGAAACTCATCGAGGACACGTTCATCAAGGAGATGTCGTAGGGCTGCAGGCAGTCGGGCCCTCCGATGCGCACCCGGTGTTGTTCGGCCGGGGCGTTGACGGGCACCGTGGAATGCAACAGGAATTCGTAGCCGACCTCGTTGACGTCGAGTTCCGTGCCGAAGGCCTTGTGGCTGTCGGCACCCTTGGCCCGCGCATAGATCAGCGATCGGGTATCGCGGGCGAACGGGCGCCCGTCCGTGTTGCGTTCAATGAAATACTGCTGCATTTCGGGGCGAATCGATTCGAGCAGGAAGCGCATGCGCCCGAGCACCGGGAAATTGCGCAGGATTGCGTGCTTGGTTTGCAGCACGTCGTGGATGCCGAGCCCCAGCAGGGCCAGCGCCAGTGCTGCAAGGATCCACCACCCGGTTGAGCCAAGGGATGCGGCCACGATCGTGACGAATCCCAAGACCGACAGCAATGCCAAAATCAGAAATCTCACCATGGGTGTGAGCCTATAGCTTCGTTGCCCCCTGTTGGAGGGCTTTTCCCGGAAAATCGGCACCGGTCCACGTCCGGGTGCCCGGCAGCCGGAGGATTGCCCCGAACCTTCAACTTACTGCGCAGTAAGTTTATTCGCCAAAACTCTTGAAAACCTACCCGCGAGTAAGTTTAATATTGCTAGCTCCAAAAATTGTTAGCCAGATCACATACCCGCACCATTCCCGATACCACCCGTCCGCGCGACGAGGCGTACTTCAGTGCGCCCAAAAACGCGACACTTTCACCGCCCGCACAACACAAGGAATCCAGTTGAATGCACATGTTGCAGCCAAACGGCACACTCTCATGCATGCCGTCATCACCGCCCTGCTCGGCCTGTTCCTCATAGCCTTCGTCGCGTTCTACGCGATGTTCTCCTCCCAAGTGGCCACCGGCGCCTCGGCCCTGAACAAGGGCATGGGCCAGGCCAACGACGGTGTCGCCAAGTTGGTCGATGGTTCTGGCAGCGCGGCCGAGGGAGCCGCAACGCTCGCGGCAGGCACGGGCGAACTGTCCGCGGGCGCAACCAAGCTTGCCGACGGGGCCCGGGACGCCAACACCGGCGCCGGGGAACTGACCGAGGGCGCCGGCTCCCTGCACGAGGGCACCACCAAGCTCGCCGACGGCGCAAACAGCGCGGCAGCCGGATCGGTCAAACTCAGCAACGGCGCGGCAGAACTCTCCACCGGCGTGCACAAACTCGTTGACGGCACCAACAAGGTCGACGCCGCGGCCGGCAAGCTGGACGCGGGCGCCGGCAAACTGCAGGCCGGCACATCGGCGGCCAACGACGGCGCAGGGGCGTTGAGCGACGGGGCCTCCCAACTCCAGGCCGGCACCCTGGCCCTTTCCGGCGGTGCCTCGGCGATCGACGCGGGAGCCCGGAGCCTGAAGGACGGCGCCCGGGACCTGTCGGCCGGCCTCACCACGTTCGGCGCGGGAACCGCAGAGGTCAACACCGGCGCGCAAGCCCTCAGCGGCGGCTCCCAGCGGCTCGCCACGGGCGCAGCCGCGGCAAACGACGGTGCCAAGCAGCTGGCGGCCGGCACCCAGGCCGCAAACGACGGTGCCAAACAGCTCGCGGCCGGAACCTCCTCGGCAGCGGCCGGTTCTTCCGACCTCGCGGCCGGAAGCGGCAAGCTCGCCGCGGGCCTCGGCGACCTTGCGGCAAAGGCCCCCGCCCTGGTCGCCGGCGTCGACGCACTCAAGAAGGGATCCGCCGACCTGTCCAAGGGAAGCACCGACCTGCAGGCCGGAACCGCGGAGCTGGCGGCGGACGCCCCCGCATTGCAGCAGGGAATCTCCGCAGCCGCCGGCGGCGCCACCACCGTGCAGGCAGGCGCCAGCGACCTGCTCGCCGGGGCCAACGACGCAAACCAGAGCATCGGCGCCCTGAAGGACGGTGCCGCGGACCTCAACGCGAACCTCAACGGACTTGTTTCCTTCATGAACGACAACCCCGGGCTCACCGCGGCGGACCTGCAAGCCAAGGTCGAGGGGCTGCAGGCAGGGGCGGCAAACCTCAACGGCGGCTTGGGGCAGCTCAAGGCCGGCACCGGCACGTTGGCTGCGGGCGCAGGACGGCTGCGCGCCGGAAGCACCCAGCTCCTGGACGGACTGGACGAGCTCAAGACCAAGACGAAGTCCCTGCCGGCGCAGGCGGCTGCCCTGAACGCGGGCGCCAAGGCACTCAACACCGGCGCGCTGCAGATCGACGGCGGGCTCGCGCAGCTCGGTGCCAGCGGCAAGCTGCTAACCGGCGGCATCGACACCCTCAAGGACGGCGCAACAGCGCTGGACGCCGGCGCGAAGGACCTCAACGCGGGCCTCGGACGGCTTGACGCCGGCTTCAACGATTCAGCGAAGGGCCTCCTCACCGGGCTCGGTTCGCTCGGCGCCGGGGCAGGCGCACTGGCTCAGGGCACCGAGACGCTCGCCGCGGGATCCCTGGACCTGAGCACGGGCGTGGGCAGGCTCGCGGCCGGCACCGGCAGCCTGGTTGACGGCGCGGCGCTGCTCGGCGACGGCGGGTCCAGGCTCGCGGAAGGCGGCAAGGACCTTGCCGCCGGCACGTCCACGCTTTCCGCCGGCGCACAGGAATTGCACGGCGGCGCGGGCGCACTTGCTGAAGGCGGCAAGAAGCTTGCCGCGGGAACCAAGGACCTGCTGGCCGGAACCGGCACCCTCAAGGACGGCACCGGCAAACTCGCTTCCAAGGCTCCCGCCCTTGCCGCCGGCGCAAGCTCCGCCGCCGCGGGAGCCACAAAGCTGAAGAACGGGGCATCGGACCTGGCAGCGGGCAACTCCAAGCTGGACCGGGGAGCCGGCGAGCTCGACGCCGGGGCCTCCAAGCTGGCGGCGGGCACCGAAAAGCTGGGACTGGGCCTGGGAACGCTCGAACGGGGCGCCTCCGACTTGTCCGCCGGCGCAGGCAAGCTCGATGCCGGGGCAGGGTCCCTGGCCGACGGCAACGGCCAGTTGGCCGAAGGCATGGCAACGCTCTCCAACGGCTCGACGGAACTTGCGGCCGGCACCTCCAAGCTGGAGCTCAGCACCCAGGCCGTTTCGGCCGCGAAGATCAGCACCGGGCCGAGTGCGGCGCTGCTGCTGGTCCCGCTGGGACTGCTGTTGATCCCCGCCGTGCTCATGGTCCGCAACCGGCGCCACCTGCGCGGCTAACCGCCGGGACAGGATGCCGGTGCCCCCGCCGAAGCATTTTCGGCGGGGGCACCGCTGTCTGCCTGGCCGTTTGCCCTACTCCCCCAGCGACTCGCGTTCGCGGCGCAGCAGCGCGGCAAAGCGCCCGTGTTCGCGCCGCGCCAGCTGGGCGGGGGCATCGGATTCGACCAGCCGCCCGCCGTCCAGCACGGCGACTTCGTCGACCCACAGGACGGTGCGCATGCGGTGCGCAATGACCACCACGGTGCGGCCCTCGGCCACCAGCTGCCGCACCGAGTCCATCACCAGCGACTCGGTGTGCACGTCAAGCGCACTGGTTGCCTCGTCGAGCACCAGCACCCGGGCGTCCTTCACGAACGCCCTGGCCAAGGCCACGCGCTGGGCCTGCCCGCCGGACACCCTGCCGCCGCGCTCGCCCAGCGGCGCATCCAGGCCCTTGGGCTGGGCCGCCAGCCACTGCCCCAGCCCCGCCCGTTGGCAGGCGGTGCGCAGTTCGTCGTCCCCGGCCGCGGGGTTGGCGACCAGCAGGTTGGCGCGCAGCGTGCCGCGCATGAGATGCTCGCGCTGCGAGACCATGGCGATCGCCCCGCGGACGTCCTTCAGCGCCGCGTCGCGCACGTTGCCCTCCCCCAGGAACACCGCTCCGGTTCCCGGGTCCATGGCGCGCACCAGCAGGGCGGCGAGCGTCGACTTGCCGGAGCCGGATCCGCCCACCACGGCCAGCGATCCGCCGGCGGGAACCGACAGGTCCAGCGAATCGAGCACGGCCACCGGGCCGGACTCCCCCTCCAAGACCAGGCCTGCATTCCGCACCTCGAGGCCCAACGGACCCTCGGGCAGCGCCACGGGCTTCTCCGGGTCCGCCACCAACGGGGCCCGGTGCACCAGCGAATGCAGCCGCTCGGCGGAGGCCAGGGAATCCTGCAGCCCGGAGACAAAACCGTCGACCTCAAGCACCGGCGCGAAGGACGGAACAGCAATGAGCAGCAGGCACAGGAACTGCTCCAGTCCTAGGCTCCCGCCGGCCACCTGACCCAGCCCGGCCAGGCACAACAGCACGGTGGTTCCCCACGGCAGGACTGCCTTCAGGCCCGCCCGCCAGGATGCGGCCGCGGCCCCGCGGGCCAACGCCGCACCCAGCGCGGCATCCAGTTCCGCCAGTTCGGCCGCCCGCGCCGGCTCGTGGCCGAACGCGACGATGGTCCCGGCGGCCCGCACGGATTCGCTCACGTGCTGGGCCATGCGGGCGCGGACGGCGGTTGCCTCCCGCGCGGCGGAGCGCGTGGTTCGCAGCCCCAGCAGCGGCACACAAAGACCCGTAAGCAGCAACCCCGCGGCGAGGATCCCGGCGAGCGCCGCATCGGCGAAGGTTGCCACCGAGACCACGACGAGCACCGGGACCACCAGGGCGGCGAGAAGCGGCGGGATCGTGTGGGCAAAGAAGACCTCGACCCTGTCGATGTCGCGGGTGGCGCGGGTGAGCATGTCGCCGCCGGCCCGGGTGCGGGCGTTGAACGGCGCCTGCGGGGCGAGCGCGGCATAGAGCTCGTTGCGCAGCAGCGCCAACGCCTTGAACGCGACCTTGTGGCCGAAGTACTGTTCGCCGTAGCGCAGGGCGCCCTTCAACAGCGAGAGCCCCGCCAGCCAGGCCGCCACCGGCCAGAGCGACGGGGCTTGCCCGCCGGAAAGCCAGGCCTGGGCACCCTGGCCCAGGGCAATGCCCGCCACCAAGTAGAGGGCGAGGTTGCTGAGCTTGTGGGCGATGCCCAGCACGCTGGCCAGCCCCAGCGGGCCCAGCACGCTGCGGCAGGTCCGCAGCAGCCACCCGATCAACTGCCGGCGTTTCATGCTTCCCCCCGTGGGATCGAATCGGTTCCAGCGCGTGCGGCCGCAAGCGCCGCGGCCAGGTAGCCGCCGGCTGCCAGCACCGTCTCCAGCGGGCCCGCCTCGATAACCCGCCCGTGCTCCAGCACCGCGACCCTGTCGCAGCCGGAGAGCAGGCCCAGCCGGTGCGTGATGGTGATGGTGGTCTTGTCCCCGGTTGCCGAGGCCAGGGTTTCCAGCACCCGCGCCTCGTTGTCGGGATCCAGGTCGGAGGTCGGCTCGTCGATGACCAGCACGGGCCGGGCGGCCAGCAGCGCGCGGGCCAGGCCCAGCCTCTGGGCCTGGCCGCCGGAGAGCCCGTGGCCGTTCTCCCCCACGGGGGTTTCGAGTCCCAGCGCTTCCAGGCCCACCCGGCCCAGCACCGCGCGCAGTTCCGCGTCGGTGGCGTGCGGCCCGCCCACGCGCAGGTTGTACGCCACGCTGCCGCCCAGCAGCCCGGCGCCCTGGTCCAGCACCGCGCTTGCTGCGCGCAGCCGCAGCGGACCAACCTTGTTTCCGGAACCGTCAAGCACAGCCCCGGCGGCGGGCACCAGCTGCCCCTGCAACACCCTGGCCAGCGTCGTCTTCCCCGACCCGGAGGGACCGATCACGGCCGTATGGGATCCCGCCGGGAATTGGAGGGACACCTCGTGCAACACCGTTCGCCCGCCGTACCCGGCGCTGAGGTTTTCGACGGCCAGCCCGCCGACGATTCCGCGGGCCGTCCCCGCGACGGGCGCGGCCTCCGGCGCGACGTCCGGCGCGACGTCCGGGTCCAATTCCAGCAGCCCGGTAATTTCCTTTTCCGCGGCCCGGCCGGTCATGCCGATATAAAAGAAGCCGCCGACGAACGCGACGGGCTGGAGCATCAGCGTGCTCAACAAAACCATGGCCACGCCCTGGCCCGGGCTGATGTGCCCGCCACCCAGCCGCCAGCCGGCCAGCACCACGGACCCGGTGACCAACCCCAGTGCGAACGTCGCATCGATGACAAGCAGCACCAGCTGGTTGCCGGCCAGCAGTTTCATGACTTGGCGGCGCACCCGCTCGGAGGCGGCGGCGATCTTGGCTCCCGCGGCGCCCTCGGCGTTGTTCAGCCGCAGCATGCCCAACCCGTTGAGCGCGTCCATGAAGGAGGCGGCAAGCATGCCCTGGCTGCGGCGGTAGTTGGCGCTCGAGGACCTGAAGAGCTTCTGGAACCCGGTCACGAGCACCGGGATCACCGGCAGTGCGATGGCCAACAGCAGCGCCGACACCGGGTCGATGAAGACCCCGATGACCAGCACCACCAGGATCGGGGCGAGCACCGCGGCCAGCGCCGGGGCGCTGAACCCCGCCCTGAATCGCGCGCGCTTCTCCACGGCGTCGGTGGCCAGGGAGACCAGCTCGCCGCCGGCCCGGGCCCCGGTGTAGCCCTGCCCCAGGGCAAAGTACTTCAGCAGCACCGCCCGGCGGTCGTCGGCTTCCTGGCCCCCGGTGGCCCGGGCGACGAGCCGCGGGGCAACCACGGCCGCGGCACCGGCCACCAGCAGGGCAACAAGCGCCGCGGCAACCCAGGCGGCGGAGACACCCGCACCGCCGGCCAGGTACCCGTCGACGGCAACACCCAGCAACAGCGCAAGCGCCGCCAATGCGGCGGTGCCGAGCACGGCACACACAACGATTACCGGCAGCGCGCGGGCCGCCGGATTCTTTTTCCCAGACACCCGATCCATCCTAGGCAACGGCCGCGCAATATGCCCGTTCCGTCTAGGTGATGCGCCCGCCCAGCGGCTACCGTGAATAGGGTCCTAAACGTTTGAAGTGAGGAAGTTCGTGGGAGCATCAATCCGCATCGGCATTGCAGGCTATGGAAACCTTGGCCGCGGCGTGCAAGCCGCCATCGCCAAGAACCCGGACATGGAACTTGTGGGCGTCTACACCCGCCGCGATCCGTCCGCCGTTGTCCTGCAGGGCCCCGCCCCCGTCTTCCACATGGATGACCTGGCCAAGCACACCGGTGACATCGACGTCTTGATCCTCTGCGGCGGTTCCAAGTCCGACCTCCCGGAGCAGGGCCCGGCACTTTCCGCGTCCTTCAACACCGTGGACAGCTTCGACACCCACGCCATGATCCCCGAGTACTTCGCCGCCGTCGACGCCCCGGCCACCGCCGCGGGCAAGACCGCGCTGGTTTCGGCCGGCTGGGACCCGGGAATGTTCTCCATCAACCGCGTCTACGGTGAGGCGCTGCTTCCGGACGGGGAAACCTACACCTTCTGGGGCCGCGGCCTCAGCCAGGGCCACTCGGACGCCATCCGCCGCGTGCCGGGCGTCGCCGGCGGCGTGCAGTACACGATCCCGAACCCCACGGCGATCGAGAAGGTGCGGGCCGGCGAGCGCCCGGTGTTGGGCACCCGCGAGAAGCACGTGCGCGATTGCTTCGTGGTCCTTGAGGACGGCGCCGACGCGGATGCGGTGCGCGAGGCCATCGTGACCATGGAGCACTACTTCGATGCGTACGACACCACCGTGAACTTCATCGACGCCGCGACGCTGGCCGCCGAGCACACCGCGATGCCGCACGGCGGCTTTGTCTTCCGCAGCGGAAACACCACCGACGAGCACGCACAGGTCATCGAGTACTCGCTGACCCTTGAATCAAACCCGGAGTTCACCTCCAGCGTGCTGGTTGCCTACGCCCGCGCCGTGCACCGCATGAACGCCGCCGGCCAGGTCGGCGCCAAGACCGTGTTCGACGTCGCCCCGGGCCTGCTGTCCCCGAAGTCCCCGGAGCAGCTGCGCGCCGAACTGCTCTAGGGCCGCCGGCCCGAAACAACAGCGCCCAAAGTGATCGCGGGTGCCGTCCCCCCGGTTGGGTGCGGCACCCGCGATTGCTGTTTGCGGTGGATCTCAGGGGCGTCGCCGGGGCTTGTGCAGCCACGGACGCAGCAAGCGGGTGGTGGCCGGAAGGAAGATGTAGGTCATCAGCGGGGTAAGGATGCAGATGTTCAGCAGCACCGCGAAGACCAACGGCCAGTCCTTCAGCAGCGGCACCAGCAGGAAATTGGACAGCAGGCTCAGCGGGAAGAACGGCAGGAAGATGCTGACCGCCTGCTTCCAGCGCGGCGGCACCACGGTTTCGGGGATGCTGATGCTCTGCTCCCCCGGCGGCTCGAACCACCCCTCGATTCCGGTGCGGTGTTCGACCCTGGTGGTTTCCACCAATTCCGCGGCGCTGTCCATCCACCAGCGGCGCTCGTCCGACTCGTCCCAGGCGCGCAGGGACTTTGCATCGGCGAAGCGGTAGAGCACGTGCCACTCGTTGGAGTCGGGCGCGGTGCGGATCCAACCGGATCCGAGGTAGCCGTTCCATTCACGGGCCAGTTCCTGGCCGGCCTGCACCCAGGCATTGAAACGACGGTGGTGTTCGGGAAGCACCGTTCTGGTGATGGAAACGGTGATGGGCGTAGCTTGTGGCATTCCATCAATGTAGACCCCGCGGAGCGGCTACGACCAACCCACCACCAGGCGGGCGGCCTGCACGGGGATCGCGGGGTCCACGCCCGTGAGCGCAGCGAAGCGATTGAGCCTGTTCATCAGCGTGTTGCGGTGGCAAAAAAGCTCTTCGGCGGCCTGGCCCACGCTGCCCGTCTGCAGGTAGGCCCGGACCGCCTCGGTGAGCCTGCGGCGTTCGGCCGCGCCGCACTGTTCCAGCGCGCGCTCCACTTCGCCGAGCCCCGGCGCCCCGGCCTCGGCCAGTTCCCGCCGTGCCATCCGGGCCCAACCCCGGGCCCAGGTCATGGCGCCCGATTCGTGTGGCTCGAGCAGCTTGGCCAGCGACCTCGCGACGGTCGCGGCCTGGGGAATCGCTTCAAGCCCGCAGGGGTCGGAGATGAATCCGCAGCCGAGTTTCTCGATCCGGGCACCGAGCCGCAGGCCCTCGGATCCGGCCCGCTCGTCGTGGGGATAAAACACCACCAGGGCGTCGGAGAGCGAATAGGTGTAGACGCGGTTGCTGGCACGTTCGTTGGCCAACGCCAGGCGCATGGCGGGAATCTGTTCCCCCAGCGCGGCAACAACCACGTATTCGGTCTCCAGCGGCTGCCCCAGCTCCGCGGCAAGGCGTTCGAGGGTGGCCGCGGCCAGGTTCTTCTCGCTGAACAGCGTCGCGAGATACCCCTGCCTCATGCTTGCGGCCTCGGCCTGGATCCTGGCCAGCTCGGCAACATAGGCGCGCTGGGTTTCGCCCGCGTAGCCATCCACGACTTCCCACACGCGGGCGGTGTGCCCCACCAGCAACGGCGCGTCCTCCGGCCGGGCGACGGAGGTGATGGCTCCCCACAGGATCGAAAAGTCGAGCCTGATCGCCGTCATCAGCGCGTCGATCGGCACCCCGGCACGCGCCCGCGAGACACCCACGTCCAGCGCGATGGCCTTGCGTTCCCTGAGGTAGTCGGGGGCATCGCTGCTCGCCTTCATCGCCATGATCAACGCGTCAAACGAGGCGCGGCCGGTGCGCCTGATCTCGCTCAGCGGCAGCGGGGCACTGGCATAGATCGGGATGCCGCTTAGCCTCGCGATGAATTCGTCGGTCAGTTCACCGACGTCCAGCTGGTCGATCAGCGCGCTCCAGCGCAGCGAATCGCTTTCTTGGCCATTTTGCTCACTTCTCGCGAAATCAGACGTTAACATTTCCCCATAATATGTGCATTTGCCCTGTTTGTGGCATGGAACTCGTTGGGAAACGTGCGCCGCGTCACGTCGATTCCTTGGGAAGATAGTCTTTGTCACAACGTTCCGGCGGCAATGCATGAGGCAAATCCCGCCCTTGAGATCAGGCAGAAAAATTCCCATGACCCACACTGCAACATTAGAAGCAGGCGCCACACGGCAGATCTCCGACAAGGAGGCCACCAAGGTTGCCGTCGGCGCCCTCATCGGCACCGCCATGGAATGGTACGACTTCTTCCTCTTCAGCGCCGCCGCGGCGCTGGTGTTCAACGTCCAGTTCTTCGCAAGCCAGAACGCCACCGCCGCGGCGATGGCCGCCTTCGCCACGTTCGGCGTGGGACTCGTGGCCCGCCCGATCGGTGGAATGATCTTCGGCGTGATGGGCGACAAGATCGGGCGACGCAAGACGCTCATGGTCACCATCGTCGGCATCGGCATCATCACCGGCCTGATCGGCCTGCTGCCCACCTACGCCGCCATCGGGATCGCCGCCCCGATCCTGCTGGTGTTCCTGCGCATCGCCCAGGGCCTGTTCGTCGGTGGCGAATGGTCCGGCGCCATGACCATCGTCGTGGAAAACGCCCCGCTGCACCGCCGTGCCCGCTACGCGGCGCTGCCGCAGATCGGTTCGCCGATCGGCACCATCCTCTCCTCCGGCGGCTTCTTCCTGATGACGGTCTTCCTGTCCAAGGCAAGCTTCGATGCCTGGGGCTGGCGCCTCCCGTTCCTTGCAGCCATCCCGATGCTGCTGGTTGCCCTGTACATCCGCAGCCGCCTCGATGAGTCCCCGGTCTTCAAGGAGCTCATGGAGAAGGGCGAGACCGAAAAAGCCCCGATCCGCACCACGCTGAAGGAATCCTGGAAGCAGATCATCATCGGCATGGCCGCGGGCATGCTCGGCATCGGCGGCTTCTACCTGGTCACCGCGTTCGTGGTTTGGTACGGCGTCAACGTGCTGGAATACGAGCGTTCGTTGATGCTGCTCGGCGGCATCATTGCCGCGGTCGTTGAAATTCCCGTGCTGATCCTCGGCGGCCGCCTCGGCGAGCGCTTCGGTTCCTCCAAGGTCATCACCTACGGCGGCATCTTCTCCGCCATCATCGCCTGGCCTTCCTTCCTGCTCATCGAATCCGGCAACGACTTCCTTGTCATCCTCGGCATGACCCTTGCCGTAGCGGCTTTGTCCCTGCCTTACGCCGCTTCCGGCACGGTGCTCACCGGGCTGTTCCCGGCCAAGACCCGCTACACCGGCGTGGGATTCGCCCAGAACACCGCCGGCATGATCTCCGGTTTCATTCCGCTGGCCGCCACCGCCCTGGTCGCCGCGGCGTCCAACCACTGGTGGCCGGCCGCCGCGATGCTGATCTTCCTCTCGCTGTTCACCGCGGTTGCGGGCGTCATTGCCCCGAAGCTCAGCGTCGATCTTCCCGGCTTCAAGCACTAGCGAACCTCCGGTGTGCCCCGCAGGAACCCCCAAGTCCTGCGGTGCACACCGGGCCCTTCATTCTTCTTTCACGCTCCACCGCAAAGGACCACGACCGCTCATGTCACTGTCAGCCGGCCACCTCATCGTCAAAACCCTCGAAGCCCACGGCGTGGCCCGCGTCTATGCGGTGCCGGGCGAAAGCTACCTCGACGTGCTCGACGGACTGCACGACTCCCCGATCCACACGGTGGTCACCCGCCACGAGGGCGGCGCGGGCTTCATGGCCCTGGCCGAGGGCCGGCTCGGCGAAACCCCGGGCATCGCCATGGTCACCCGCGGCCCCGGCGCCGCCAACGCCATGATCGCGATCCACACCGCATGGCAGGACTCCACCGCGATGGTGCTCTTCGTAGGGCTGATCCCGCTGGCCGACCGCGGACGCGACTCCTTCCAGGAATTCAGCTTGGAGGGCTGGTTCTCCACCACCTCCAAGGCGGTGTTTGTGCTCGATGACGAGCACCAGGCCGGCGACGTGGTGGCACGGGCCATGCGACTGGCTTCCACCGGGCGCCCCGGACCCGTCGTGGTGGGCCTGCCCGAGGACGTTCTGGTCCGCATCACTTCCTCCCCCGTCCCGCCGGTGCTTCCGCTGCCCGACGCCGCGCCGAGCACCGCAAGCCTCGACTCGCTGTCCGGCATGCTGCGCGACGCCACGCGGCCGGCGATCATCGTCGGCGGGGACGGCTGGGACTCGGCCACCTCGGCCACGCTTGCCGAATTCGCCGCGGCCGCCCATGTGCCGGTGCTTGCCGATTGGCGCGCCTATGACGCCGTCGACCACGATTCCCCCGCCTACGCGGGCTGGCTGGGCTACGGCCGGGCCGAACGCACCGTGAAGGCGCTGAACGATGCAGACCTTCTGGTTTTCATCGGCTGCACCCGCGGCGACGTGCTCTCCGAGGGCTACAAGGCCGCGCTGGACACCCCGACGATCGTCGTTTCCCCGGATGCGGAACTAACCGGCCATGCGGGGCGCATCGATGCGCACCTGGGCCTCGGCCCGGCGCAATTTGTCTCCGCCCTTCCCGCCGGCGACGAGGTCCGCGGCACCCGGAGCGCACAGTGGATGGACACGCTGCGCCAAGAGCAGCTGGACTTCACGGCCCCCGGCCCCGACGGCGGCACCGGCGTCGACTTGGGGCTGGCCTTCGAATCCCTGGAGGCCGCCCTGGACGCCGACCGGATCATCACCTACGGCGCCGGCAACGCCACGCTGTGGGGCCACCGCTACCTCAGCCACCACGGCCCGAAGTCGCTGGCCGGACCGCGCAACGGCGCCATGGGGCTCTCGGTTCCGGCCGCGGTCGCGGCAAGCATCATGCACCCGGGCCGCCACGTGGTGGCGATCTGCGGGGACGGGGATTTCTTCATGAACGCCCAGGAACTTGCCGTCTCCTTTGCCCACGGGGGGACCCCGCTGGTCATCGTGGTGGACAACGGCATCTACGGCACCATCGTCGACCACCAGCGCCGGCACTACCCGCAGCGCCCCTCCGGCACGTCGATGAGCAACCCCGACTTCGCGAAGTGGATCGAGTCCTTCGGCGGCCACGGCGAATTCGTCGCCAGCACCGAGGACTTCGCCCCGGCACTCGAGCGGGCCCTGGCCAGCGGCCTGCCGGCCGTGCTGCACCTGAAGACCGACCCCTCCACCATGGGCCCGGGCACCGTGGCGCACCGCGCGGAGGTCTCGGCATGAGGCTCGATTTGGTTGTCCGCGCCGGCACCATCCTCACCATGGACGAGGCGCGCCCCGCGGCCCGCGAGATGGGCGTCATCGGCGGCCGGATCGTCGGCTTCGACGAGGAACTCACCGGATGCACGGCGGAGCGCACCGAGGACTTCGGCGATGCCGTGATCACCCCCGGCTTCATCGACGCGCACTGCCACACCACCTGGTGGGGACTGGGCCTGTCGGCGCTGGACCTCTCCCCCGCACGCGGGCTGGAGGAACTCTATGCCCTGCTCGAATCCGAGATGCTGCGGCTGGAGGACCGGCCCGGCGTGTGGCTCAACGGCACGGGATTCAACCACAAACACCACGACGGCCTGTTCCCGGACATCAAGCGGCTCGACGCGATCACCGGCGACCGCCCGCTGTACCTGCGCCATGTGTCCGGCCACGCCTCGATCACCAACACCGCCACGCTGCGCCTGGCCAGCGCACTGGACGAGGGTTTCACCAACCCCGTGGGCGGCGCCGTGGTCCGCGATGCCCACGGCAACCCGACCGGCCTGGTCGAGGAATCGGCACAGGGACTCATCCAGAACCTGCTGCTTCCGTACTCCGTGGACCAGATCGTCGGGGCCCTGGACGCGGCAACCACACGCTACGCGGCCGAGGGCATCACCTCCTTCACCGAGGCGGGCGTGGGCGGCGGCTGGATCGGCCACTCCCCCGTCGAAATCACCGCCTACCAAGAGGCCCTGGGCGCAGGCCGCCTGCATGCCCGCGCCCAGCTCATGCCGGCCCTGGACGCCCTGGCGGAGCAGTCCTCGCATGCCTCCGACTCCCATGGCGCCGGAGGCGGCCGCGGCCTGAGCCTTGGCATCCGGGCGGGGTTCGGCAACGAGCACCTGTCACTGGGCCCCATCAAGGTCTTCATGGATGGCTCCCTGCTGGGAGCCACCGCCGCCGTGACGGAGGACTACTGCGGGCACCAGCACAACACCGGCTACCTGCTCGACACCCCGGAGCAGTACCGCGAACGGGTCTCCTCCGCGTACCGCGGCGGCTGGCCGGTTGCCCTGCACGCCATCGGGGATGCGGCCATCGACCTGGCGATCGAGATCATTTCCGGCCTGCAGGAACGCCATGGCATGAATGCACTGCCCAACCGCATCGAGCACTTCGGCATCGCCCGCCCGGACCAGGTGGCTGCGGTGGCCCGGCACGGCATTGCGGTGACCCCGCAGGCTTCCTTCATCGGCCCGCTGGGCGACCAGTTTGCCCAGCTCGTCGGGCCCGAACGCGAGGGCTGGCTCTACCGCGGCGCCTCGCTCCTCGAGGCCGGCGTCCTGGCCGCGGGCAGCTCCGACCTGCCGGTGGCCGACAACAACGTCCGCCGCGCCATGGCCTCCGCGGTCGATCGCCGCACCGAAAAGGGCCGGGTGCTCGGCGGGGCGTCCGAATGCCTCTCGCCGCTTGAGGCCCTGCGCCTGTACACGGTCAACGCCGCCAGGGCCACCGGCCAATTCGATGACCGCGGCAGCCTGTCCCGCGGCAAGCTTGCCGACTTCGTGGTGCTCTCCGAGTCCCCGCTGGAAACCGAAGACATCGCCGCCCTGCACATCATCGGCACCTTCGTCGGCGGAAAGCAGAGCTACTCGTCGCTGAACGTCGACGCCCCGGCCGCCGTCTAACCACATCCTCCTCGTTCCACAGATCCCAGGAAACACCATGAATTCACACCACGCATCGTTCCTTGCCGACTTCGCCTCGATGAGCAGCAACGGCGCCACCGCCGGCGGCGGCGTCGACCGCCAGGCCGCAACCGTTGCCGACGGCCAGAACCGCAATTGGTTCCGCGGCCTGGTCGAGGGCCACGGCTTCACCGTCCACTACGACCAGGTCGGCAACCAGTACTCGATGCTCGAGCTCTCCCCCGGCGCCCCGTGGATCGCGGTCGGGTCCCACCTGGATTCGCAGCCGCTGGGCGGACGCTTCGATGGAGCCTACGGCGTGCTCGCCGGCGCCCACGCCGCCAAGCGCGTGCAGGAAATGCTGGCCGCGGCCGGGGGCGAGTCGAACGCCAAGTTCAACATCGTCGTCATCAACTGGTTCAACGAGGAAGGGTGCCGCTTCAAGCCCTCCATGATGGGCAGCTCCGTCTACACCGGCAAGCTTTCGGCGGCCCAGGTCCTGAAAACCACCGACCCCGACGGCGTCTCGGTGCGCGAGGCCCTGGAGTCGATCGGCACCATCGGCGATTTCGATTTGCCGGTCAGCGCCTACGTGGAGATCCACATCGAACAGGGACGCTCCCTCGAGGACCGCGGCCTGACCATCGGCCTTGTCGAATCGACCTGGGGCGCAAACAAGTACGAGTTCGTGGTGCACGGCGACCAGGCCCACACCGGGGCAACGATCATCGCCGACCGCCAGGATGCGCTTCTGGGCGCCTCGGCGCTGGTTGTCGCTGCCCGCGAGATCGCGTTGGAGCACTCGACCGAGGAGCACATGGTGATCACCTCGTGCGGCGAGTTCAACGTGTTCCCGAATTCGCCGGTCGTCGTGGCGAGCCGGGTGAACCTGCTTGTGGATGTGCGCTCCACGGACCCGGACGTGTTGGCGGCTGCGGACGCGGCCCTCCATGCCCGGGTGGCGAAGATCGAGAAGATGGCCAACGTCAAGATCGTGCGCGGTGCCGAGCATGTTTGGGGTGCCAAGGCCTACGATCAGGCAGGCCTGAAGCTGGCCGCCGAAGCAGCCGAGAGCCTGGGCCTGAGCCATGGCGTGGTGCGCACGCTGGCCGGGCACGATTCGACGAACATGAAGGACCTCGTTCCCACCATCATGCTTTTCATCCCCAGCGTCGAGGGCATCAGCCACAACGAACGCGAGTTGACGAGCGACGACGACATGGTCGCCGGCGTGGATCTGCTCAGCGAGGTGCTTCTGCGCGTGGTGCGCGGCGAATTCGTCGCCTAGGCCCCGGCCTTCGCTAGTCTTGTCCTCGTCACATACGTTTTCGAGGTAAGGATCCACCGATGCCGTCGCCTGCTCCCAAGGACCACCTGCTCCTGGAATTTTCGCTGCTGAAGTTCGATGAGATGACCCGGATCGTTGCGGCATTGGGCGATGAACTTGCAACGAGGCCCCCGGCAGTGCCGGGGGCCAACGCCCCCTACGGAATCCTCAACCATTGCCTCGGGATGATGCGCCGCTGGAGCAGCACGGTGAATCGCGGGATAGAAATTCCCCGTGATCGCGATGCGGAGTTCACGCAGCTTGGTCCCGTGGCGGAACTCCTGTCCCGGGCCGCTTCCGTCCGCGAGGAATTCACCACCGATGTCATGTCGGTGGACCCGGCGGCCGCGCCGGTTTTTATTCCCGAGGGCCGCGAGATTTTCTGGGCGGCGACCACCCAGGGTGTCCTGCTGCATGTGTTCGAGGAGCTCTGCCAGCATCTGGGGCAACTCGAGATCACCCGGGACCTGCTCATCGCCAACGCGGAAAGTGGCCGACCATGAACCGCACCTTTGAGGAGCTTGTCTCCGAGGCCGAAAACGCACCTATCGATGGGTGGGACTTTTCGTGGTTTGAGGGGCGCGCCACCGAGGAACGCCCCTCGTGGGGATACTCCCGGCTTCTTGCCGAACGCCTTCCCGCGGTTTCCGCCGCGCTGGACCTGCAGACCGGGGGCGGAGAAGTCATCGTCGGCATTCCCGTGCACCCGCCGCTCATGGTGGTGACCGAGGGCTGGGAACCCAACATTGCCAAGGCCACCGCGTTGCTACATCCCCGGGGCGTGGCAGTCGTGGCGGATTCGCCCGAACCGCCGCTCCCCTTCGGTGATGCCGCCTTTGACTTCGTCACCAGCCGCCATCCCGTGAAGGTTTACTGGGCGGAAATTGCCCGTGTGCTTCGGCCCGGCGGAATCTACCTGGCACAGCATGTTGGTCCGCACAGCGTCTTTGAAGTTGTTGAGTACTTCCTGGGTGAACAACCCGAAGCGATTCGGCTGGCTCGCCACCCGGACTTCGATGTCGAGGCCGCGGAGGATGCCGGGCTGGAAGTCGCCGACCTGCGGTTGGAAGAGTTGCGCCTTGAGTTCCATGACATCGGCGCAGTGGTCTACTTCCTGCGGATGGTCGTTTGGATGGTTCCGGGCTTCAGCGTCGAGGCATATATCCCGCGGCTCCGCGAGATGCACGATCTCATTGTTTCCGAGGGCCCGTTCGTGGCGCACTCTACGCGTTTCCTCATAGAGGCCCGCAAGCCACATTAGAAACCATTCCCAATGCCGCTAGCGGGTGCGCCTTTTACTGTCGATTGTGCGGCGGTGTGGGGTGGACGTTGTACTGGTTGGTGCCAGGCAGAGGCAACGCCGTGGAATCATATGTGTGGCCGCTGAAGGTTGTGACTCGTTTGGTGTGCCGTGGCCCCGGAATTGTTTCTTCTTTCCAGCCCGGACATTCCTTGGTCTGGTTGCAGAAAACACAGGATCCTCCCGAGTTTTCAGCCGAGGTCGGTCCGCCTCGAGCGGCTTGAACCACGTGGTCCAAATGCCTGATCGGACTATCGCAAAAGGGCGACCTGCAGAACTGGTCTCGAATGTTGATGAATTTCTTCAGCCCGCCGCCAAAGAGCCGTTGCGTCGAATCCATTGCAATGAGATCACCCGTTCCCGGCGCCGTATAGAGGCGCCGTAGCCAGATCCCCAACTCGTTGGGGCTCTCTTCGCTGCCGCTGATGAGTCTGCGGGCCTTCTGGGCGGAGATGATTCCGTAGCCTTGCAAGAGCGCCGGCTCGGAGTGTCCTTGAAAGAGGGTCCGATCGGTCATGACCAGCCCCAGTTGGATGGGTATTGCGGTGGGACTGTCCAATCCGGTCAGGCGCTCAAGAAGCGAATCAGCTGCCAGATGCTGACGCGAACGATCATCGCCCTGTGCTTTTGCGCTGGAGACCAGGCTCTCAAGTACTTGCGCGATCAACACCCCGTATTCGGTGGGTAGGATCCCGGTGATTTTCATCCGGTGGCGATCGATGGGGAAAATGCTGATGTAGCGTTCCTTTATGGCTCTGGCTTCAAGGTCGATTTCCTTTTCCGACCCGTATGCCAGCGCCCATTCCCGGATCATGGCTGCAAGCTTCTTGCCTCCGAGCCCAAAACATTGGTGCCCCTCGGAGAAAAGCCGGATGTCGATTTCTCCGCGTTGTTCCCGGGTGAGTCCACGCGTTTCCTTGACGACGATGATGGCTTCCGCCTCGGTGATCACTCCTCGATGCAGTGCATCGTAAGAGAAGACCAAGTCATCGGTGAGAACGTGGCAAAAGTCCAGGTACTGGGCACCGGAGCGTGGTGGCTGATGGCGGGCAAAAGCGATCTCCGGTCCCACACCCCAATTGGAGTTGAGTATCCGTTCTCCCTTGGCTGTGCGACGTTCGGCAACTTCATCGTCATAAACGCATGTGGTCTTTGCCTGAAATGCGCACGCGCTGGACTTGAGCTCTTCCAGCGCCGCGATGCATTCGACCCGCTCATAAGACGATGTGGAAATGCGTGTGTGGTCCAGGGCTGCCGCGATGGCCCGCAGCCCGTCAGTGCCCTCGGCGTTCAGTGCCTGTTGGAGGAAGCGGCGCAAGTCCATGCCCTGTTCGGCCAGATACTCATAGGTCAGGTCCCCGGGACCGGATTCCGAACCGTCCCCAAGACCACCCGTTTCTGACCTCGTTGTCATGACTCAATTATAGAAAACAGTTCCGACAGTTTGATCTTGATTTGTAAATCAACGAATATACCTTCCAAAATTGGCGTAGCTTTCCGTTGAGCCCCGTTTGTCATCAAGACCGGATCAAGAAACCGCGGTGCGCAGCAGCTCTCGCAGTCCCATCGGCGCTTGGCCGGTAATCGACTCAATATCACCGCTCACGGATTCAAGTGCGCCCGAAGCGATGGCGGTGTAGGTGGAAACCCACGCATCGACCTGCCAGTCCGGTGCCTGGTAGCCGGCACGCGAGGCGTAGGCCTGATCCAGCGTTTCGTTCACGAACCCCACCTGACGAAGGCCCTCGGCGCTGAGAATCCCGGCAATTTCCGGGAAGGACAGCGCTTCGGGCCCCGTCAGGTCGTAGCTTTGGTACGCGTGCTTGCTTGGTTCCTGCAGAACGGCTGCGGCGGTTCGGGCGACATCCGCCCGGGCGACAATCGAGCAACGGCCGTTGCCTGCCGGTCCCCGTATGGCACCGTCCTCCCCGACCATGGCGCTCATGAAGTCGGCGTAGAAGTTGTCTCGTAGAAACGTCCATGCCAACCCGGAGGACTTGATGTATTCCTCGGTGGCGAAGTGGTCGCGGGCCAGGGTGAAGACGGCATCGGCGGCCGCCGCCATAAACGACGTGTACACCACGTGATTTACCCCGGAATCCACGGCTGCATCGATGAATGCGCGGTGCTGGTCCAGGCGATCCGCGCTTTCCGACGCGGAGACCATGAACAGGGTGCCGATCCCGGATAGGGCTTTGCGTGTTCGGACGGTGTTTTCGTAGGATGCCGCCACCACCGTGGATCCGGCCAGGAGTGGAGCACGGCTTGGCGTTCGCAGCAACAGGCGTTGCTCGATGCCTGCCTTGGACAACGCGGTTGCCACGATCCCGCCAAGGACGCCGCTGGAACCCGTCACGCCGAGTGGGAGCAAAGTTTTGTTCATGGACTCATTGCATCATCGGTTCACATCCGAAGTACAGGAAGCGAAAGGGCTTTGGAGCGATGCCGGATTGTTTCGACACAGCCCGGCAATGGCGCATCATGGGGAACAGGAACGCCACCGGAGGCATTGGAGGGATCAAAACCCATGAGCGACAATCCGCTGCGGCACGCCATGGCACGCATGGGCGGCCGGGACCCCCATGAGCAGAACCGCGTGTCCACGCCGCTGGAACTGTTCTTCGACCTGACCTTCGCGATAGCCTTTGGTGCCGCCGCAAACCTTTTCGCCCATAGCCTGGCCGGCGGACATGTGGGAACGGGCATCATCAGCTTTTCCTTCGTGATGTTCGCAATCATTTGGGCATGGATCAACTTCAGCTGGTTCGCAAGCGCCTACGACACAGACGACTGGGTGTTTCGTCTGGTGACAATGGTCCAGATGCTCGGTGTGCTGATTCTGTCCCTGGGCCTGGAACCCGTGTTCGTATCCATCCAGCAGCGTTCCCCCGTGGACAACGGTGTGATGGTGCTCGGATATGTGGTGATGCGTGTTGCCCTGATTTTCCAGTGGCTGCGTGCCGCCAAACAGGATCCGCAGCGCCGAGCGACATGCCTCAGTTATGCGAAGTACCTTGCGGTGGCGCAGGTCGGCTGGATCGTGGTGATTCTGGTGGACACCGAGGTTTGGGCGATGCTACTGATAGCTGGGCCGCTGTTCGTTCTTGAAATGGCGGCCCCGGTGATCGCCGAAAGGAAAACCCGGACGCCCTGGCATGCGCACCATATTGCCGAACGCTACAGTTTGCTGGCGATCATCGCGCTGGGCGAGTGCCTCGTCGGCACCATCACCGCCCTGCGGGCCGTGCTTTCCGGCAGCGGCTGGAGTCTGGACATGGTGGCAGTGGGGCTGGCCGGCATCGGATTGGCCTTCGCCATGTGGTGGATGTACTTCATGGTCCCGGCCGGAACCGCACTGCACGCCCAGCGTGAACGGTCGTTCGTCTTCGGCTACGCCCACATGCTGCTCTTCGCCTCAATTACCGCCACCGGCGTCGGGCTGCGCGTCTATGCGTATTACCTGGAGGGGAAGACCCAGATCGGCGAGGCTGCGGTGGTGGCCTCGGTGGCCATCCCGGCCGCGGTGTTCGCGATCGTGTTGACGTTCCTGCACGCCTACATGGTGGCAGTGGATCCGCTCCAGTTGTGGCTCGCTGCGGCACTGCTGGTGTGCAGCGCCGCAGCGATCGCCCTAGCCATGGCCGGGCTGCCGTTGACGCTTTGCCTGGCGATGATCCTGGCGATGCCGACGGCGACCATCATTCTCGATGAGCTGATCGGCCATCGCAATCGGGCAGCGGCGCTGGACCGTTTGACCGGGAACTGACGCCGCTTCCCTACGCCTGCATGGCCGCGTCGAACCAGCCGGTGATGCTGGCCGGATGGGTGATGGCCGTGCCGACGACGACCGCGAAGGCACCGGCGTCAAGGGCCGCGCGGGCCTGGGCCGGGGTGTGGATCCGGCCCTCGGCGATCAGCGGCACGCCGAGGTCCGAGGCTGCCAGAGTGGCCAACAGGTCCAGGTCCGGGCCTTCGGTCTTGGGCCGTTCCCCGGTGTAGCCGGCCAGCGTGGTGCCGATCAGGTCCGCGCCGGCCTCCACTGCGTTCAGCGCGTCGGCCAGGGAACCGCAGTCTGCCATGACCAGTGCGTGGGATTGCTCGTGCACCATGGCGATGGTCTGCTTGAGGTCCAGCCCGTCCGGGCGCTCCCGGCGGGTCCCGTCCAGGGCGACGATGTGCGCCCCGGCATTGGCCACGGCCAGGGCGTGGCTCGCGGTGGGGGTGATGAAAACGCCGTCGTGCCCGTCCTTCCAGAGCCCGATCACGGGAACTTCAACCGCGCTTCGGGTGAACTGCACGTCCACGATGCCCTGGACGCGCACCGCAGCCGCTCCCCCGATGACGGCAGAGGCGGCGACCTGCGCCATGGTGGTGGGGGTGCGCATGGGCTCGCCCGGGTAGGCCTGGGCGGAGACGATCAGGCGCCCGCGCAGGGCCTCGAGTTCGCTGGGGGTCAAGAGCATGTTCAGTCCTTCGAGGTTTGTGGCGCCAGGAAAAGCCCTGCCGCGCCGATGAGTGCTGCGTCGTTGCCAAGGGTCGCGGGAACCAGTTCCAGCTGCTGCAACGGGTCGATGGCCTCGGCGGCGAATCCCTCGCGCACCGCGTCCCACCACAGGTCCCCGGCACCGGTCATCCCGCCCGAAAACACGATGAGTTCCGGGTCCAGGATGTTCGCCAGTGAACCGGCCGCGATGCCCGCGGCGCGCCCGCCGGTGCGCAGCGTCTGGATGGCCAGCAGGTCCCCCGCATGGGCGAGGGCGGTCAGCTCGCGGGTGTCGGCCACGTAGGGATCGCCGCCCAGGCGCAGGTAGTTGCGATGGATGGCGGGTCCCGCGGCGATGGCCTCCAGGTGGCCGGTGCGCCCGCAGGAGCAGCGCACGCCGGTGGCCAGCGGGGAGGCGAAGTGGCCCATGTGCCCGCCGACGTGGTGTGCGCCGGTCTGCGGCACCCCGCCCAGCAGGTGCGAGCCGCCGATGCCCGTGCCGACGGCCAGCAGCAGGGCGTTGGCCTTGCCGGCGGCGGCGCCGCACCAGGCTTCGCCGAGGCCGTGGGCGTGCACGTCGTTGACGGCGCGCACCGCCAGCCCGGTGCGGGCCAGCAGGCCGGCGGACAGGTCGGTGCCCGCCCAGTGCAGGATCGTGTCGGTGGCCGAGAGCACGCGGGCGTTGCCCGCGTCGATCACCCCGGCGGCCCCCATGCCCAGGCCCCGGATCCGCAGGCCGGCGGCCTCCGGTGCCGCGCCCAACGCGTCCACGAGTCCCGCGACGGCGTCGAGCACCGCCTCGGCGCCCTCGGTGGCGGGGGTCGGAACGGAGGCGGAGGCCAGGACGGAGCCCTCGGTGTCGATCAGGCCCGCGGCGATCTTTGTGCCGCCCAGATCGATGCCGAACGCGGCGATGCGCCCCGATTCCTCGGGACGCATCTGTGCTGTTGCTTTGTTCATGGGGGCTTAGAGCAGTCCGGTGCGGGTCAGGATGCCGGAGATCGCCGAGGCCTCGGACGCATTCAGGTCCTCCATCGGGGAGCTCATCTTGTTGCAGCCGATGACGCCCAGCTCGACCAGTGCGGTCTTGAAGGCACCCAGGCCGGCGGCGCCGCCGGAAACGCGTGCGGAGTCCGGGGTGTAGACGATCTCGAAGACCTCGGTCAGGCGGTCCTGTTCCTTGGCCGCGGTGACGAAGTCGCCGGCGACGGCCGCATCGAACAGGCGGCGGTAGCCGGCCGGGTCGACGTTGCCAAGGCCCGGGACCACGCCGTGGGCGCCGCCGAGCATGGCGCCGTCGACGACGACCTCGTGGCCGGTGAAGACGGAGAAGCCCTCGAAGTCGCGGGTTGCCAGCAGCAGCTGGCGGAAGGAGACATCGTCGCCGGAGGAATCCTTCACGCCGACGATCACCCCGTCCTTGGCCAGCGCCACGGCGGTGGCGACGGACAGCTTGACGTGGGTGCGCACCGGCACGTCGTAGGCGAAGATGTCGATCTGCAGCGCTGCGTGGACGGCGCGGAAGTGGGCCTCGACCTCTGCGGCGTTGGACAGTGCGTAGTACGGGGTGGTAACGACGAGTGCGTCGGCGCCGAGTTCGATCATCGCGCGGCCTTCCTCGATGACACGCTCGGTGGTCTGCTCGTTGGCGCCGACGATCAGCGGCACGCGGCCGGCGTTGGCTTCGCGGATGGTGGAGACCACCAGGGCGCGCTCGGCGTTGGTGAGATACGGTACCTCGCCGGAGGAACCGAGCACGAACAGGCCGGTGACGCCGCCGGTGACCAGGTGCTCAACGACGGCCTGCAGACCCGGAATATCGATGGCGCCATCCGCCGTGCGCGGGGTGACTACCGGGGGGATGACGCCGGTGTACTTGGGGTTGTTTGCGAATGCCACGAGAAAATCTTTCTTCTAAGGGTGGTGGTGCTGGGGGGTGCTGCATGGGGGGGTGGCGGATGGTGCGCGTGAGTGTGTGGGACACGCGCACCGCCCGCCGGGTTGGGGGGGGTTAGAGCTGCAGGAGCGAGGGGGCCGCACCGAGCAGGGTGCGGGTGTACTCGTTGCTCGGGTTTTCGAAGACCTGGGCGGCGGTGCCCTGCTCGACGATCTGCCCGGCGTTCATCACGCAGATGCGGTCCGAGACGTAGCGGACGGTCTGGATGTCGTGGGAGATGAACACCATGCCGAGGTTCAGCGAGGCCTTCAGGTCCGTGAGCAGGTTCAGCACCTGGGCGCGCACCGAGACGTCCAGCGCGCTGGTCGGCTCGTCCGCGACGATGATGTCCGGATCCAAGGCCAGGGCCCGGGCGATCGCAACGCGTTGGCGCTGGCCGCCGGAAACCTGGTTGGGCATCGCGGAGGCGGCCGAGGCCGGCAGGCCCACCACGGAGAGCAGGTCGGTCACCTTCGCGGCACGGGATGCCGCGTTGCCGATGCCGTGGATCTTCAGCGGATCGGTGAGGATGTCGCTGATCGTCAGGCGCGGGTTCAGCGCCGTCGACGGGTCCTGGAAGACCACGGCGACGGAGCGGCCGAATTCCTTGCGGCCCGCGGCGTTGCGCTTGGAAGCGTCCTTGCCGCGGAAGAGCACGGTTCCGCTGGTCGGTTCCTGCAGGCCCACCAGCACGGAGGCCAGGGTCGACTTGCCGCAGCCGGATTCGCCCACGATTCCCACAGTCTCGCCGCGGGAGACGGAGAAATCGACCCCGTTGACGGCCCGGACGATGTTCGGGGCGAAGAGCTTGCCGCCACGGGCACGGTGGTGCACGTGGATGTCGCGAAGCTCGACGACCGGGGTGTTTGTTTCGGCACTCATGGGCGGACTCCCTGTGAAACTGTTTCGTGGCTGGCCCAGAAGTGCTCCGACTCGGAGCTTGCAGGCACGAAGTCGGTGGGCATGTTCGGATCTGCATCCATGCGCTGGGAACGCTCGGCGAACCTGTCGCCGTCGGAGAACGAGTAGGGCGACGGGACCGAACCCGGGATCTGGTGCAACCGCGTGGCACCGGATTCGATGGACAGCACGGCACCGAGCAGGCCCTGGGTGTACTCGTGGGCGGGGCCCTTGAGCACGGCGGGAACCGGTCCGGATTCAACGACCTGGCCCGCGTACATGACGGTGACCCGGTGTGCCAGCGAGGCAACCAGTGCCAGGTCGTGGCTGACGAAGACCATCGCGAAGCCCAGCTGCTCGCGCAGCTCGTTGAGCAGGTCCACGACCTGCTTCTGCACCGTGACATCCAGCGCGGTGGTCGGCTCGTCGCAGACCACCAGCTTCGGCTTGCGGCTCAATGCCATGGCGATGAGCACGCGCTGGCGCTGGCCGCCGGAGAGCTCGTGCGGGTAGGAGCGCAGCGTGCGCACCGGGTCCAGCTTGACCAGGCGCAGCAGTTCCTCGGGGCTGGTGCGCCCGTTGCGCTTGGTCAGCTGGCGCAGCTGGTCGCCCACGAGCATCGAGGGGTTCAGCGAGGACAGCGCGTCCTGGTAGACCATGGCGATCTGTTCGCCGCGCAGGCCCTTGTAGACCTTCTCGTCGCCGGCCAGCGCGAACCCGTCGGGACCCTCGGGCAGCAATTCCTTGCCGCCGAACTTGATGGAGCCGGAGATCTTGGCGGTCTCGGGAAGCAGCCCCATGATCGCCAGCGAGGTGATCGACTTGCCGCAGCCGGACTCGCCGACCAGGCCCATGGTTTCGCCCTCGCGCACCGTGAAGGAGACGTTGTCCACGATCCGGGTGTCGCCGAAGCGGGCCGGGAAGCGGATGGAGAGGTTCTTGACCTCGAGGATGACCTTCGGCTCCCCCTCGCCGGTGCCGCCGGCGCCCAGGCTCAGGCGGTCGGTGCGGCGGGATTCGGTCTCCGAGAGCAGTGCCAGTTCCCCGCGCAGGCGTTCCAGCGCGGCGGTGTCCACGGCCGGCTTGGAGGCCTTGGCGGCGGCGGTTTCCGAGTTCGAGGCGCTCTTCTTGGTGGACTTGGGGTTCACCAGCGCATCCGTCATGCCCTCGGCCAGGATGTTCAGCGCCAGCACCGTGAGCAGGATCGTCAGGCCGGCGAAGGTGGTGGCCCACCAGGCGCCGTTGAGCACCAGGGTGCGGCCGTAGGCGATCACGTTGCCCCAGCTCGGTGCCGGGTCCTGGATGCCTGCGCCCAGGAAGGAGAGCGATGCCTCAAGGATGATGGCGTCGGCGACCATGACGGTGGCGAACACCAGCACCGGGGCCGCGCAGTTGCGCAGCACGTGGGTGCCCAGGATATAGAAGCGGCCGGCTCCGATGACTCGCTCGGCGCGGACGTAGTCCTCGCCCCATTGGGCCAGCACGTTGGCGCGGACCACGCGGGCGATCTGCGGCACGTAGATCACCGCGATGGCCAGGATGATCACCGGCAGCGTGTTGCCCAGCGAGGCAAGCAGCGCCGCGGCCAGCGCGATGCCGGGGAACGCCATGAGCATGTCCATGATGCGCATGATGGTCTCGTTGGCCCATTTGGCGCTCGTTGCGGCAAGCGCGCCGAGCAATCCGCCCAGGATCAGGGCCAGGGTGACGGAGCCGATGCCGATCAGCAGCGAGGACCGGGCGCCGTAGAGCAGGCGGGAGAAGATGTCCCGGCCCAGCCGGTCGGTGCCGAAGAGGTTCTCGGAGCTCGGGGGCTGGGCGGGGATGCCGGATGCCAGCGGGTCGTGCGGGGCGAGCACCGGGGCAAAGACGGCTGCCAGGGAGATCAGCACCAGGAAGAGCAGTGCGATCTTTGAGCCAAGCGGAAGCGCCGTGAAGCGCGTGGTTCCGGAGCTCAGGCGGGCGACGAGGCCGTTTCGGGGGGCAAGCATAGCCATGAAGAGTTACACCGTCCTGATGCGCGGGTTGATGAGCAGGTAAAGCAGGTCGACGACGATGTTCACCAGCACGAAGGTGACCGCGATGGTCAGCACCACGCCCTGGACCAGGTTGACGTCGGAGTTGGTGATGCCGTTCATGATCAGCTGGCCCATGCCGGGCAGCGAGAAGATCATTTCGATGACGACAGCGCCGCCGAGCAGGTAGCCGATGCGCAGGCCCAGCACCGTGACCGGGGTGACCAGTGCGTTGCGCAGCACGTTGCGGGTGAGCACCTCTCCGCGCGGCACGCCGTTGCCGATGGCGGTGCGGACGTAGTCCTTATCCAGTTCCTCGACCATGGAGGTGCGCACCACGCGGATCAGCGAGGCGGAGACCGGGATGGCCAGGGCTAGCGCCGGAAGCGTCATGTGGGACAGCCAGCCGACGATGCCCGATCCCTCGGGGGCCGCGCCGCCGGAGGGGAAGAGCGGGTTCGCGCCCAGGGCCAGCCACTGGATGAGCAGGATGCCGAGCCAGAACGACGGGGTGGCCACGGCCGCGATGGAGAAGACGCGGACCAGTTGGTCGGGCATCTTGTCGCGGTAGAGGGCGCCCATGACGCCGAACACCAGGGCGATGACCACGGCGATCAGCACGCCGTAGAAGGTCAGCTGCAGGGTCAGCGGGAAGGCGTTGGCGATCATTTCGCTGACCGGGCGCTCCGGCGGGGTGGTCTTGCCGAAGTCCAGCACCAGCAGCCGGCTCAGGAAGCTGAAGTACTGGATGACCAGCGGCGCATTGAGCCCGCGGGCTTCGCGGTAGGCGTCCTTGGCCGCGTCGGAGGCGCCTTCGCCCAACGCGGACGTGGCCTCGTCACCGGGCGAAAGTTTGAGGATGATGAAGACCAGGAAGGTGACACCCAGGATCATCAGGGGCAGGGCGGCGAGGCGACGTAGCAGTAGCCGTAGGAGGGTTCCCACGCAAGGACTCCGATGGGTAGGCAACAAATTGTCAGGGGGGGTGCGTGGCGCACCCGATGCACTCGGGGGAAGTTGCAACGGGTGCGCCATGCAAGTGGGGAGGCGGTTAGGCCTTCGGTGCGACTCCGACGAAGGAGACGCCGGTGGTCGGCAGCGGCTTGAAGTTCTCAACCGACTTTTCGCTCCAGGCGGTCGGCAGCTGGCGGTGCAGCACCGGGTACAGCGGCACGTTCTCGGAGATCAGGTTGATGGCCTCGGTCCAGGCCTTGGTGGCGCCGGCCTCGTCCTTGGCCTTCACCGCGGCATCGAGCATGCCCTGCAGCGCCTTGTATTCGGCGGCCTTGGACCAGCGGAAGCGCTTGGTCGGCCAGACATCGCCGCGGTAGAACCAGCTCAGCAGCAGGTCCAGGTCGTTGCCGAAGACCGACGGGTCGCCCGGGGCCGCGACGACGCGGAACGTTCCGGTGTCCACGTGGTCGGTGTACAAGGCACCGGACTGCAGGTTCTGCATGGTGACCTTGACGCCCGGAAGCTTGTTCCAGGATTCGAGCAGCAGCGGGGCGATGTCCTTGACCCAGGAGGTGTCGGTGGTCAGCAGCTCGAATTCGAGCGTGGTGACGCCGGCTTCCTTGAGCAATGCCTCGGCGCGGGCCTGGTCGTAGCCGTAAACGGTTGCGGCCTTGACGTACTGCGGGTGGGTTTCCTGCACGTAGGAGGTCGCGGCCTTGGCGTTGCCCAGCAACGCGCGGTCGATGATCGTCTGGGTGTCCGTGGCGTAGTGGAACGCCTGGCGCACGCGCTTGTCGGCGAACGGTCCCTCGGCGCAGTTGAACATCAGGAAGAGCAGGCCGAAGGACTGCACCGATTCGACGTTCATTTTGGCTTTGAGGCGGTCGACGTCCAGGTACGGCACGTCCTCGATCACCGATACGCGGCCGGATTCGGCGGCGGTGACGCGGGCTGCTGCATCGGAGAGCAGGTACCAGGTCATGGCCTCGGCCTTGGCTGCGTAGGCGCCGTTGTAGTCGGCGAACTTCTCGAAGACGATCTTGTCGTCCTTGGTCGCCGAGATGAGCTTGTACGGGCCCGAGCCGACCGGGGCAGCGTCGAAGGCGGCCTGGTCCGCGGAGGCAAGCTTCTTCGGGACGATCTTGACCACGGAGATGCGGGTCGGGAAGAGCGGGAAGGCGTAGTTCAGCGTGAAGACGACGGTGTCGTCGCCCTTGGCCTTGACGGTCTTGATGAACGGCACGAACTGCGCGAAGAGCGATGCGTTCTTCGCGTCGAGCACGCGCTCGAAGGAGTACACGACGTCGTCGACGGTCACCGGGTCGCCGTTGTGGAACTTGGCGCCGGAGCGGAGCTTGACTTCCCAGCTGGTGTCGTCGAGCTGCTTCGGGTCGGCCGCGGCGAGTGCCAGGTACGGTTCGCGGGTTGCCGGGTGCAGGTCCACGAGGCCCTCGAAGATGTGCATGTTGGCGGCGAACGGGGTCGCGCCGGAAGAGGTCATCGGGTCGAAACCGGTTGACAGGGCGTACGAGATGCCTGCTTCCAGGTGCGTGGTGGCTCCGGATGCGGCCGCGCTGCCGCCTCCGGCCGAGGCACCCGGGCTCGAGCATGCGGCGACCGTGGCCGAGAAGGCGGCCGCAGCACCGAGCATGCCGGTCATCTTGAGAAATTCACGGCGGCCGCGGGGCTTATTGGCCAAGTCCTTCAGGGTCATATCTAACCTCTTTCAAATCCAAGACTGAGAAAGTCGGACGTAGGATGTCCTATGCTGTGAGATAGACTGTAAGCGGCATCACGACCCATAGTCAACTGGGTCACACGTTTTGGCGCACAATGGACGATGATTGGATTCAGGGGAGCATTTCCCTGCACGACTAGGAGGTATCAGCACAAATGACCATCACGCGAACACCACGTCTCGATGCCCATGCGCGTCTGCGCGCGCTCACTGCCGATATCACCGACCTCATCCTGGACCGCGGCCTGCTGCCCGGGGATGCCATGCCCACCGAGCAGGAACTTTCCGCCGAGCTGGGCGTCGGCCGCAACACCCTGCGCGAGGCCATCAAGGTGCTCCAGGCCCTCGGCGTCGTGGAAATCCGGCACGGCTTCGGCATGTTCGTTGCCGAGGAAAACCTCTTGGCGCTCTCGGATTCACTGACCTTCCGCGGGCAGATGTCCTTGCGCCACAAGGGGCACGAGGCCAACGAGCTGGTCGACGTGCGCCAGGCGTTGGAGGCGGGGCTCGTCGGCTCGGCGATTTCCGCCATCACCCCCGAACAGCTTGCCAAGCTCGAGGCCACCGTCGTGACCATGGAGTCGCTCGCCGCCGACGGCCAGAACTTCGTCGATGCCGACAAGGATTTCCACCGCCTCCTGTTTGAGCCGCTCAACAACCAGCTGCTCAGCAACCTGCTGGGCGTTTTCTGGGACGTCTACCGCACCATCCACCAAGGCATCGGCGTACGGGACAGCACCCGGGCGCACCTTGCCGAGACGGCGCATTCGCACCGAGAGCTTCTCAATGCGGTGAAGGCCGGGGACAAGGCTCTGGCCAGCGAATTGCTCAGCCGTCACTTCGACGGCATCCGCGAACAGCTCGCCGCGATCAACACGGTCAAGGCCTGAATCGGGGCCCGTTCCCGACACACGCGGCCAATTGCCGTTCACGCTCCCCGTACCGGGCATGGCAATAGGGATTGCAGCGGTTACCCTGTAACTCATGCGTTTCACTGCAAACAGGTTCAGGCACCTGGGCCGGGCATTTCTGCCCCGTCATCCGGCCCAGGCGATCGCTCTGGGTTTCGGCACCGCCATCGTCGTGGGGACGTTGGTGCTGATGCTTCCGATTTCCAAGGTGGGCCCCGGCGGCGCCGGTCCCCTGGAGGCGCTGTTCACCGCAACTTCCGCGGTGTGCGTCACCGGCCTGGCGGTCGTTGACACCGCCACCTATTGGACGACGTTCGGCCAGGTGGCCATCCTGTGCCTGATCCAGCTCGGCGGCTTCGGCATCATGTCCTTCGCCTCCCTGCTGGGTGTGATCATGGCCCGCCGGCTGGGCCTGAAATCACGCATCCAGGCCGCCGCGGAAACCAAGAGCACGGGCTTCGGCGACGTGAAGTCGGTGCTGCTGGGAGTCCTGCGCATCACCGCGATGGTCGAGTTGTGCGCCGCGTTGCTGCTGGCCCTGCGGTTCGGGCTTGGCTACGGGCATTCCTTCGGACAGTCGCTCTGGCTGGGGTTCTTCCATTCGGTCTCGGCCTTCAACAACGCCGGCTTCGCCCTGTTCAGCGACAACCTCATAGGCTTCGTCGGGGATCCGTGGATCTGCATGCCGATTGCGCTGGCCATCATCATCGGCGGCCTCGGCTTCCCAGTGCTCTTCGAACTGGGGCGCCACTACCGCAAGCCCCTGCACTGGACCATGAACACCAAGCTGGTCCTGACCGGCACTGGCATCCTTCTTGCCGCGGGCACCGCATTCATCAGCGCCCTGGAGTGGAACAACCCGAAGACCCTTGGCCCCCTGTCCGCGGCCGACAAGTTGCTGGCCGGGTTCTTCCAATCCGTCATGACCCGAACCGCCGGATTCAATTCCCTGGACCTGGGCCAGATGGATCCGGCGACGTGGCTGGGCATGGACATCCTCATGTTCATCGGCGGCGGCCCGGCGGGCACCGCCGGCGGCCTGAAGATCACCACCTTCGCGGTCCTGTTCTTCATCCTGCTCACCGAGATCCAGGGCGGGGTGGCGGTCAACGTCTTCGGCAAGCGGCTTCCGCGTTCCGTGCACCGCGAGGCAATCACGATCGTCCTCTTGGCGGTGGCCCTGGTCATCGGCTCCACCATGGCACTGATGCTCATCACCGACATCGGCTTTGACCGGCTGTTCTTCGAAACGGTCTCGGCGTTTGCCACCGTCGGCCTGTCAACCGGCATCACCGCCTCGCTGCCCCCGGCCGGGCAGCTGCTGCTTGTCTTCCTCATGTTCGTCGGCCGACTGGGGCCAGTGACCCTGGCTTCGGCACTTGCCCTGCGCGCCCGCACCCCGCTCTACGAATTCCCGAAAGAGAGACCACTCATTGGCTAAGCACCATCTATTCACCCCCAAATCCATCGAACGCATCGCGGAAGCCAATTCCGTGGTCGTGATCGGGCTTGGCCGTTTCGGCGGCGCGCTGGCCCTAGAGCTGGCGGCCGCCGGCACCGAGGTCCTGGGCATAGACGCGGACGAGGACATCGTCCAGTCGTTCAACGGCAGGCTCACCCATGTGGTGCGGGCGGACTCGACCAAGGAAGAGGCCCTGCGCCAGCTGTCGGTGCACGAATTCGACAGCGCCGTGGTCGGCATCGGCAGCGACCTCGAGGCCAGCATCCTCACCACCTCCGCCCTGCTGCGCTTCAAGAAGCCCACCATCTGGGCCAAGGCCGTCAGCGAGGCCCACGGCCAGATCCTCGAACAGCTGGGCGTTGAGCACGTCGTCCGTCCGGAGCAGGACATGGGGCGCCGCGTCGCCCACTTGGTCCGCGGCGCCATGCTGGACTATGTCGAGTTCGAGGACGGCTTTGCGATGGTCAAGACCCGGCCACCCAGGGAAGCCCAGGGTCAGCCCCTCGGCACCACCGGGATCCGGGCAAAGCACCATGTCACGGTCGTTGCGGTCAAGCGCCAGAGCGGCGAATGGGATTACGCGACCCCGCAGACGATCCTGAACCCGGAGGACGAGATCATCGTGGCCGGTGCGACGGCCGCCGCCGAACGGTTCGCCACGCTGCTTTAGGCCCTTCCCGCGCGCGACGGGCGCATGGGTTCGCGGTTTCGGCGTAGGGAAAGCGTACGGATACACCGTTGCCCCTCGACGCGGCTCCCGGCGCATGGCTCACTGGTTCACAAGGAAGCGTTTGCCGCCGGCGGCGCTTGAAGCCGTTGACCCAGGGAGAGCCGCACCGTGGATGGCGAGATACTCGGAACGATTGTTTTCTTCACGACGGGAACCGCCGTGCTGGTCTGGCTGGTCCGCATTCTGCTTCGAAGCATCAAATAGGCGCCGGCGCGCATGGATTTATGCGCGCCGCAGCGCGATGCTGGTGTCATGAAACCTTCAAACCACAGCGCTGTATATGTGGAGTCAACGGAGTCGGACGTCCGCGAGCTCACCCGGAGACTCCTCGTGGATCTCGGGGGGCCAACGGTCCAGGCCATGGCCGGCAGCAGGGACAACACCGCGCCCCACAGGTGGGCGCATCCGGAGGGAACGGGCCCCGGACCTGTCGAAGAGCAGCGGGTCCGTCTGGGCTACAGGGTGTGGAAGACCCTGGAATCCCTCGGCGACCGCGAAAAGGCCGCGCTCTGGCTGCTGGGGTCGAATCCCGGGCTCGACGGCGCAACGCCGGTGGCCTTCATCGCGCAATTGCACACACGCGAGGTGATTGACGTTGCCGAGGCGTTCGTCCTGGAACAGGTCCCGGCGAACGGGACCTAGACCCACTGGTGCGGCGCGGGCCTGCGGGCCCCGGGCAACGCGGTGTTTTCCCGCCATTGTTCGATCCATCCGGGGAGCACAAGGTCCGCCGGCACGTCCTCCCCCACCGTCGCGATGATCTCCTGGTTGGAGACAGGGCCCTTCTTGGAAACCATGCGGGTGGCGATGGTCGCCTGGGCATAGATCTCGCCGTCGGCGACCATGCGCTGTTCGAAGTAGATGCAGCGCTCGTCCATGCCGATAATCCTGGTTTCCTGGGTGAACCTCTGGTTGAGGACGATGGACTTGCGGAAGGTGATGGTCTCGGCCTGGACCACCGGGGTCCACTTGTTCTTCCGGATCACGTCCCAGGCGCCCGAACGCACCATCAGCTCGAAGCGCCCGAGGTCGAAGAGCGAGAAGTACATCCCGTTGTTGATGTGCATGGCTATGTCGATGTCCGTCAACCTTGCGCGCATCGGCGTCGAGACAGGGTCGAAAATAGACACGGGAGGCCGCTTGCGGGCCGTGGTCAGCAGGACGAGAAGTCGAAAGAGTGCATGCATGAACCAAAGCCTACTCGTCGGTAACTTATTCGTCACCCGTATTTCACGTAACACTGATTGACATATCTCAATGAGTTGCGACAAGATTGAGAGTGGCGTACCGTCGTTCGCCAAGAAATTCACCAGCTTCAGGACCCACATCATGGCCCCGCGCGCCCTTAGACCCTTCGCCCACCGCGACTACCGCATCCTGCTGATCGCCATGGCGATCAGCGTCTTCGCCCACGGAATGTGGGCCGTGGCCATGGTCTATCAGGTCAAGCACCTGGGCGGCGGGCCCGCACAGCTCTCCCTGGTCGCCACGGCGACCTCGATCGGCCTGCTGGGATTCGTGCTCATCGGCGGAATCACCGCGGACCGTGTCAGCTGCCGGAAAATCATCATCACCGTTGAAGCGCTTTCGCTTCTGGTCATGAGCACCGTGGCGGTCCTTGCCTCGACGGGCGCCATCCAGCTCTGGCATCTGGCGGCGGCCGGATTCGTCCAGGGCGCGGGAGCCGCGTTCTTCTTCCCGGCCTATTCGGCGCTGCTCCCCCGTATCCTGCCTGCCGACGACCTGCTGGCGGCCAACGGCATGGAGGGAATGTTCCGTCCGGTGCTGCAGCAGGCCGCGGGGCCCGCCATTGCCGGGGTGCTTGTCGCTTCGTTCAGCCCGCCCATGGCAATCGTCGGAATCGCGGCCTGCCACCTGGTGGCGTTCATCGTGCTCAATGCCCTGGGCCACCACAAGGCCTACGACGAGCACCTGGAACCCGGCCAGAAACGACCGAGCGCGCTGGCCGACCTGCGTGAGGCCGTCGGCTACACCCTGGGCACGCCGTGGCTGTTGTGGACGCTGCTCTTTGCCGTCATTTCGGTGCTCAGCTTCATTGGCCCCATCGAGGTGCTGCTGCCGTTCGTGGTCGACGACCAACTGGGCGGGGATGCGCGGACCTTTGGCTTCATGCTCGCGGCCTTCGGCATCGGCAGCGCCATTGGTTCGCTGGTGACGGCGTCCTTCCCGCTACCGCGACGCTACCTCACGTTCATGATCATGTTCTGGGGTTTCGGCACGTTGCCGCTGGCGTTCATCGGCCTGACAACCACGCCTTGGCAGCTGGCGGCGCTTCTCGTGGTTGTGGGAATCACCGGCGGCCTGGGACAGGTCATCTGGGGAACGCTCCTGCAGCGCCGGGTGCCCCAGCACATGCTCGGCCGGGTTTCCTCGCTGGACTTCTTTGTCTCACTGGCATTGATGCCCGTGTCCATGGCATTGGCCGGACCGCTGGCGTCGATCATCCCGATCTGGGCCATCTTTGTGATTGCCGGCGTCGCCTCCCCGGTCATCGGGATCGTGGCCTGGCTGGCCGGAAAGATGTACCGCGACGAGATCGAGCATCCGCTGGATCGCGCGGTCGGGCCGCGGGAAACGGCCCCGGCCGAGGACCGCGGATAATACAGGCGCAGGTGGCGCTCCGGACGGCTGATGCCGCTCGGGGCGCCGCTGTCTTTTGGCGGTGGATTTCTCAGCGGTTGGGACGGGTAGTGAACTCGACGTAGTGCCCCGCCGGGTCCATCAGATACACGCCGCGGCCTCCGCCCTCGTCGTTGGTTTGACCCGGTTGCGTGAGCTGCGGGTCCGCCCAATGCTCGAGCCCTCGATCCGTGATGCGCGCAAGGATGCGGTCCAAGAGCTCATCATCAACCAGAAAGGCGTAGTGCTGCGGCGGGAAATCGACGGACGACTCGGCGAATTGAAGCATGACCCCGTCGTCCAGCTGGACAGTGGCGAACGGCCCCGAGGCTTCGACACTGTGGGCTTCGGCAAGCTCTATGAAGAATTGTGCCGAGGCCTCACGGTCCTTGGCGGCAATGGTCATGTGGTCGAAGGAAATGCTCATGGGGCTTCCTGCTTTCCGGACTCGTAAAACCGAATGATGTAAGCATCGCATGACTCGGCCGCCGGGCAATGGATGGGTAAGTGTGCGTGCCCCCAGGGACCCTTGGGCTCTTGCGGGTCCGCAAGTATCCCGCCGGTTTGCGGCGCGGTGAGCACGTGAGTTGCCGCGCTTCCCAACACCTTGGCGCATCCGGTGCGCAGAAGGGATTTTCGTACGAGTCGTATCCGGCTTCAATGCACGCTCCGGACCCCTTGGTTGCCGTTCGCCCTGATCGTTCAGCATCGTGGCTCTGGGAATCGTCGCGACCGGATCAGCCGGCATGACAACCAACGGCAGGCAATCGACTGTTCATCCAAGTAGCACGCACTATTTGCCTTCAGCGTACCCATTCGCCGCCGGCACTTCACCTGCCGGACAGATGGAATTCCTACGCTCTAGATCACGACCTCGAACCCTCCGTGTTCGTCGCTTCTCCATGGTCGTAATCCTTGAAAGGCATAGTGTGAATCCCTCATCTTCGGTCCCCCGCCGCGGAATCCTTGTCGGCGGCACGGCAGCGGCCGTGACCGGCATCCTGGCTGCAGGCGCGCAAGCGGCAACTGCCAATACCGCCAGTACCGCCACCAAGAAGCATGAATCGTCGGTGAGCGCCTCACTGAAGTTCGGCAAGGACGGCAAGTTCAAGATCGTGCAGTTCAACGACACCCAGGACGGGCCGCTGACCGATCGGCGCACCCTGGAATTGATGGACAAGGTCATTGAAACCGAAAAACCCGACTTCGTGCTGATCAACGGCGACGTCATCGACGGCCAGCCGAAGACTGCCACCGAGGTCAAGCAGGCCATCAACAATGTGGTCCAGCCAATGGAATCGCGCAAGGTCAAGTGGGCGCTGACCTTCGGCAACCACGACGAGGATTCCCTCTCCAACGGCACCAACATGACCGAGGCGAAGATGCTCGACTTCATCCGCGGCTACAAATACAACGTGAACACCCGCGAGGATGAGATCTTCGGTTCCTCCAACTCGCAACTGCTGATCTCTGGTTCACGCGGCAACAAGCCGAAGTTTGGCATCTGGCTGCTTGATTCGGGTCGCTACGCCGCAAGCCAGATCGGCGGCCAGGACTTCAAGGGCCTGAAGAACTACGACTGGATCCGCCCGGAACAGGTCCAGTGGTACCGCGAGGCCTCCAAGGCCACCGAATGCCGCCACGGCAAGGTGCCCTCGCTCATGTTCTTCCACATCCCCCTCTGGGAGCACCACCACATGTGGTACGGCTCCCAGTTCACCTCCAACGAGGCCGACCACGCCGCCGCGGTGAAGAAGCACAGCATCGTCGGCGAAAAGAACGAGGCCGTCTATAGCGGCGCCTTCAACTCCGGCCTGTTCACCGCCCTGCTGGAGCGCGGGGACGTGCGCGGAGCGTACTGCGGACACGACCACATCAACTCATACATGGGCAACTACTTCGGGATCGAGCTGGGCTACGGCCCGGGCACCGGGTTTGGACCGTACGGCAAGAACGGTGCCGACAAGCACCAGTTACGCGGCGCACGCGTCTTTGAACTCGACGAAAACGCCGAGGCCATCTACACGGCCACGCGGACCGTCTTCGCCAAGGATTTCGGCATCGACATGAACGCCGCACGCCAGCCGCTGGACAAGCCGCTGCCGCTGCCCAAGCACTAGGTTCTGGCGCGCATCCGCGCCGGGCCTACGTGTAGGCCCGGCGCGGATGCGCCGGGCGGTTGCCCGCCGCCTCCTCGATGGCGTCGGCGGCGCGAATCAACCCCAGGTGGGAAAGCGCCTGCGGGAAATTGCCCGCCATGTGCCCGGTGGCGGGGTCGTATTCCTCCGAGACCAGGCCCAGGTCGTTCACCACGCCCGCAAGCCTGTCCATGAGCCCGCGGGCGTCGGCCAACCGCCCGGAGTGGGCATATTGCTCGACGAGCCAGCAGGAACACACCAGGAAGGCGGACTCCCCGGGCGGCAGCCCGTCGGTACCGACCTCGGTCCGGTAGCGCCTGATGAACCCGTGCCCGTCGACCAGGTCCTCCTCGATGCGCTTCACGGTGCCAAGCATCCGGGGATCCTTGTGGTCGACGAACCCGACCTGCGCCAACACCAACAGGGACGCGTCGACCTCGGTGCCGTCATAGGTTTGCGTGAAGCAATCCAGCTCCGCGTTGAATCCCCGGGAGAGGATCTCCTCCCTGAGCTTGTCGCGGGCATCGGCCCAGGCCTCGACTTCGCCGGCCAGCCCGTGAAGTTTCACGGCCCGCACTCCGCTGTCCAGGGCGGCCCACATCATGACCCGCGAATGCGTGAAGTAGTGCGGGTCCCCGCGCATTTCCCACAGGCCTCGGTCCTTGCGCGTCAGGTTGTCCAGCACGTAGTCGATCAGCGCCCTTTGCAGCGGCCAGGAGAAATGGTCCTCGTGTCCACCCAGGGTGCGCAACTCCTCAAGTGCCACCATGACCTCGCCGATCACGTCGCCCTGGTATTGGCTCACGGCCCCGTTGCCGACGCGTACCGGGACGGATCCCGCGTATCCGGGCAGGTGGTGCAGGACGCGCTCGGAAAGTTCGCGCTTGCCGTCGAGCCCGTACATGATTTGCAGCTGGTGGTGGTCCCCTGCAATGGCGCGTAGCAACCAATCACGCCATTGCAGGGCCTCGTTGCCGTAGCCGTGCGTCATCATGACCTGCAGGGTCAGCGCCGCATCGCGCAACCAACAGAACCGATAGTCCCAGTTCCGCTCCCCGCCCAGGAACTCCGGGAGGGAGGTGGTGGGGGCCGCGACGATGCCGCCGGTCTCCTCGTGGGTCAGCGCCTTGAGCACCAGCAGCGAACGCCTGACAACGGGTTCGTAGTCGCCGTGCGGGGTGATGTCGCTCGCCCAGTCGTGCCACTGTTTCGCGGTTCGGGTCATGCTCATGCCCACGTCGCTGGCGTCGGGCATCGGTTCGTGGCTGGGATGGCAGGCGAACTCGAAATCGAAAATGTCCCCGGCGTTCACCACAAACTCGTCGCGGTGCGAATGCTCGTGGGCCTTGGGCAGCCGGGTGGCATACAGCACGGCCGCGTGCGGACCGGCCACGGCAATCAGCGATTCCGTGCCCTGCACCGTGTCAAAGCTGCGCCGGACCCAGGGCAGGACCTTGCCGTAGTCGTAACGCATGATCAGCTCGTGCTCCATCACCATGGAACCGCTCAGGCCCTCCACCCGCCGGATCACGCTGGAGCGGCCGTTGCCCACCGGCATGAAGTCGGTGACAAGCACCTGCCCCGTTTCGCTGCCCCACAGGGTGCGCAAGACAAAGGACGAGTTGAGGTAGTTCCGGCCAATGACGTGCCCGTCGCGCGGCGCCAGCAGCCAGCGCCCGTGGTCCTTGGTTCCCACCAGCGCGGCAAACACGCTGCTGGAGTCGAAACGCGGAAAACACAACCAGTCGACCGAACCGTTCCGCGACACCAGCGCCGCGGTTCGCTGGTCAGACAACAATGCATAGTCTTCGATGGGCGTACTCATGGCCCCACACAACACCTTTTTGTCACACCAGACAAGGTCTTTCCGCGGCGCCACCGCCATGGGATAGGTTCGATGGCGGGACATTGACGGGTTGACACGGACGGAAGACGGAAATGATGAAACCACCGGCCATGCGCCAGCGCTTCCTTCCGGGCGAATTCCCTCCGCCGGAATGGGAACGGCCCATGCCGAGCACGGAACAGCTGCGCCGCGACGTGTGGGTGACGCTGCTGGTCATGGCCTGCTCGCTGCTTGGCATGGAAATGACCCTCAGCTTTGCGCCGGCCGAGGACGCCCCCGACCGCGCGATGAGTTACCTGGCCATGTGTGCGCTGATTGCGCCGCTGGCGGTCCGCCGGCGCTTCCCCATCAGTTCCATGTTGTTGCTCTCGGCATTGTTCATCGGCTTCGGCACATGGCTGCCGCAGGTCATGATCCAGCTGGCCCCGCAGATTGCCTACTTCGTGGGGCTGTACTCGGCCGTCACGTGGGCGCGGGACCGGCGTGCGTTGCGTTTGGCGCTGGGCGGGGTCATTCTGGTGATGTTCCTGTGGCTGGTCATTTCGATCACCAATGCCAAGCTTGTGTTCGGTTCCGAGCTGGACCTGCCCATGGCGATCGACACCTCCGGGTTCATCGACCCGGTGGTTGCCTATGCTGGCTACAACTTCCTGGTCAACCTCTTCTACTTTGGCGGCGCCATCTTCCTGGGCCCCTCCTCGTGGCGCAGCGCCTGGCAGCATGAGGTGGTCATTGCCCAGGCCGAAAAGTTGCGCGAGCAGTCGATCGAGCTGGCCCGCCGGGCCGTCATCGACGAACGCCTGCGCATCGCCCGCGAACTGCATGACGTGGTGGCGCACCACATTTCGGCGGTCGGGGTGCAGGCTGCGGCCGCGCGCATGGTGCAGCCCCGGGATCCGCAGCGCGCCGCAGAGCTGATGCGCGGCATCGAGGACTCGGCACGCCAGGCCGTCGGGGAAACCCGGTCGCTGCTGCGCGTGCTGCGCCACGAGGAGCAGGACGACACCGATTCGCCCGGCACCGACGCGCACCGCTCCCCCGAACCCGGGCTCACCGACATCCCGGCGCTCGTCGAGCAATCCGCCCGGGCCGGGGTCCGCGTCCAGCTGATCACCGTCGAACACCGCGAGGGTTTCCTCGACTCGGTGGGCGCCGGGCTGGGCCTGGCCTTGTACCGCATTGCCGCCGAATCCCTGGCCAACGTGCGCGAACATTCGACGGCGCGCTCCGCGGTGCTGTCGCTGCGCAGCGGCGTCGACGGGACCGGCGAGTGGGCGGAGGTTGAGGTCACCGACGACGGCAGCCCGCGCCCGGGCACCGGCGGCAGCGGATTCGGGCTGCGCGGCATCCGCGAGCGCGCCGAACTGCACCACGGGCTCGTTGACATCGGGCCCCGCTCCCCCGCCGGGTGGCGATCACGCGCCCGCCTGCGCGTTCCCGGCACCACCCCGCTTTCACCCATCATTACGGAGGCCACAGCATGAGCAAGACCCGCATCCTGATCTGCGACGACCAGCCGTTGATCCGTTCCTCGCTGGAGCTGATCCTGGGCACCGACGAAAACCTCGAGGTCGTCGGCACCGCCGCCGACGGCGAGCAGGCCGTTGCGGCAACGCGGTCCCTGCACCCCGACGTGGTGCTGATGGACATCCAAATGCCGGTGCTCGACGGGGTGGCGGCCACGGCACGGATCACCGCGGCAAGCGCCGCGAAGGTCGTGGTGTTGACGACCTTCGACCGCGACGACTACCTCTTTGACGCGATCGATGCCGGGGCCAGCGGTTTCCTGCTCAAGAACACCGAGCCGGAAATGCTCCTGGCCGCCGTCCATGCCGCGGCCGGAGGGCAGGCGCTGCTCTCCCCCGAGGTCACGCTGCGCATCATCCGCCGAGGCACCGGCGAGGACCGGTACGCATCCGCCGCGCGCCCGCAGTTGGACCCGAATGACCAACGGGTCCTCGACGCGCTGACGGCCCGCGAACTCGAGGTGCTCACCAGGCTGGCCAGCGGCCTGTCCAACACGGAGATCGCAGCGGTCCTTTCGGTCTCCGAGGCGACGGTGAAAACGCACCTGTCAAACATCCTGGCCAAGGCCGGGCTGCGGGACCGGGTGCAGGCAGTCGTCTTTGCCTACCGCGCGCGGCTCATCCCTTTGACGGAGGTCTAGGAAACCGGTTCCCGCAAGTTCATTCGTTTGAACGATCCGTCCGCCGCGGGGCCCACCATAGATTGGAGGGCAAGGGAACAGCCAGCTTCACAGTGAGGAAAACCAGCAGGTGTTAGAGGTACGGAATCTTACGCGGCGCTTCGGGGAACGGACGGTGCTGCACGACGTCTCCTTCGGCGTCCCCGCCAACGGCATGACGGGATTCGTCGGGGCCAACGGCGCCGGCAAGACCACCACCATGCGCATCATCATGGGCGTGCTCAAGGCCCATGGCGGCGGGGTGCTTTTCAACGGCGAGCCGCTTGTCGACGCCGACCGGGCCCGCTTCGGCTACATGCCGGAGGAACGCGGGCTCTACCCCAAGCAGCAGGTCCTCGACCAGCTGCAATACCTGGGCCAACTGCACGGCATGGGCCGGCACGATGCCCGCACCGAGGCGCTGAACCTGCTGGACCGCTTCGGCATCGCCGACCGCACCAAGGACAAGCTCGAGTCCCTCTCGCTGGGCAACCAGCAACGCGTGCAGGTTGCCGCCTCGCTGATGCACCACCCCACCGCGCTCATCCTGGACGAACCGTTTTCCGGGCTCGACCCGATCGCCGTGGACTCGATGAGCTCGCTGCTGGCCGAACGCGCGGCCACGGGCGTGCCGATCCTTTTCTCCAGCCACCAACTGGATTTGATCGACCAGCTCTGCGACAACCTGGTGGTGCTGGCCGAAGGCAAGATCGTCGCCTCCGGTTCCGCCGGGGAGCTGCGCGCCCGCGCCAGGTCCACGCACGTGATGGTGACCCCGCCGGATGCCGGCTGGCTGCGCGAGATGCCCGAGGTGAACGTGCTCGATGTTGCCGGCCCCCGCGCCGTCGTCGAGTTCGCCGATGAAGAGTCAGCCCAGCGCATCCTGCGCGCGGCACTTGACCGCGGTAGCGTCACGGAGTTCGCACCGCAGCGCCCCTCGCTTGCGGAAATCTACCGGGAGGTCATCCGATGAGCAGCACAACACCGGCCACGACCAGGCAAGGCACCCCGTGGCTGATCGTGACGCTTCGCGAGGTCACCGTGAGGCTCCGCGACAAGTCCTTCATCATCTCCACGGCCATCACCCTCGCGTTGATTGTCGGTTCCGTGGTCATCTCCGGGATCCTGGCCGACCGCACCACGGAGGCCTCCGTGGCCTTCGCCAACAATGACCAAACTGCGGCGCTGGTCCAGGCGGCCAACGAGCTCGCCGTGGAACAAGACCAAAAGATCGTGTTGACGCCCGCCCCGCTCGGTTCCGAGGAACAGGCCATGGAGGCCCTGCGGGCCAAGAACACGGATCTGGTGCTCACGCCGACGGCCGGGGGCTACAGCCTCACAGGGTTGACGGATGTCCCCGCGTCGGTGGAGAAGTTGCTCGCCGATGCGGCAGCAGAGCAGGCCCTTGAGTCGAACGCCCAGAAGTTGGGTGTCTCCGTCGAGTCGCTGACCGCGGGGTCCACGGTCACCTCGGTGTTGCTGGAGGGCGACCAGGAACGCAACTCGATGGCAACGGTCATGGGGTTCATCTTCTCGTTCCTCTTCTACATGTCGGCGTTGATCTTCGGCATGCCGATCGCCAATTCCGTGGTGGAGGAAAAGCAGAATCGCGTGGTGGAAATCCTCGCTACCGCCATCCCGATCCGCCAGTTGCTCACCGGAAAGATCCTGGGCAACCTGATCCTGGCCATGGGCCAGCTCTGCCTTTTCGTGGGCATCGGATTGCTGGCGCTGAGCATGATGCCTACCGAGATCCCGTTCATTTCCGTGGTCATTGCAGCCTCCGGGTGGTTCCTTGCGTTCTTCCTGGCAGGCTTCCTGATCCTTGCCGCGATCTGGGCGGCGCTCGGCTCGATGGCTTCCCGCACTGAGGACCTGCAGCAGTCCACCGGTCCGGTGATCACCGTGCTGGTTGCCGTGTTGTTCGTGGGGATCTACGCCAAGGGCACCTTGCTGGTTGTCGCTTCCTACATACCGGTGATTTCCTCGGTTGCAATGCCTATCCGACTGCTGAGCACCAATGTTCCGCTGTGGGAGCCATTTGTCTCGCTGGTCATTGCGGTGGCTGGAGCTTGGATCATGGTGCTGCTTAGTGAGCGGATCTATCGCCGGGCGATCATGCAGACCGGGTCGGCGCTGTCATGGCGCAAGGCATTGAAGCTCGAAGAATAGCTTCACGAAAATCTTTAATGCTCATTTGAGCAGGTATTGGAAAGTACCCGGCCTCGTGTGCAGACAGCAGTAACTATCCGTGGAAGTTCTGAGTCCGCTTGCATGGCATCGGAAATAACCTTCAAGTTTTTTGGTTTGTGCCCTACGCGATCGATCTAGTTTGCACTGCCAATTTTGTATCGTTCCAGTCTGACACGTAGCACGGGAGCATCCAGATTTAGGATTTCTGGAAATTCTGGGCAAAGTGCTCCGGCTGCTCACCATAGATATTCGAAGGACCCGTCGTTCCCCAACTCAGTATCCCTGAACCCTTGGCACTCATATTGAGCCGTCGGCACTGGCCGTCGGCGCCACTCGCTAAGATTGCGTGAGAATCGCATCGTTATTGGGGGAACAATTGAAAAAGAAATACATGGCTGTCGCCGCGCTGTCAGCCCTCCTACTCACAAGTTGTAGCTCGTCGCCAGAGGCACTACCAACAGCCACCAACGACTCGTCAGCGAGCACCGCTCCAACAAATGCCGCCCCAAGTGCGGTTCTTCCATCGCCGTCATCGAATATGAACGAGCGGGGCCAGATCGCCAAGAAACTTGGCGAAACCGGAGGCATTCCCGGAGAAGACGGCGAGCTAGACCTCAAATTCGCTGTAACCAAGTTTGAGTTCGTGAAGTGCTCCAAGTATGCGGGCGATCTGAACGGTCGCGCTCTTGCTGCACATGTCGAGGTGGAAACGACGGGCAACTACGAAGGGCCGCTTACGGTCGACGGTGCGCCAGGCCTAATAAGCTTCGTGGCATACCACTGGCGCGGTTACGAACCTGACGGTACACGGATGAATGACCTGGATAGCACAGCCGTCCAGAATTGCTTCGAGTCCAAGGCAAAGCTTCTTCCCGATTACATCGGGAAAGGTGAAAAGGCTAAAGGCATGGTCCTGCTCGATGTAACCACCAAGTCCGGCGAGGTCGCATTCAATCCTTACGGCGACGGCGGGTGGGTCTGGGAGTACCCTGGCGAGAAAGCTAATGTCTAGGGCACGAGACTCTGGAAAATCGGTTTCCCTCGGTGGAGCACCTAGCTGATTGAACGACGACTAGTAGCTTTGTTCCTTTTCCGGTTGGTAGCAAGCACTGTAGTAGTGCATAGATGCTCATAGGCCCCATGAGTCATACTACCTTCAGGTAAGTAACAGACCGGCGCTCGTTCCCGGTCCCGAGACAAAAACAGCGAAGGCCCGCAATGCTCCCCCTTTCAGGGAAGCATTGCGGGCCTTCGTCGTTAGAGCTTCGGGTTGCTAGATAACCGAGTCGCTCAGGTGGTTCGGGGTACCGAAGCGGTGCGCAGTGATGGAGACTGCCTGCTCGTGCAGGAAGGTCAGCATTTCCACGCGGCCTGCGGAGACCACGTTGTTGGCGTAGATCGCAACATCCGGCTTGCCGTTGGTTGCCTCGGCAACATCGGTGATCGAGCCACCGATGAGGCGGATGCGGGCTGCGGAGTCCGGGCCGGTCTTGGCGGCGAGGCGTGCGGCGCGTGCACCGAAGGCCTGGTCGTCTTCAACGAACACGGTGGCCGAGGATTCGGTCAGTACGGTGCGGATCGCGGCCGGAACCTCGACTGCGGAGGAAACGGTGACGCGGGATCCGGCGGTGATGCCTGCGGCAACAACGCGGATCAGCTCGGCGATGCCGTGGCCCGAGGTTTCGCCCTCGAAGCGAACGGTCACCGGCAGGGCGCGGTAGCGGAAGACGTTGCGCTCTGCGTGCAGGCCGGAAACGTCCTTGGCGGTGTTGAACTCGTTGATCCAGGCGTCGTTGTCGGACGCCAGAGCACCTTCGAGCCAGGTGAGGTCGGCTTCTTCGAGGCCTGCGGTGCGTGCTGCGTTGAACAGCGCCGATGCCGAGGCGGAGAGGATGCCGGACTTGGCAAGCGGGGCGTCTTCCCAGGATCCCATGCCCACCAGGTAGTTCGGTCCGCCGGCCTTGGTGCCTGCGCCGATGGCCGACTTCTTCCAGCCGCCGAACGGCTGGCGCTGCACGATTGCACCGGTGGTGCCGCGGTTGATGTAGAGGTTGCCGGCCTGGATGTTCTCCAGCCAGTAAGCCATCTCATCGGAGTCCAGCGAGTGCAGGCCGGAGGTCAGGCCGTAGTCGATGTCGTTGACGATCGCCACTGCCTCTTCGAGGGTCTCCGCGGTCATGACGCCGAGGATCGGGCCGAAGTACTCGGTCAGGTGGAACTCGGAACCGCGCTTGACGCCGGAGCGTACGCCCGGGCTCCACAGCTTGCCGGAGTCATCCAGCTGCTTGGGCTCGAGAACCCACTTTTCGCCTTCGCCCAGGACGGTCAGGCCGCGGAGCAGCTTGCCCTGTGCGGCCTCGATGACCGGGCCCATCTGGGTCTGCGGATCCTGCGGGTAGCCGACCTTCAACGAGCGGGCGGCGTCGATGAGCTGGTTGTGGAAGCGCTTGGATTCGGCAGCCGAACCAACCAGCACCACCAGCGAGGCGGCGGAGCACTTCTGGCCGGCGTGGCCGAAGGCCGATGCCGCCAGGTCCTTGGCCGCGAGGTCAAGGTCGGCGTTCGGGGTGATGATCAGGGCGTTCTTGCCGGAAGTCTCTGCCAGCATCGGCAGGTCCTTGCGGAAGGAGCGGAAGAGCTCGGCGGTCTCGTAGCCACCGGTGAGGATCAGGCGGTCAACGGCCGGGTGCGAGACAAGCTCGGTGCCCAGGTCGCGCTCGGAGAGCTGGACCATCTGCAGCACGTCGCGCGGGACGCCTGCTTCCCAGAGGGCTTCGATCATCACGGCGCCGGAGCGTGCTGCCTGGCCGGCAGGCTTGATGATGACGGAGGAACCCGCGGCCAGGGCCGAGAGGGTCGAGCCTGCCGGGATGGCCACCGGGAAGTTCCACGGCGGGGTGACAACGGTCAGCTTCGACGGAACGAAGGTTGCACCTTCGACGCTGTCCAGTTCCAGGCCACGCTGTGCGTAGTAGTGGGCGAAGTCGATGGCCTCGGAAACTTCCGGGTCACCCTGGTCCAGGGTCTTGCCGCACTCGGAACCCATGACCTCAAGCAGCTCGGCACGGCGGGCCTCAAGGGTGACGCCTGCGCGGTGCAAGATGGCAGCACGTGCGACGGCGCCCATGGCAACCCACGAGTCGGATGCTGCAACGGCGGTCTCGACGACCTTGTTCAGCTCGTCCTCGGTGTGGATCAATGCCGCGGCAACTGAATCGGCACCCAAGGTGGAGCCAACCATCTTGTTCACGATTTCGCGGCCCCAGGCGCGGTTGCCCGGAAGGTCCGGATCGGTGTCCGGGGTGTTCTCGAAGTCGAGGGTGCCGTTGGCCAGGCCTGCAAGCTTGGCGCCAACCTCGACGGCGTCGACCACGTTGCGGTCCTGGATGCGGTGCGGAGCCGGAACCTTGTCGTCAAGGTCGGCCAGCGAGGCCAGGAAGCGGTTCTTTTCGCGCTCGAACAGGGCCTCGTTCTTGTCCAGTTCGAAGACTGCGGACATGAAGTTTTCCTGGCTCGCGCCCTCTTCGAGGCGGCGGATCAGGTAGGCGATGGCCACGTCGAACTCGCCCGGGTGTACAACCGGGGTGTAGAGCAGCAGCGATCCGACATCCTTGCGGACGGCCTCGGCCTGGCCGGTGGCCATGCCCAGGAGCATTTCGAATTCGATGCCTGCGGTCACGCCGCGGGACTGTGCCAGCAACCAGGCCAGGGCAACGTCAAAGAGGTTGTGGCCGGCGATGCCGATGCGCACGTTCTCGACGTGGCCCGGGCGCAGTGCGTAGTCCAGGACCGACTTGTAAGAGGTGTCCGAGTCCTGCTTGGTGTTCCAGGTGGCAACCGGCCAGCCGTGGAGGTCGGCTTCGACCTGCTCCATCGGAAGGTTTGCACCCTTCACGACGCGGACCTTGATCGGTGCGCCGCCGATGGCGGTGCGCTTGGCGGACCATTCCTGCAGGTGGATCATGGCGGAGAGGGCGTCCGGCAGGTAGGCCTGCAGCACGATGCCGGCCTCGAGGTCGCGGAATTCCTCCATGTCAAGGATCTGGGTGAAGACCGCAATGGTCAGGTCCAGGTCCTTGTACTCTTCCATGTCCAGGTTGATGAACTTCTTCTTGGGTGCCGAGGTGGCGGCCAAGCGGTAGAGCGGGACGAGCTTCTCGATGATGTGCTCGACTGCCTCGTCGAAGGCCCAGTGGTTGTGCGGGGCAACCGTGGAGGAAACCTTGATGGAGACGTAGTCGACGTCGTCGCGGGACAGCAGCTTGTGGGTGCCCTCAAGGCGGCGGGCGGCTTCGCCCTGGCCCAGGATGGCTTCACCCAGGAGGTTGACGTTGAGGTCAATTCCCTCCTTCTTGATCTTGGAGATCGAGGCACCGAGCTTTGCATCGGTGGCGTCGATGATCAGGTGGCCGACCATCTCGCGCAAGACCTTGCGGGAGATCGGGACAACGACGCCCGGCATGATCGGGGCCATGAAGCCGCCGAGGGCAACTGCGGACTTCATGTACCAAGGCAGGAAGGACGGAACCTTCGGCGCCAGGGCCTTGAGGTTGCGGGCGGCAACCTTCAGGTCCTCGGGGCGGATGACGCCGTCGACAAAGCCGACGGTGAAGTCAAGGCCGTTGGGGTCCTTCAACACACCGGCAAGCTGCGCGGCGGAAGCGTCAACCGGAACCTTCGCGCCCTCGGTGAGCCAGTGGCGCACCAGCTTGATGGTTTCATCGGCCAGGTCCTGGGGACGGGCCAGGGGGGTGCCATCGGCTGCTAGTGCCGGGGGCACGATGCGCGCGTGCGAGGTCTCGAGGGACAAGGCTGCTTCTCCTTGGAAGATGAGATATTTGTCGGTTACTCGTCTGCCGGGAGCACACCAGAGAGGATGCGGGCAGACGGGTTCACAAGTCAGTATGACCCCAACCATACCTTCAGCAAAAGTGAACAAACCCGAATGTTTTCCTTCGGGTTTCCCAATGTATTCTTGGGGTGTTCCCACCCATGAAGAATCACCGAGATCTTCCCCACACCCCCGGAGCCACAATGCTTGAAATACGCCGCCTGCGCCTGCTTCGCGAACTCAGCATCCGCGGGACGATCGCCGAGGTTTCCGACGCCTTGAGCTATAGTCCCTCGTCGATCTCCCAGCAGCTCTCGCTGCTGGAAAAAGAGACCGGCGTGCAGCTGTTGCGCAAGGTCGGTCGGCGCCTGCAACTCACCCCGCAGGCAGAGGTCCTGGTGGCCCACACCGACGAGCTGCTGGACTCCATGGAACGGGCCGAGGCGGACCTCGCCTCGACCCAGCCGGAGATCGCCGGAACGGTCCGCATGGCGGTGTTCCAGACGGCGGTTCTTTCGCTGATCCCCTCGATGCTCAGGCAGCTGCGCCAGGACTACCCGCACCTGCGCGTGGAGATGGTCCAGCATGAGCCGGAAACGGCCCTGCACGAAACCTGGGCGCGCGACTTTGACCTAGTCGTAGCGGAACAATACCCCGGGCACGCGGCCCCGCACTACGCCGAACTGGACCGCAGGATCCTGGCCCACGACGCCATCCGGCTGGCCCTGCCCGGGCGCAACGAGGCGATGCCCGAGGAGTTCCACCACGTATCCTCGATCGAGGCCGCAGCGGGCCTGCCCTGGGTCATGGAACCGCACGGGGCGGCCTCCCGGCACTGGGCCGAACAGGTCTGCCGCTCGGCCGGCTTCGAGCCCGATGTCCGCTATGAAACGGCCGACCTCCAGGCGCACGTGCGGCTGGTGGAATCGGGCAACGCCGTCGCCCTGCTTCCGGACCTGGTGTGGGCGGCGCGCAAGCTCGATCTGCGCATCGTCGACCTGCCCGGTGCGCCGCAGCGCACGATCTTCACCGCCATGCGGCATTCCTCGGCGCAGCACCCCGGATTGATCGCCGTGCGCAGGGCCCTGCACGAGCAGGCCGGCGGCCTTCCCACGACGCAGGGCAGCGCGTCCGCACCCCTGTAATGCGTATCACAGGAAGATAACGTGGCGGCTTTTGGGATCACGCCGCACGTGCTTTTGCTGTCATACTCGAAACTTCGTTGTGCGCGCCCGGCAGGTGCTGGAGGCAGTGCAACTTGCCGAGAGATCATTCATTTCCCGGTACGCACCACATTCACGAGGTCCCCATGTCTGAACAAGCGTTCCAGCTGATAGCCATTGCCGTGTATCTGGCGGCGATGTTGGCCATCGGCTACTTCGCCTACAAGCGCACAAACAACATCGACGACTACATGCTCGCAGGCCGCGGTCTGAAGCCCGGGGTCGCAGCCCTTTCCGCCGGCGCCTCGGACATGTCCGGCTGGCTGCTCATGGGCCTGCCCGGCGCCATCTACCTCAACGGCCTGATCGAGGCCTGGATCGCGATCGGCCTGACCGTCGGCGCCTGGCTGAACTGGAAGTTCGTGGCCCCGCGGCTGCGTTCCTACACGGAGGTCGCCCAGAACGCGATCACCATCCCGAGCTTCTTCGAGAAGCGCCTCAAGGACAACAGCCACTTCCTGCGCATCGCGGCGTCGCTGATCATCCTGGCGTTCTTCACGTTCTACGTCTCCTCCGGCATGGTCGCCGCCGGCAAGTTCTTCGAGTCCTCCTTCGGCTGGAACTACTTCACCGGCATGTTCATCGTCGTCGGCATCACCCTGCTGTACACGCTCTTCGGCGGATTCCTGGGTGCCACCCTCACCGACGTGGCCCAGGGCCTGCTGATGTTCGCGGCCCTGATTGCCGTGCCGATCGTCGCCGTCATCCAGATGGGCAACATGGGCGACTTCACCACCAAGCTGACCGAGATCAACCCGGACGCCCTGAACCTGTTCTCCAGCTTCAACGGCACCAACGGCCTCCTTGCCGCCGTCGCGATCTTCTCCACCGCAGCCTGGGGCCTCGGCTACTTCGGCCAGCCGCACATCATCGTGCGCTTCATGGCGCTGCGCACCCCCAGCGAGGCCAAGACCGCCCGCCGCATCGGCATCGGCTGGATGGCATTGACCGCCATCGGCGCCATCACCACCGCGCTCGTGGGCATCGTCTACTTCGCCGGCAACCCGGCCAAGGAAATCAAGGACGAGGAAACCGTCTTCCTGCTGCTGAGCCAGATCTTCTTCCACCCGTTCGTTGCCGGCTTGGTACTGGCCGCGGTGCTGGCGGCGATCATGTCCACCATGTCCTCGCAGTTGATCGTTTGTTCCTCCGCCCTGGTGGAGGACCTCTACAACATCGCCGGCAAGAAGCTGACCCCCAAGCGCGAGGTGGCCCTGGGCCGCTCGGGCGTGCTGGTCGTCGCCGTCGTCGCCTCGCTGCTGGCGCTGAACCGGGACTCCAGCATCCTGGACCTGGTCGGCTTCGCCTGGGCCGGATTCGGCGCCGCCTTCGGCCCGATCGTGTTGCTGAGCCTCTACTGGCGCAAGCTCACCTCCACCGGCGCGCTGGCCGGCATGATCACCGGTGCCGTCGTCGTCTTCGTCTGGGGCAACATCACGCCCCTGCACGATGCCATGTACGAGATCGTCCCCGGCTTCCTGCTGAACCTCTTGGTTGCCGTCGTTGTTTCACGCATGACCTACAAGCACAACGAAACGATCGAGGCTGAATTCTCCGCGATGGAGAAGGAAGTTTCCGAAAACGCTCCATACGTCGCCGAAACCGTCTAACGGTTCGGACTGACTGAAAAGCGGGTCTGGTCAAATGACCGGGCCCGCTTTTTCGTCCCCGGCGGCGCCTGCGCCGCGGCCGTTGTGCGGCGTTCCCGGCCTTCACGCGGGCGCCCCTCTCGTGTTTGACTGGGATTTGCAGTGATCGCTCGATTCACCAATGGTCGAAATGAGGGACAAGCATGAAACAGCTTTTTGATTTCAACTTCGGTACTTTCGTGACACCCAAGATCGTCAAGATCGTCTACATCCTGATCACCATCGGCTTGGCCGTGCTGTACCTGGGCATGGTGATCGCCTCGTTCACCTTCGAAAGCCCGATGTTCGGGATCCTGGTCCTGCTGGTCATCGGCCCGCTCGTCACCATCATCTACCTGGCGCTGGCCCGCATGGGACTTGAATCCCTGGTTGCCACGATCCGCACCGCACAAAACACCGGCGAGCTGGTTCGCCTGGCCGGCGGCAGCGCACCGGGCCCCAGCTCGGTCCAGAATCCCTACCCCGGCACACCGATGAACCCGCCGCCGGCCCCGCCCGCGACCCCGTACGACGGCGGCCAGCCGCAGGGCTGAAACAGAGTTGAAAACGGCGGTTCTTGCGGCGCCCCGGCACGGCGCCGCACCGCCGTCGGCGTTAAGCCACCGAATTGGGAATTTGCCCCGACTTTGCCGGGAATTCCCCGAGTCAGGGTTTGCCCGCATCAGGCTGTAGGCTCTTCCCATGCCTGAAGTTCCTGCCTCATCCCCTGCCGCCTCCACGACCGCCGAAAAACCCGAAGCCGTGGACGATTTTGTCACCCGCCAGCACCGCACATCCTCGGGTCTGCGCTACACCAGCACCACCGGCCGGATGGTGTTGCGCCGGGAAGAGGACGCAGAAGGCAAGACCGACGGGTTCAAGCCCAAGGCCGAGATCTTCATGATTTCCTACACCGCGGACGAGCCCGAGGCCCCGGCCGCGACGACCGCCGCCGGCAAGGCCCGTGCCAAGAAGCCAAGCGGCCCGCCGAGCATCAACCGCCGCCCGGTCGTCTTCGCCTTCAACGGCGGCCCCGGCTCGGCCAGCCTCTGGCTGCACATGGGCCTGCTGGGCCCGCGCATCGTCGACTCGGGCGACGTCGGGAACATGACCCCGGCGCCGTACGGGGTGATCGACAACCCCGAGTCCCTGCTGGAGCACGCCGATGTGGTGATGATCGACCCGGTGAACACCGGCTTCTCCCGCGTGATCGAGGGCGGCAAGAGCGATGAGTTCCATGCCTTCGTCGCCGACCGCGACCTGATCGCCGAGGCCATCCGCCTCTGGGTCACCCGCAACCAGCGCTGGCTCTCCCCCAAGTACCTCATCGGCGAATCCTACGGAACCATGCGCGCCGTGGCCGTGGCCCGCCGCCTGCACGAGGCGCACGGCATGGCCGTGAACGGCCTGGGCCTCATCTCCACGGTGCTGAACATGTCCACCCTGGACTTCGCGCCGGGCAACGACACCCCCTATGCGCTGCACCTGCCCACCTACGCGGCCATCGCCCACTACCACGGCCGGCACGGCAACCGCCCGCTGGATGAGATCATCCGCGACGCCGAGGACTACGCGGCCGGCGACTACGTAGTGGCCCTGCACCTGGGCAGCCGGCTGTCCAAGCGGAAGTTCGACGGGGCGGTCAAGCACCTGGCCGAGCTCACCACGCTCTCCGAGGCCTTCATCCGCCGCACCAACCTGCGCTGGGACTACATGGAGTTCGCCACCGAGCTGCTGCGCGAGAAGGGCCTGATGGTCGGGCGCATCGACGGCCGTTTCACCGGCGTGCCGCCGCGCCTGCAGGAATCCCACACCTGGGACGACCCGTCGCTGCGCGCCATCACCCCGCCCTACGCCGCGGCGATCAACCACTATGTGCGCGCCGAGCTCGGCTACGAATCGGACCTGCCCTACGAGGTGCTCACCGGACGGGTGCACCCGTGGAGCTACGAGACCTTCGAGGGCAAGCCGGTCGACGTCACCCGGGACCTGGAGCGCCTGCTCATCGACATCCCGGAACTGCGCGTGCACGTGGACTACGGCTACCACGACGGCGCCACCCCGCACTTCGCGGCCGAGTACGTGTGGGCGCACTTGGAGATCCCGGCCGCAGCCCGCGCACGCTTCAGCCACTACTACTACGCGGCGGGGCACATGATGTACGTGGACCCCGCGGTGCGCGTGGCACAGCTCGGGGCGCTCTCCGAGTTCGTCACCAAGGCCTGATCCGGACCTGATCCGGACCCGCTTGCGGGGGCCCGTGCATTCGGGCTCCCGCAGAAGTGGCTAAGCTGAACCCATGGCTTGGCAGCGTACACAGACACAGTTCTTCGCCCTCCCCGTCTCCGCCCTGTGGGAGGTGCTGAAGGATCCCGCCCGGGTTCCCGAATGGAACCCCGCCATCGCGCGGCTGGACCCGCGCACGCAACCCGCGACGGCCGGAACCGAGATCGACCTGGTGCCGACCGGGGACGTCATTGGCCCGATCCACGCCAAGACCGCCGCGCCCGCGGTCATCACCCGGATCGACGAGGGCTCCAGCCTGACCTGGCGGCAGCCCCAGCCCGGCGGCTACCTGCTGGTGCGGTGGTCGCTGAGCGAGGTTTCCGGGGGCTGCGAGCTGACCCAGCTCGTCTCCGTCTCCGGGCTCGCCTCCCCGCTCTTTGCGCAGACCGCGGCCAAGCCGATCGCCGGGAACTTCGCGCAGAATTGCGCCAGGCTCTACACCCTGGCGGGCGGCACCGAGACCCGCGACCTGCGCGTGGTGATCGCCGGGGGCCACGGTTTCCTGGGCAGCCGCGCGGCGGCGGACCTGCATTGCCGCGGGCACCAGGTCACCGTGCTCACCCGCACCGTGCGCAAGGACAGCCCCTACCGGCAGCTGCCGTGGGACGGCAAGACCCAGGGGCCGTGGGCCGGCGCCCTGTATGCGCAGGGCCGGCCGACCGCGGTGCTGAACCTGGCCGGCGAACTGGTGGACCTGCCGCCGACGCCGGAAAACATCAAGCGGCTGCGTTCCTCCCGGGTGGATTCCACCCGAGCGCTCGTGGAAGCAAGCTCAGCGCTGCCCCGCCCGCTGGCAGCCTTCCTGCAGTCGAGCACCACCGCGATCTTTGCCGATGCCGGCGAGCAACGGCTCACCGAGTCCTCGGCGCTGCCCACCGGCACCCGGGCGCTGCCCCAGATGACGGGCGTGGCACGGCCGTGGGAGGAAGCCGTGGCCGGCGCCAACGCCGAGCGCGTCAACATCCTGCGCACCTCGCTGGTGTTCGAGCAGGAAAGCCCGCTGGTGGACAGGCTCAGCCTGTTGGCGCAGGCCGGGCTGGGCGGCCCGGTGGCCGGAGGCCGGCAATGGGTGAGCTGGATCCACCTGGCCGACTGGCTGCGCATCGTGCGGGCCTGTCTGGGCCTCGGGGAAGATCCGGCGTTGCCGGAAGGCGTCATCAACCTGGCCGCGCCGAATCCGGTGCGCAACACCGAAATGATGTCCCTGCTGCGGGCCCGCGTGGCCCCCGGGGTGCTGAAGAAGTTCGGGCTGCCCACCCCCAAGCCGGTGCTCGCCGCCGGCGCCGTGCTGCTGCACACCGATCCCGCACTGGGGACCACCGGCAGGTACGTGACCTCCGAGGTGCTGGAGGCTGCAGGGTTCGAGTTCGAGCACCCGACGTTCGCCGGCGCCCTGAGGGGGATCTTTGGCTGAGCGGCCGGCGGTCCGCCATGCCGTGGTCGATTCGCCCATCGGGCCGCTGACGATCGCCGCCAGCGCGCGGGGCGTGACCGGCATCTACATGCTGAACCACTCGCACCCGCCGGCGGCGGAAGCACTCGGCGAGACGCTGGACGCGGCGGGCGATGACCCGTTCATCGCCCGGGCCGCGGACCAACTGGGCGAATACTTCTCCGGCCAACGCACCTCGTTCGATGTCCCGCTCGATGCCGACGGCACCGAATTCCAGCGGCGCGTCTGGGCCGCACTGGCCAGGATCCCGTTCGGGCAGACCCGTTCCTACGGCGAGCTGGCGCTGGAACTCGGCGACGTGAAGCTGACGCGCGCGGTGGGAACGGCCAACGGCCGCAACCCCGTCTCAATCATCGTTCCGTGCCACCGCGTGATCGGTGCCGACGGCTCGTTGACCGGGTACGCCGGTGGCCTTGACCGCAAGCTGTTCCTGCTGCGGCTCGAGGGCATCGTTCCGGAGGCCGAGGAAACGCTCTTCTAGCCCGGCCCGCCAGACACGACGCCACCGCCGGGGCATGGGAAAAGCGGCTCCCGGAAACAAGATTCCGGAAGCCGCCTGCTTCTGCCCATTGGCAAGACTTCTAGCATGCCCTGAGCCAGAGCTTTGCCGGGCTAGACGGCGGCGCGTTCCTGGTTGGCCGCGAAGTAGGCCAACAGTTCCCCGCCGAGCGCGGGAACCTGCTTGGCCGATCCGTCGGTGCGCAGCGACTCGGTGGCCAGCACGCCCGCGGCAACCGCGGCGCGGGCCGCGACCGGTGAGGTCTCGGTCGGTCCGCCCTCGGCCGCGAAACGCAGGAACTCGGCGATCAGGCGCGGGTCCGCCCCGCCGTGGCCGCCGCCGGCGGCCTCGATTTCCACCTCGAGGTCGGCCTCCACGTAGCCGTCCTGGCTGCGGGTGTTCCACACCTTGATCAGGTTGCCCGCGTCGTCGCCGAAGTTCTCCAGGCGGCCCGCGGTGCCGATGACCGTGTAGTTCCTCCAGTAGTCGGGGGTGAAGTGGCACTGCTGGTAGGAGGCCAGCACGCCGTTGTCCAGCGTCATCTGCATCATGGAAATGTCTTCCACGTCGATGACCGGGTTCAGGTCCGTCTGCTCGGTCGGCGGCCAGTTCTGAAGCGAGAACCAGTCCCCCATGCGGCGGTCGGTGTTGTCGCGGCGCGATTCGATGTCCCCGTACACTGCCAGGTCGCCGACGGCGGAAACGCGCTGCGTGTATCCGCCGGCAAGCCAGTGGATCACGTCGATGTCGTGCGCGCCCTTTTGCAGCAGCAGGCTGGTGGTGTTCTTGCGCTCGGCGTGCCAGTCCTTGAAGTAGTAGTCGCCGCCGTTGCCCACGAAGTGGCGGCACCAGACGGCCTTGACCGCACCGATGGCACCGGATTCGATGATCTCGCGCATCTGGCGGACCACCGGCATGTGGCGCATGTTGTGCCCGACGTACAGCTTGGTGCCGGTGCGGAAGGCCGTTTCCAGCACCTCGTCCACGGCGTCCAGGGTGACGTCCAGCGGCTTTTCGCAGAACGTCGGGATCCCGGCTTCCAGGGTGCGCTTGGCAACCACGGCGTGCTGGTTGTCCGGGGTCAGCACCAGCACGGCGTCCAGGCCCGCATCGAGCAGTTCGCCCAGGTCGGCAGTGATTCTTGCCTCGGGCAGCTTCTTCGCCGCGTCGGCGCGGCCGCGTTCGGAGGTGTCGCACACCATGGTCACGACCGAGCCCGCGCCGGGGCGGTGGGCGTGCTCGTACAGCCCGGAACGCAGTCCGAACCCGACGACGCCTACTTTGAGATCCACGAAAATTGCTCCTTTAATGAAAAACTTGAATTCGGTATGGGTGCACCCGGCCTCGGGCGCACCCATGGCTTTAGTTGGTTGGGGTGTTGGTGGCGAAGTGGCAGCGGGACACGTGCGTGTCGCTGATCTGGACCAGCTCGGGTTCCTTGGTTGCGCAGATGGCCTGGGCCATCGGGCAGCGGGTGTGGAAGCGGCAGCCGGCGGGCGGGTCGATCGGCGAGGGCGGGTCCCCCTGCAGCACGATGCGTTCCCGGTCGGTCCCGTCGTTGCGGCGCAGTTCCGGGGCCGCGGACATCAACGCACGCGTGTACGGCTGCCCGGTCCGGTCGTACACGTCGGCGTACGTTCCCAGTTCCACGACGCGGCCCAGGTACATGGTCGCGACCCGGTCGGAGATGTGCCTGACGATCTGCAGGTCGTGGGCGATGAACAGGTAGCTCAGGCCCAGTTCCTTTTGCAGGTCGTCGAGCAGGTTCACCACCTGGGCGCGCACCGAGACATCCAGCGCGGAGACGGGTTCGTCGCAGATGAGCATCTGCGGGTTCAGCGCGATGCCGCGGGCGATGCCGATGCGTTGCTGCTGGCCGCCGGAGAAGTTGTGCGGGTAGCGGTCGGCGTGGTTGGGGTTCAGCCCGACCAGTTCCAGCAATTCCTTGATCTTGGCCTTGCGCCCGGCCTTCGGGGCGACCTCCGGGTGGATCGCGAACGGCTCGCCGACAAGTTCCTCCACGCTCATGCGCGGGTTCAGCGAGGAGTACGGGTCCTGGAAGATCAGCTGGATGTTCCGGCGCATCTCGCGGCGTTCATCGCCCTTGAGCCCGTTGATGTCCTGGCCGCGGAAGAGCACCTGGCCGGCCGTGGGCTTCTCCAGCCCGGCCATGACGCGGGCCAGCGTGGACTTGCCGCAACCTGATTCGCCGATGACGCCCAGGGTCTCCCCCTCGGAGAGGGACAGGTCGACACCGTCCAGGGCCTTGACGAACTTGCGCGGGCCGATCGGCAGGTGGCGGGCCACCGGGTAGTGCTGCTTGACCGAGCGCAACTCCATCAGCGGCGTTGCGGTGGCTTCGTCCGCGCGGACGGGGAGGGTGAGTGTTTCAGACGTTGACATGGGCCAAGACCTTCGGGGTGTGGAAGCAGGCACTGTGCCGTGCTGTATCGATGTGCCGTGATGCTTCGATCGTTTCGAGCGCCGGAATGCTCTCCAGGCAGTTGTCCGTGACAAAGGAGCAGCGGTTGGCGAAGGAGCAACCCACCGGCAGGTTCAACAGGTCCGGGGGCGTGCCGGGGATCGCCGGCAGGCGCTGGCCCTTGAGCTCCTCCCCCGCGATCGAGGCAGCCAGACCTCGCGAGTAGGGGTGTCCGGGGCGGTTCAGCACCTCGGCGGTCGGCCCGTGTTCCACGACCCGGCCGGCATACATGACGGCAACCTGGTCGGTGACCTCCTTGACCACGGAAATGTCGTGGGTGATCAGGATCAGCCCCATGTTCCGCTCTTCCTGCTGCTCCTTGAGCAGTTCCAGGATCTGCGCCTGCACGGTGACATCCAGCGCGGTGGTCGGCTCGTCGGCGATCAGCAGCACCGGGTCCAGGGCCAGCGCCATGGCGATCACGATGCGCTGGCGCATGCCGCCGGAGAACTGGTGCGGGTAGTCGTTCACCCGTTTTGCGGCCGCGGGGATCTTGACCCTGTCCATCATCTTGATGGCCGCTGCCTTGGCGTCCCTGCGGGAGTACCCGCGGTGCACGCGGTAGAGCTCGCCGATCTGGCGTCCCACCGGGTGGACGGGGTTCAGTGCGGTCAGCGCGTCCTGGAAGACCATCGACACCCGGGAGCCGACCAGCTGGCGGTGGCGCTTGGGGGTCACGGTGAGCAGGTCCTCGCCCTCCAGGAGGATTTCCCCGCGCGGGATGTGCGCCGGGGGCATGTCCAGGATGCCCATGATGGCCCGTGCCGTCACTGACTTGCCGGAGCCGGATTCGCCCAGGATGCCCAGCGCCTGCCCGCGCTTGACCTCGAAGTTCATGCCGTTCACGGCCGTGGCGATGCCGCGGGTGGTGTTGAATTCGACCTCGAGGTCTTTCACGCGCAGCAGCACGTCGTCGGCGGGGTCCGTTGCGGCATTGGCTGCGGGGGTCGCAAGTTGGTGGGTGCCCACGTTATTTGCCTTTCGGGTCGAACTCATCGCGCAGCGCCTCGCCAAAGAGCACGAAGCCAAGCACGGTGATGGTCAGGAAAATCGCGGGGAAGACCAGCAGGTGCGGGGCCGCGGAAATGTATTCGCGGGCCGCGGCCAGCTGCAGGCCCCAGGACACCGACGGCGGGGTCAACCCGATGCCGATGAACGTGAGTCCCGCCTCGGCGGAGATCACCCCGCCGATGCCCAGGGTCTGGAGCACCAGCAGCGGGGTCAGCGAGTTGGGGATGATGTGGGTCTTGATGATCCGCCCGTGGCCCGCACCCAGGAGCTTGGAGGCCTGGACGTATTCGCGGTTGCGGACCTCCAGGACCGAGGAGCGCATGAAGCGGACGCCGCCGGCCCAGCTGAAGAGGGCCAGGGCGAAGATGACGGTCCACACGGTCCGTTCGCTGAACAGCTGCAGGACCACGATCGCGGCCAGGATGAACGGCAGGCCGAACGCCATGTCGCAAGCGCGGGAAATGATGGTGTCGACCCAGCCGCCGAAGTATCCGGCCAGCGAGCCGAGCAGTGCGGAGATCACGAAGGAGATCGCGGTGACCACGATGCCGACCAGGATCGAGGCGCGGGCGCCGAAGATGACGTTGGTGTAGTAGTCGCAGCCCTGGATGTCGACGCCGAAGATGTGCTCGGCGCTCGGGGCCTGGTTGGTGTTCATGATGTCGCAGTTCGCGTTCGGGTCCGCGCCGAAGCCGGCGAACAACTGCGGGAACGCGGCCATGAGCAGCATGAGCGCCACGATGGACCCGGAGATCAGGAAGCGGGGCTTGAGCCAGATCGGTCCGCGGTTGATTTTCTTGGCAACCCGGCGCGGGCCGACCGGCACCGGGGCAACCGGGGCCTTCAGGCCGGCCGGGGCCGTGATCGGGTTGGTCGGTGCCAGCGGGTCCGCAGCGGTGTCCGCGCCGGGATTGGTCTGTGTACTTTGGCTCATATCCGTACCCTCGGGTCAATGATGCCGTAGAGCAGGTCCACGAGCAGGTTGAAGACTAGGTACACCAGCACGAGCATCGTGGCGATGCCCACCACAACGGTGCCCTCCTTGTTGTTGATGGCCGTGACCATCAGTCCCCCGATGCCGGGGATGTTGAAGATCGCCTCGATCAGCACGGCGCCGCCGAGCATGCCGGCCAGGCTCAGGCCCAGGTAGGTGACCACCGGGATCATCGCGTTGCGCAACGCGTGTCCCCAGATGACCCGGTTCGGGGAGAGGCCCTTGGCGCGGGCGGTGCGCAGGTATTCGGCACGCAGCACGTCCACCAGGGAGGTGCGGGTCAGCCGGGCCAGCCCGGCCGAGGCCTCGACGGCCATGACCAGTGCCGGGAGGATGAACGCCATCGGCCATCCGGCGCGGATGCCGGCGGGGTCGACCCAGCCCAGCTGCACACCGAAGACGGTCTGTGCACCCAGGGCGATCACGAAGCCGGGGATGCCCAGGAAGATCACGGTGAAGACCAGGGCGAAGTGGTCCCCGGCGCGGCCGTGGCGCAGTCCGCCGTAGACGCCGATGGCCAGGCCGATGGCCAGCTTCAGCACCCAGGCGGTCATCGCCAGCGCGAAGGTGGTGGGGAGGCGTTCGAGGATGAGCCCCAGGATGGGGCGCCCGAAGAAGTCGATGCCGAAGTTCCCCTGGATCAGGCCGAGCATGTAGTTGCCGTACTGGACCAGGAAGGGGTCATCGAGGTGGTAGGCCAGGCGGATCTGGGCGACCGTGGATTCGGGCAGCGGCCGGGCCCCGGTCAGTGCCGCGACGGGGTCCCCGGGCATCAAGAATGTGAGTGCAAAGATGATGAACGTGGCGCCGATGACGACCGGTATCATCTGCAGGATTCGGCGTACTGTGTAGCCAAGCATGCGACTGCTTCCTTTCGCGGCCCCTGGGGGCCATCTTGTGCCGAAGCCCGTCAACGTGACTCGTTGACGGGCCGCGGCACGAGAGTTGAGCTAAATTAGCAGGCGTAACCAGCTCGGTAGTATTGCAGGTCGCCCTGCGAATCGTTCATCACGGCGCACTTGGAGTGCAGGCCCGGATCAGCTGGAATGAACAGCGGGATCGAAGGCATGTCCTTCATGATCTCGGCTTCGGCCGCGGCGTAGACTTCGCCGGCCTTCGTCGGATCCTGAACGGCGCGGGCATCCTTGATCAACTTGTCAACGGCAGGGTTGGAGTAGCCGGAGGTTGCGTTGCCGTCGCCGCCGGTTTCGTACTGGCTCAGGAACTGGTCCGGGCTCTTGTAGGCCCAGCCCCAGCCGCCGAAGACGGCGCCTTCAAGCTTCTTGCCGTTGCGGCGTGCTTCCAGTTCGGTGCCCAACATCGGCTTCATCTGGACCTTGATGCCCAGGTTGTCCTGGATCTGCTTGGAGATGACCTGGACCAACTGCTGGTAGGTTGTGCCGCCGAACTCGAGGTACAGGGTGCCGTCGAAGCCGCCTGCCTTCTCCAGCAACTTCTTGGCGCCAACCGGGTCAAAGGTGCAGGAGTCGCAGGAACCCTCGCGGTAGGAAGCCAGCGAAGGCGGAACCAGTGCATCCGATGCCGTGGCCTGGCCTTCGAGCAACGACTTGGCGATGGCCTCGCGGTCGATCGACATCGAGATTGCCTTGCGCAGGTCCGGGTTCTTCAGCTCCGCGACGTACTCCGGGAACTGCAGGGTCTGCTGTGCGCTGCCGATGGACATCGGGTAGACGGAATCATCGCCCAGCTGGGACTTGCCCTTGGAAATCATGGAGGCAGGCACGGCGCGGATCATGTCCAGGTTGCCGGCGACCATGTCGGTGTATGCCGCGTCGATGGCGGTGTAGATCTTGCCGACGAGCTTGTCGGCTCCGCCGGAGAATCCTTGGGCGCCCTTGAAGCCGTCCCACTTTTTCATCACGATTTCAACGTTGTGGTCCCATGAGACGAACTGGTACGGACCGTTGGAGATCGGGTTGGCTTCGTAGCCTTCCGGATCGCTGAAGGCCTGCTTGGGAAGCGGGCACAGTGCGTTGGCGCTCAACAGCATCGGGAAGTCGGCGTTCGGGGCCTTCAGTGTGACTTCGAAGTTCTTGTCGTCGATGACCTTCACGCCCGAGAGCTTGTCGGTGGTCGGCTTGGAACCGTCGGTGGGGTTCAATTCCTTGTAGCCTTCGAAGACCGTGAAGTAAGCGTTGCCCTGCCAGGCGTTGGAGCCGGTGGCGGTCTTGTTCCAGGCGTCGACGAACGACGATGCGACAACCGGGGAGCCGTCCTGGAACGTCCAGTCGTCCTGCAACTGGATCTTCCAGGTCTTGGCGTCCGTGCTGGTGACCGACTTGGCGGCCAGCGGCTCGTATTCCTGGGTCTCTACGTTGACTTCCATCAGGTTTGCGCACATGGCCATGGCCAGCTGGCTGCCGGCGTCCTTGCTGGCCACCAGTGACTTCGGCTCACCTGTATTAAACGACAGCGTCTTTTCGCCATTGGCAGCCGGCCCGGGGGCAGCGGAACTGCAACCGCTAGCCACCAACATGAAGGCAGCCGACGCTGCAGCAACAGCGATCAGGTTCTTCTTCAACATTTCATTCCTATCGTCCGACGATTAATCCAGGCGGAGCTTCCAGCCGAAGAGGTTTCGTCAGTAAGGTCGGATCATTTTCGTGATCGGATTCACACTTATTCAACCCCATGAAATAAACCAGAGCCGTTTTGGCCTGTCAAGGATTTCGGTCAAAAATTTCGATCGTTCAAATTTCGACCCGAGAATTAGGATACCCCGAAACCCGGATCGCTTGCGACATGCATCACATTCCGTGTATATTGAACGTTCATATAAGGATTTATCCACGGATACAAGCGGAATCGTGACAGGTGAATGAACGTTCATAGTATGGAAAAAGCCCTAACGCTCGAGGACTACAGGCAGCAGTTCTCCGAATCGGCCGGATACCTGGACTTTGCGCGCATCGGGCCGCTTTCGACCGTCGTGGCCGAGCAAAAGGTAGCCAATGTCGATCGACTGAAGACGGCCGGACCAGCGGTTCTTGAGTATTTAGACAACTTGGTGGATAAAGCACGTGCGACCACTTCGACGCTGCTCGACGCCAAGACCCACGAGGTCGCATTCGTTGGCTCCACCAGTCACGGGATGTTTGCCGCGGCCCAAGCCTTGAGCCCGCAACCTGGCACGGTGCTTGTCCCCCGAAACGATTTTCCCGCGAACACCTACCCCTGGATCCGGGCCGCGGAACGAGGCGGCCTTGCCGTCCGCTGGATTGATGGACCCGTCACCGCCGAATCCGTTCGCGACGCTCTCGATTCCAGCGTCAAGGCAGTCGCGGTGTCGGCGGTCGACGCCGGGACCGGCTTCCTGGCTCCGTTGGCACGGATCAAGGAGGTCATCGGCGCCGACCGTATCCTGGCGGTGGATGCCGTTCAGGCCTTTGGCGCCGTGCCGTTCGATGTGGAAGCCGCGGACATCCTTGCCGCGGGGGGCCAAAAATGGCTCCGTGCGGGTTGGGGCGCCGCGGCACTGCTCGTCAGGGACAGGGTGGCAGACAAGCTGCTCCCAGGTCTGGGAGGATGGTCCGGCGTGGTGGATCCCATCGGCCCCGGAGAACTTCCGCACCCAACCCTTCCCGGCGCGCTGGCGCACACGGTGACCAATCCGGACAGCATCGCCGTCGCGTCATACGGTGCCGCGGTGGATCTGGTGATCGCGACCGGCCTCAAGGAAATCAATGCCGCCATTCGCGGGAACCTCGATTCGTTGCTGGAGGCAGTACTCAAGGCCGGCGGCGAAACCAGGAACCCGTCGCCGCAAAGTGGCATTGCCACCTTCCGCATGCCGGACATCGACCCTGCGGAGCTGTTTGCCCGCCTGGAAAATGCTGGCATCCACTCCACCAGACGCGGCGACTGGATCAGGCTTTCCCCCCACGCCACAACCTCGCAGGCGTCCGTCGACATGCTCGCGGACACCCTGGCTTCCCTGGGCCTTGCGCGCAGCCACTAGCGCTGCCCGCTGCACCCGGCGTTTCGCCAAACCACTTTTTGTTTTACCCATTTCTGCCTACTACACGGCAATTAGAAAGGTTAGTTAGATGATCACTATCTGGGAACCACACGCGCCTCAGGCCACCACCGATGGGCCAACCGAGCTTTCGGCCGGCGGACTCAACCTCTCGATCTACAACGGTGTTGCCACCTACAAGACCATCGAAGACGGCGTCATCGAGATCGAGGCAACCGGCAACGGCCCGGTCCGCATCGACTGGCGCTTCCCCTGCACCGCGGCCACCGCATACTGGAGCCCGGAAGGCTCCAGCTCGCGCTGGCTGCCGGCGGCCTGGATGAAGCCGCACGCCAACACGCTGGCCCGCGGCAGCGCCGTCGGTTCGCTGATCGGCACCGGCGACAAGAACATCTGCTCCTTCGCGGCGATGGAAACCGAAGCCATGGTGAGCGCCGGCGTCATCGAGGAACTCGGCGAGTTCCGTGTCTGGATCCAGGCCGAGAACAACCTGACGGTGCGCATCGACACCTCGGACAAGCACTATGCCCAGTCCCTGGCTTCCTTCGCCGCATGGTGGGGCGAGGGCAAGAGCTACCACGTGCCGTCCGCGGCCCGTAAGCCCGCCTACTCCACCTGGTACTCCATGCACCAGAACATCAGCCCCGAGGGTGTCGAAAGCCAGGCCAAGCTGGCCAAGGAGGTCGGCTGCGAGGTCATCATCGTCGACGACGGCTGGATGACCACCGACCGCACCCGCGGCTACGGCCACTGCGGCGAATGGAACCCCATCTCGCTTCCCGACACCGCGGCACACGTTGCCCGCGTGCACGACATCGGGCTCGAATACATGCTCTGGTACGCCATCCCGTTCGTCGGCTGGGACAGCCCAGTATGGGACAAGTTCAAGGACTACGGGCTGCGCAACCTTGAGCACATGCAGGCCATCGTGGTCGACCCGCGCTACCCGATGGTTCGCGAGTACCTGGCCGAGCGCCTGTCCCGCGCCGTCAGCGAATGGGGCATGGACGGCCTGAAGGTCGACTTCGTCGACTGGTTCGCCACCCCGGATGCACCTGTTGCCGGCCCCGAGGCCGACTGCGCCGACGTTTCCGAGGGCGTCCAGCGCCTGCTCAGCGAGGTCCACGCACGCATCACCGCCGCCAACCCCGAGGCAATGGTCGAGCACCGCCAGCCGTACGTAAGCCACGGTCTGTGGCCGTACACCAGCATGATCCGCGCCACCGACTGCCCGCTGAGCCCGCACGAGAACCGCCAGCGCATCGCCGACCTGCGCATGACCCAGGGTCCCCTGGCCATCCACGCCGACATGCTCATGTGGCACACCGAGGAAACCCCGGAACAGGTTGCAGTCCACCTGATCAACGTGCTCTTCTCCGTGCCGCAGATCTCCGTGGCCCTGGAAACCCAGTCCCCGGAGCAGATCGCCACGATCAAGTTCTGGCTTGGCATCTTCAGCAAGTACGAGGATCTGCTGCAGCTGAGCATCATCGAACCAGCGCGCCCGGAGCTCGGCTACCCGATGATCCGCGGCGCACACGGCGACGCCGTGGTGGTTGCCCGCTACGCGCCGCTGCCCATCTCCGTCCCGGAGTCCGGCTGGTCGACGTTCCTCGTTGCGAACGCCGATGCCGATTCCCAGGTGATCCTGACCGGCGGCCCCGCAGCAGAGGTTCGTGCTACGGTACAAGACTCACAGGGCCGCGAAGTTACATCTGAGATGGTAAGTTTCGAGCAGAACGTCGCCACGGTCTCGGTACCGTTGGGCGGCCTGTTGACTCTTTCCATTGACGGCGCAGAAGGTGCATAACAATTAATACCAGTCGAGGACACTCCGGCAGCGGGGTCACCATTGAAGATGTGGCCCGCGTGGCCGGAGTGTCCCGACAAACCGTCTCAAACGCCCTGAACGCACCACAACGTGTTCGGGCCGAAACACTCAGCCGCGTCATCGCGGTGATCGAGTCCCTCGGATACATCCCCGACCAGTCGGCGCGCAGCCTGAAGACCGGGCTGCGCTACACCATCGGGTACATGGCCCCGGACGACGATCCCCTGAACCCCAATCCCGTCATGGGCGGCTTCCTCACCGCGCTGTGTGATGCCGCCGCGGTTGCCGGCTACCGCATCCTGCTCTTCCGTCCCACGAACGACCAGAAACGGGCCATCGACACCCTTGCCGCGGCCCGGCAGGTGGACGGCTTCATCATTTCGGACATCCTGGCCAACGACGTGCGCGTCGAGCGGCTCGCCGAACTGGGCCTGCCCTTCATGACCTTCGGCCGCACGGAACCGGAGATGCCCCAGCACTGGGTCGACGTCGACAACACCAGCGGTATGCAGGAAGTGGCGCGGGCCCTGGCGGCCCAGGGCCACCGCAACGTCGCCTACGTCTATCCCAATACCCCGACCCCGTGGCTCCTGAAGCGGGCCGAGGGCTTCACCGACGCCGCCCGCGAGCTGTCGATGTCGGTCACGGAAATCCACGAGCCGCCGTCACACGGAAACCACAAGGACGAGCTCATCGAGAGGCTGTGCGCCAAGCTGCAGGGACCGAATGCCCCGACGGCGGTTGTCACCGGCAACGACGTGCTGTCGGTGAGCGTCTACGATGCGGTGCGCGCGGCCGGGCTCCGCGTCGGCGCCGACGTGTCGGTGGTGGGCTTCAGCGACCTGCCCCTGTGCCAGTTCCTGACCCCCCAGCTGGCGTCGGTGCGGATGCCGTTGACCGCCATCGCCGAGAAGATCGTCGAGCTGTTGCTGGAGCAGATCCGCAAGCAGCCGGGGCCCTCCGAAGGTACCTACCTCCAGCCCGAATTCATCGTCCGGGACAGCTTCCAGCTGACCCAGGAAGCGCATTCGAACAACGCATCCCGTGCGTAGGCTCCCCGTTTAGGCGAGCACGACCGTATCGATGGATTGGCCCAGTATCGCTGCGGCCTCGGGATCCAGGGCCTCGCCGGTGATCAGTGCATCGACGACCGACAGGGCCGCAATCTGGCACAGGCCGGTGATCCCCCACTTGGTGTGGTCGGCAACCACGACCTGCCGGGCGGCCGCCCGCATAAAGGCCTGGTTGGTTTGCGCCTCAAGCATGTTCGGCGTCGTGAATCCGTCCTCGACGGTCATGCCGTGCACACCCAGGAAGAGGACATCGACATGGAGCTGGCCCAGGGCGGACAGCGCCAGCGGCCCCACGAGCGCATCGGATATGGTCCGGATTCCACCCGTGAGGATGATGTTCTGGCTGGCGTTGTCGGCCGCGTAGAAGGCCTCGGCAATCCGCGGCGAGTTCGTCACCACCGTCAGGTCGTTGATGCCCGTGCACTGCGCGGCAAGCGCAAACGTGGTGGTGCCCGAATTCAGCGCAATGGACATGCCGGGCTTCACCATTGCGGCCGCCGCGGCGGCTATGGACTGCTTTTCGGCCGCTTCCAGGGACAACTTGTTGACGAACCCCGGCTCCCGGCTGGTGGGTGCCGCATTGGTTGTCGCCCCGCCGTGCACCTTGACCAGGGCGCCGCCGGCGGCCAACAGACTCAGGTCACGCCGCACGGTCATCTCCGAAACGCCCAGCTCACGGGCCAGCGACGTCACGCGCACCTGCCCATGGCGGTGCAGGAGATCAAGAATTCGTTGGTGTCGCGCCGTAGCCAGCATCTCGGTCATGATCGTCCAGTCATCAGATTGTCGGGTGAACACCAACATCCTAGCGACAATCGAACATGGAAAGCACTTATGTGTTCGATTTTGAGCGTTGTGGGTCCAATCATTTTTCACCTAGGCATTCCGCAGTGGTCGGATTCCGGGCACGATTCTGACCTTGGACAGTCGAAGATCATTGCCACGCAACATTTGGCCAGCTCTGGCACAAAGAGGACACGATCGAATATGATCGTTTTTGTTAACTAATGAAATATTTGCCCCCAGTCAACAACATCGATGCAACACCGGCCCAAGGAGTAATCGTGAGCAAGCAATCAAGCCCAAGCCCGACATCATTCGGCGGCGATTCCCTTGGTCACGGCCCCGTTCGGGCCGCAATGGCCGATGGCCGGGAACTGATCTACTTTTTCGATTCCCCCGACCGGAGTGCGGAATTCGTGGTACCGGCGGACACCCGGGAGCTGCCGCCGCGGCCTCCCGTTTCGGAATTGCGCTACGACGCGCTCAGCGGCGAATGGGTCTCGTTCGCGGCACACCGCCAAACGCGAACCCACCTGCCGGCCGCCAGCGAATGCCCGCTGTGCCCGACCCGAAGCGACATGGCCAGCGAAATCCCCGCCGCGTCCTACGACGTCGCGGTCTTCGAAAACCGGTTCCCGTCCTTCGGCCCCGAGCAGCACACCTCCGAGGTCGCCGCCGAACTCGGTGCGTTCACCCCGTCCCACGGGCGCTGCGAGGTGGTCGCCTTCGGACCGGGGCACACCGATTCGCTTGCCTCGCTGGGCGTTGAGCGGATTCGCACGGTCATTGATGCCTGGGCGCACCGCAGCACCGAGCTGGGCGCGCTCGAGGGCGTGGAACAGGTCTTTGCCTTCGAAAACCGCGGCGCCGAAATCGGCGTCACGCTGCACCACCCGCACGGTCAGATCTACGCCTACCCGTACACCACCCCGCGAACCGCCAACCAGCTGGCCCGGGCCGTGTCCCACCGGGAACGAACCGGGCGCAACCTCATGGCCGACATCCTGGAATTCGAGCTCGCCGACGGCAAGCGCATCGTCGAGCGCGGCACCCACTGGACGGCCTTTGTCCCGTACGCCGCCCGCATGCCCATCGAGGTGCACCTGATGCCCAACCGGCAGGTCGCCGAGCTCGGCGAGCTCACCACGGAGGAGCGCGACGAACTGGCTGAAATGTACCACCGGCTGCTGTGCAGCGTCGACGCACTTTACCCCACGCCGACGCCCTACATTGCCGGTTGGTTCCAGGCGCCGCGAACACACCCGAACCGGGACGAGGCATGGCTACACTTGCAGTTGACCTCACCCCGACGGGCCGAAAACAAGATGAAGTACCTGGCCGGTTCGGAGGCAGCCATGGGCGCCTTCATCGGCGATGTCACCCCGGAAACTTCCGCCAAGTCCTTGCGGGACGCGGCATCGCGCGCCAACGGCGACGCATGAGCACCCAAACGAAAGTCGACCCCATGAGCACCATGAATGAATCCTTTGCCGCGCTCTTCGGCCACGCCCCGGACGGATGCTTCGCCGCACCAGGCAGGGTGAACCTCATCGGTGAGCACACCGACTACAACGACGGCTACGTGCTGCCGTTCGCCATCGACCGGGTTGCCCGGATTGCCGTCAAGATCCGCCATTCCGCCGAACCGCGCACCCTGCGCGTGGCATCCACCATGGGAGGGGACGTCATCGAGGTGGACCTGGGCACGCTTGTGGCCGAAGACGTCACGCCATGGGCTCGCTATATCGCGGGCGTGTTCTGGGCCTTTGAACAGAAGGGCTTCACGCTGCCGGGAGCCGACATCCTGCTTGATTCGACGGTTCCCATCGGCGCGGGGCTTTCGTCGTCCGCGGCCATCGAATGCTCGGTGGCCCTGGCCCTGAACGAAATGCTGCACTTGGGCCTGGGCCGCGAGGAACTGGTGCTGCTGTGCCAAAACGCGGAGAACAACTTTGTCGGCGCACCCACCGGCACCCTCGACCAATCCGCGTCGCTGCTGAGCACCGCTGACCATGCGTTGTTCCTCGATTGCCGCACCCGCGAATCCCGACAGGTGAACCTGCCCCTTGAAGCCGAGGGCCTGCAGATCCTGGTGATCGACACGCGCGTGAGCCACGCCCACGACTCCGGCGGCTACAAGGAACTGGTCGAGGCATGCACCCGCGGGGCCAGGGAACTGGGAGTTCCGGCGTTGCGCGATGTCGGCCCCGAACGGCTGCCCGAAGCCAAGCAGCGCCTGCACCCGGACATCTACCGCCGCGTGCGTCACATCGTCACCGAGAACCAACGCGTGCTCGACACGATCGAGCAGCTGGATGCCAGCGGCCCTGCCGCAATCGGCGACTTGCTGTTGGCAAGCCACGCCTCGATGCGGGACGACTTCGGGATCTCCTGCGAGGAACTGGACCTTGCAGTCGACGCCGCCATGGCGGCCGGGGCATTGGGCGCCCGCATGACGGGCGGCGGATTCGGCGGTTCGGCCATCGCCCTGGTGGAGTCCTCGCAGGCACAAGCCGTTTCCGAACGGGTGCTGAAGGACTTCGCCGAGGCCGGCTACACCACCCCCGAAATTTTCGCGGTGGTGCCGGGGCCGGGAGCGCAGAAGCTTTAGGTTTCGGGGGCCGGCAGGGCGCCGGCCCCCGAAACCCTGCATCTCTGGCCAGTTGCTCCAGCGGCTGGCAACAGGCGGGGACCGTTCAGCAGGGCAGGGAACTCGGCAGGCGGACCGGGGTCGAGGCAACCGCGCCCGTCCCGTCCGTGCCGTGGTAGGCCCTGCACAGTTTCACGCCGCGCTTGTTGAGGTTCTTGTTGATCTGGTGGAGGGAATCCGGCTCGAATCCGTACCACTGCATGTGCATCAGGACGGTGTCCCCGGGCTTGGCAGCAGATGCCCTGGCCACGGTTGTGGCCTTGGATTTCACGCTCCAATCCAAGGTGTCGCGCGACCAAGTCCAGATGGCCATGCCAACCCTGGCATACGCGCAGGTCACGCTGGCGTCGACGGCACCAAAGGGAGGCCTGCCGAAGTTCGTGTGCACACCGCTTCCGCCCAGTTGCGCAGCTGCCGCCGCACAACTCAATTTGCGCAGGTCCAGGTGGCTGATGGAATGGTTGATCACCCATTGCCCCTTCGCGCGGGCCCGGGCGGCGATATCCACCCCGTAGCGCGACTTGAACGATGTGAGGCAGTTCCCGGTGGGTGCCAGCACCAATCCGATATTGTTTGCCGATGCGTAGTTGACGGCGCTCGTAAACGCGCTCAGGGTGCGGGGACAATCGTCAAATGTCAGGACCACCCGCGAGGTCCGGTTGGGACCCTTCAGGCGGGGCGCCCGCGGTGCGACCGGGGTCTTGGTGCTAGTCGTGACATAGCTGTTGCTGACCCAGCCGGTGCGGCCCGCATAGGCGACTTTGTACCATCCATTGGTAGATCGCGCGGAGACCGGAACCACTTTTCCCGACGGAATCGTGAGCAGGATCTTGTGGCTCGTGGAGGAACCGGTTCGGAGGTTGACGTTTGCCGTGGTGCGCACCTTGGCGGGCACCGTTGCCAAAATTACCCCAAGTGGTGGTGCAAGCGCTTCGGTCGACGAAAGGACATTGGCCGCTGATGCCGTCTCGGACGCCGAAGCGCTCAAGGGAACGGCCGTAGCCATGAGTGCCGCCGCCAAAATCGTCCCGAGGATTCCGCGTACAAGCCCGTAGGTCGTGGTTTTGTTCAACATGATCCTCCCCCCTTCGCGAGTTGAGCAACGTGAGGATTATGCGCCTTCAGTCTCTACCCCAGTCAGACCTGAGACAATGGCGGATGGGATTCGTGTGCCAATCGTTGAAATCGCCTTCCTGCATTGCTCATGGCTAACGATTCCAAGACTCGCACAGCTGGTGCTGGACATGTCTCTTCAGGCAATGCAGCAGGCTCGTTCCAGTACTCCCAGCCAATTCACCGGCATCCCGTCTAGCGTTTAAGCGAATAGGTTCAAGCCGCGAAGGGATGCTCCGTCGGCAGCGCAACCACTTCGGTGCGGGAGGGGATCCTGATGGATAACGTAGCCATTGTCCACTACCAACGCGATGCATATTCCAAGGTGCTGGCCATGGAACTTGCGGACAAATTGCGGGTCTACGAGTTGCGTGGAGAACTTCGTGACGTCGCCCACGCCTCGGCGCACGAACTAATCTACTTTGACGCCGTGGTGCTCGCCGGCCCCCTTCATTTTTCCCGAATGCACGGGCTGTCCCTGATCAAGGCATCATTTGGCTTCAAACCGACGGCATTGCTGTTGACCGGCATCGGGGACACCGACCGGGTCCTGCGCCTCTTGCCCAAGCACATGCGCGGCGAGGTTCCGGTGTTTGCTGTAGACGCAACGCAGCCAACGCTCACGAGGCTCGATCCACTGGTCACGTGGTTGCGCAGCATGATTGGCACGACCGGTTACAGATGGACGGGTTAACCGCGGTTGCCTGCCGGGCGCGGCTTCCGGCACGAGCGGTGATGCGCCCCATCGGCTAAAAATGTCCACCACTCGACCGGCCAGGGATTTCCTGGCCGGTCGAGTGTTGGTCCTGCCGCTGTCCGTCGGCGCGTTCCTCATGGGCCTGCCACCTTCGCGGTTGATGCAATCGCCCCGCTGTTGTGCAGGCTCGCCCTCCGGCAAACGAACCCGGGATCCTCCGGCCCGTTGAAGTCCGCGAGAGCGCTCGAGGCAGCAAGCGCCCCGCCACTTCAGCGCAGACGATGATGGACGGAGACAAGGGAACATGTCTCAAAAAGCTGGAGGCTTTCGAGATGCCGGATATCTTGTTGTCTTGCGGCCCGTTCACAGAATGAAATCTCGGATCCCGCAGTTCACGGATCCAACGCCTTGCCGGGAGGTTCGCTTGAACCCGCAACATCTCGTGTGCACTCAGCCGAATCCCCGTCTCCCGCGTCAGGATGGAATGCAAAGAAGAACCAGTCCCCCGCGCACCCTTTCAACTCGTTTGCACGCCGGTGCAGCACCACCCTTACAAAAACCCGGGCCAGGTCGGGTCTCCCGGATCGTTGCTATGGCGTCGTTTGAAGATTCGTGAATGGCGGACCGCACAAAATGGCTTTCCCTGGGTTGAAAATGCCGTGCGGGTCAAAGAGATTCTTGACACTGCGTTGCAGGCCTGAAACATCTTCTCCCTGCTCCAGCCCCAGCCAGCGTAATTTGTACTGACCAATGCCGTGCTCTCCGGTTATGGTGCCGCCCAGTTCCAAGGCCTTGGCGATTGATTCGTCCAAGGCTGCGTTCAGTGCAGCAATGCCTTGCAAGTCCATTCCCGGCACCCAAAAGGTGGGATGCAAATTTCCGTCTCCGGCGTGCGCAATCACGCGCAGACCGACCCCATGTCTTCTCGACATCTCTTCAAGCGCGGTGATGTAGTAAACCAACTGTGACCGTGGCACTGCAATGTCTTCGCCCACACGGTTCTCGGCGTCGACATCAAGGCCGCGGTTGTTCCTCCGTAGTTCAACCAGTTGCTCAGCCTCGGCGGGATCCTCTTGGATGACGAGCCCGCCCAACTTACCCAATGCCGTTTCGGCGATCGCCACCTCGGCGTCTGCTCCCAAGCCGTCAAATTGAATCAACAGCAACGCCGTCCCACGGCTTGCTAGGTTGCTGCCGTTGCGGAAATCAAGCTCTTCAAGGGACGGGCCGTCCAGGAGTTCCAGAATGCAGGGTTGGACACGTTCACGGCCTAGGGCTAGGACTCCCGCAGCTGCGCTCTGGACATCGGGGAAGAACACGGCCAACGTGCGCACGACGGTGGGCAGGTACTTCAGCCTTACGGTGGCCCCGACTACTATTCCCAAGGTTCCTTCCGAGCCGACGAACAGGCTTGTCAGGTCGTACCCGGCTACGCCTTTGAAGGTCCTGTGCCCGGTGTGGATGAGCCGGCCGTCGGCCAGCACCACATCCAAGGCCAGCACTGCGTCACGGGTTACTCCATATTTGGCGCATCGCAGCCCTCCGGCGTTCGTGGCAATGTTGCCCCCGATGGTGGAAATCTTGTAGCTGGCGGGGTCGGGGGCAAACATCAGGCCGTGTTGGGCTGCGGCATCATTGAGTGCGGCGTTGATGACACCGGGTTCCACCCGGGCAATCTCATCGGCAGGGTTGAGCTCGATGATCTTGTTCATTCGGTCAAGGCTTAGGACGATGCAGCCGAGTGTGGCGTGTGCCCCGCCGGATACGCCTGTTCCGGCTCCGCGGGGAACGATCGGCACTCTGTACCGGGCAGCGAGGCGGACCACTGCCTGTACGTCCTCCACTGATTCGGCGAAGACGACAGCCACCGGCTCTTGGTAGTCAGTCACTGGGCCTTGGTCGATTGCATAGCGTGATAATTCCGCAGGGGCCACACTGACCTGGTCGAACCGTACGGCTTCCCTCAGTTCTCGCCCAAATTCTTCGCCCATGGGACCATATGCCGCTGTCATGTCATTCCTAACTTTTCTGCTGCCGACCGGGGCCGTGCGGAGCTGTTTTCTGCCCTCTTGCGCCGACTCGGAATTAGACTCGTTCCAGGTATTCATCAGCGATCGCGCGCAACTGTTCCGCATTCAGCACGGGCCCGTGTCCAGCAAAGGCATCAGTTACGTCTTGGCGCAGCAATCTGTCCATGGTGAGTCGGTAGTCGGCGGGGTTGGCGCCGTTGATCGTGTCCAGGAGCCGGCCCTCATGCATGGTGTCTCCCGTAAACGACCACCGCCTTTGTCTATCGTAAAGGCAATTGCTTCCAGGGGAATGTCCCGGTGTACCAGTCACTTCGAGCGTGTAGTCAATCGAGTCGATCGTGCCCCCGTCCTTTAGCAGTCTCGTCGGCGTGACAGGGTTGATCTGATGCTGCGTGGTGTCTTAACCGGGGTAAGGCATACGGCGTCGCATTGAGGTCGCTTCATTCGGGGGACTTCGATTCCCAACAACCCGTATATTGTCGCCGTGTCCAAAGAAACGGGTTGCGGCGAGGTCAGAGCCTCGGATTCAGAGTGAGGGATGGCAACGTCCCCAAACATATGCTCCGCCCGCATGGTCCAAATACCCATGGGTGATGACCACTTGTGGTTCCCGTTCGAATATCTGAGGTATGGCTTGGCGCAGTGGCACTATTCCCAGTCCTGTTTCGATAACCAGGTCGCTGGTTCGTCCACGTAACCACCCAATATTTGATTGGAGCATCGGACAGACAGGGGCCCATGATCCTTGTCAGACCGGGACGCACTTTTTCGAGGATGTACCACTTAGCGTTGGGGTGCATTGGCCCCTGGCTGACGGGACAATGGGATCCCTGGCCCCCTCGTTGCTACGTCAGGTCCCAGAGCATGCGGTAGTAGGCGATGCGTTCCGCATCGGGCTGGATGCCGTACGCCTCGTAGACCAGGCGTTCGTAGCCGAGACCGTAGTTCCATTCGGTGCTCCAGGCAGCGACGGCAAGGTCCGCCCAGCGGTCGGCAACCCCGATTGCCCCCAGGTCCACGTGCCCGGCAAAATTCCCGTCCCGGTCCAACAGGGTGTTCGGAGCACACGCGTCCCCATGGCACACCACCAGTTTGTCTATCGGCGGCGGTGTGCAAAGCATTTTGCGTGCCTGTTCCACGGTGAACCGCGAATAGCCATTCCCCCAGTCCGCCGGGGATCCACCCGAAGCGATGCGCGCCTCGAACCCCTCCAGACGGTCCACCACCGACCAGGAAAAGCGGCAGCCTTCCACCGGAAGCGCATCGTGCAGGGCCCGCAGGCCGGCACCTATGGCGCGGGCGGCCTGTTCGGGGCGGGCGACCCACACCGGATCCACCGCAGAGGCCCCAGCCATCGCCCGGGTCGCCAGCCAGCTTCCCTGCTCATCGGCCCCCTGTTCCAACACCTCCGGCACCGGGCTGAAACGCCCGGCCCATTCCATCCTCGCGGCTTCCCTGGCAAAGTCGCTCTCCGGCGTTCCCGCGGCGGCGTACTTCACATATCGTTCCCGCCCGGTGCCTTCACCCATCCTGAACGTCACGCCACCCACCCCGTTGACCCAGACAGGCCGGATGGAGTCACCCTGGGCGAGGGCCAGCAGTCTTTCCGGAACAAGAACGCCGTGTTCGGGGATAAAGGCCAGCGGTTTCACACTCATGTTCAAATGATCCCCTAGTCAGGAGGGTGCCGTGACAGGCGGCATGCCCGTGGCAAAGAAAATCTCCATTGACTCGATTTTGCTGTAACAATGAGGTGACATATCCGTTTAGGGCTGAGAGGCTTTCCATGCATGATCAAACGTCCCTCACAATCGGCCGCGCCAGGCGCGTGCTTGAGGAACGAATCCGCCCGGCCATCCACTCAAGCCCCCGGCCGGCGACCGTGTCATTTCATGAATTGCCTTCCGAGCCCGTCCCTGCGCGCGAGGGCCTGGAGCTGGACTATGAGCCCTACCGTGTGGGAAGCGCCTGGGGAGCGGCCTGGGGAACGACGTGGTTCCAGGTTCGCGCCACGGTGCCCGTCGAATGGAGCGGCAAGCGCGTCGAGCTCCTGGTGGATCTCGGTTTCGATGTCTCCAAAACAGGCTTCCAATGCGAGGGCCTCGTTTACAGGCCGGATGGATCGACCATCAAGTCTGTGAACCCGCGCAATCAATGGGTGCCGGTCACCGATTCGGCAGCCGGCGGCGAAGAGGTGCTGCTGTTCGTTGAAGCCGCTTCCAACCCGGTGCTGCTCGAGGACCACCCGTTCCTCCCCACTCAGGAAGGCGACATCCGCACGTCTTCAAGGGAACCGCTGTACCGAACCCGGCGATTCGATCTTGCCGTCCTTGAACACGAGGTATTCGAGCTCGCGCTGGACCTTGACGTGCTTCTGGAACTGCAGGCGGAGCTGCCGGCCGGAACCCGCCGGGCACAAATCCACCAGGCCATGGATGATTCCCTGGACGAACTGGACCTGCAGGACATCGCGGGGACCGCCGCCGCGGCCCGTGCAAAGCTCGCGCCGGCCCTCTGCACCCCGGCGGCCGCAAGCTCCCACGCGCTTTCGGCGGTCGGCCACGCCCACATCGATTCGGCGTGGCTGTGGCCGGTGCGCGAAACCATGCGCAAGGTGGCCCGCACCTGCTCCTCAATGCTCGAGCTCATCGAGGAGGACCCCGACTTCATCTACGGCATGTCCAGCGCCCAGCAATACAAGTGGCTGAAGGTTCAGTACCCGGAGATCTTCGCCAGGATCAAGACTGCTGTAGCCAAGGGCCGCTTCGTGCCGCTCGGCGGCATGTGGGTCGAATCGGACACCGTCATGCCCTCGGGAGAATCCCTGGTCCGGCAATTCCTGTACGGGCAGAACTTCTTCAGGAAGGAATTCGGCATCAGCTGCGACGGCGTCTGGCTGCCGGACAGCTTCGGCTACTCCCCCGCGCTGCCGCAGCTCACCCGCCGCGCTGGATTCGAGTGGTTCTTTACCCAGAAGATTTCCTGGAACCAGGTCAACAAGTTCCCGCACCACAGCTTTGCCTGGGAGGGAATCGACGGGTCGCGGATCTTCACCCACTTCCCGCCCATGGACACCTACAACTCGCAGCTCTCGGGCGCCGAGGTCGCGCTGGCCGAACACCAGTTCCGCGACGCCCGCGCCACCTCGGGCTCGATCGCCCCCGTGGGCTGGGGCGACGGCGGCGGCGGAACCACCCGCGAGATGACCGGCAGGGCCTCCCGCATGGCAGACCTCGAGGGCAGCCCCACGGTCCGCTGGGAACACCCCAACACCTTCTTCGAGCGTGCCAAGGAAGAGTCCGTGCAGCCGCCGGTCTGGGTCGGCGAACTGTACCTGGAATTGCACCGTGCGACGCTCACCTCGCAGCACAAGATGAAGGCCGGCAACCGCCGCACCGAGCACCTCTTGGTGGAAGCCGAACTGTGGTGCACCACCGCGGCGCAGTACGGGGACTTCGAGTACCCCTACGACGAACTCGATGCACTCTGGGAGTCGGTGTTGCTGCACCAGTTCCACGACATCCTGCCCGGCACCTCCATCGCGTGGGTCCACCGCGAGGCGGTCGCCGAGTACGAACGCATCATCGCCGCAACACAGCTGGTCATTGAGCGGGCACTGGGCGCGCTTGCCGGAGAGGGCGACAAACAAATTTCGGTGAACCCGGCCGGCATCGCGGGAACCGTTGCGGCCGGCGGCGGCCGCGAGGCGAAGCCCAACCGGCTGCCCGCCGTCCAGGTGACCTCGGACGGCTCGGGCGTCAGGCTGCTCAACGAGCTCGTTGACATCCGTTTCTCCCCGGAGGGACTCATCACCTCGGCGGTCGACCTGGCCACCGGACGCGAGGCGATCGCGCAGGGCCAGGTGGCGAACCTGCTGCAGCTGCACCAGGACTTCCCCAACCAGTGGGACGCCTGGGACGTGGACAAGTTCTACAGGAACCGGGTCACCGACCTGCGCGAAATCACCTCGATGGACGCCACGGAAAACCCCGACGGAAGCGCCGTGCTGGAAATCGTTCGCCCGATCTCCGCGGATTCGACGGTGCGCCAAACCATCGTGCTGGAACCGGGATCCCGTACCCTGTCATTCCGTCAGGTCACCGATTGGCATGAAACCGAGAAATTCCTCAAGGTGGCGTTCTCGCTGGACATCCGGGCCGAGCACACGATTGCCGAGACCCAGTTCGGGCACTTCAAGCGGGTCACCCACACCAACACCAGTTGGGAAGCGGCAAAGTTCGAAACCTCGATGCACCGCTTCATCCAGGTCGAGGAACCGGGCTTCGGCGTCGGACTGGTCAACGACTCGAGCTACGGCTACGACGTGACCCGCCAGGTCGACGAGCAGGCCAACGTGACAACCACCGCCAGGCTTTCGCTGCTTCGCGCCCCGCGCTTCCCGGACCCCGAGGCAGACCAGGGCCTCCACGAACACCGCTACGGCATGGTGGTCGGGGCCGACATCGGGCAGACAATAGCCGCTGGTGTTTCCCTGAACGCACCGGGCCGTCTGGTTTCGGGCGGCGGCGGATTCGATCCCCTCGTCTCGATCGACGGGGAGGGTTTGCTGCTTTCCTCGGTGAAACTCGCAGCCGACCGCTCCGGGGACGTCATCGTTCGACTCCATGAGTCCCTCGGCCGCCGCGCCTCCGGGGCATTGAGCCTCAACACGCAGGCCAACGGGTGGACAACCGCGAGCCTGATCGAGGACGTGCTTCAGGACGCACCACGCGGGGAGGGCACAACCGTTTCATTGGACCTGAAGCCCTTCGAAGTACGGACACTCCGATTCAAGCGGAACACCGGAGCATGATGACCACCCTGTCCATCGACGCCGGCCAAAGCGGGATGCGCGTGCGCTTGCGGGATGCGGACGGCACTTCGCGTGATTGTTCCCGGCCGGGGGTGCGCACCGACAGCGATGTCATCACCCAGCTGGCGGCCGCGATTGGCGATATTTCCGCCGAGCCGGGCCTGGTCCTTGACGCCGTCAACGTGGGCACCTCCGGCGTCGATTTCGACCCGGAACTGGCGAGGAGGCTCAAGAGCCTTGTACCCGCGCTGGCTTCGGCCGCGGTGCGGGTTGCCCATGATTCAATCTCCGGTTACCTGGGCTCGGCCGGCACGGAGCTGGGCGTGACCACCGCAGTTGGCACCGGCGTGGTCACGCTTGGCGTGGGTAGCGGGGGCGTGCACAGGGTTGATGGTTGGGGTTATTTGATGGGTGACTGCGGCAGCGGATTCTGGATAGGACGGGCCGGCCTGGAAGTGGCAATGCGGGCCTACGACGGCCGAGGGGAATCCACAGTATTGCTCGATGACCTGATCGCCTTGTTCGGGGAACCGGCCGGCGCCTATCTTCGCATCCAGTCGGATCCCGACAGAGTTCGGTCCGTTGCATCCTTCGCGAGGGTGGTTCTGGATGCAGCCGAAGCCGGGGATGCGGTTGCAGCGGACGTGGCGATGCATGCGGCAAACGAACTCTACGCCTCAATGGATGCGGCCCTTCGGCAGGCCGGGTTCACGATTGAGTGTGCCCCCGTTGTCTGCTGGACCGGAGGGGTGGTGCGCAGTCAGGTCCTGGCCCAAGCACTCGGCAGGCGTTTTGCCGCGCAATGGCCGAATGCCCGCCTGCTTCCAGCCTTGGGCGACCCCTTGGACGGCTCGGAGCGGCTGGGCAAACTGCCCCTCGGCCATCCCCTGCTTGACAGCATTTCCCACGCATAGCCGGCCGGCCGGCCGGGTGAACGGTTTTTCCTTGACCACGTACGGTCCAGGGCAATAGCGTCGAGGTCAACGGCACCTTCGTGGTGCATTCACCCTGCCAAGAAGGAACTTCGACATGCTCACGTTGGGAATGATCACTTTTGATACAAGAGATGCGCTGGGGCTCTCCAAATGGTGGGCGGATCAGCTGGACGGGAAGGTAGTCGAGGACAACGACGGATACTTCTGCATCGTCGAGACACCCATGTTGCCTGTTCGCCTGGCCTTCCAGCTTGTTGAAGAACCAACCGCGGGCAAAAACCGCATCCACCTGGATCTGGCGGCGACCTCAAGCGCGGGCGGGCGCGAACCGGTTGTTGCAAAGCTCATCGCCGGCGGGGCGACTCTGGTTGACCAGCAGCGGCTGGAAGGTTTCGCCTGGGACGTACTTCGGGATCCGCACGGAAATGTCTTCTGCGTTTCCGATCCGCACTAATACCGGGCACCCGAGCGGCAGCGCATCCCGCTTAAACAAATGAGGCTCCGCATTGCGGAGCCTCATTCAATTCGTGGAGGTAAGGGGATTCGAACCCCTGACCTTCTGCATGCCATGCAGACGCGCTACCAACTGCGCCATACCCCCGAATCGGGTTGGTATTTGGCTTTCCCGGAGGACTGCCGAACCGAGATAATAATCTACAGCACGATCACCCCGGAGCGCCAATCGAGAATCACAAACAGCTTCCGCGCGGGCGATCGAACCAATCGACAGCCGCCTAGTTCCCTTTAATTTCGGGAAATTTCCGACCCCAACAATTGAATTGTGACGTCCGCCACCCCGGTTTGACAGTGTCGATTCCAGGCTCATCAAGTGGCCTTCCGCCACCGCTTCAGCGAACCGATCCGGTGGGCAAAACTCACGGTGCAGCCAACTTCGACGCGGCAACCACAATGGTCGCGTCCATGTACAACGGCCACTCCAATCCGGCGCGCCTCGCATGGAAACGCGATATACCACTGATCATGTCCGGAGTCTTGACATCACCGCTCACCTGAGGTCTGGCTACAACACTTTCCCGGCCACATGACGAATCTGTGACGCCGGCAAAATACTCAAACGCCACAACGAATCAGGATCGGGCCCCAATTTCCCGTTGAAGTGGGTTGTTTGTGGCTCAACCGCGCCACTTCCGCTGGAATGTACGCAATTTTTCGATGCCGACAGTGTTCTCGCCACGAATCCTCCGGACGATCTTAAACCTACTGACAAGTATGAAAAAGTTACCGACAAGTACCAAAACCTTTGAATGTCCGGTTAGTAAGCGACGGCGAAAATTCTCGCTACTCTATCAACATGGCAACACGTGGTTCATACGCAAAAGGCATCGTTAAACGAGCCGAAATACTCGACGTTGCCCTGGAAGTCTTCGCCAAAGAAGGTTACCGGGGAACGTCGCTTCGCAAAGTCGCGCACCTTTGCAATCTCTCCCTCGCGGGCGTCATGCACTACTTCGAGTCCAAGGAAGACCTACTGGTCCAGATCCTGCGCAAGAAGGATCTGCGTGACGAAATCGTCGGCAATGACGTTGTGCAGCAGGGAAACTTCACCACCGTACTTAACAGGAACACTCAGGAACCGGGCCTCGTCGCCCTCTACGTGACGATGGTCGCGGCGGCCTCGGACCCCGCGCATCCCGCGGCAGCCTACTTCAAAGAACGGTACGACCGGCTGATGAAGCTCGCCGAAGATTCGTACTACGAAGACAAGCCGAACCCGACTGAGGAAGAACTCGCATTCTTCCGCACGATGACTCGTGCGTCGTTGGCAATGGCAGATGGCTTGCAGCAGCAGTGGCTTGTGGATCGAAACATCGATGTCGCAGGAACGATGGAGATCTTCCTGCAGCAGGTGCGCACCTTCGTGGAAGGAGCGTATGCCCGGCCGAATACCGAAGAATAGGCTGAACCGCTACCGCATGGCGGCTTGGGCTTCGATCCTGTTCGCTCGCCAACCCGTCACCAATGCCAGCAGCAGCCCGAGCACCGCGAGCCCCGCGCCCAGGAAGGCCGGAGCCCGGTAACCGAACTCGGCAGCAATGACAGCGGCGCCTAGCGCCGCACCCAAGGCATTGGCCACATTCAGGGCCGAGTGGTTCAATGACGCCGCCAATGATTGGGCATGCGGCGCCGAATCCATCAGGAGCGCTTGGAGCCCCGGAACCAGCACGGATCCGGTGGCTCCAAGAATGAACATGATGATCAACGTTGGAACCACGTAGCTGGACAACAGCCCGAAGAGCACCATGAAAACCACCATGGCCGCCATTGAAACATATATCGATCCGTGTACCGACCAGTCCGCGAGCCGTCCGCCAATCAGGGACCCGGCCACCATGCCGACACCATAGATGCCGAGCACGACGGGTATTGTCTTGATGTCCAAGCCCGTGACACCGGTAAGAATCGGGCTGATGTAGGAGTACACGGCAAAGAAGCCGCCGAAGCCGACGATTCCGGTCAGCATTGCCATCCACACCTGCCCGCTACGCAGCGCCGTGAGTTCTCTGCGGATGCTGGCGCCTTCGTGGGCCGGCGAGTAGGGGACGAACGTCCGAATGGAAATCCAGGTCAAGGCCCCGACGATGCCGACGATGCCGAACATCCAGCGCCAGCCATAGCTCTGACCGAGGAATGTCACGAACGGCACGCCCAAGACGTTGGCAACCGCGAGGCCCATCATGACCCAGGCGATGGCACGTCCGCGCATCGAAGCGGGCACCAGCGTTCCTGCAAGAATGGCCGCGATTCCGAAGTATGCTCCGTGAGGAAGTCCCGCCAAGAAACGCGAAACAAGCATCGATTCGTAGTTGGGAGCCAAAAGCGAGCTGAGGTTGGCAATCGTGAAGAAGGCCATCAGCCACAAGACCATTGTCTTGCGCGCGACCTTGGCCCCGAGCGCGGTGAGAACCGGTGCACCAACAACCACTCCCAGCGCATAGGCCGAGATCAACAAACCCATCTGGGGGTTGGAAACCCCAAGGTCCGCAGCACCTTCTTGCATCAACCCCATGATCGTGAACTCCGTGGTCCCAATGCCAAAGCCTCCCATGGCCAGTGCCACGACGGCCAAGAACAAGGCCTTGCCGGACAACTGCGTGGATTGGATGGCTGGGTTTTTGACAATTACTGTGGCGTCAGAATTCACGGGTGCCTTTTCAAGGTTCAGCTGGGAGTGCTCGGTGTCAGATCAGTTTCGTCGACACTTGTAACAGCCTACGGGCATGAATCCTGCCCGGGGCACCGAACGTGATCGTCCCCACCACGCCAAAATAACCGAGAGGTGGGTTTCGTCTAATCGAAACGAAACCCACCTCTCGATGTCGAGCCGTCCAACCCTGTGGGTAGCAGGATCGGTGACGGCTCCATGTCGGGCGGTCGCGCCTTGGGGAACGCAATGAACACCCGGTGTTTGGGTTCATGAACTGGGGATGATTCACAAACCCGCGAGTGAGCGATTAGCTCAGTATGTGGCGGCGCGCCGATCCAATGGTCGGAACGCCGGTGGTGAGTGGCGCCGGTACTCTCACTGTGGCTACGGCCGGCTCGGTCGGAGCGACCCCGCCCCAAACAGCAGGCTTGCCCGTTCCCGCCACCGTCTTGCAACCGATACCCCAAGTACCGTTGCAGATCACGGCCTGCGCACGTCTCTGATGAATCGAGTCCTCTTTCAGTCCACTTGTTCAGTATTGAACGGCCCCATTGGAACCGGCTCCCCGGCCGGCTAAAAACAGTATGGCATAGCTCACTAACAAACAATGGGATTTGGGAGGCGACTTTGGCTCGGGTGCACCGATTCCCAAGCCAAAGCGCGATTTGGCGTTCCGATACGGTCAAGACGCCAGGCATATCGATCGCGCGAATTCCGGCATACCGAAACAATAGAGGTACCGTCGGTTCCTTTCAAAGGCGCTACAACGAGAGCAAATCCACCGAGGTATCGGCAAGCCTGTGCGCAGCGATGCTTTTGCCTACGAGGCTTCTCAAATGGTCATTTACGTCCCAGATATTCACATTCATGGCAGCCGTTACCAGCCCCTTGCGCAACCAAAAGATGATGAATTCCCCGCTGTCCATTTCTCCACGCAGCACCACGTCATCGTCGGCGGCTCGGTCGCCGACGTATTCCATGCCCAAGTCAAACTGGTCGGTGAAGAAGTATGGAAGCCAGTCATAGGCTTCCTCACGCCCCAGGATGGTTGCTGCGGCAAGCTTGCCTTGGCGAATCGCGTTGTCCCAATGCTCAACGCGCAGTGAACGGCCCAGAGTCGTGTTGAACGCCTCCGCGATATCGCCGATCGCCAAAATGCTCGGGTCGCTGCTGTGCAGCTGGGCATCGACGAGTACGCCGGTTCCGATTTCCAGACCGGCCTCGGCCGCGAGTTCGTTGTTTGGAACTGCGCCGATGGCCAAGAGCACAAGGTCCGCCGCCACTGCATCGGTCGATGTCATCACCTTCAACCCGGATTCCGGATCCAGGGTGATCCCGTTGACCATCGTTCCAAATCGGCAATGCACCCCGTTCTTGATGTGCAGGCGAGCGACATGGGAACCGAATTCCGTTCCCATGGCGACGGCCAGCGGAACCTCGTCCGGCGTCAGCACGGTGACTTGCACGCCCGCGGCCCGGGCCGAAGCCGCCACCTCCATGCCGATCCACCCTGCACCGATGATCACCAACCGCCTGCCCTCAACGAGCTGCTCCTTGAGGGCCTGCGAGTCGGCCAGGGAACGCAAGGTATGGACGCCGGGAAGATCCCACCCGGTCATGTTTGAAGCGCGGCCGCCCAGCCTGGAACGGCATCCCGTGGCAATAACGAGGTTCTCGTAATCGATAGATGTCGAATCGGACAGGCCAACCACTTTGTTGGCCGTGTCGATCGCCGTTGCCGTCAGGCCCAGACGCAATTGGACCGAGGCCTCGGCATACCATTCCTCCGGGAAGGGCCGGAACTCGTCCGCGGTTTTGTTCCCCTGCAGGAATTCCTTCGATAGCGGCGGCCGTTCGTAGGGGACGGCGTCCTCGTCGGCGATGATGGTGATGGGTTTGCCGTAGCCTCCCTTGCGGAGTTCGTGAGCGCAGTGCGCCGCGGCCAGTCCCCCGCCGATCACCACGGTTCCTGCACTGTTGTGATCCGGGGAATTCCCGTCGTCAACACCGGACATAGCTGCCATCTCCTACAACATGAGGCCACCGGTCGGATCGATCGTTGTGTCGAAAGTCGTGGTGGCGGCGAGTATCCCTCACCTCAGAATGGCACTTTGCACAGTGCCAGTCGATAGGTTCCTGAACGGGATTTCATCCGACCGATTCCGGCCCAAAATAATTCCTGCGGATCACAAGGCCGGGTGGATTACCCGGCGCGGCCGGTGCTTTCGGTGCGTCCGCCATCCCCACGTCCTGCTGGTTCACAGATTTATCCCATGCATGTACCAGTTCCATATGCGACCCTTGATAGCGATGTCTGTTCAAACCGCTTCCGCTCCGCCCCGGCAACGCAAGCCCCGACGCTTGTTGCGCTGGCAACGCCAACTCCGGGCCCTCGTGCTTCTCGGGGCGCTGCTCAGCACGCTTCTCATGGTGTTCCATTCCCGAGTACCGGACTTCATGGGCCTTGCCCTGCTGGTGGATAACGCCGCTCCGTGGCTGGGTTTGGCGGCGCCCGTCCTCTTGCTGGCGGCGCTGATCAGCAAGAGCCGAGGCGCCGTTGCCTTTGCATTGGTCCCTGCGCTGGTGTGGCTCGCGGGTTTCGGTGCCGCCATTGTTCCGCTCTCATGGACAGCCCCGGCGGCCTCTGCGCATACCTTGACCGTCAGCAGCCAGAACATCAAGGCGGGCACCGGGGCGGCTGCCGAGTCGGCCCGCGAATTGGCCCGCGGCGGCAGCGATGTCATCGCACTTCAGGAACTGGATGCGGGCAGCGGGCAGGACGTCACCGCCGCGCTGAATGCCGACTACCCCCATCACTTTGTGGTCGGCACCGTGGGCGTCTGGAGCAAATACCCACTCTCGCAGTCGCAGCCCCTGGATCTTGGCTTGGGCTGGAAACGGGCCCTGACGACCCAGATCGACACCGAGGCGGGAAGCATCCGCCTCTATGCCGTGCATGCCGCCTCGGCACGCCCAAACGACCACGGCAACCGCGATGAAATGCTCGCCCAGCTGGCGGCAACCTTGCGTGCCGATACGAGTCACTCGGTCATCGCCGTCGGAGATTTCAATGCAACGTCAGCCGACAGGTCCTTCTCCTCGCTCACCGAAACCCTGGATGAACCAAACCAGGATGCGGGCTTGTTCGGCTTCACCTGGCCACGCGAGCCCTTTGGATTCATGCGTTTGGACCATGTACTTCAGCGGGGGCTCGACGTCACCTCGAACACCGTGGTCCCCGCCGGGGAAAGCGACCACCTTGCCGTGCGGGCCACCGTGAACCTTCCGGACTCCTGAGATCAACCGTCCAACCCGGTCACCCGCATGGTGATGTTGATCCGGCCCGAAGCCAGGCCGCATTCCGCGGGCGCGGTGCCTGGCAGGATCTTTGTGACTCCGTGGTAGGCCAGTCGCGCCGGACCTCCGAAGACAAACAGGTCCCCTGACGCCAACGCGATGTCTTCGTATGGCTTGTTTCGGTTGAGGGTGTTGCCGAATCTGAATTGGCAGGTGTCCCCGATGGAGATCGAGACCACCGGCTGGGTCGACTGCTCGTCCCGGTCTTGGTGCATTCCCATTTTGGAATCATCCGAGTAGTAGTTCACCAAGGCTGTGTCGGGCGTGTAGTTCGCCGCGGCCAAGGGGTCATTTGTCGCTTCAAGGATCGCTTTGCGACCCAGCCTGACCATCCAATCGGGGAACTCGAGCACCCGGTTGCCGTTGACGTCGGTTGCTTCACGGGAATAGGCGTACGGCTGCCAATGCCAGCCCAGGCATACCGTCTGGACCGACATTTCACCTGACCCTATCTTGGCGGCGCGTGGCGGCACGGGCCCCCGCCCCCACTCATGGAACCTATCCACAAGCCAGCGTTGTTCAGCCAGGGTGAGCCAGTCGGGTACCCAAACGGCGCCGGGGCTGAGCTCACGCCGGGGGCGGTCAAGGAAACTCTCCGAAAAGAGCGTGCTCAAAATGTACTCCTCGAACTGAATCGGTGCGCGGGACAGGATGTACCCCCGTGGGCTCCATTATGCAGGTCCAGCAATTCCATCACCCCGAAAAGGTCCCGAATCCAAGGACATTTGCAGGTCAGTTAGGCTTTCCAGCATGAGCAACTACAAAGGCCTGACTGCCGGCAGCGCGTGGATCGCTGGATTCGCGGGGCTTGGCTGGCTACTGAGCGGCTTGCTCAATGGCTGGCTGATTACACGCCCAACGTTCCTCCCGGTGCCCTTCGTGCAGCTGCTGTTCCCGGAGACGATAGCGCTTGCCACGTGGCGCACAGCGGACATCTGGCCCGTATTCATTCCCGTGCTTTCGACGCTCACGCTGATGCTCTTCACGGCCGGCGCCTTGTTGTTCATCGGCCCGCTGGATGCCCTGAATCCCGCGCAACGGCGACTCAGGTTCTTCGCGACGTGGATGTGCGTTGTCATTGCCTCCTTCGCCACGACAGTGCTTTCGTCAGCAGGGGAAATCATTGCGACTTGGCCGCCGCCACGTCTGGCGTGGCTTTTCCAGGGCGTGGAATCGGATCTGTTGTCGGCAGGATACTGGGGAATCTTCTGGGGGTGGGTTCCGGTGTTGGCCGGTGCCTTCATCGCCAAACAACGGCAACCCGGTAGCCGGCAACGTACCTCGTTCAGCGTGCCGAGACTTCTTGTCGCAGTTCCGGCCGTGCTCGCGGCCGGCGCCTTGGTTATCGCCATCCCACAGGCCCAACGGGAAACCACGGCCCAGGGCGCCGTCGAACCGCCGACAGTCGCCCCGCCTGCTTCCCCGGAACCTGATCCCATTGGTTCGCCAAGCGTGTCATATGCCACGCAGCCCGCTGGAAAAAACTGGTGCGACGGCAAGGACGCCACCATTTCCCTATCGGAACCCGATGCCGCGACCGGCCACCGCGGCATGGGATTCAGCTTGACCAACAACGGGTCAAAACCCTGCGTGCTGGAGTCCTACCCCGATGTCTCTTTCGACAACGTCGACGGGTGGGTGATCGATGTCCTGGTGGTCCACGGCGGCTCGTTCATGACCGACGACCCGGGCATCACCCGGGTCATGCTCGCCCCAGGGGAGAGCGCAGAAGCTTTCATGGGATGGAATGCGATGGCGGCTGCGGGCGATACCCGCGTGGGCAGCATGTTGTTGGCCCCGTACGCGGGAACCCTGCGCCAGAAGGCGACGGTCGACCTGGACATCATCGACGGGGGAACCGTGTCCGTCACCGCCTGGCAGAAGGCGGGCAAGAGCATCGATACCGGTTCCTCCCCCGCCCCGGCAACTAGCTTCCGGCGAGGTTCGGGCACGGGGCCGAAGGCACGTCCGTGGATCAAGGCTTGGCCCACGTCACACTAATGCGCCGAAGGACGGCAGAAAACAGTTCCGTGATAGGTATTGATACGTAACCATCCGGAGCGGCCGAGAGACCTGGATCGATGAAGCCGCAGCAACCTAACCCGCCGACGAGGCTTCTGAAACGGTAACGGTGCTACTGCCAGGTTCGATGGAAAGTAGGCAATCACCCATGTCCTCCAACAACAGCCATATCCGTACCACCCACGCCGGCTCGTTGCCGCGAACCGATGAGCTGCTGGCCGCCAACGAGGCCAAGCAACGCGGCGGAATCACCCCCGAATTCCACGAACTCCTCGAGGCATCGGTCACCGGCATCGTCGCCAAGCAGCGCAAGCTGGGCATCGACATCCCCAACGACGGCGAATTCGGGCACACCATGTCCTCCGCCGTCGATTTCGGCGCCTGGTGGAACTATTCCTTCGCCCGCCTCGGCGGGCTGGAGGAAACCACCGTCGACCGCTGGGCCGAGACCGCGGTCAAGCGCTCCACCCCCGGCAACGTTGTGCTCACCTCGTTCCCGGACCGCCGCGATCGAGAGGCCTTCGCCGAGGCGTACGCGGATCCGACCTCCGGCATCCTGGCCCACCGCAAGGCCACCACGCAGCCAAAGGTCGTCGCACCGCTGACCTACACCGGGCACGACCTGGTGGCATCGGACATCAAGAACCTGAAAACCGCCATGGCGGCGACGGGCACCGAGGAGGGCTTCCTCGCGGCGCTTTCCCCCGCTTCCTGCGCGCGGTTGGCCAACGACTTCTACACCAGCGACGAGGAATACCTCTTTGCCGCCGCGGATGCCATGCGCGAGGAGTACAAGGCGATCCTCGATGCCGGGCTGGTCCTGCAGATCGACGACCCGTCGTTGGCCGAGTCCTGGGACCAGGTCAACCCGGAGCCGAGCCTCGAGGACTACCTGAAGTTCCTCGAGCTGCGCGTGGAGGCAACCAACCACGCGCTGCGCGGGCTCCCGGCCGAGCGGATCCGGCTGCACGTGTGCTGGGGTTCCTGGCACGGCCCGCACACCACGGACATCCCATTCGCCGACATCCTCGACCCGGTGCTGCGCATCAACGCCGGCATGGTCTCTTTCGAGGCCGGCAACGTGCGCCACGAGCACGAATGGCGCATCTGGGAGGACCGCGCGCTGCCCGAGGGAAAGATCCTGATACCCGGCGTCGTCTCGCACGCCACGAACGTGGTCGAGCACCCGGAGCTGGTCGCCGACCGCATCGAGCGCTTCGCGAACCTGGTCGGCCGCGAGAACGTGATCGCGTCCACCGACTGCGGCCTGGGCGGCCGCGTCCACCCGCAGATCGCCATGGCCAAGCTCGAAGCGCTGGGTGCCGGCGCCGCACTGGCCACCAAGCGCCTGTGGAAGGGTGCCGAGATCATCGCCTGATCCCGCCATCCGAGTCATTTGTGGAAGCCGCCGCATGCACCAGCGTGCGGCGGCTTCCACATGTTCATTCGGCTAGCCGGCAACACCAAGGTGCGGGTAGGCCTTTGCCCGGTGCTGGAACTCGAGGATCGCGGGGTTCTGGATGACGCCGTCGAAGATCTCGATAGCCTTGGCCACCGTGTTGTTTGCCTGCCATGCGCCGGGGCCGCCCAGCACGTCTTCGACGAACGGCAACAATGCTTCGCTGATTTCCCAGCTTGCCGAGTTCCACAAGTAGGACGGGCTGTGGTCGACCGCGTAGTAGTTGATGTTCTTTCCCACGGTGAACATGGGGTCGGCAAACCTCGTCGGCTTGGCCCATTCGAAACCCATGCCCTCGTCGCAGGAGACGTCGACAATGATGCTGCCCGGGGAGAAAGCAGCCAGCTCCCCGGTGCGCAGGTACATGAGCGGGGCGTTGGGGTCCTGGAGCGTGCAGTTCACCACCACGTCGCTTTCGGCAAGGAACGGAGCCAGCGGCACCCGTCCTTCGTCCGTGATGACCTCGCTGAGGTGCGGGCCCCCGTCGTGTTCGAACTGCACCATCTGCACCGAGTGGATGGGTGAGGCAACTGCGGCGACGGAGCGGTTGGTCAGGACCCGTATGTCATGTATGCCGTGGGCGCGCAACGCCGTCACAGCGCCACGGGCCGTGGCGCCGAAGCCGATGACGACCGCGGTGAGCTTCCGGCCGTAGTCTCCGGTGGAGCCACAGAGTTGGAGCGCGTGGATGACCGATGCGTAGCCGGCAAGCTCGTTGTTCTTGTGGAAGACGTGCAGCCCGAAACTGCCGTCGGTGCCCCAGTGGTTCATCGCCTCGAAGGCGATCAGCGTGAGTTTCTTGTCGATGGCCAGCTGCGTGATCGCCCTGTCCTGGACGCAGTGCGGCCAGCCCCAGAGGGTTTGCCCGTCGCGCATTTCCTCCAGATCCGCCACCTGCGGCTTCGGCAGCAAGAGGATGTCCGATTGAGCGAAGACCTCGCTGCGCGAGCCGATCTTCCCGACAAACGGCACCAGCTGCTCGTCGTCGAATCCGAAGGACTTCCCGTAGCCGGATTCAATCATGATTCGGCTGCGGAGATGCTCATCGATTCGTTCAAAATGTGCCGGGTGGATCGGCAAGCGCTGTTCATCCACCTTGTGCGAAGTTGCGATAAGACCCAATGAAAGTTCATTAGCAGTGGCCACGATATACGCCCTTTTTATGTTGGGAACCCGCGGTTCCCCTAGGGCTCACGGTACACTGTCCGGCTGGGCGGCCGGGTTGGTCCCAAGTTAACAGACGTCTTATGCGGGCGTTCCGACGCGGGGCGTATTCCGAAACCCCACGTGGGAAGCCCGGCGCTCCCCCGCCGAAATGACGGAGGAGCGCCGGGCTTCGGTCACTGGAATTACGGGCGGAACGGCTTGGGCTTGTGGCCGCGCATGCTCGGTTTGACCTTGCAGTCCTTTCCGTTGATCAGCATCGTGATGTTGCCCTGGTTCGGGGCCCGGTCGCCGATCACCGAGACCTCGGTGACCTTGCCGTCCTTCCACGTTGCGTTGACCTCGTAGCCGCCGCGTGCCCGCAGGCCAGTGAAGGAACCGTCGGGCCAGGCCGAGGGCAGGGCCGGCAGCACGTGGATCTTCTCGCCGTGGCTCTGGATGAGCATCTCCGCCACGGCCCCGGTGATGCCGAAGTTTCCGTCCATCTGGAACGGCGGGTGGTTGCAGAACAGGTTCGACAGGGTGTTGAAGCGCAGCAGGCCGCGCAGCATCAGCCTGGCGTGGTCGGCCTCCCCCAGCCGGGCAAACATCGCCACGCGCCACGGCCAAGTCCATGACCTGCGGCTGTCGCCCGAGACCGTGGCCTCGGTGAAGGGCACGCCCGCGACCTCGCCGCAGCGGGCCTTCAGCGACACCAGTGCGGCCGCGGCCAGTTCCGGGGTGTCCTCCAGGGTGATCTGGCGCCCCGGGTACACCGCGAAGAGGTGCGAGGTGTGCCGGTGGATGTCCTTGGGGTTGTCCCTGTCCGTCTGCCATTCCTGCAGCTGGCCCCAGCTGCCGATCTTGTTGGGCGCAAGCCGCTCCTGCATGCCGGCGACCTTGTCGCGGAACACCGGGTCGAACTCCAGGGCGGCTTCGCAGTCCAGGTAGTTCTGGAACAGGTCCCAGATGATCTGCTGGTCGTACATGACGCCGTCCTCGCGCGGGCCGTGCTCGGGCGACCAGCCGTCCGGGGCCACCAGCTTGCCGTTCTCGTCCTCGACGAGCCGGTCCTCCCAGAACTCGCAGATTTCCTTGAGCATCGGCAGCGCGGTGTCGCGCAGGTAGGCCTTGTCTTGGCTGAAGGCCCAGTGCTCGTAGATGTGCTGCCCGTACCAGGCGCTGGCCACGGTGTTCCACTCCCAGGAGTTGCCGCCGAAGATGCTCTGGCTGGTGCGCGCGGTCCAGCCGCGGGTGTCCTTGCCGAACGCGTTGCGGGTCGCGACGCGGCTTGGCACGGCAACCTGCCGGATGAACTCGATGAGGGGCTCGTGGCTTTCGCTGAGGTTGGCGGTCTCGGCTCCCCAGTAGTTCATCTGCACGTTGATGTTGGTGTGGTAATCCGAGGCCCACGCCGGGGAGTTGCTGTCGTTCCACAGGCCCTGCAGGTTGGCAGGCAGGCCGCCGGGTCGCGACGAACTCAGCAGCAGGTAGCGGCCGAAGGCGAACATCGTCTGTTCCAGGCTCGGGTCGTCCGTGCCCGCGGAGTAGGCGCCGAGGCGGAGGTTCGTGGCAATGCCCGACACCGCGGACTTCGATGTCCCCCAGTCGACGCTGACCCTTCCCATGATGCTTTCGATGTCCGTCTGGTGCGCCGCGCGCATGTCCTCGTAGCGGAGGGTGGACACCTTCGCGATGTTGCGGGCCACGGTGGCGGCCGCGTCGGCGCCGCGCCAGCCGGCCTTGGCGTCGAGCTTGTAGTTGGTGCGTGCATCCAGGACCACCGTCATGCTCCGTGCCCCTCCGATCTTCAGCGAATCGCCTGCGGCACTGACGGTTCCGTCGGTTTCGGTGATAGCAAGCGTTGCCGCGAACTTGAGCTTGTTGGCCATCTCGCCGGAGAAGGACAGCGAGCGGGCATCGGCGACGGCGGAGGTCGGTGCCCCGGTCTGGGCGGACGTCAGCGCAATGCCCGCGTTGAGCCCCTGCGCCCGGTCCGTCTCGTAACGCAGCACGATGACGTCGGAGTCCCGGCTGGCGAATGCCTCGCGCTGCACGCGGTCGCCCGTGGTGCCGAACTGGGTCACGTGGATTCCGACACTTGGGTCAAGGGCACGCTTGTACTCGGCCACGGCGGAGGACTTGCGCGAATTGAACGACGGCCCCGAAAGCGAGACCCCGGCAAGCTGGAGCCGGTCCACCCCGGCCTCGCCGCGCAGCGTGAGCCGGTACGAGTTGAAGCTCCTGCCGCCGGCGATCGTGAACGTCTTCTCCAGGCCGCGGGAGGCAAACGGAGCTCCGGGCGACTGGGTGTCCAACACGGCCCAGGTCCGGCCGTCCGTGGAACCTTCCAGCGTCCATTCCCGCGGATCTGCCGCGGGCGCATCGGCCGCAGAGGTCAGCGAGTATGCGTTGAGCATGACCGCGCTGGCCAGTTCCGCCTGCCAGATGACCTCCGCGCCCGGCTTGGCGACCATCCACGCGGTGGATGCCCCGCCGTCAAGGGTGCGCAGGATGTCGGAGCCGGGGCCTTCGCCGTCGGCCTGCCCGGTGGGCGAAGAGACATACATCTTGGCGCCGCCGCCGAAGGAGACGCCGGCCAGGGCGATCTCGGAGACCTGGAAGTGGCTGACTCCCGGGACCGGGGTGAAGTCGAAACGGTACTGGCTGAAGGAGCCGGGGTTGGCGACAGCGAAGTCCTTGGCCTGGCGGCGGCCCTCGAACGGGCCGGGCAGGGCCTTGGTGTCGATGACCGTCCAGGAATCGCCGTCGTTCGAGCCGGACAGGGTCCAGTTGCGGGGGTCACGGGCCGGAACGTCGTTGGCGCTGGTGAGCGTGTACTGGGCAACGTTCACCGGGCCGGGCAGCTTGACCAGCCATTGCACCTTGGCGGGCGGGCCGTCGATGCACCACTTCGTGCCGCTGTTGCCGTCGATCGTGGCGGCCACGGTTTCGGAGGACGAGTTGTTGTACGGGCCGCCGGGAGACGTCACCACGGCCTGCTCGGCAAAGGTCACCACCACGTCGCCAAAGTTCCGGTAGGAGCCGAACCCGGTCACGCTCGTGTCGTAGGCACCATCCGGCTGACCTGCGAGGGCGTTGTCGTAGTCGTTCAGCCCGCCCCAGAGGCTCTGTTCGTTGAACTGGATGCGCTCGCGGTCCGGGTCGCCGAAGAACATGGCGCCGAGGCGGCCGTTGCCGACGGGCAGGGCGCCGGATTGCCAGTCGGTGGCGGGACGCTGGTACCAGAGGGTGTGGTTGGAAAGCACCGGGTGATTCAGCAGCCCGACGGCCGGAGCCAGGGCCGGGGAGGCATTGGCCGACTGGGCGATGATTTGGGTGACGAGCGGGGTGAGCGCCAGCAGCCCGCCAATCTTGAGGACCTGGCGTCGACTGGGTGATGCGTAGACCATTGACAATCTCCAATGCTTCATTGATCGGTTGTTTAGCTCCTAAATGTGAGGCATCCCCAAGAACAATCGCCCCGACGTGCCATTTTTACACGACAAACATCGGATGTATAGGATCACCACTCGCGAACACCTTTATGACGCGGGCAAGGTTTACCGATTCACGGTCGCGGGGGCGCGATCCGGCCGGATTCCGGAAACCCGTGATGGCGCCCTCCGGCGAGCGCGGCCCGGCGATCCAACCGTTAACCTCGTGTCCCCCTGCGCCTCACCCGGCCTTCCCGAGTCATTCATGGCTTCATGACTCAATGTGTGTTTACCGATCTCGACCAATCAATGGAGCTCCATGCGCCGCCTCGTGATGATTTTCATCGCCTTCCTCCTCCTGTTCGTCCCCGCCGCCGCGGCCCAGGCCCACCCCGTCGGCACCACCGGCATGCTGGTCGAAATCGAGGGAGACCGCATGGGGCTGACCCTGCAGCTCCAGCTCGACCAACTGAACAAGTACCCGGGCCTTGACCTGGCGGCGGGCGATCCGATTCCGGCCGGAACCATCGAGCAGCTCGTCAACGACAGGGTCGCGATCACCGCGGGCGGCGAGGCCGGCGCCACGGAGATCACCGGAGTCGCCCACGGCATCGTCAACGACCGCGACGCCGTCGTCGTGGCAATGACCGCGGTGTCCCCGACCGGGTCCGGTCCCTTCACCGTGAAGTCGTCGCTGATGACCGACGTGATCGATGGCCACAAGGTCTACGTCTCGCGGGTCGTGGAGGGCGAGGAAGCGGAGCTGCTCGGCGTCATCACCGCGACCCAGCAGACCCTGGAGGTCGACGCGCACTCGCAGAAGGCGGGCCTCGGAGAGATGATCGCGCACGGCATGCACCACATCGCCGACGGCTACGACCACCTCTTGTTCCTTGCGGTGCTGCTGCTCTCGGCCCCTCTGGTGGCGGTGCGCACCGGCGCCGGATGGCGCTGGAGCCAGCACAAGGCAGGCCTCGGCCCGTCGATGAAGCGGATCCTCGCCATCGTCACCGCCTTCACCATCGGCCACTCGGTCACCCTGCTCGTGGTGAGCCTGGGCTGGTTCACCCCTCCGGTCCGCTACGTCGAGACCTTTGTTGCGCTCTCCATTGCGGTGGCTGCGTGGAACCTGGTGCGACCCATGTTTGCGCACGGCGAGGTGATGCTGGCCGGTCTCTTCGGGCTGGTGCACGGCATGGCCTTCGCCACGACGATCCTGGAGATGAACCTCAACCTTACCGACACGCTGGTCGCGGTGCTCGGCTTCAACATCGGCATCGAGCTGGCCCAGCTGCTCGGCGTGCTGCTGGTGGTCCCGCTGATCCACGTCGCAGCCAACGGAAAGCACTACGGAACTTTCTGCCGGGGCCTCGCCGCGTTCGGCGTCGTGGCCTCGGCCGCCTGGGTGGCGGGCATCTGGACGGACACGGACTCGGCGCTGACCCCGCTCTTCGACGGCGTCGCCGCCAACCCGCTGCTCTCCTACGTGGTGTTCATCGGCGCCATGCTGTTGCTGGGGTACACCGGGGGCCGGACGCCGGGCAATCGGGCGGCCGAGCCGGAGGCCAAGCCCAAGTCCAAGGCCGATGCCCTGACCGCGGCCAAGTAGCGCCGCCAAAAACCGCTGCCAGACAATCCCCGCGGGAGGCCGTCAAACAGGCCCGGCGGCCTCCCGCAGCCGACTGCACCGCAATGTCCATTTCGAAGCATGCACTGGTCAGGCGGCGTTCATGTTGGGGACACCGACCCGACACGTTGAATCGTTACGTTTGTCGGCGTGAAACCTGACGCGCGCAGCGCACCCCATACATATCGAAACATTCTCGCGGTATTCATAGCGACAATGACCTTCCTGCTATCCACCGTGGGCACCGCATCCGCCCACCAGAGCCGTGACCATGGAGAGCTCGTCGTCTCGACCAGCGGGGCGACCTCCACCGGCCACATGATGCTGAGCAACGAGATCGTCGGCATCGAGCAGTCCGCCGCCTGGGCGCAGACGATGCTCGCCGGTGCATGCCCGCTCACCGCCGAAGGCGTGGCCGGCGAGACCGGTGGAGCACCCGGCTCCCTCGTCCTCCAGCTGGCCTGGGACTGCAAGCTGGACCAGGTTGACCTGTCCTCGCTGCTGCAGGCGGCCCAGATGGACTCGCTCGTGGTCGAGTTCGACGGCAACACCGTCGTCGCCACGGCAGCGACCCCCGTCGTCGACGCATACGGCGTGCACGAACCGGCACCCGTCGGAGGGCTTGAGCTGCCTCCGCAGAGCCTATTGATCCTGGCCTTGGGACTGGGCGTGGCACTGGTTGTCATCCTCGCCCGCCGCAAGGTTCCCGCCGACTCCGATCGCCCGCGCGCAGAGCGCCCGGCGCGAACCGGCAAGTTCCGCGTTGCCACCAGCGGCGGCCTGGTCGTGGCCTTGATCGCCCCGCTGCTGGTGCTGGCCCCGGGTGCCGCCACCGCTGCCCCGGTGTCCCCCGCTGCCACCGAATCCGCGGCAGCCAGCGAGTCCGTTGATTCCCCGGCAGCCATCGAAGCCCCCGAACCCCCCGCACCCAGCGCGGACCCTGCCCCCACCACCACTTCGACTGCCCCATCTGCTCCAACTGCCAAAACCACTTCCATCACCCCCGGACTGACCCTCACCACGCAGGACCCGAAGGTCGGGCAGCAGCTCTCCTTCCGCTACATCACCGACGCCCCGGCCTCGAACAACTGGGTGGGGATCTACGGACCCAATGACACCCCGGGCCCCATCGCCGCACGGACCTGGGGCTACGCCGCCAAGGCCGACGGCACCATCACCCTGGGCAGTGGCGTCCTGGGTGCCGGCACCTGGACCGCGCACTTCCTGGCCAAGGACGGCTACGAGCCGCTCGCCGACCCGATCACCTTCACGCTCACCAAGACGACCTCCACCGACGTGGCCGTCGTCCAGGGCACCGTGTTCAAAGACCTCGACGCCGACGGCGTCCGCGACTCCGGCGAGCCCGGCATGGGCGGCGTCTCGGTCACCGACGGCGAGGTCTGGTCCAAGAGCGAGGCCGACGGATCCTACAGCTTCCAGATGGACCGCACCCGACGCGAAACCGACCTGGTCCAGATCGTGTCCCCGAACGGCTACACCCCCGCGCTGCGCGCCGACTCCGTGCCGCAGCACTTCCGCAACGTCCCCGCCGGCCCCTCGCCGCTGACCGGGCTGGACTTCGCCCTGGTGCCGGACAAGAACGCCGCGAACCCCAAGGAGAAGTGGTCGATGGTCTCCGACGTGGAGGTCAGTAACACCACCGACGCCTCGGCCGCCTCCGGCCTGCCGACCTGGACCGGACGCGTGAAGGCGATGTCCGAGAACCTCGAAACCACCATGACCATCACCACCGGCGACCTGACCGTCACCGACTACGCCGCCGAACCGCGCCGCCAGGGCGGCTACGACGTGCTGCGCAACGGCCTGACCGCCGGCAAGCTCGGCCACGCCTTCTACCCGGTCGTCGGCAACCACGACGTCGGCGGTACCGCCACCTCGGTGGGCTACGGCGGATCCATGGAGTACTGGCGCAAGAACATGGGCCCGGAGTGGTACAGCTTCGACCGCAACGGCCGCCACGCGGTGGTCTTGGAGAACAACTACGACTCCTCCGGCTTGAAGCCACAGCTGGAATGGCTCAAGGAGGACCTGAAGCGCCACGCGGTGGGCAAGCAGGTTATGGTGTTCGCGCACCGCTCGCTGTTCACCAAGTGGGGCCCGGGCGCCGGTATGCAGCCGATCATCGACGAGCTCGCCAAGTACGACGTGCGCATGTTCGCCGCCGGCCACAACCAGCAGGCAGAATACCGCCGCGGCGCGTTCAAGCGCTCGGTGGAGGTCAACAACATGGGCACCTACGGCCTGGATTCCACCCGCCCCGACTACAAGATCGTCGACTTCTCCGGCATCACCGATGACCCGGCCACCGAAGCCAACGAGGACACCGGCTACATCGGCGGCACTCACCGCCAGTTCGGTGTCAACGACGACGTGGCCATGGTCAGCCCCGCCGCGAGCAGCACCCACGGCCACAAGTCGGGCGTGCCCGTGCAGCTGTTCGTCGAGGACGACGGCCGCACCCCCGACACCGCGTCGCTGGTCGTGACCAAGAAGCCGAACGGCAAGACCGTCTGGAAGGACGACGCCCTGGCCTTCGGCAAGGAGAAGAAGGCCACCGGGATCGTCAATTGCTACACGCCTCCGGGCGGCAAGGCAGAGAAGTGCCCCGAGGTCAGGACCTCTTGGACCCGGGCCGGTGCGCACATCGAGGGACTGACCCCCGGCAAGTACGTCGCGACCATGAACGCCGTCGACACCGCCGGGAAGACCTGGCCGAAGGTCGTCAACGAGTTCGAGGTCCTCGCCGATGCCCGCGTCTCGAAGGCCAAGCCGGGCCAGGACTGGCTGCGCCAGGGCCGCGACGAGTCCGGCGGATCGGATAGCGCGGACAACCCGGGTGCGGACCTGGACCTGCGTTGGTCGGCAAACACCGGCGAGCAGTTCCACCTCAACGGCGCCGCCGTGGTCGACGGAAAGGTCATCGTCGCCTCCCGCGCGCTGGACTCCCCGTACAGCATGATGCTTGCCTACGACGCCCGCACGGGCGCCGAGGCCTGGCGCACCTACCTCGACGGCGACGCCGAGTCCTCCCCCACTGTCCACGGCGACAAGGTCTACCTGACCACCGGCGTCGGACGCGTGTACGCGCTTGACGCCAAGAACGGCGCCGTGGCCTGGGAGTCCATCGAAGACGAACACAACAAGGGCGAAACGGTGCGCCGCTACGGCCGCGCCGGCGGCCCGGTGAGCGTGTTCGACCTCGAGGGCAAGCCCCCCGTGGCCGTCTACCAGGAATGGGGACACGTCATCTGCCGCAACGCGGACACCGGTGCCAAGCTGCCAGGCGGCTTCGCCGCCCCCGCCGGCTGGGGACAGTTCCGCAGCACCGCGGTCCGCGAACCGGGTTCCACCACCGCGTTCCTGCACTCGGGCTCCAGCCAGAGCCTGATCCGCATGGACCTGTCCACCTGCAAGCAGCTGTCCTCGGTGGACACCGCGGGTGACCTGTTCACCCAGTCCTCCCCCGCCTTCACCAACCCCGAAGCAGGAGAACCGCAGCTGGTGACCACCACGGTCTCCGGCACCCGCGGGCACAGCCCGAAGGACGTCAGTACCAGCTGGCACGCCAAGCTCGGCACCGGCGCCACCTGCCAGGACGGCCCGCCGCCGGTCAGCAGCCCCGCGACCTTCGACTCGAAGGCCTATGTGGCCAGCATCGATGGTGTGGTGCGGGCGTACGACACCACCTCGGACACCCCGGCCACCCCCCTGTGGGAAACCAAGCTGGGTTACCTGCCGGGCGAAAGCCCGATGGATGACCCGTTCCGGGTGCAAGCAGGCTGCAAGGGCGAAGGTGCCGGCTCCCCGGCCGGACACGCCTTGGCCACCGAGACCGTCATCTACGCGGGAACCCGCGACGGACGCATGGTCGCTCTTGACCGGGCTTCGGGCAAGAAGCTGGCCGAGTACAACCTCGGCGCAGCTGTGGCCTCGTCGCTGACGGTCAGCGGCAACACCCTGTTCGCGCTGACCGACGACGGAACCATGCACGCGTTGGTGGCCACTAACTCCGCACCGAACGGAGGCTAACGCCTGCTGACGTGTAAATACGTTTGTCACCAAGTCATATAAGGAAGCGGCTCCCGGTTCATTGAACCGGGAGCCGCTTGCTTGTGCCGGTCGCACCTTCACCGGGTGCCCGGTTTCGGGGCAAACAAATGGCCCTCCGAATCAACGTTTCCGTGATTCGGAGGGCCGATCAGGTGGAGCATAGCGGAATCGAACCGCTGACCTCTTCGATGCGAACGAAGCGCTCTACCAACTGAGCTAATGCCCCGGGTCTCGGGCCAATGCCCTCAACGATTCATAGCCTAAACCCACAAAACCCCATGAACAAAATATGGTGACGCCAGATGCCTATTCGGCGGATTCCTGCTCGATGGAACCGGCCTCGATGGATTCCCGGGCAACGGTGTACTGACGCTGGATATAGGCTTCGAGTTCGCTGCGCTCAACACGCCACACCCCGCGGCCGCCAATCTTGATGGCAGGGAGGTCGCCACTGCGCACCAGTGAGCGCACCTGCGGCAGGTTGACGTTCAACTCGTCGGCAACATCTTCAAGACGCATGAATCTCATACAAAGAACGTTACCCCCATGCCGAGCGGGAAACGCGTCAAACCCATTTTGTGGATATCCAACCCCCGGCGCGGAACAGGCCAAGCCCCCGTTAACCAAAAGGTGGTCCGCGACAACTCCAAGCGTTTGGAATCGTTGCGGCCCACCCTTGAATTCGACCTGAAACCTTGTGGGTCAACCCAAAACCGGGACCTGATAGGTTCCCGGACCGGGGGTCTGCTCGCCGCGGCTTGTGGCGTTGGATGAGCTGCTAACAACTACTAAAGCAACCATCGGTCATACCGTGCAACACAGTTGGGAATCGCTGATCATTTTGACTAACATGGAGCGGTAGCTACCGAACAACTTGGTCAATCTGACCGCACTTAGCCGAAGGAGTCGGAATGACGCCGGAATCGTACCAACTGGATGATACGGACAGGCGCATTGTCTTGGCCCTGGATGATGATCCCCGCGTTCCGACCATGATGCTTGCGCAGCGTCTGGGCCTCGCCCGCGGCACGGTGCAGACTCGCATGGAGCGGCTGGCCACATCTGGTGCTTTGCGCCCGAATTCCAGCCGCGTAAAGCCGGTATCCGTCGGCCGTGGCGTTTCGGCCATGGTGAGCGCGGAGCTTGACCAATCGCATCTCAACGAGGCGATCGAGGCGCTGCGGAAAATCCCCGAGGTCCTTGAATGCGTCGCCCCCGCCGGTGACACCGACCTGTTGATCCGCGCAGTGGCGATCGACCCCGATGACCTGTACCGAGTGAGCGAGGAGATCCGGTTGTGCCCCGGCATCACCCGCACCTCCACGTCCATGATCTTGCGCGACGTGATCCCCTACCGCACCACGGAGCTACTCAAGCACCTGAGCTAGGGCGTTGCCCCACCCGGAACCCCCTGTGACCGTTCGGCCGTTTCCCCTGGAAGCGGCCGAAGGTGTTTCGGCGCCTTGCGCCGATGCCATAGGCTTTCAGGGGGCCGGGACAGGCCTCACCACCAGTCAATCCAGGAGCACCATGAGCACTTCCACAGGCCTGAGCAACATTGACGTTGCCGGCATGACCACCGATCAGAGCCCGTTCCCCAGCGCCACGCGTGCAGGTGACTTCATTTTCGTTTCGGGCCAGGTCTCGAAGGACGAGAACAAGGTCTTGGTGGGCGAGGGCGACATCTACGCGCAGACCGTCCAGACCCTGAAGAACCTGGAAAAGGTGCTCGCCGCCTACAACCTGACCTTGGCTTCGGTGGCAACGACCACCGTTTACATCAACGACGCGGCCATGGCCGGCGAGTACAACCGTGCATGGGTCGACACCTTTGCCGGGCACCGTCCGTCGCGCGCCACCATCGTGGCCCCGCTGCTCAACGACAAGCTGCTGGTCGAGGTCCAGGCCACCGCCTGGGCCGGCAAATAGCCCCGAAATCTCCAATGCCCCTTGAGGGTGCGCGGTCCCGGATCCCGGCGCCGCGCACCCGCAAGGGGCATTTTGCTGCCCGTTGCGCGGCTTCAGCGTTCCTGCATCGTCATGCTGCGCAGCCTGGTTTGGGTGCTGAGATCCGTGGTGGTCAGGCGCAACCATAGCCAGAGGCGCTTTTGCGGATCGTCGAGATCCAGGCTGAAGGTCTTGGCCATCTGCGCAATCCGGTAGCGGACCGTGTTGTTGTGTACATGCAGGCTTGCCGCCATGGTCGAAATATTTCCGTTGGAGACCAGATAGGCCCGCAGCGTATCCGTGTAGTCCGTCTGGTGTTCCTCGTCGTAGGCGCGGATTGCCTCGATGTCGTCGGCCGCGCCAAGCCCCTGTTCCGCGACGAATCTCCCGATCTTCATGAGGTTCAACGGAATCCGGTGGTCCTCATAGAGGGCAACGGCAGGCACCGCCTTGCCCTCGATGCTTCCGGCACCCCGTGCCACGGCTTCCCGGTTCAGCAGGTATTCAAGCGCCTGCAGCGCCTCGGTCCGCGATTGCGGCAGGTCCTCGACGCGCCGCGCGATGCCGCCCACCGTGGCAATGAGCGGGTGGGAACTGATCGTGTGGGAATAGGCCCCGATCTCCTGCACAACCCTGCGGTGCAAGGCCCGGGCGTCGTTTCCGGGGCAGGGAAACACCGCATAAATGACCGAACCGATCAGGGCGCTGTGGCTGGTCCTGAACTGCACGTTGGACACCGTTGTGACCAGGTGCAGCAGCCGCTGGATTTCACGCACCGAATCCAGCGAACCCGATTCCGGCCTGGCGATCGTCAATGCGGCAACCGCGAGCCCCCGGGTCACGTCCAGCCCCAGCTGTGCGGCGGCAAACGAGGCATGCGCGGGGTCGTCGATGAGCGTGCGGATCAGGTCGCCGTTGCGCCGTTCCCCGAAGTCCGAGGCCGAACGCGCATGGAGCATGTGCAGGCCGGCCAGCGGAGCCATCCGGTCAAGCGCCTCCAACGCCGCCTGCGCGTTTCCGGCCCCCGGGTCGACGATCCATATGGACCCCAGCAATTCGCCGCCGGCCCGCACCGCCAACGCCAGCCGGCCGACGCCCTCGTATGTTGACGGGATGTACAGGGCGCCGGCAGCCGCATACACGGCCTTGAAATCCGCGTCGAACGCCGGCGGCGTGGATTCCTGGAGAGCCAATGTTGTCACACGTCGCAGCTCGTCAATGGGCTGCCCGGGCAGTGTTGAATACCCCAGGACCCTTCCCAGCGGATCCACGATGCTTGCGGCGCCATTGGTGATCGAGGCAACCGCGTTGGCAAACGCGTAGAGATCACCGAGGCGTACCCCGGAGACCGAGTCCGCAGAGGCCCCCATGACCGAAGCCCTGGCCAAGGCCACCAGTCTTGTCCAGTCCGCATCGCGAGGCGCAACCAGGACCGCAAGCTGGTTGCGTTCGGCCACGGATCGCAGTTGCTCCATGTGGGCGCCGCGGGCCTTGATGATCACCGCGGCCGCGTTGCTGTTCGCAGCACGGTGAAGCAGCTGGTCGAAGTCCGCCGACCCGTAGGTGATGCCGACGGCGAGGATGATCCGGTCATCGACGTTTGTCCACTCATCCAGCGGGTCGTACATCAGGACATCGGAGACGTGATGCTCGAGGTTTCCGGGCGTCGGATTGACGTGCACCAGATCCGCTTGCATGAACTCGATGCAGTCGGAGAGGCGCACACGCCCCGATTCAGCCCCTGGGATCTGGCTTGCATAGCTCTGAGCATCCATCTTTGGAAGATACCACAAAGACCCGAAGCATCTTATGGACGTTCTCACATGAAGAAGTGAAGAGATTTAGATCACTATTGATGAAGCAGGTGGAACGGACTTCCACGTTAGAAATTTGAGGAATAGCAATGCGACTGAAAGACATCTTGGCACTAGCCTCCATCCAGGTCCCGGCCCGCACGCCGGCCGAACGGCTCAAGCGGAGCTGCCACAGCGTGGAGGACATGCGCAAACTCGCATCCAAGCGCCTTCCCAAATCCATTTTCGACTACATCGAAGGTGGCGGAGAAGACGAGTTCTCGATGCGCCGAAACCGCTCGTCCTTTGATGACTGGTCGTTCATGCCCAAGTGGGGCTCCGTCGACAACATGGACCTGAGCTCCACCCTGCTCGGCGGCCCGACGTCGCTGCCGTTCTACCTCTCCCCCACCGGCGGCACCCGCCTGTTCAACCCCAAGGGTGAAACCGCCGTGGCACGTGCGGCCCTGACCCAGGGCATCCCCTACGGCCTGGCACACCTGAGCACCACCACCATGGAGGACGTCAGCGCGGCAGCACCCGCCCTTCGCCGGTGGTTCAACCTCGAGCCGATCGCGGACAAGGCCGAGTTGCAGGCGGTGCTGGACCGGGTCTCCCGCGCCGGCTACGAGGCCCTGATCGTCAACGTCGACTGCCGCTCGATCGGCCACCGCGAACGCGACTACCGCAACGGCTTCACCGCCCCGCCGACCATCAAGCCAAAGACCGTCGTCGAGGGCGCACTGCACCCGCGTTGGGCCCTGGGATTCCTCGCCAACGACGCCATTGCCTTCCCGAACCTTGATGCAGAGGAGCCCACCGGCCCGCTGTCCAGCAGCCCGGACATGTGGCGCACCCTGCTTGCCGGCGCCTACGAGCCCACCGACTGGGACGACCTGCGTGAGATCCGCATGCGCTGGAGCGGGCCGATCATCCTCAAGGGCGTCGTCAACCCGAAGGACGCGGCCCTCGCCGCCGAATACGGCTTCGACGCCATCCAGGTCAGCAACCACGGCGGACGCCAGCTCGACCACATGGCCTCGCCGCTGGACGTGCTGGAAGTCATCGCGGCCGCCGTCGACGGCCGCCTGGAAATCATTGTCGATGGTGGCATCCGCCGCGGTTCGGACATGGTCAAGGCCATTGCCCTGGGCGCAACCGCCTGCTCCATCGGCCGCCCGTACCTCTACGGCCTCGCCGCCGCCGGCGAAGTCGGCGTCGGCCACGTCATCGACCTGTTCCGCGACGAAATGATGCGCGCCATGATGATGCTGGGTGTCACCAGCATCGAAGAACTTCGAGCCAACGGTCGCGAACTGCTCCGCCACAGGTCCGAGTCCTTCCCCTCCGCACCGGCAAAGACGCCTGCGGATTCCAACAACAGCTACGCAGAAACGAGCCTGTAACCATGAAAAACGAGACACCCCGCCTCCGTTCACGGCGCAGCCGCTTTGCTGCAGCAACCGCCGTGGCAGCCACAGCCCTGCTGGCGCTGACCGCGTGCGGCGGCTCCACCCCAACGGCAACCACCTCCTCGGCCGCCGCCGGCGCGGATGGAACCGCCGTCCCGGAAATCGCCCTCAACGAGGCCGCGGTGAAGCTGCTGCCCGAATCGATCAAGGCCTCCAAGGTTCTCCGCGTGGGCATCCCCACCAATGAACAGCCCACCCAGTACTTCCTGGAAGGCACCCAGGAGCTCACCGGCGTCAACCCGGACATCGCCCGCCTGATTGGCGCTGCGCTGGGCCTGAAGGTGGAAATCCAGGTGGCCAACTTCGACTCCATCATTCCGGGTATGGCCGCAGGTCGCTATGACATGACGGTTTCCTCGATGACCCCGACGACCGAGCGCATGAAGGTACTGGACTTCGTGGACTACATGCAGATGGGCACCGCCATCGCCGTGGCCAAGGGCAACCCCACGGGGATCGCCAAGTACCAGGACCTGTGCGGCAAGAAGGTCGGCCTGCTTACCGGTTCCTACCAACTGACCGTCAACATCCCGGACTACAACCAGGAATGCGTGGATGCCGGGAAGCCGGAGATCATCTCCAACCAGTACCAGGACACACGCCAGGCGATCTCCGCTCTCACCAGCGGGCGGCAGGACGCCGTGCTGGCAGACTCCCCCATTCTGGGCTTCGCCGTGACGCAGAACGACTCCATCGAGATCGCTTCCGAATACGACCTGACCGCCGTCGCCGCCGGCGTTCCGATCGACTCCGGCCTCAAGGACCCTGTCGCAGCGTCGCTGGCAGTGGTCATCAAGTCCGACGCGTACAAGCAGGTCTTGGCCAAGTACGGCCTGGATACCAGCGCCATCACCGACGCACGCGTCAACTTCGCCCAGTAGCTATGGAAGTGAAAACCATGCAACCCCAGAACGCCCTGTCCCCTGCCCAGCAGGCCACGGCAGCGACTGCCGGGGAATCGGCCCCGGTCATTCCACTGAAACACCCGGTACGAAACACCATCGCCGTCTTCTTGGTCATCGTCGCGGCACTCGCCGCGATGGACGTGGCCCTGAACGAGCGCTATCACTGGGACGTCGTCGCCGACTACCTCTTCGCACCGCGCATCCTCACCGGCGCGCTGCTGACCCTGGTGCTCACCGTCGTCTCGATGAGCATCGGCATTTCCCTCGGCGCAGCGCTTGCCATCATGCGACTGTCGGATAACCCGATCCTGAGCCTGATCGCCCGCGGTTACATTTGGTTCTTCCGCGGCACCCCGCTGCTGGTGCAGCTGATCTTCTGGTACAACATTGCCGCCCTCTATCCGGTGATCGCCCTGGGCCTTCCATTCGGCGGCCCGTCGATCGTGCTGGGCTCGGCCAACGTGCTGATCACCCCGCTGGGCGCGGCCCTACTGGGCCTGTCCCTAAACGAGGCAGCCTACATGGCCGAGATCATCCGCGGCGGCATCGGCTCGGTGGACAGGGGCCAGTACGACGCGTCGAAGGCGCTGGGCATGAGCGGTTCCAAGCTGATGCGCCGCATCATCCTGCCCCAGGCCATGCGCGTGGTCCTGCCGCCGACCGGCAACCAGGTCATCTCGATGCTCAAGGGCACCTCGCTGGTGTCCGTGCTGGCGATCTCCGACCTGCTGTACTCCGCACAGATCATCTACTCGGAGAACTACCAGACGATCCCGCTGCTGATCGTCGCCAGCCTCTGGTACCTGCTCATGACCACCATCCTGAGCTTCTTCCAGGAAAAACTCGAACGTCACTACGGACGCGGCTTTGACTCTGTCATCAAGCGCAAGCGTTCACGCAAAGCCAGGAGAGCAAAATGAGCAACGTCATGGTTGAGGCCCAGGGAGTCCGCAAAAGCTACGGGCACCTCGAAATCCTCAAGGGCATCGACCTGCAGGTCCAACGCGGTTCTGTCACCTGCCTGATCGGCCCCTCGGGCTCGGGCAAGACGACCTTCCTGCGCTGCATCAACCACCTGGAGAAGATCAACGCGGGCCGCATCTACGTCGATGATTCCCTCGTCGGCTACACCGAACGCAACGGCCGCCTGCATGAAATGAAGGACAAGCAGACGGCGATCTCGCGCCGCGCCTCCGGCATGGTGTTCCAGCGCTTCAACTTGTTCCCGCACATGACCATCATGGAGAACATCATCGAGGCACCCATCCAGGTGCAGGGCCGGAACCGCAGGGAGATCACCGCCGAGGCCCAGGTCCTGCTGGACCGGGTGGGGCTGGGCGACCGCGGACGTTCCTACCCGCAGGAACTCTCCGGCGGCCAGCAGCAGCGCGTGGCAATCGCCCGCGCGCTGGCAATGAAACCCAAACTGATGCTCTTTGACGAGCCGACCTCGGCCCTTGACCCGGAGCTCGTCGGCGAGGTCCTGGACGTCATGAAGGACCTGGCCGAGGAGGGCATGACCATGGTCGTTGTCACCCACGAACTCGGGTTCGCCCGCCAAGTCGCCGACCACGTGGTCTTCATGGACGGCGGCGTGGTGGTTGAATCCGGGCCACCGTCCGAGGTCCTGGACAATCCACAGAACGAACGCACCCAGGCGTTCCTCTCCAAGGTCCTCTGACCCTTTCCCCTCCACTGACCGCCCCGACGCCAGGAAGAAATCCAATGCCAGAAACCACCAACACGCTCCGCCTGCAGGTCTCCACCGCGGACGCACCGCCACCCTCGTGGGCCTACTCGCAGGGCATCGTCGCCAACGGCTTCCTCTTCACCGCCGGGCAAACGCCGCACGACCCGGTCACCGATGAAACCGTCGGCATCTCGATCGAGGAACAAACCACCCGGACCATGCAAAACCTTGCAGCGGTGCTGGCCGCCCACGGCCTGGACTTCTCCCACGTGGTGAAGGCTAGCGTGCACCTGCACCACCCGGGCCGCGACGCCGCCGGGTTCAATGCGATCTACGAACAGTTCATGGTCAAGCCCTACCCGGCTCGCACCACCGTGGGTTCGTTCCTCGGGGACTTCCTCGTGGAGATCGATGTCGTGGCCGTCGTCCCGCCGGTCGAGCCCGCCAGCTAGCCGACGCCACACCACGCACCAAGGGTGCGTATCAAGGGCCACGCGGCCCTCGATACGCATCCTCATGCATTTGCGGCCCCCGGCGGCCGTGTTGCTGCTAGCGCTCCACCGCCAGGCGCCCGATGATCAGGCGCATGATCTCGTTGCTGCCTTCCAGGATCTGGTGCACGCGCAAATCCCGCACGATCTTTTCGATCCCGTAGTCGGCAAGGTAGCCGTAGCCGCCGTGAAGCTGCAGCGCCGTGTTTGCCGCGTTGAACCCCGCGTCGGTGGCCACGAGCTTGGCCATGGCACACAGCCGCACGGTGTCCTTGGTGCCGCGCTCGAGCGCGTCCGCGGCGCGCCACACCATGGTGCGGGCGCTCTCCAGCTCGGTCTGCATGTCCGCGATCTGGAAGAGCAGCGCCTGCTGACCGATCAGCGGGGCGCCGAAGGCCGAGCGTTCCTTCAGGTAGGCCATCGACTTGTCCAGGGCCGCCTGCCCGCCGCCCAGCGAGCAGGCGCCGATGTTGACCCGGCCCCCGTTCAGCCCCTTCATGGCAATGCCGAATCCGCCACCCTCGGCCCCCAGCCGGTTGCTCGCGGGGATCCGCATGTTCTCGAACACCACTTGGCGCGTGGGTTGGGCGTTCCAGCCCATTTTCTTTTCCAGCGGGCCGAACGAGAGGCCCTCGACGCCGTCCTGGACGATGAAGGCGGTGATCCCGGCGCTGCCGGTGTCGGCGGTGCGTGCCATGACCACGTAGACCCCCGAGCTTCCCGCCCCGGAGATGAATTGCTTGGTCCCGTTGAGCACGTAGTCGTCCCCGTCGCGGACCGCCCGGGTGCTCAGTGCCCCGGCGTCGGAGCCGACGCCGGGCTCGGTCAGGGCATAGCTGGACAGTGTTTCCATGCTGCACAACCCCGGCAGCCAGGCCGCCCGTTGCTCGTCGTTGCCAAATTCGTCGATCATCCAGGCGACCATGTTGTGGATGGAAATATAGGCGGCGATCGTCGGGTCGGCCTTGGCCAGTTCCTCGAAGATGAGTGCAGCGTCCAGCCGGCTCATCCCGGAACCACCGAAGTCCTCGCGCACGTAGATGCCGCCCATGCCCAGCTCGCCGGCCTGGGCCAGCACATCGACCGGGAAATGCTTGGCCTGGTCCCATTCGACGGCGTGCGGGGCGATGTTTTCGGTGGCGAAGTCGCCCACCATTGCGACAATGGCTTGCTGGTCTTCGGTCAGGTCAAACATCTCGGCTCCTGTCTTCGGGGGATTTTCGGATGGCGTTGGACGATTGGTGCTCTACTTGCCGACCTTTCCGGTCAGCGCGGCAACGGGCCGCAGGAAAACCGGTTGGGCCAGGAACCAGAACCCGACAACCACGACGATCGAGACGGCGAAAATGATGAGCCCGGTCCAGTTCTCCGAGTCGTTGGCCGCGTACATGTGGTTGAGGTTGCGCAGTGCGCCGGTGGCAAACACCAGGGCCACGTGGACGATCGTGAAGGCGACGAAGTAGAGCATCACCGGGAAGTGCAGTGCCCGGGCCAGCTCCATGGGGTAAACCTTGTTGAGCTTCGTGGCCTTCTTGGGCCAGGCCCCCGACGTGCGCAGGCCGGTGACGATGGCCAGCGGTGCGGCAATGAAAACGGTGGTGAAATAGGCCAGCAGCTGCAGGGCGTTGTAGTTCACCCACCCGTCTTCGGTGGGCCAGTCCAGCGAGAGGTACTGCAGCGCCGCGGAGGCCGCATTGGGGAACACGTCCCAGCTTGTCGGCACGATGCGCATCCATTGCCCGGTGGCAAAAAGCACGATGACAAAGATGATGCCGTTGAGCACCCACAGTGCGTCGAGGGTCAGGTGGAACCAGAGGTCCAGGCTGATGCGGGTTGGGGCGCCCTTGGTCCGGATCAGCCCCTTGTTGTTGCGGACCCAGTGCGCCGCGGGCCGGGTCACGGTCCTGACCTGCCAGCCGGTGCGCACGATCAGCACCAGGAAGAACATGTTCAGGAAGTGCTGCCAGCCCAGCCAGGCCGGAAGCCCGACCGGCGCGCCCTCGGGCAGCGGCGAATGCCCGGGGTACATGGCCATCCAGGCCTTGACCTCTTCCACCCCCACCAGCCACATGGCAAACACCACTGCCACAATGAGCAGGACAACCGACGACACGGCAACGACTCCGGCGCGCACCCACCTGTTGCCGGCCTGCTTCTTCCCGGTGGACCGAGCCATCATTACCAACACCTCGCAGACATGTTCTTGTTTCCCCGGTCAGGAACGGTTCTTGAGCAGCTCGATGACCTGGGGAACCACCGTAAAGACGTCCCCCACGATGCCCAGGTCCGCGATCTCGAAGATCGGGGCGTCCTCATCCTGGTTGATGGCCACGATGGTCTTTGCCGTCTGCATGCCCGCGCGGTGCTGGATGGCGCCGGAGATTCCCAGCGCCACGTAAAGCTGCGGCGAAACGCTGACTCCCGTCTGGCCGACCTGCGCCGTTTGGGAAATGAATCCGGCGTCCACGGCCGCCCGCGAGGCGCCGACCGCCGCACCCAGAGCGTCCGCGAGTTGTTCGACAAGCACGAAGTTTTCCTCGGAGCCCAGGCCGCGTCCGCCTGAGACCACGGTGGCCGCCCCGCGCAGTTCCGGGCGCGAAAGGTTTTCGGGGGCATCGGCATAGGAATCGATGGTTGTCTGGCTGCCCGTGGCCGGGGCCAACTGCACGGTTGTCACCTCCGGGGTCGCCGCCGGGGCCTGGTCGTCGACGGCCCCGGAGCGAACGGTGATGATCGGCAGGACGTCCGGCACCGTGGCGTGGACCGTGTAGCTGCCGCCGAAGACGGAATGTTCGGTCACGATCCGTCCGTCCGCCAGCGATGCGTCCACGACGTCGGCAAGCACTCCCCCGCCGGTGCGGACGGCCAGCCGTCCGGCGGCCTCTCGCCCGTCCACAGAGGCGGCGGCGAGCACGGCGGACGGGGCGTGGGCGGCGACCGCATCGGCCAGGGCATCGACCATGGGGGTGCCCAGCACGGTGTGTGCCGCTTCCGTTTGGGCGGCATGGATCCGTGCGGCACCCAGCCCGCCGAGCACGGCAATGGTTACGGGGTCCAGCGCTCCGGCGGAGACGGTGACCGCGACCGGCGTTCCCAGCCTGGCCGCGACGGCCAGCAGGCCCCGGGCCGACGCGGGGACGTGCCCGGTGTGGGTGAGTTCGATGAGAACCACGATGTTTGGCATGCTCGGTCCTTTGCTAGATCAGCCGTTGGGCGGTCAGGAAATCGACGAGCTCGGCGGCGGCGGCTCCCCCGTCAACGATCTTGCGTCCCGCTGCCCGCGCGGGGCGTTCGGCCAGATCCAGCACGCTGCTGCGGGGAGTCGACCCCACGCCGAGTTCGGATGCGGAAAGGGTTGCAACCGGCTTGCGCTTGGCACCCATGATGCCCTTGAAATTCGGGAACCTGGCTTCGTCGAAGCCTTCGGTGACCGTCAGCACGGCGGGGAAAGGTGCCCGGACGTTTTGGGTTCCGGCCTCGGTCTGGCGTTCACCGGTCACCATTCCGTGGGTGATGTCGGCGGACAGCAGCGATCCGAGCAACGGATATCCCAGGTGTTCGGCGATCATGGCAGGGACGATTCCCGCGCGGCCGTCGGTGGATTCGTTGCCGGCGATGACCAGGTCCGCGTCCGTGTTGCGCAGCGCGGCGGCCAGGGCCGCGGACGTGATCGTGAGGTCGGCCCCGGACAGGGCATCGTCGAGCACGTGGATCCCCGAGTCGGCACCCATGGACAGCGCCTTGCGTATGGCCTTGGAGGCTTCGGAGGGGCCCATGGTCAGCACGACGACCTCGGTCGATTTGTCCTTGTCCTTCACCGTGAGCGCCAGTTCCAGGGCGCGTTCGGTGATTTCGTCAATGACGGGTTCGTTGGCGTCGCGGTCCAGTCTGCCGGTGTCCGGCTCCAGCCTGCGTTCCTCCGCCGTGTCCGGAACCTGCTTGATCAAGACCACGATTTTCATCCAAGTGCTCCCTCGATGCTGGGCTTTTCGCTCAATCGTGAGACTACTTGCAAGGTTTCGAATTTACTAGGGCTTCCTAGCAAAAAATGGCGCTTGGGCCATGCCGTGCGCGGGGTGTTGGCCGCTGCCTACCCGGCGTCTAGCGAGCCCTGGGCGATCTGCTCCAGCAACCAGGGTGAGAACGCGAAGGGGGTGGCCTCCGCGGCCAACCGCAGTGCCGCCGGGTCCACCCAGGCGTACTCCGAGACCTCGTCCGGGTTGGGGTCCAGCCTGGTGCCGATGACGGCGGCGAAGACTGGGCAGATCTCGTTCTCGACGATGCCCGAGGCATCGACCGCGCGGTAGCGGAAGTCGGGAAGCAGGTTGCGGATGGAGGTGATGCCGGCACCAAGTTCCTGCTCCGCCCGGCGTACGATGGCTTCCTCGAACGATTCCTCCGGTCCGGGGTGCCCGCAGAATGAGTTGGTCCAGACCCCCGGCCAGGTCTTCTTGGACAGGGCCCGGCGGGTCATCAGGATTTGGCCGGCCTCGTTGAACAGGTAGCAGGAGAAGGCCAGGTGCAGCGGGGTCTCTGCGGTGTGCACGCGGGCCTTGGATTCGGTTCCGATGCGGGTGCCTGCCTGATCCAGCAGCACCACCAATTCCTCGCTCATGGCACTCTTCCATCAAGGGGTTTTGCAGGGGGCATGCACCGCTGTCGCACTCTGGTTGCTGCTGCGGCGCCTGCTTCGATCATCCCATGTCCGGGAACGGGCGGCCATTCGGCCGGCACAACCCCACGAAGGGCCACCATCCGGACATAAAGCTACCCCGCACCGTCGAAGAGGCGTCAAAGACGATGCGGGGTAGCCGGCTTGTGCGTGCCGTTGCGGCACGGAACTACTTCAGGCGCTTGAGGGTTTCGCCCTTGAAGAAGCCTGGCTGTCGCACGCGCATCACGACCATGATGACGACTCCCAGCATCAGCACGCCCATGCCCAGGATGAACACCATGCCCAGGCCGCCGACGTTGGATCCCGATCCGTAGTCCGGGCTCATCGAGTCCCTGGCGGTGCTGAAGAACATCACCAAGAGAACCACGCCGCCGACGAGCGGGGCGAGGAACTTGAAGACGATGTTGCGTGCCGAGGCGAACAGCTCGCGGCGGAAGTACCAGACGCAGGCCAAGGCGGTGACTCCGTAGTAGAAGCAGATCATCATGCCGAGGGCGGTGATGGTGTCCCACAGGGCATTTTCGCTAAGCAGGCGGGTGAGCACGTAGAACGCAGCTGCTGCGACACCGGCGGTGATGGTTGCCACCGACGGGGACATGAAGCGCGGGGAGACGTTTCCGAAGCGCTCGGGCAGCGCCTTGTAGTAGCCCATGGCCAGGATGGTGCGGGCCGGTGAAACCATTGTCGACTGCAGTGAGGCGGCCGAGGAGGAAAGGATCGCCAGGGACATGAGGATCGCGAACGGTCCCATGATCGGCCCGGAGAGGACCGCGAAGATCGACTCCTGGTTCTCCGGGTTTCCGGCACCCAGACCGGTGTCGCCGACGCCCGCGTAGGAGATCACGGCGAGGGCAACGACCATGTAGATGGCCATGATGATCAGCACGGTGAGTGTCGCGGCGCGGCCCGGGACCTTGTCCGGGTCCTTGGTTTCCTCGTTCATGGTCAGGGTGACATCCCAGCCCCAGAAGATGAAGATCGACAGCGAGACGCCGGCCGCGAAGGCGGAGAACGATTCCACGGCCATCGGGTTGAACCATTCAAGGCTGATCGGGGTGGCGTCGAAGGCCGTGCCGTTGTTCACGTGGACGAACGCTGCAATGGCAAACCAGCCCAGGACGATCAGCTGGAAAGCCACCAGGACGTACTGGAAGATCTTGGTGGTTTGCATGCCGCGGTAGGAGATCCAGCAGGCAATCGCAATGAACACCAGGGTGGTGGGGATGTTGATCCACAGGTTCTTGGTCAGCTCGCCGATGGCTTCGTTGCCGGTGAGCTGGGCCAGGAGGATGTAGAAGAAGTCAACGGCGACCGCGGCAAGGTTGGAGAGCACGATGATGGTTGCGGCAATCAAGCCCCAACCGCCCATCCAGCCGATCCAGGGTCCGAAGGCACGGGTGGCCCAGGTGAACGAGGTGCCGGAGTCGGGCATCGCGCTGTTGAGTTCGCGGTAGCCAAGGGCCACCAAAAGCATGGGCAGGAAGCCCGCGAGGAAGATGGCCGGGAGTTGGGTGCCAACTTCGGCGACGGTCGGGCCGAGTGCCGCCGTCAGGGTGTAGGCGGGGGCGATACAGGAAATCCCGATGACGACCGCGCCAAGGACGCCAACGACGCCCTTGTTCAGTCCCTTTTCGCCGAGGCCCGATTCGGTCTCTAGCATCGGCGTTTTCGCGCCGGTCGCTTCTGGACGACTCATGATGTAATTCTTTCATCCGGATGCCGCTTCGTCCCCCTTCCCGGCAGACGGGATTGGGGATGAAGCGGCATCAAGTGGTGAGTAACGCTAGGACTGCGCCGACCCGGGTTTGTAGTTCTTGGGAACCACAACCAGCGGAACCGGCAGGGTCCGCAGCATGCGCTGGGCCGTGGGGCCCATGAAGAGTCGCCGTTTGCGAGCCAGACGGCTCGAACCGACGACCGCGATTTCGCCGTCTTCCCAACTCAATTCCGCGATTGCGTCATCGATGTTGAGCCCGGAGGCAACCAGTACCTCGGCGTCCAGCTCCAGCGAGCTAACAATCTCGCCGACCTTGGCGCGCGTGGAGGCAATCGCCTCCTCGAGCGATGCGGCGTCCGCATCCATCTGGTCCTGTGCCACCAGTGACACCACGCGAAGCGGCAATCCCTGGGCGGCGGAGGCAGCGGCCGCTGCCTGCACAACACCCTTCAAACCCGGCTTGGTCCCCACGAATGCGGTGACGCGGCTGAGCTTTCCGTTGGCCTTTTCCAGCGAGGCGACGGCCTCGGGGGAACCCATGGCCACGGGGACCGGTGAGGCGTGCAGCAGCGCGCTGGCCACCGACCCAGGGGCGAAGAACCCGGCCATGTGGCGCCGCCGTCCACCGAGCACGATGACCTGTGCGCCGGTTTCCTTGGCAACCAAGATCAAGCCCTCGGCCGGGGACGGAACCGAGCGGGCGATCACCCTTGCGCTGATGCCCTGGGGCACCAGCGCAAGGGCCTGCTTCGCCCAGTCGTCGACCTTGTCGGCAAGGATGGAGGAGTACCCGTGGTCGCTGCCCGGGTACACCGCGGAGAACGGGGTGCTTTCGGGCAGGACGATGGCGATGTCCAGGTGTGCCTTGGCTCCGCCCATGGCCGATGCCAGGGCGATGGCTTCGGCGCCGCGGGCATCGGCCGTGTATCCGACTAGGTAGCGCATGGAATTAAGCGTTCTGTTCCTGCGCGGCGGCGAACTTGGAGACGACGCCGTCGTAGTTCACGTCGTAGTCGGTGCCGTCCACTGCCGCGACGATGCGCGCGGCGGTGCGCCGGCCCATGCGGACCGCGCCGTCGACGTGCTGGTAGCCCTCGCCGGCCAGGTCCGAAGAGGAGAAGTAGATCGGGCCGACGTTCTTGTTCTGGTCCGGTCCGAAGCGGAACAGTCCGCCCAGGTCGTAGCTGGTGGCGTAGGCGCCGCGGGTCCATTCCTCGGAACCGAAGTCGGAAAGGTAGAACACCTCGGGGGTCAGTGCCTTGTCGCCCAGGAACTCGGCGATGCCCTTGAGGATGGTTTCCTTGCGCTCGGCCTCGGAAAGCTCGAACATGGCATCGGCGTTGACGTCGGAGATGAAGCCGACCAAGGTGCCTGTGGACTCGCCGTGGTAGGTGTTGTCGTACACCTCCTGGACGATGCTGTTCGGGCCGAAGCAGGTGCCCGAGAGGCCCTCTTCGCGCCAGAACGGGGTGGAATAGACGGCGTGCACCTTGATGACCAGGCCCATGGACTGGTGCTGGTGGGTCACGTGCTGGCGACGCGGCAGCGGCGGGTTGTAGGAGATGCGCGAGTACAGGTTCGGCGGAACCGCGATGACAACCTTCTTGGCGTTGACGGTGACGCCCGCGCCGTAGGCGGTGACGCCCTCTTCGGACCAATCCAGCTTCAGCACCGGGTTGTTCAGGTAGACGTCCTCGCCCAGGCGCTTGGCCACGGCGATGGAGACGCCCTGCATGGTGCCGACCATGCGGCGGTCGAGGATGAAGTCTTCGTCGACCAGGTTGGAGAAGGATCCTGCGGAGGAGGACATCAGCAATGCCTGCAGCGCGGAGAAGGTGTGGGCGGGCTTGGTGAGCATGCCGCCGGCGATGAACAGGCCGATGTTGTTGCAGGCGGCCTCATCGTTGGAGATGGTGCGCAGCCAGTGGTGGAAGGAGACCATGTCCAGCTCCGCGGCCTGCGGGTGCTCCCACGGGGCGTCCGGGTTGACCTCTGCGGTCAGGCGGTCCATTTCGGCAATGAGCTTGTTCATTTCGGCAATGGTGGCTTCGCCGACCGGGAAGTCTTCGCCTTCATACACGGTGCGGGTGCCGTCTTCCGCGATGTAGACGGACTTGCCTTCCTTGTAGCGCTCGAAGGTTTCGATGCCCAGTTCCTCGATCAGCGAGTACAGGCCGGTCTGGTCCGGGGAGATCCACTGGCCACCGATTTCAATGGTGGCTCCGTCCATGTTCTGGCTCCAGGTGCGGCCGCCCACGCGGTCGCGCGCTTCGAGTACTGCGACGGTCTTGCCGGCCTTGCGCAGCTCGTATGCTGCGGTCAGGCCCGAGGGGCCAGCTCCGATGATGACGACGTCACGATCCAGAGTTGTCATGATTTCCACTTCTTTCGTTGCGCTAAATGAATGGCGTTCATTTACTAGACTGGTTTAATAGTAGGACAGAAGAGAAGTATTGTGAAGTGAGCCACGTGAGGAGCCACCTGTGCCCGAAGAAGCAGCGCAATCCCCGCGCCGCCGAGCCGGCCGTCCGCGTTCGGTGGTGCTGGACCGAGAGCTCATTGCGAGGGCGGCACTGAAGTTGGTCTCGACGCATGGGTATTCGACGCTGACCATGTCCGCCGTGGCCAAGTCGCTTGGCGTCTCGCCCTCGGCGCTGTACAACCATGTTGACTCCAAGCAGGAACTCATGCAATGGATCCAGGAAATCGTCATGGACGGTGTCGATTCCTCGGTGTTCGCCACGCACGCCCTGGATGAGGCGCTCTTCCGCTGGGCACAGTCGTACAGGGACGTCTTTGCGGAGCATTCCCCGCTGATCCCCATGATCGCCGTGCTTCCGGTTTCAGGCTCCCCCCGGACCCTGGAAATGTATGAAGCCGTGGCAGGGGGTTTCGTGCGTGCCGGATGGAAGCCGGAATCGATCGTCCCGGCCATCGTCGCCCTGGAGTCGTTCATCTTCGGCTCGGCGCTGGACGCCACCGCCCCGCTGGATATCTTCAACCCCGGCCAGTATGCGGGAAAACTGCCGCAATTCGAGGGCGCCCTCGATGCCCAGCGCGCCACCGGCAAAAACAACTCCGAAACCGCGTTCCTCACGGGGCTGGCGGCAATCATTGGCGGCCTGCTTGTAGCGGGCACCAACAACTAGAAAAGTCCGTTGCCACAAGGGCCGGGGCAATGCGCGGCAGTCTTGTGCCGGTGCGCCGTGCAGAACATAGAGTGGTGCCATGAGCCATACACGCAGCAGCAGCAAGAATCCGGTCACCGGTTTCCTGTCCAAACTTACGGCCAAGAACTGGATCGCGATTGTCGGCGCAATCCTTGCCGTGGTCTTCATTGTGCAAAACCGCCAGCGCGTTCGCGTTGAGCTGTTTTTCCTGAATCTCAATGCGCCGTTGTGGATAGCCCTTGGCGTTGTCCTGCTGATTGGCTGGGCCGTCGGACGCTATTCATTCCGAAAACGCTAGGCCACACAACCAAAAAATCGCCTCGAGTCACGGCCAACCGGCGTTGGCGGCGCATCGAGGCGATCGATTTCCGGATCAGAAGCTGGAGCCCATGATCTGGGTCAGCGTCGCCGGGTCACCGTAGGAGTAGATGGCCCAGGTCAGGCCGCCGACGATGGCGGTGCTCACTACAGCCCAGGCCACCGAAAGGCGCACCATCAGGCGGATCTCCTGACGGCTGACCGGCAACCGGTCCGCGGAGTAGTCGCCGGCCACCTTGCCGAAACGCTCGGCGGGGGTGACCGCCGCGAGGGCGTTGAGGCTCACCAAGAAGTTTGAAGCCGTGTCGCTGGTGCCATCGGACAAGAGCGCCCGGGTCGTGTTGTTCTTGCGGTCCTGGGTCATTTCCAGGATGCGATCCCCGTGGCGGGCCAGCAAGATGTCTTCACCAAGTGGCATCGTTCGATGTGCCAGCCGCATTGCATTCCCCTTCAAGGTCACCCGGCCGCGGGGAATGAACACCCGCGGACGTCTCAGTCGCTTCTTTTTCGAGACTACTGGCCCACGGCGTGGCAGCGTCCGAATACGGGGCTAACGGTTGGCAAACTCACAGGGGGGTGTGGCGTAGGCCGCGGGCGTTCTGTGCCCGGGCGCACAATCCGCGTCAGCGCGTGCTGAAGTGCACGATGACGCCGATCATCCACACCGAAGAGGCCAGGGCCGCGCACCCGAATTCCACCAGCATTCCCAGACCCATCGCCTTCAGCGCGGATCCCGAGGCATGCAGCGCCTCGGTCAGATTCTTGCGGCGCGAGTATTCGCCCACGAGCAGCCCGACGCCGAAGCCGAGGAAAAGCCCGACCACCGGGATGAGGAACATTCCAACGATCGCCAAAACGATCGCCAGGAAAATGGATCCACGCGGAATGAGTTGTTGCTTGAGGTTCCGCCCGGTGAGGACAGTGGAGGCACTCCAGCCGGCGAGCGCAATTACCATGCCGATTCCCGCCGCCCACCACGTTGCCGGGCTGCCAATGATCCATCCCCAGGCCAGAAGCGTGCCGATGGTGAGAAGGCTTCCGGGCAGCACCGGGATGATGGTTCCCAGCGCCGCTACGGCCAACAGGATTCCGGCAATGACGGTTGTGATGATTTGGATGTCCACGCACCAAGTCTGTCAGGAAGCCCCACGGGACTTTTACCGGCGAGCAAATCGCCCGCGATTCGGGATCACCGGCGGCGGCCTCGATGCCCCCGTTGCGTCACCGGATGATCGTTTGCCCCGCTCCCCGGCGGGATCTGGAGCAACGGCAATTCGCGGCCACCCGAGCCGAAAGCAAGCTCCCCCGGCCATTGGAATCCCGACAGGCCGGGGGACCCCTGCGATTTCCTGCGCAAGCGACAGATTTTATTTCATGCCGAAACGCGGGAACATACAGAATTTTCACCCAATTTGTACGGGTTAACGTGCAACGGCTTCCACCATTTCGCAAAACTATTCAATTCCCGCGGAACCAGTGGAATATGGGCCGTTGAGGAACATGATTCAATATAAGGCATTTCCCGCAACCTGCACGCTCGCACGGCGCGTTTTTGCCGCTTGATAAGAACTTTTCAAGAAATTTATGAATTGAAAATTGCTAAGATTGACTCTTCGTCTCACGCAGCTCGATGACGCGAAGAGGCATGATTCATGCCCTATTCGTAGCTGCACACAGCCATAGACAGGGGGCCCATTTCGTTATGACCAAAATATCGACCGTATCCGCTTCACCCATGAGCCCAGTGAGCCACCGCTTCTGGAAACAGGGATTGCTGTTGGGCCTTGGCGCAAGCCTTGCCTTCAGCTCCCTGGCCGCAGTTCCGGCAAGCGCCGCACCAAAAGCGGCCCACACCGCCATGCCAATGGCACAAGGCGCGACGACGCCACAAACACGGCAGGCGCTGAAACCCGGCACCAAGCGCATCAACATCTCGGTCAAGACCACCGCGAATGTCAATCTCCGCCGGGGCACATCAGCCAAAAAGAAGTCCCTGAAGCTCATCCCGAAGGGCACCACCTTGCGGGCCACCGCGCAGGCCGCGAACGGCTGGTACAAGGTGAGCTACAAGGGCATTGCCGGGCATGTTTCGAATGCCCATGCGAAAAAGGTCACCGCAGGGAAGCCCGCGGCAACGAACGTGTTCGGCGGAAGGGCCGTCAACACCGGCAAGTACAGCACCAACCGTGCCGGACTGACCGACAGGTATTGGACAAAGAACAAGACCACGAGCCTATACCGCAGCGTTGGCGGATCCGTCCGGATCAAGGACATCCCCCGCAATTCGGTGGCCTACCGCGACCTGAAGCTGGAGAAGCGGGGCGGGCAACGAGCCGGCTGGTACTTCGTCAGGACCCAGGGCACCTCGGGTTGGGTCAAGTCTTCGGCATTGAAGCGCAGCTCCGGCGCACCGACAGGCAACACCAAGAAGTACAGCTACCAGTCGATCAAACGCATGACCAACGGCAAGATCGACCAGGGGGCAATGTCCACGGTTCCATGGGACAAGGAAAAGACCCTGATTGCGGCGCCTGCTGTTGCGTCCCTGACCAAGTTGAACACCGCGTTCAAGAAGAAGTTCGGCAAGAACCTCTCCATTGACCTGTCCTACCGCACCCGGGCCACCCAGGACTACTACTGGAAGGAACTCGGCCCCTACATTGCCGCGCGTCCGGGAACCTCGAACCACGGCTGGGGTACTGCCATCGACTTCCCCGAAACGTACGACTACTCGTTCCGCGGCAAGTACTACAAGTGGCTGAAGCAGAACTCGAGCAAGTACGGCTGGATCCACCGCAAGATCCTCGAAGAAGGCAGCCCGTACGCCGAGGCCTGGCACTTCGAGTACTACGGCTAGGCACCGCTTCCCGCAAGCCGAATCCGTATCGCCCGAACGAACGCGTCGGCCGGGAAATCCTCGACGACCGCCGACGTCGATGCCAGGGCAGTCCGCTGGATCCTACGGGAGGCCGGCGGGCTGCCCGGTCCCCTTGCAACGGGCCCGTCGCAGGAGCGTTGCCCGCGCCGCGGTGAGGATCGCGGCACAAGCCAACCGACGTTTCAGTCGTCGATGATGCACCAGCTGCCGACCCGCTCGTAGGCGCTGTCGTAGACGTCTTCCTCGGCTCCCTGCTCCATCGGGTAGTTCTTGAGGTTCCCCGCCCAATACCGAAGGGCCCTGGTGATCTCGGCCTCGGGGTCCAGCTTGACCGCATCGGTGTTCATGTCGATCTCGAAAACAAATTTCATGTTCTCCCCACCCCTCGGTTCGGTGACGCCCCGCGGCATCACGCCCTGTTCCCTTATCCTAGGCACCGGCAACCCGCTATGCCATGATTCTGCTACATGGGTCCTCGACAAACCGACGGCACACAACCCCCGAAGGATTGTTGAACAATCCGTGAAATTAGTGCATCCTTAAAGGAACCACACCACGAGACGGGGGTCACAAATGCCATACATCGACCTGAATTCCGACGTCGGAGAATCCTTCGGCAACTGGACCATGGGCGACGACGCCGCAATTTTCACCTCCGTATCCTCGGCAAATGTTGCCTGCGGATTCCACGCGGGTGACCCCAGCGTCATTGCCCAGACCTGCCGCGACGCAGTCGCCGCATCGGTGACCATCGGCGCGCACGTCGGATACCGGGACCTTGCCGGCTTCGGCCGACGCTTCCTGGACTGCTCCCCCACCGAGCTGGCCGACGACGTGCTCTACCAGCTGGGTGCGCTCGAGGCGCTGACCCGCGCAGCCGGCTCCACCATCAAGTACGTCAAGCCGCACGGCGCCCTGTACAACACCATCGTGCACCACGAGGCCCACGCCCAGGCCGTCATCGACGCCATCCGCGCCTTCGGTTCCGACCTCCCGGTGCTCCTGCTCCCGGGTTCCGTGGCCCTGGCCAAGGCCGAGGCAGCGGGCCTGCGCCCGGTGGCTGAGGCCTTCGCCGACCGCAACTACAACCCGGACGGCACGCTGGTCTCCCGCCGCGAGGCCAATGCGGTGCTGCATGACCCGGCCCAGGTCACGGCCAACATGGTTCGCCTGGCCACCGAGGGCACCATCGTTGCCGTTGACGGATCGGTCATCAAGACGAACGCCGAAAGCATCTGCGTCCACGGGGACACCGCCGGGGCAGTGGCCATGGCCGCCGCCGTGCGCAGCGGCCTTGAAAACGCCGGCGTCGGCATCAAGAGCTTCGCATGAGCATCATTTCCACCCGTTTTGCCGGCACCCGTTCGGTGCTCGTCGAGCTCTCCGACCTGGACTCGGTCCTGGCTCTCGGCGCCCTGCTCGAGGCAAGCCCGTTGCCCGGCCAGGTCGACGTGCTGGCCGCGGCCAGCACGCTGTTCATCAAGACCGACGGCTGGGCCAGCGCCCAGAAGATCGCCGCCGCCGTCCTCGCCCTGGAACTGGGCTCGGCCCCGGCCGATGCCGGTTCCCTGGTGGAGGTCCCGGTGCACTACGACGGCGAAGACCTCGCCGAGGTTGCCCGGCTGACCGGACTGAGCGTCGAGGGCGTCGTCAACGCGCACTCGCAGCAGACCTGGCGCGCGGCCTTCGGCGGCTTCGCCCCGGGCTTCGCCTACCTGCTGGGCGAGAACCAAATCCTGAACGTCCCGCGCCGCGACACCCCGCGCAAGGTGGTCCCCTCCGGCGCAGTGGCGCTTGCCGGCGACTACTCGGCCGTCTACCCGCGCCAATCCCCCGGCGGCTGGCAGCTCATCGGCCACACCGACGCGTTGCTCTGGGACCTGGAGCGGAAAAACCCCGCCTTGATCCGCCCGCAGGACCGCGTGCGTTTCATCCCCTCGCGCACCTCCCTGCAGGTTGCCCCGGCCCAGTCGGCCGTCCCGGCTTCGACGGCACCGGCCGCCGCCCACGGCACGCTGTTGGTCGTGGACCCGGGCCTGCAGTCCCTCATCCAGGACCTTGGCCGCCCCGGCTACGGCAACCTGGGCGTCTCCGCGGCCGGCTCCGCGGACATCGGCGCGGCCAGCCAGGCCAACCGCTTGGTCGGCAACAAGAGCACCTCGGCGCTCATCGAGAACCTCATGGGTTCGATCACGCTGCAGGCAACGGGCGACCAGGTGCTGGCCGTGGCCGGCGCCGAGGCGGAGATCCTCATTGTGCCGGTCGAGGACGATGAGTTCCACGAGGAACGTCTGCTCCCCATGAACACCCCCTTCGCCCTGCTCGACGGCGAAACGCTCACCCTCACCCCGCTCGGAGAGGGCCTGCGCAGCTACATCGCGGTGCGCGGCGGCATCGACGTGGCCCCGGTGCTGGGCTCGCGTTCCACCGACTCCATGTCCGGCATCGGCCCGGCCCCGCTCACCCGCGGTTCGCTGCTCCCCGTCGGTGCCGTCCACGGCGCGCACGTGGTCGGCAACCCGGAGCCCTCCACGCTTCCGGTCCCCGACGAAGACGGCGTGTACACGCTGCGCATCAGCGCCGGACCGCGCGACGACTGGTTCGGCGACGCCGGACTGGCGCAGCTCACCGGCCAGGTCTGGAAGGTCTCGGCCGAATCGAACCGCGTCGGTGTCCGCCTGGCCCTGGGCGAGGGCGCCACCCCGCTAGCCCGGATCCGTTCCGGCGAGCTCGCCAGCGAGGGCGTCGCCATGGGCGCGCTGCAGGTCCCCCCGTCGGGCCTTCCCGTGCTCTTCCTGGCCGACCACCCCGTCACCGGCGGCTACCCGGTCATCGCCGGGGTCATCGCCGAGGACCTCGGCGCCGCCGCCCAGCTCCCGCCCGGGGCTGGCATCCGCTTTGAGCTCATCGACCCGCACGCCCACCACGTCTCCCACGCAGCCCGGGCCACCGGCTCCCGCACCCTCTAAGGAATCCACGCATGAAGAAAGTACTGATCGCCAACCGCGGCGAAATCGCCGTCCGCATTGCCCGCGCATGCGCCGACGCATCCATGGTTTCCGTGGCCGTCTACTCCGACCCGGATGCGGATTCGCTGCACGTGCGCCGCGCCGACGAGGCCTACGCGCTGAACGGAGCCTCCGGGGCAGACACCTACCTGAACATCGCAAAGATCCTTGAGATCGCAGCCCGCTCGGGCGCCGACGCCGTGCACCCGGGCTACGGCTTCCTGGCCGAGAACGCCGACTTCGCCCAGTCCGTCATGGACGCCGGACTGACCTGGATCGGCCCCTCCCCCGACTCGATCCGCGCATTGGGCAACAAGGTCACCGCACGCGAAATCGCCGTGCGCGCCAACGCCCCGCTGGTGCCGGGCACCGAAGGCCCCGTGGCCTCGGGCGCCGAGGTCCGCGCCTTCGCCGAGGAATTCGGCATGCCGGTTGCCATCAAGGCGGCCTTCGGCGGCGGCGGGCGCGGCATCAAGATCGTGCGCAACTTCGAGGAAATCGACGACGCCTTCGAATCCGCGGTGCGCGAGGCAACCGTGGCCTTCGGCCGCGGCGAATGTTACGTGGAACGCTTCCTGGACAAGCCGCGCCACGTCGAGGCCCAGGTCCTGGCCGACACCCTCGGCAACATCGTGGTCGTCGGCACCCGCGACTGCTCGCTGCAGCGCCGCCACCAGAAGCTCGTGGAGGAGGCGCCCGCGCCGTTCCTTAGCGACGAACAGCGCGCCTCCATCCACTCCTCGGCCAAGGCCATCTGCCGCGAGGCCGGCTACCACGGTGCCGGCACCGTCGAGTACCTCGTGGCCCCGGACGGGCTGATCTCCTTCCTTGAGGTCAACACCCGCCTGCAGGTCGAGCACCCGATCACCGAGGAAACCACGGGCGTCGACCTGGTCGCCGAACAGTTCCGCATCGCCTCGGGCCAGGCCATCTCCTTCACCGAGGACCCGGCCCCGCAGGGCCACTCCTTCGAATTCCGCATCAACGCCGAGGACCCGGCCCGCGGCTTCCTGCCGGGCCCGGGCCGCATCACCGCGTTCGAGGTACCCACCGGTTCGGGCATCCGCGTCGACTCCGGCGTGCGCACCGACTCGGTGATTCCCCCGCACTACGACTCGCTGATGGCCAAGCTGATCGTCACCGGCGCCACCCGCGCCCAGGCGCTGCGCCGCGCCAAGGTCGCCCTGGACGAGATGGTCATCGCTGGCGTTCCGTCCGTGCTGCCGTTCCACCGCGCCGTGGTGCGCAACGCGGAGTTCGCCAACAACGAGCGCTACGGGGTCTACACCACCTGGATCGAGTCCGAGTTCGCCGAGGCGCTGGCCGCAAGCCCGGAAATCGCCGCGGCCGAGCCGGGCTCCGCGCGCGAAACCCTCACCATCGAGGTCGACGGCAAGGCCATGAACATCGGCCTGCCAGCCTCGCTTGTCGATTCGATCCGGCACGGCGGCACCGGGGCGGCCTTCGACCTGGCCGCCGAGAACATCGCGGCCGCGGCCGACGAGTCGACGCTGGTGGCGCCGATGAACGGCAATCTGGTCAAGTGGGCCGTCGAGGAGGGCGCGGCAGTCGCCGAGGGCGACACCATTGCCGTGCTCGAGGCCATGAAAATGGAGTCGGCCATCGCGGCGCACCGTGCGGGCACCTTCACCCGCGGCGCCCAGGAACCGGGAACCGCCATCAACCGCGGCGAAGCACTCGGGAGCATCGCTTAACGCATCGCGGGCTCTCGGCGAGTATCGATTAGATTGGAAAGATGCTGGTGAACACCGTACTTTCGTCGTTGCCCCTCGCCGAGGGTTCCACCCACGCGCACACCGGCGAGTGGGTGGCCGCGGTGCTGCGCTCACGCATCGCCGAGGGCCAGCTGCTGCCCGGGGCCAAGCTCTCCGAGCAGTCGCTGTCCGCGGCCCTGGGGGTTTCACGCAACACCCTGCGTGAGGCCTTTGCCGTGCTGGACAACGAGCTGATCATCACCCGCATCCCCAACCGAGGGGTCTTTGTTTCCTCCCCCGGCGCCAGCGGCGTGAAGGAAATCTACGGCGTGCGGCGCATCATCGAGCCCGCCGCGGTGCTGTGGGGCCCGAACCTGGACACCGATGCGCTGGCCGCGATCGTCGTCGACGCGCGTGCGGCGCTGGCCGCCGGGGACATCGCGCAAATGGCGGACGCCAACCAGTGCTTCCATGAGCAGTTGGTCCGGGCCACCGGAAGCGAACGGCTGCAGGAACTCATGACCCGGGTGCTCGCACAGATGCGCCTGGTCTTCCACGCCATGAGCGACGCCCCGGATTTCCACTCCCACTACGTCGAGCTCAACGCGTCCCTGGTGGAGCTGCTGGTCGCCGGGCAACGCGAGGAAGCCTCGATTGCGCTGCGCGGCTACCTGGATCGCGCCGAGGCGGAACTCCTGGCCCACCTGGGCGAGGACAACTAGCGCCGCCTGCGGCTCAGCTTGCCTGCATAACCTTTTGGATCTCAAGGGCAAACCAGAGCTGGGCCAAACTCGAGGTTTCCGTCATGTCCAGCCCCGTCAGCTCGCCGATCTTCCGGATCCGGTAGATGATGGTCTGCCGGTGCGTGAACAATGCGGTGGCTGTCTTCTGCCACGATCGCTGCAGCTCCAGGTACGTCCTGAGCGTGACCATCAAGTCCGGTTGCTTGCCCTGCTCGTAGTCCATGATCGGACCCAGCAGGCGTTTCACGATTGCCAGTCCCTGCTCGTGGCTGGTGACGCCCAGCCACGACGGGCCATCGGAGTAGTGCACCAGCGGGGTGCTGCCGCTTTCGGCCGACCCCAACGCCCACAGCGATTCCTGCTGCGCCTGGATCATCCGGTGGGTGGACGCCATGGCGCTGATGCCGATCCGCATGTCCGGTCCCGCGACATGCAGCAACGTCTCGCCTCGGCATTCGGCCGAGATGGCTAGGTGCAAGCGATCGCCCTGGAGAAGGCACACCGAAGAATAGCCATGCTGCCACAGCTCTTGGTGGATCGTTGCCAGTTTTTGCGCGTCCTCGCATGACATCGACACCATCATGAAGTTGCCTGCCGGAATCCCGAAGCCATCCAGCCGGTTTTCCATTTCGGCCACGTCAAAGTGCCCTTCAAAGGCCTGCCGCAGGAACTCCGCACCGAGCCGCTGTTGGCTTTCCAGGGCCAAGGCCGTGCGAGAAAGTTCCAGCCCAAGGACCGTTGCGGCGTGCAGCAGGACCACCGCATCGGGGTGCGGCTGGGACTCGGGAAGCACCACGAGGACCGCGTTGGCATGGGTCGGTATTTCCATCATCAGGATGTGCCTGTCATCCACAAAGTGCCATTGGAAGGGTTTTGCCGCTTCGGCGTGGCCGCCGCTGAATCGGCCGACCTGTTCGCGCACGTCCTCCGGCAGCGCGTCGCCCTCCGGATGCCATGGATGCAGGCAACGCTTGTCTACAACGAAAATGGTGGATCGAAGCACCGTGGCGATGCCTTGAACCAGCGCTGCCCATTGGCCTTCCGCAGCAGAGGGCAGACGAAGCAGCTCGTAGATCCGCGCGGTCTGCCGAAGCCTGCGGAATTCCTCGCTCTGCGATGCGGTGGCGACGGAACGGGCAATCGCGGTGAACGGCAGCGGGAATGGAACATTGACGATTGGAAGCGACAGCTCGTCGCACACTGCCAGGAACTCCGGCATGAGTTCGGGTGCGTGCATCTTCGCGCCAATGGCCAGGGCTTGGGCGCCGGCACCGACCAGGGACCGAGCCATCTCGACCTGGCCGGCGGCGTCTGCCGGTATGGACATTCCGTTGGTCATGAGGATTTCGCCGCCGGTGACCCATTCCCAGAGGCGCGGGAGATCCGAGGTGTGGGCCGAGGTGAGTTGGTTTTCCAGCCCGCTTGCGCCGGCAATAAGGCTCAGGCCAAGCTGGGGTTCGGCCAGCAATTCAGCAACCGTGATGGCCATGGTGTACTCCTCCGGTTCACGCGGACGCGGGAAGAAGCGCCGAGCTGGTTATACATATGTATAGCTCGGGCTGTTATTCGTAGTCAATTGTTTTCTGTACATGACACCTCCTATTGCCAATGATGGGAAGACAACACGGACAAACACCCTGAACGACCCGGAGCGAGAATGAATTCTTGGATTCCCGCTCTCGTTTCAGGAGACCTTCCTACCAACGACATTCGGGCATCCCAGCGCTTTCTAGTACGGCAAGCCGGCAGTCCCTCCACCTTGAAGGGTTTACATCATGACGACTCACAAGCCAATCGGCCCCGTGGATGCAACCAAGGTCCCCCGTTATGCCGGACTGGGAACATTCGCACGCTTGCCACAAATCGATGCCGTGCCTGACTACGACATTGCGATCGTTGGCGTACCTTTCGACGGCGGTTGCTCCTTCCGCCCGGGCGCCCGCTTTGGCCCGGCCGGCGTTCGCGAGGCATCGCGCCTGTTGCGCCCCGGCTACCATGTTGAGCTTGGCGTGGAGCCTGTCCGCGAAGCCCAGGTCGTCGACGCAGGGGACATCGCCTGCACGCCCTACAACATCACCAGGGCCGTGGAGGAAATCGAAGAGCAGGCATTGCCCCTCATGGCCATCGACAAGAAGGTCGTGGCCATTGGCGGCGACCACACGATTGCCTTGCCAATGTTGCGGGCACTGAACAAGGTCCACGGACCGGTCGCACTCCTGCATTTCGATGCACACCTGGACACCTGGGATACATACTTCGACGAGCCGATCACCCACGGCACGATCTTCCGCCGCGCCTTCGAGGAGGGCCTCCTGGTCGAGGACAAGTCCATGCATGTAGGCATCCGCGGCCCGGTCTACGACCAGAAGGATTTCCTCGACGACCACGCGTTCGGATTCCAGATCATTCGCTGCTCCGACATCGATGTGATCGGTGTTCCCGCCGCGATCCAAAAGGTCAAGGATCGTCTGGGTGACACACCCGTCTACGTCTCCATCGACATCGATGTCCTTGACCCCGCGTTCGCACCGGGCACCGGAACCCCGGAAATGGGTGGACTGCACTCACGCGAACTGCTGGCGTTGCTGCGCGGCCTGGACGGAATCAACATCGTCGGCGCCGACGTTGTAGAGGTGGCACCCGCATACGACCACGCCGACATCACGACCCTCGCCGCGGCAACAGTCGTCTTTGACCTGCTTGGACTCATGGTCAACCGCGACAAGAAGGCCAACCGCTCGGGCGATTCAGCCCTGGAAAGCGCCACAGCGTAAGTTCCTCCAGTCATTTGTGGGCACGTGGCACACCCCGCTTGCGCCAAGGTGGGCCACGTGCCCACCTTGGCGGCTCATCGAAAAGCAACTTTCCCTGAGTGCAAACACACTTCATTAATCGCAAAATATGTGATGAGGACCCGATGAATCAAAGAGAAGACACCGGAACCGACAAAGGCTGGCTCCAAGGTGCAGCATGCGTGGCCGCGCTAACGTTCGATGTGGATGCCGAATCCCCGGTGCTTGCGGAAGGCCGCAGGCACGCGGAAAGTGCGATGGCCATGACGCATCAGGCCTTCGGGCCAAAAGTTGGCGTTCCCCGGATTCTCCAAATGCTCAAGGATGTCGGACAACCGGCCACGTTTTTCATTCCCGGCGTCACCGCCGAGCGCTACCCGCAGATGGTTGAGCAGGTGCTGGAATCCGGGCATGAAATCGCACACCACTCGCACACCCATCGGCAGGCAGTACACCTGACGCTGGATGAAGAGCGGCGCGATTTCGATCTGGCGATGAAGGCACTCGGACGATTTGGCATCACCCCCAAGGGCCACCGCGCTGCCATGTGGCAGCCATCGTGGCAGACACCATCCCTCGTTGCCGAATTCGGTTTGAAGTACGATTCCAGCCTGATGGATTCCGATACCCCGTACCTCATCGAGACCGAGTCCGGAACCGTGGCAGAACTTCCTCCACATTGGAGCCTGGACGACTGGGAGCAATACGCGTTCCTTCCTGAACCCCGGCTCGGGGAAATCATTCAGTCGCCGACAATCGTTGCCGACATGTGGATAAACGAAATCGACGCAATGCGACGCCATGGTTCCTTGTTCATGCTTACCTGCCACCCATTCCTCACAGGCAGGGCAGGACGCCTCGAAGCCCTCCGAAAGGTCATCGAAACGGCCGCCGACTGGGGAGACGTACGGTTCACGACATGCGAATCGCTTGCCGATGCGGCGCTTGCCGACCCGGCCCTCGTTCCAGCACCACTGGTACCGATCACCGTCTCCGAGGACCTGTACCCCGACTACTAGGACCGAGGCCACGGGAAGCCGGGGCCATGGGTGAATCGTGATTGGATTTGTCCAGCCGCGGCTTGCCGTGAGCTTCTTCCGGGGATGCAGTCAACGGAACGCAATGGCAGCCCGATGAACCAGGCGGTCTCCACCAAGAAAGTTCGGCAGCGCGGCCGCCGACTTCCATGCAGCAGGAAAGGGTTGTAATGACGATTTTTGCGGACAAAACCTACGTTGTCACAGGTGCTACCTCGGGAATAGGCCTTGCCGTTACCCACGCCCTGCTGTCAAGGGATGCCAATGTCGTTGCAGTGGGCCTTCCCGACGAACAATTGAAGGCCCTGGCCAACGAAGCAAACGACCGGCTCTTGGTTCTCGAAGCCGATGTCTCCAACTCGGAGCAGGTGAACAGGGCATTCGCTGATGCCGAAGCACGTTTTGGGTCAATAAGCGGTGTCCTGAATGCGGCTGGCATCCTCAAGGTGGTCCCCATTGGCGAAACGACCGATGAGCTGTGGCAGAGCATGATTCAAGTCAACTTGTCGGGAACATTCCACGTGATGCGAGCCGCCGCGGGCGCTCTCTCCACCGCCGGAAGCGGCTCCATTGTCTGCATTGCAAGCGAGCTCTCACTGGTCGGCCAGGCCGACTACGTCGCGTATACGGCGTCCAAGGGCGGGGTACTTGCGATGGCAAGGTCCCTCGCGGCCGAGCTGGCCCCGATTGGCATCCGCGTGAATTCCCTTTCGCCGGGAACAACCGACACCCCCATGCTTGCGGCAGGATTCGCCAACGACGCCGAACGTTTGCGAGACCAAGCATCGGTTCCCCTGGGGCGTTTTGCTTCGCCGGAAGAAATCGCCGCGGCTGCGCTGTGGCTTCTAGGACCAGAATCCTCATATGTCACCGGCACAAACCTTGTGGTCGATGGTGGCAGAACCGGAACCTTTTCGCTCAACGGTTAAGAAACGCAGCAACGAATACTCACAGAAGGTAGTCAAATGAGCAATATCCTAGTTACCGGTGGTGCCGGATTCACTGGCCGCCACATCGTCAATGACCTGGCCGACGCCGGCCACAACGTCATCAGCTACAACCGCGACTTCCTTGAGGCTCCGCGCCCGGACGTCACTGCCATCCAGGGCGAGCTGTTCGACATTCCGCGCCTTTTGGCGGCATTCAAGGATCACGATGTCGACGCGATCATTCACACTGCTGCCATGTCGCATCCAACCTATTCCTTGGACTTTCCACTGGCCACTTTCTCGGCCAACGTTGAAGGTACCGTATCCGTTTTCGAAGCAGCCCGGATCCACGGGATCAAGCGGATCGTGAACTTCTCGTCGGAATGCGTCTATGGAAAAATCTCGGTCGCCACGGTTCTCGAATCCGAACCGCACAACCCGACGACTCCATACGCGATCACGAAAGTCGCAGGTGAATGGCTTGGCCAGGTCTACCAGGAGCGGTACGGGATCGACGTCATCTCACTTCGCATCGGCCAAGTCTATGGTCCAGGCAATCGCATGGATGAGGTGGTCCGTGACGTGATGCGGGGCGTAATCCACGACGGTTCTTTCTCCATCGATCACGGGGCAGACCACCGATACAACCTGGTTTACGTTCGAGACGTCGCCAACGCAGCCATCGCCGCAGTCCAGGCACCGATGGCCACTGCCCCGCGGCAGCTTGGCTACAACGTTTCCGGGCCGGAGCATGCAACGCTTGCGGAAATCGCGGACGTGGTTCGAGCCGCCTTCCCGGGGAACCCCATTGAAATCGGGCCGGGGCTTGATCCGACGCTTGATCTGCAGGGACACTTCAGCGTTGCAGCTGCGGCTGCCGATCTGGGCTACGTTCCCAGCTGGCCGTTGGAGCGCGCCATTCCCGATTACGGAGAGTGGCTGGCAAAGCACGACAGCTAACAAACTGGCCTGCCAGTCGTGCAGAGCCGAAGAGCGGTTTCTGGCCCCACGGGGGCTTGGAAACCGCTCTTCGGCATTTAACTTGCCGTTCCTTGGAAGGGAGCAGTCCCGGGCTCTGGGGGGGGACTGCTTGGCGGCTTGGCCCAACGTTGGACAAAGCGCCCCCATCGGCCAGAATCAGGCCCGGTCGGTGGTTGCCGATGTCGTGCTGCCCGGTAACACCGCGTGAACCTTCGATGACGACACCGACGGCTTCAGTCGATTCGTCGGAAGCGTTTTGGTGCCGGTTCGTCTGCCCTGGCAGACCAGCGATGCGAGAGGGACTTGGGCCTTCTTGGGTGGGGCGCCCCAAGCCCGGTTTCAGATTTTTATGTCTACGACGAGCCGCGATGCGCCGACGACATCCGCCCGGCCGGCCCGCGGGTGGGCCAGCAATGGCGCCACCCAAGTCGACCTGCATCATTGGAATCGGGATTCTCTCGGGAGTTGGCCGGTGCTATGTGGCCCGTGAAAGCTTCCGGAATGGTACTGGGTCCTTCCCGGAGGCGTCTGCTGTCACTGACTGTTTGGAAACAAGATTCGAACCCCGGAAGTCAGCCAGCTAACGGAACCGGCAATTGTCGACCGAGAATCTCTGGCTTAATCGCCAAGGGCAGTAGGACGGCCGAAACGACACCGCTCGCCTCGTTCCGAGCAAACGAACAGCTGCCTCTTGCGAAACGTGTTCACAGGAGACAGCTGTTCTTACTGCACTTTAGATAAGACTCGAGCTTTTCTTTCTCAGTTTTTTCTCAAGCACGTACCCGCTGATTCCAAGTAATACAAAGATGATGATTACGGAGTAATTTTGGTACCACGGCCCGTCGGTCATCCGGGGCCATGCAATGTTGATGATCTCAAAGCCCAACCAAAGAACCGCGGCCACGTTGATTACCAGGCCAAACTTCCCAAGGCTGAATGGACCTTGCTTCCATTCCCCCTTCAACCTCACGATCAGCGCGGCAACGACAGGGAATGCAAAGGCGATGTAAAAACCAACTGTTGCAAAGGAAATCAGCGCACCGTATACCTGTGAAGCCGAGATCGCCAGGATCAGCATTGAAGCCACAGCCGATACCAGGACCGCGTTGATGGGGAGGCTGTCGGACTTGCTCAAACGCCTCAGCGTCTTGGCGGCTGGCAGCGCATCAATTCTGGCAAATGCAAAGATTGCTCTTGAAACCGCCGCCTGAAGCGCAACCACGCCAGCGATGAATCCAAGGACGATGAGGATCAGGAGTGGCCTGGAAATCCCGACGCCGAAGTGCGTTGTAAGCGTTGTGGAAATCGGATCCGGATCAGCGCCTGAAACAGCTGCTTTCAAATCAGGGATGGCCAGCAGCAGGGCCAAGGCCGAGAAGGTAATGACGGAAGCGACAGTGATCAAAGAAGTAATAATGGCACGCGGAACCTTGCGCTCCGGCGACCGCACCTCTTCAGCAATTGCTCCAGCGCTCTCAAACCCAACAAACGACCAGCCGATGATTGCGACGGCAGCGAGGAAAGGGCCGAAAATGTATGCGGAGGAATCGGAAGGCGAACTGAACGATTCAAAAATCGTGCTAAGCGAGTTCTTGCGGTAGAAGATGATCAACACAAGTCCAACACCAAGGCTGGCAATAACTTCGCAAATGATACTGATGGTGACAAACAGGCTGAGCCATCGTCTGCCTGCGGAATTTGCAATGGTGCTGATTGCCAAGATTACCGCGCCCAGCAGGACCTTTGTTAGGGAACTCGGGTTCTCCCAGCCCAGGAACGAAGCAAGAAATGTGCTTCCTCCGTATGACACTGCGGCCACGGTGATCACCAAGGTCCAAATGTACGCCCATCCGGCATACCAGCTGTACGTGTGGCCCAAAAGGCTTCGCGACCAGAGGCATACACCGCCAGCAACCGGCCACCTCGATGCCAATTCGGCAAGAACGAGCGCAACCAAACACTGACAGGCAAGCACCACGAGCATGCCCCACCAAAATGACGGACCGGCGGCAGTGAGCGCCAAGGCAAAGACGGCGTATAGACCGATGATCGGCGACATGAAAGCAAAAGCCAATGAGAAAGATGACCAGAAGCCCATCTCCCGTTTGAGGACAGGGCCTCCTTCCAGTGGCGCGTCAGATGCACTGCTCTGCTCCACTTTCAGCGTTTCACTCATGAGAAATTTCCTATCAAATGATTATTAATCGTTGATAATTTATGGAATGAAATCCTTGTGAAAGTTATTCGCAGGGATTGCATCGCCCGCGATGGAGCTGAGACCTCGCCCGCCCGCCAAGTGCTTGCCGTGGGGGCAGGGCCGACACATATCCGGTCCATCGAAGGCGCCCTTCGCATGCGGTTTCCCATCCGCCCTCATGCTCGTTGTCGCCATAAAAATGCTTACATCTCCATGATTAGTGACCCGAGTCACCCGGGATAGGTGCCGATTAGCTAGAGACGTCGAAATGATTCATACATGTGTACAAATCATGACCACCGGGCGACCTTGCCCACCGGTCGATTGAAGCACCTGTCACCATGGCGCTTCCCGCTGAAATCGACCTCAGGGGTTCCGGCTGGATCCCCCCGAGCTCTTCAGGCCCAGACATGTGCACAGCTGCCAAAAGGTTCCGCTCCCCCATCACGTTTCGCTTTGCCGATGTCCCGCGCATGCCGATGCGGCACTTCGCTCCGCCTCCCCTTTTTTGGGAGGGCAGCACTACTCCTTGGCGCCTCAAGTCTTGACTGGACTCTTGGCAGGCAAACCGAGTCGCGTTCGCCGGCGCCATAAGGTTCCGGCTAACTTGGCCCCAGGCCCGCATTTCGCGCAGTCCTTCGCGCGCCGAAACGGAAGGAGCCTCGATGCGTTGCCTTGGCGGCAACCCTCCGCAACACTTTTCGATCAGGAGCCAATTGCGCCCCGCCCGCACCCCCATCTGCATCGATCAAGACAATTTTCATGGGCCGCATCCGTCCCGAATGAACCTCAATAGACAAATGCAGAAGTCACAACAACATTTCTAGTCATTCCATGAATACCTTGAGTGATCCGGGCCGCCAATACTATAAATGACAGCTTCCGTGGACCAATGCCTCGGGCAAGGTCTCCTGGAGACAATGACGTTTGCAGCAAACTCTGGGAATACACGATGAGCGGCACTGCCACACTCGCAGGAACGCAAACAGTTCCGAGCATTGACGACAGCAAGATCCGGCCCATTCCAGCGGATGAGCGCCACGGAACGGCGCAGCATCGCCACATGATCATGTTTGGGTCCAATTCCGCAATCCTGGCCATCGTCATCGGCGCTCTGGCCGCGCACGGTCTTACACTCTGCCCCAGGTCCCCGGTCAGGCATCGCCCGAATGATTCAGGTCCGCAGCCAGTTCGGTTCCCGTGGGGTGCCGGGCGGGGTTCAAATCTCCTGGAGCATGGGACCGTTCGCCATCACGTCGATCTGCCATTTCGAAGCCCGCATTTTCCAGAAGGCGCCATCCTTCGAAGCCCCGAAGCTGCCCGACCCGTCAATGCCATGGCCTGATCCAAGTCATACCTTTTCGAAGCAAAATTACAAACCGCGCACAGCGCGCAGAAAGCAATGGTGAATCGTCATGACTCAGGTTGAAATCGAAAAGGTAATCGTCCTCCGCCCCTCCTCGTGCAGCGTCCCGATAGCGGAATTGCCGCCAGCGGGCCACTACATCGATGGATCGTTCGTTGCAGGCTCGTCAAACACCGCCACCGAAGTCACCAATCCGTCCACCGAACAAGTACTGGCCAAGGTTCCGGAAGGAACATCCGAGGACGTCGATCTGGCAGTAGAGGCAGCGGTTCGTGCCCAGGAATCCTGGGGCAACACCACTCCCAAGGAACGATCCGAGGTACTTATCTTGATCGCCAACATCATTGAGGCAAACAAGGAAGTGCTGGGGGTGATTGAGTCGGCCAACACCGGCAAGCCCACCGCCGTGGCCGAGGACGACGTCGCCAGCTCGATTGACGCCTTCAGGTTGATGGCCGGTGCCGCCAGCACCCTGACCGCGCTGGCCAGCGAGGATCATGTAGCCGGCCACACCTCGGTCCTGATGCGCGAACCCGTTGGCGTCGTGGGTGTCATCACCCCGTGGAACTACCCGTTGCTCTTGGCGGCCTGGAAGATCGCTCCCAGCTTGGCCGCGGGCAGCACCGTCGTGCTGAAGCCTTCCGAGCAGACCCCGCTTTCCGTCTTGAAGCTGGCCGAACTTGTCAGCAGGCATATTCCCGATGGAATCCTGAATATCGTCACGGGCCACGGTCGCGTGGTTGGACAGCGCATCGCCGAGCACCCGGATGTGGCTCTTCTTGCGCAAACCGGCGGCGTGCGAAGCGGCGAAGGCGTGGCCGAAACGGCCGCGCACTCCAGCAAGCGCGTCCAGCCTGAGCTCGGCGGAATTGCACCCGTGGTCGTTTTCCCGGATGCCGACCTCAAGGCAGCGGCAGAGGGCGTTCGCGCCGCCGGCTTCAGGAACTCCGGCCAGGATCGCGGAGCCGCCTGCCGCGTGCTGGTCCACGAATCCGTGGCCGAAGAATTCACCAAGCACCTTGTCGACGGGGTCAACAGCCTCGTGGTCGGCGCCCCCGGAGGTGGCGAAGAAGTCGAGATCGGTCCCATGATCTCCAAGGAACACTACGATCAGGTCTTGGAGCTCCTCGGCGAAGCCATCGAGGCCGGCATCGAGGTGGCCACCGGAGGCGCAGCCTGCGAAGGCCCCGGATACTTCATCCAGCCGACGGTCTTGAGCAACGTTCCGGCCGGCGCCAAGGTCACCAGCCACGAAATCTTCGGCCCCGTGGTCACCGTCGAGTCCTTCAGCAACACCGATGAGGCCATCGCCCGGGCCAACGAGACCCCCTATGGATTCTCAGCATCGGTATGGACCAAGGATTCGGCACTTTCACTCAACGTCCCCAGGAAGCTTTCCTTCGGCACCGTTTGGGTCAACTCGCACCTCGCTCTGGCCAGCGATCGTCCCTGTTGGCGGCTTCAAGTGCTCGGGATACGGCAGGGATCTCTCGCTCTACGCGATCGCGGATTTCTACCGCACCAAGCACGTCATGATCAACCATGGCGACTAGTGCGTGACTCCTAATCCCCGGCAACCGGGTTTGGCAGGATTGACGGGTGAAATCCCGTTGCACCGTACCGTGACGGGGGGATCATCCACGGCGTCGAACAGCGAGTTGATGGCCGGGACGGACGCGGGGTCGCCCACATCCACACGCGCCGCGATGCCGGCTCCGGGAGCTCGAAGGTGCTGCCCTGGACCGTGGCTTCGGTGGTGTCCCCGGCTTGGGCTTCCCGGGCGCAGTCCGCGGCGAGGCCGTCGTGCAGGGCGACGCCCAGGGTGAATGTCCCGGCCAAGGGAACGGGCTCCACCTGGGTGTAGGCGCGCTGGTGGGGTTTGCTGGCGTCGTCGAACCAGATGCGGATTCACATGGCGGGGTGGATGCCGCAGCGCTCCAGGAGCCCGCCGTCGCGCAAGTGCAGGCGTAGGAAGTCCGGGGTGACCTGCGCGCGGCCGGTGACCCCCAAGGCGAAATCCTTGGCCCCCATGACCTTCAGGACGACCCCTTGCCAGCTGCGCTTCGTGCAACACTCCTTCACGAACAGCCCCGGTTTTGAGAATCCGCCCCAAGCCACCTATCTTTGACTAAAGTAAGCCTAACCTAACTTCGAGAGCGCCTTGTGACCATGACGCCTGCCCCCGCCAGCCCCGGCAACCACACCTCCGGCAACGCCCCGGGCGCGGGCATCTACCGCGATGCCTGGGGAATCCCACACCTGCGGGCCACTTCCGCCGACCAACTGGCGCGCCTGCAGGGCCTGAACGCCGCCACGGACCGCTCATGGCAGATCGAGCTGGAACGCTGGCGCTCCGAGGGACGAACCGCCGAAATGCTGGGCGCCGACGGCGTGCTGTGGGACCGATTCTCCCGCCAGTGCCGGATTGACGACACCGCGCGCCGCTGCTTCGACACCCTCGACGCCGACACGCAGCGCTGGTGCAGCAGCTACGTGGCCGGCATCAACGAGGCGCTCGACGCCGGCCTGCGCGGCGGGCCGGAATTCGAGGAGTCCGGCACCGCTCCGGCACTGTGGAACCCGTGGACCCCCCTGGGCGTGTTCCTCGTCCAGCACATCCTCTTCTCCACGTTCCCGAACAAGCTCTTCCGCGCCCATGTCGCCCGGACCCTAGGCCCCGACGCCGTCGCCCTGTTCAGCATCGAGGCCCCCGTGTGGTCCGGCAGCAATGCTTGGGCAGCCCATGGTTCGGCCACCGCGAGCGGTGCGCCGCTGATCGCCGGCGACCCGCACCGCCTCCTGGAACTGCCCGGCGTCTACCAGCAGGTACACCTTGCCTGCCCGGATTTCGACGCCGTCGGCTTCGCCTTCCCCGGCGTCCCGGGCCTGCCGCACTTCGGCCACACCGGCCACACCGCCTGGGCCATCACCAACGCCATGGCCGACTACCAGGACCTCTTCGAAGAAGAGCTGCGCCGGAGCGCGGACGGCGGTATCCAGGCGCGCGGCCCCCTTGGCTGGGAATCCGCCGTCGCGGGCGTCGAGACGATCCTGGTCCGAGGCGGCGCGTCCGAGGACGTGGAGGTCGTCGAGACCGCCCGCGGTCCGGTAATCGCCGGAGGGCCCGACGGCGGCGCGTTGAGCCTGCGGGTGCCGGCCCGGGTCGAGGGACGGCTGGGTTTCGACGCACTCCTGCCGCTGCTGCGCAGCCGCCGCGTCGCCGACGTGGAGACGGCCCTGCAGCAGTGGGTGGAGCCGGTGAACAGCGTGGTCGCCGCAGACACAGAAGGAACCGTGCGGCATTTCCTCGCCGGGCTGGTGCCGCAGCGGAACCACGACAACCGGCGCGTGCCGGTGCCGGCAGCCTCAGCCGAACATTCCTGGGACGGCAGCTATGTGGAGCTGCCGAGGACCGGGGTGGACCGTTTCGCGGTGAGCGCCAACGACCGCGAGGCAGGCGGCGGAGACCCCGTCGGGATGGAATTCGCCCCCCGCCCACCGCGCCCGGCGGATCCGCGAACTCCTGGAAGTCCCTGACGCCGCACCCCTCACGGTGGACGCCATGCAGGCCATCCACTCGGACACCCTGCTCGGCTCGCTGCCCGCGTTCCGTGCCCTGCTGGAAACGCTCGATGCCAGGCTGTTGCCGCCTGCCGCCGCCCGGCTCCGCTCCCGCATCCTCGCATGGGACGGCCACATGCACGCGGGCGGGGCAGACGCCGGGGCGTTCGCCGCGTGGCGCTCGGCCCTGGTCCGCAGGATTGCGCGGCACCCGGCCTTGAAACCACTGGCCGGAGCACACGGGTATTCGCCGCTGTTCGGGCCGTGGCTTTCCGTGGCCTCCCGGGTGGGCTTCGCCGTTGAGACGCTGCTGCTTCGCGGCACGGAGCTGGGGATCGACCCGGCGGTGGAGGCCGCGACCGCCCTGGCCGAGGCCGCTGCCGTGCCGGAGGAAAGCTGGGGCGGGCGCCACACGATGCTCCCCGTGCACGAGCTCCCCGGCCGGCTCGCGGCCCGCATCCCGGCCACGGCCCTCTCAGGCGACACCGGCTGCGTGCTCTCCACCGAGAGCCTGCCCGGCGTCGAGGACCGCAGCTTCCGCGGCCCGGTGGCCCGCTACGTCTGGGACCTCGCGGACCGCGCCAATTCCCGCTGGGTTGTCCCGTTCGGCGCGGCCGGCAACCCTGGAAGCCCCCATTTTTCCGACCAACTGCCGCTCTGGGCAGCCGGCGGCCTCGTTCCGGTCATCACGGACTGGAATCTGCTTGTCAAAGACCCTTTGCTTGCCACGGAACCCCCATCGAGAAGGACCCCATGAACACCACCCCCGCAACGGCCCAGGACTTCAGCCTCCGCACCACCCTCTATACCGAGGACCTTGGGTCCTGGGGGACGGTGCGGATCGTGCCGCTGTCCCCGGAGGGAGACCTCGATCTCATCCACGGCTGGGTCACGCAGGATCGTGCCCGGTTCTGGGGCATGACGGAGTACTCCCGCAGCGACGTCCTGGAGGTCTACCAGTTCCTCGAGTCGCTCGAGACGCACCACGCGTTCCTGGTGGTGCTCGATGGTGAACCGATGGCCCTGTTCCAGACCTACGAGCCCCTGCATGATCCCGTGGGCGAGGCCTACCCGGCCCGTGCTGAGGACATCGGCATGCACCTGCTGCTGGCGCCGGCCACCCGGCCCGTCCCGCATTTCACGCCGCGGCTGGTCACCTCGCTGATCAACTTCATGTTCTCCAACCCCGCCATCGACCGGATCGTAGTGGAACCCGATGCCCGGAATGACAAGGCCGTGCGCCGGCTTGAATCCACGTGCTTCGAGCTCGGGCCCATGATCCAGCTGGCGGAGAAGGAAGCGCAGATGGCCTTCCTGACCCGGGAACGCTTCGAGCGCACGGAAGCGCTGCGCACGCGCTAGGCCGAGGCCAGCGCCGCGGTCGGCGCCGTGCGTGCCGCGCGAACCGCGGGCAGAACGCCGGCAATGGCACCCACCGCGATGGTGACAAGGATCCCGGCAAACAGCACAGCGGGCGGGATCGCCACGGCCCAGCCGTTTGACCGTGCGGCAATCGCGGTGACCAGCCAGCCCAGCAGCGTGCCCGCTGCCCCGCCCAGGGCCGAGAGCAGCATGGCCTCGAAGAGGAACTGCAGGCGGATGTGCCGCCGCGTGGCACCGAGCGAGCGCCGCAGCCCGATCTCCGAGCGGCGTTCAAGCACCGAGATGACCATGGTGTTGGCAACCCCGATCCCGCCGACCAGCAGGGCGATCGAGCCAACGCCCACCAGCAGACCGGTGAACGCTTGGTCGACGGTGTTCTTCGCGGCCAGCGCGTCCGAGGGGCGCGAGACCTTGACCTCGTTGGGTGCCTGCGGGTTGATGGTCGGCGGCAGCAGCTCGCGCACCGCGGCCACCCGGTCCTCGACGGATCGTTCAAAGATCCGCGTCGGGATGCCGGTATAACCCAGCAACTTGCGGGCCACCGGCTCCCCCACCAGCGCGATGGAGTCCAGCTCGGGGGCCAACGGGGAGGAATCCAGGATTCCCACCACCGTGAATTGCTGCCCGCCAAGCCAGACAATTGATCCCGCTTTCTGGATACCTAGGCGTTCGGCGGTGGTGCGCCCCAGCACCGTGGCCGGGAGTCTCTCCGTGGCATCGTTGAACCAGGAACCATCGAGTAGGTTCACTCCGGTGGCCGAGAGCAAATCTCCTCCGGCCACGGCCACGGTGAGTCCCCCGGTGCGCGAGGGCTCGATCCGGTCGTTGCGGTAGATGTTCACCCCTTCCATGGTGCCGATGGATCCCGCGTGCTGGACCCCGGGAATCCGCTTTATGTTCGCTACGGCGTCCTTGGGAAGCTCGGTCTCCTGCCCCAAAACATCGGTGCCGGCAGAAACGGTGAGCAGGTTGGTGCCCAACACCGCGAGTTTCTCCTTGACCAGCGCCTGGCTGGAGGTGGAGATGCCGATCACCGCGATCATCGCCGCGATGCCGATGGCGATGCCCAGCGAGGAGAGCACCGCCCGCATGGGGCGGGCGCGCAGCCCGTGGAAGCCCAGCGCGAGCAGGTCTCCGGACCGGAGCTTGGAGCGTTTTAGCTGGCCCATGAAGCCTCCCTTCGTACATCGGAAACAATTCGGCCGTCGCGGATGCGCACCTGGCGCGGCATCTGTTCGGCCAACTCGGCGTCGTGGGTGATGACAACCACGGCAGCCCCCTGCGCGTTGAGTTCGCGCAGCACCGAGACGACCTCGGCGCCCGAGGCCGTATCGAGGCTACCGGTGGGCTCGTCGGCGAGGATCAGCCACGGGTTCCCCACCACGGCACGGGCGATCGCCACGCGCTGGCGTTCGCCGCCGGAAAGCTGACGGGGGTTGTGCCCCAGCCGGTGTCCCAGCCCCACGCGCTTGAGTGCGGCGGCGGCCCGGGCGCGGCGCTCGCGCGGCGGAATCCCCGTATAAAGCAGGCCAGTGGCAACGTTCTCCAGGGCGCTGACCCCGTCGGAGAGGTGGAATTGCTGGAAGATGAACCCGATCGTGTAGGCGCGCACGGCGGAGAGCCCCGCGTCGTCAAGGGTCGCCAGGTCGTGCCCGGCGATGTGCGCCTCACCGGTGGTTGCCCTATCCAGGGAGCCGATGATGTTCAGCATGGTGGATTTGCCCGAGCCGGAGGGGCCGACGATGGCAAGCATCTCGCCCTCCTCAATGCTCAGGTCGACCTCGGTGAGTGCGGTGGTGGGCGGGGACCCGTAGGTCCTGCCCACCGAACGCAATTCGATGATAGGGGTGCTCACTTGGCGACCACCACGGTGTCGCCGGCCTTCAGTTCGACCGACTGCACCTGAACCAACCCGTTGGCGAAGACGCCGGGCTTCACGGGAACCAACTTGACGCCGCCGCCCGCGGTAATCTCGACGGCGAATCCGCCGCCGGGCTGGGCGAGCAGCGCCGAGACCGGAACCTGCACCACGTTCTTGGCCTTGACCTGGGTGAACTGCACGCCAACGGGTACGTCTTGGAGGCCCGCGCCGGCCTTCTCCTTGTCCAGCACCACCGTCACGGGGATCTTGCGGGTGGCGCCCTCGGTGCCTTCCTTCTCCACCGGCGTGCCGACCGAGCGCACGGTGCCCTTCTCGGTGGCACCGCCCGGCAAGGATACTTCTACCTTGGTATTCTTCTTGGCCAGGGACCGGGCTGAGGTGTCAAGGAAGACCGCGATCTCCTTCTGGACTCCGGTGACGGAGATGATCTCGCCGCTGGCCACCGAACCCGCCTTCGCCTTGGCCGCCTGGATGCGCACGTCCTTGGAGGAGAAGACGATGCGGCCGTGCTCGATGATCCCGGTTTGCTTCATCCCCAAAGACTTTTGCCAGTACTTGACGGCGTTCTTGGTGGCCGGGGTGAACCTGGTATCCGGGGTCAGCCGGAAGTAGCCAAGTTTGGCCAGCGATTTCTCCAGCTGCAGTACGTCGTTACCGTTGCTCATGCCCTCGGAGAAGGCACGCCACACCGGAAGCTCGCCGTGCATCATGACAACAGGAAGATCATCGATGCGGAAAAGCTCATCGCCTACCGAAACGATGGTTCCCGGGGCCGGGATGGACGTGAGCGTACCGTCTAGGCGGGTTCCCATGTCGCGGCGTGTACCGTGGCCCAAGGTGCCCTGGACTCGTACCGTCTCGATCAAATCTCCGCGCACCACCTGTGTGCGTTCAAGGTTGAGCGGAGCTGGCCCCTCGGCCTCGGTGACCGGTGGCCGAACCAAGGCCAGGATGCCCGCTACCAGGGCCACTACCACTATGCCTAAGAGCGTGAAGAGTATCGCACGCTTGCTGCGGCGAGGCCGCTTCATAGTTGGTTCACCGTCACGGTGCGCTGTGTGTTCGGCGCTCACTAGTTGTTTTCCTGTCCGTTGGCCTTGGCAGAGCACTTGTCGACGACGTTCACATCGATTTCCGGGCCCAAAGCCGAGCTCATGCCCATGCTGCCCTTGACCGGGTCCGGGTAGTCGTACCCTGCCTCGCGCATGCAGGAGGCGAAGGCCAGCTGGGATTCAAACATTTCCTGCTCGGTGGGCTGGTTTTCGTCGACCGGCGGATCCCCGATAGTTTCCGCGCACTTCGCGTAGGCCGCGTCGAAGGCCACCATGTCGTACTTCGAGAGGTCCACCGAGCCGGTCATACCGTCCTCACCGGTAGCCGGGCCGGTGATGTCGAAGCCCGCGGCTTTCATGCAGTCGTCGGTCTTTTGTCGCCAGTCAATCAGCGAGAGCTGGTAGTTGTCGGTCTTCAGCTCGGTGCTCTGCGGTTTTGCCGGGGAACAGGCCGTCAGGCCCAGCACCAGGGCGATCCCGGTGAAGGCCGTGATGCGACGGGCGATGGAGGTGTTCTTCATGGTGCTGTCCTTACATTCGATAAGCAGGCGCTTCGGTCTCTTGGGTTCCAGCACACCAGAACCGGGGTTTAAGGAAGGTAAAGGTCGATATTTACCTTTTCCCAACCGACTTCCTGATTGACTGGTAGCAGTAACCAGCAGCCGAACCGCGAAGAGAACGGGAAGTCACACGTGCGCGTCCTGATCGTTGAAGATGAAGAATTCTTGGCCGAGGCGATCCATGATCGGCTGGCGATGGAATCGATCACCGCTCAGGTGGTGGGCGACGGTGACGCCGCGCTGGCCGCGCTGCTGGAACAGGACTTTGATGTGGTGCTGCTGGACCGGGACATTCCCGGGGTGCACGGCGATGAGGTGGCCCGCCGGCTGGCGGCCGACCCACAGGGACCTGCGGTGCTGATGCTCACCGCCGCCGGGGACTTGGAGGAGCGCGTCGCGGGCCTGGAATTGGGCGCCGACGACTACATGTCCAAGCCGTTCGAGTTCGCCGAGCTGATTGCCCGGCTGCGGGCCCTGTCCCGCAGGAAATTCACCACGCTGCCGCCGGTGCTCGAACGCGGCGGGATCCGCGTTGATTCGGTGCGCCGTGAAGTCAGCCGCGACGGGACCCCGATCGCGCTGACCCCAAAGGAATTCACGGTCCTGGAACTATTGATGCAAGCGGGCGGCGGAGTGCTCAGTGCGGAGACCCTTTTGGAGCAGGCCTGGGATGCGAACGCCAACCCGTTCACCCATGCCGTCAAGGTCACCATCAGCACACTTCGCCGCAAGCTCGGCGAACCCAGCCCCATCAAGACCGTTTCGGGAGCCGGGTATGGCTTTGTCTAGGACCACGAACCAAGAAACTACAGTTCCCGGGATCCGCAGGTACCGGGCCACGGTCCGCATGCGCCTGGCCCTGACCTATTCCGCGTTGCTCACCGGGTCCGGGATCATCATGCTCGGCCTCGTCTATGTCTTCATGCGTTTTGTGCCGACCTACGACCTGGCTGCCGCCACCGTAACCCCCGCGACGACCGCCGTTCCCGGCTCCACGCCCGATCCGTCGGCTCCGGTTCCCGGGGTCCCCGAAGGAAGCACCCCCGCGGTTCCCTCGGGGACCGCCTCGGAATTGCTGGTCACCTCCACCGACCAGATGCTCAACCTGCTGCTGGTGATTTCACTGGTGGTACTGGTGGTCTTGGCCGTCATCGGAGTGGTCGTCGGCTGGGCGGTCGCGGGACGCATGCTCAAGCCACTTCAGTACATCAACGCGGCAGTCCGCGGAGCGACGCACGGCGACCTGGGCCAGCGCATCGGGCTCGCCGGTCCGCGTGACGAGATCTCCGAGCTTGCAACGAATTTCGACACCATGCTGGAGCAGTTGGAACGCTCCTTCGCCGCGTCCAAGCGCTTCGCATCGAACGCCTCCCACGAGCTGAGCACCCCGCTGGCCACCAGCCGCGCCATGCTAGACGTGGCCATCGCAAAACACGATGGCCCCGAGTTCACCAAGGTGCTTCATCGGCTGCGGATCATGAACGAGCGCAGCATCGAGATAACCCGTGCGCTGCTGGAACTGGCACGGGTGGATTCCGCAACCGCGCGCACCGAGCCGATCGACCTGGCCGCGACAGCGGCCGAAGTCGCACGGGCCTGTGCTGCAGAAGCTGCAGCGCACGGGATCAAGGTCGAGCTCTCGCTGGATCCGGCCGCCATGGCAGGGGACCCGGTCCTGATCCGCCAGCTGCTGACAAACCTCGTGCAGAACGCCATCCGGCACAACACCGACGGTGACGGGCACCTGTCCATCCAAACGGCATCGTCGGGAGCTCACGGCGAGGCGACTCTTGTGGTCGCCAACAGCGGTCCCGTGCTCGAACCGGGCATCGTGCAAAGCCTCACCGAACCGTTCTTCCGGGCGGCCGGGCGCACCTCCTCGTCGGGCAGCAAGGGACACGGGCTGGGCCTGTCGATCGTCTCTGCCATCCTCGAACGGCATCGCGGCACGCTTGACCTGGAAGCACAGCCAACGGGCGGATTGCGGGTGACGGTCACGTTCCCCGGCGCGGGCGTTTTCGCCGAGTAGCGGGTTGTCCCGCGCGGGCGGCGCGGTTCTTTAGCTACATGTACATCTTGATTTCGGCGCCCTTGCGGAGCTTGTCCACATAGGCCTTGACCGCGGCTGCTTCCTTTTGCAGCTTCAGCTGCTGGCCCAGCTCGGATTTGATCTGGTCGAACTTCGGGACCTCGGTGTTTGCCGGCGATCCCTTGGCTTTCTGCTGCTGCAGCAGCACGTCATACGCGGCCTTGAGTTCCTCTTCGGTGGGTTTGAAATCGCCCACCTCCTTGGCAATCAGGCGTTCGACTTCCAGCTGGGTACGCAATTGCGCGCGGACGGATTTTTCGTCAAGCCCCTGGGCTTCCATGGACTTCAAGAATTCGGCGCTACTCATCTTGTTGCTCTTGGCAACATCGGCAAGCGCCTGTTCCAGGTCCTTCGGGGTGGCAAAGATCTTTTCCTTCGCCGCCTGCTGGATCAGCAATTCGGTGTTCACCAGGCCTTCGGCCGTCTGCTTCTTCAGCTGTGCCTGATCGAGTTCCTGGCCCGACATTTGCGCCTGCAACGCCACCTGCTGAAACTGTCCCTCATAGATGCGGGTGAAGTCGGCCTTGGAAATCTTCTCGCCGTTCACCGTGGCCACCAGATCCGGAACGCCCGACAGGTCAGGTTTTGGCGCAGTTGCCTCGGCACCGGGTGAAACCGGGGAAGATTCGCTGGTCGATGGGCTGGTTTCCGGCTTGGCCGATGAACTGCACGCGGTCATAAACGACAACGATGCAATCAGGACGATGGAGGCCATCCATTTTTTGTTCACGGTTCACTCCCGATGTTTAGACAACCCTTGGAACACTAACAGCTACAGCTGAAACGACGCTGTGCGCCCAAACGCCCTGCCTGCCCGTTGTTTCACGCCGATGAAAATTGCCTCGTCCGGAACCCGTTTCATGGGGCCGACCGACGTAAATCCCCAAATGGGCACCGCGATCGCGTTAGCCGCCAAAGGGCCAGGACCAGCCGCCTTTGCCTTCGGGGTCATAGACAACCCTTCCCTTGGGGGCGGCCACATCCAGCACGATATTGCCCATGGCCTTCTCGCCGGGATTCAGGAAACTCGGTGCGAGCTCGGAATCCTCATAGCACTCCCAGGCCTTGTCGGAAGAGACATCCCCGTCGCCCCTTCCATCTGCATCGATGACGGAGAATGCCTCGGTAACCAGCGGCATGAAGAGTTCCTCGGAGCTTCCGCCGGCCTTTTCACCCGCTTGCTTCTTCAACTCGGTTTTCACCTCAAGCACCAAAAAATGGGATCTCGTGGGGCGCAGCTCGGGGCCGCCCATCCGCGACGGACAGCTGTCGAGGAGCCGGGCAGTGACGACCTCAAAGGTGAAGTAGCTTTCATTGGTCTTTTCATCGACCAGGCCCGCTTCTTCGCCCAGCTGCTTTTGGATGTTGCCGAAGCGGTCGGTCGTGACGCTTGCATCGGGCGTGGGAGTTGCCATAGCGGTGTCGGCGCTTGCCTGCAACTGGGTCGGAGGCTGCGACGCACCACCCTGGGCCAAATTCGATGCCAGCAGGATCGCTCCAACCACCAACAATCCGGACAACACCGAGGACACAGTGATCAGGACCTTTTTCTTCAAGCCCACGATCAGTACCGCTTCAGGTAGTCACCGGACTTGACACGGATGCCACTCTTGGTGAGATATTTGCTCATCTTGGCAGATCCGACATAGGCCCATACCTGGTTGCCTTGCTGGTCCTTGACCAGTTTCCGGTTGTAGCTCTGGTTCGCCATGGGCTTGCGCGGGTCAAAGCGCTCATAGCGGTCCAGCGCCGCCAGCGTCGAGGCGTAGGACCCTGTCTTCAACGTCATCCGTTCGGCCACCACGAGGTGTCCCCGGTCCTTGGACGGAACCATGTAGGAAAGCCAAGTGAGGTCGCGACGCAGGAACAAATTGTGTGAAACGACCTTGGTCTTGACCTCGCTGCTGGTCTTCCCCTTGACCAGGCGATAAGCCTTTTGTCCCTTACGCAGGGTGCCATAGACGGCCACGGGATACTGCTTCGTTTTCGTGGCCGTCAGGTACGAATTCTTGATCCAACCCGTTCCCTTGGACGACTTGACCTGCGACCAGCCCTTGGAAGTCTTGAGATAGGCAACCTTTTCACCGCCAGGAATGAGGCCCCGGCTCCCATGGGACGTGGAAGTTCCCTTGCGCAGGTTTACATTCGACTTGGTCCATCGGTACTGGACCGCGTTGTTGGCCACCGATGCGGACCGTACCCAGCCATGGCCCGAGGATGACTTGACTCTCTGCCAGTCACCGGAGTTGCGCAGCCACTCAACTCGCGTGTTTTCCTTGAGCCGGGAAATCCTTGGGGTCTTGTCGCTCGGATCCTTATGGATGGATATTTCTTTTTTCGACCACCGGTAAACAGCTTTCGGGTTGTCCTTTGACAGATGTGATGTCTGGATATAGCCAGTCTTGCCCGAAATCCCTACCTTCGAAAATGCGCCCGATTTCCCGAGGTATTCGACCTTGGTACGTCGCTCATGAGTTCCGAGGCGCTCCGACTCTGTTGAGGCGTCCTTGCGCAGCGTTGTGTATTTGGTGGTGTAGTTGTACACCTTCGCCTTGGACGTTGGCTCGTTGCCGAGGCTATCGGTGGGGACCCAACCAGTCATCGCCTTGTAGGAAATCCTGGACCAGTCCCCCCGGGTCTCGGTCACAGTCACGGTCGCATTCTTTGGGATATCCGCCAGCGATTTCGACGTCGTACTCGCCGATTCCAGCAACTGCAGGAACTCCGACGTCGTTTTTTGCTGTTCCGCCTTTGCAGACGTCAGATCGATGCGCTGGTTCTGCCCCGCAGCAAAAGAAGACACCTTCGGTGCATCGGCCAGCGCGAAAGCAGTCGTATTTCCAGTTACTGCAATGATCACGGCAAGCGTAAGGGCAATACCTCGTTGTTGCACCAATTCCTCGTTCCCCCAAGGCGATCATAAAATCGCGTTACTGCAACAAATCTATCAACAAAAATCGAACCTTCTTTGACATTCAAAAAACGTTGGGAAGAAAACATCGAGTTTGTTGCTGTCTGCTTTTTCTTCCAGCGCATACGCCTCCCAGGCACCGCATCAAAAACCATGGCGAATGTGCCCGGCCGACAGTCCAACAACGAATTCATCACAAATTCCCCATGCTCATTTCAGATGCCTTCCACCGCGGGAATACTTGGCAGCATGGCCAGCAGAAGAAGCGGAACGCACCGGCATGCAGTGCTGGGAACCACCACGGTGCTTTTGCTCGGCGGCGGAATGCTGCTCGCCACCACGGCCTGCATCCCGCAGTATTTCGGCAGCCGGCCATGCATGCCCCCGGACTACGTCGTTGCTCCTTCGAGCTTGCGCGCCGGCGAGGATCTGAAGATCTCGGCACCGGATGCCACCTGCGACCCCCGTTACGGCGAGCGCGCCCAAATCCAGATCGAACTCTTGAATGGGCAAAACGAAGTCCTGCTCACCAAGCTGGCACCCATGGGTGATGCCGGCTCCTTCGAGCACACCCTGCGTATTCCGGCCACCACCAAACCCGGCAGCTACAGCATCTCCGCCTCGCCATTCAACGTGGATTGGTGCGATGACACGGGCAAGAACAACCGCCTGGAAAACCCGGGATTCGGCCAGTCCGGCGTCATCGAGGTGCGCGCCGCTTGCGCCACGCCGTACGTGGCGTTCCGGGTCGTCAAATAGCGCGCTGACAGCCGCTTTCCCTGCCGCCGGCGTCAGCGTGGCGTAGGTCTTTGGCGCCGGGGCGTAAGGATTTCGTGAGGATCGGGTTCACGGCGCACCGGCGGGTATCTGATGGAAATGTCATCACCTCATCCATCAGGAGGGCCGTCGCCCATCATGCTCGACATCTTGTATCTACTCACCACCCTCGTGCTGTTCGGCGCGTTGGGCCTCGTGGTGCGGGCGGTGGAGAAGCTTTGATCATTTTCGAGCTTGTCGCCGTCGCGCTGGGCATCGCCGGCGTCGCCTACCTACTTGTTGCGTTGCTGAAGCCGGAGCGATTCTAATGTGGTTCACCATCGCCCAGGCCGCCGCCCTGGCACTGGTCCTTGCAGTTCTCTACCGTCCGCTGGGCGACTACATGGCTAGGGTATACACGTCCACCAGGGACACCAAGGTTGAACGTGGACTCTACCGGGTCATGGGCGTGAATCCCTCCGCCGCCCAGACATGGCAGGCCTACGCACGTTCGGTCCTGGCCTTCTCGCTGATCGGCGTGCTCCTGCTCTACGCGCTCCAGCGCCTGCAGGCATGGTTGCCGCTGGCCCTGGGATTGCCGGCGGTCCCTCCGGGCATCGCCTTCAACACCGCAGCATCGTTCGTGACCAACACCAACTGGCAGTCATACTCCCCCGAAGCAACCATGGGCTACTTTGTGCAGGCCGCCGGATTGGGCGTGCAGAACTTCGCCTCGGCCGCCGTCGGACTGGCCGTTTCGGTGGCGCTCATCCGGGGCCTGGCGGCGCGTCGGGCCTCCACCATGGGGAACTTCTGGGTGGACCTGGTCCGCGGCACCGTGCGCCTGCTGCTGCCACTGTCCGCAATCGCCGCAATCCTGCTGCTGGCAGGCGGGGTCATCCAGAACCTGAACGGGTTCACGGACATCACCACGCTCAGCGGCGGGGTGCAGTCCATCCCCGGCGGGCCCGTCGCCTCCCAGGAGGCCATCAAGCTCCTGGGGACCAACGGCGGCGGATTCTTCAACGCCAACTCCGCCCACCCCTTTGAAAACCCCTCTCCGCTGACCAGCCTGTTCGAGTGCGTCCTGATGCTGGCCATCCCCTTCGCGCTGACCCGCACCTTCGGGGTCATGGTCGGGAACAAGAAGCAGGGCTACACGATCCTGGCCGTCATGGCCGGGTTGTTCCTGGTCTCGCTCACCGCACTGACCCTGCTTGAATATGCGGGGGCCGGAACAGGTCCGCAGGCCGCGGGCGCCGCACTCGAGGGCAAGGAACAGCGCTTCGGCATCGGCGGGTCGACGCTTTTCGGCACCACCAGCACGCTGACCTCCACCGGCGCCGTGAACTCCATGCATGATTCCTTCACCGCGCTGGGCGGAATGCTGCCGCTGCTGAACATGATGTTGGGCGAGGTCGCTCCCGGCGGCGTCGGATCCGGCCTCTACGGCATGCTGGTCCTGGCCATCATCACGGTGTTCATCGCCGGCCTCCTGGTGGGCCGCACCCCCGAATACCTGGGCAAGAAGATCGGCGCGCGCGAGATCAAGCTTGCCTCGCTCTACCTGCTCACGGTTCCGACGCTGATCCTTTCCTTCACCGCGCTGAGCTTCGCCATCCCGGGGATCCGCGCCGACATCGAGTCGGTCTCCATCCTGAACCCCGGCCCGCACGGCTTCTCCGAGGTGCTCTATGCCTTCACCTCCGCCGCCAACAACAACGGCTCGGCCTTTGCCGGGCTCACCGCCAACACCCCGTGGCTGAACACGACCTTGGGCATCGTCATGTTGCTCGGTCGGTTCCTGCCCATCCTCTGGGTGCTTGCACTGGCCGGCACCCTCGCGGCCCAGGATCGCGTCCCCGTCACCGCTGGAACCCTTCCCACCCACAAGCCCCAGTTCTCCATGCTGCTGGGCAGCATCACCCTCATCGTCACGGCGTTGACGTTCTTCCCGGTCCTTGTCCTGGGCCCCCTAGCCGAAGGATTGCTCTAACTTCCCATGTCCACTCTCACCAAGCCCCCAACAGAACCTCCGGTCGGATCGCCGGCCCATTCCCACCACCATCCGCACACCCCGCAGCCCAGCGCCCTGAGCCTTGCCCAGATCCGCGCCGCCCTGCCGGGTGCATTCAGGAAGCTGGATCCGCGGCAGATGTGGCACTCCCCCGTGATGTTCATAGTGCTCATCGGCGCGGTGCTCACCACGGCGCTGGCCATTGCCGAGCCCTTCCTGCCGCCGGCGTCCGGCGCGGAAAACGCCAGCACCCCCGTCGGCTTCAACGCCGCGGTGGCCCTCTGGCTGTGGCTGACGGTGCTCTTCGCGAACCTGGCCGAGGCAGTGGCCGAGGGCCGCGGCAAGGCCCAGGCCGCGTCGCTGCGCGCCTCCCGCACCTCCACCATGGCCGCCCGGTTCGGGAACTACGAACCGGCTGCGGACCCGGCGGGCACCAACCAGCCGACCACCCTGGTTTCCTCCACGGACCTGCGCATCGGCGACTACGTGCGGGTCGTCGCGGGCGAGCTGATCCCGGGTGACGGGGAAATCGTCCACGGCATCGCCGCCGTCGACGAATCGGCCATCACCGGCGAATCGGCACCCGTCATCCGCGAATCCGGCGGCGACCGCTCGGCGGTCACCGGCGGCACCAAGGTCATCTCCGATGCGATCGTCGTGCGGATCACCACCGCGGTCGGCGATTCGCTGGTGGACAAGATGATCCGCCTGGTCGAGGGCGCCCAGCGCCAGAAGACCCCCAACGAGGTGGCGCTGAACATCCTGCTGGCCACGCTCTCGATCATCTTCCTGGTGGTGGTGCTGGCGCTGAACCCGATCGCCGCGTACTCCAACGCCCAGGTGAGCCTGCCGGTGCTGATCGCGCTGCTGGTCTGCCTGATCCCGACCACCATCGGGGCGCTGCTCTCGGCGATCGGCATCGCCGGCATGGACCGGCTCATCCAACACAACGTGCTGGCCCTGTCCGGGCGCGCGGTGGAGGCCGCGGGAGACGTGACGACGCTGCTGCTGGACAAGACCGGCACCATCACCTACGGCAACCGCCAGGCGGCCGAATTCCACCCGCTGGCCGGATACACCGAACAGGAACTGGCACGTGCCGCGGCCGACGCCTCGGTCGCCGACGCGACGCCCGAGGGCCAGTCGATTCTTGCCCTCGCCGCGACCCTCGGGGTGGAGGCCAACCGCAACCCGGACGGCGTGGCCGTCGAATTCACAGCCCAGACCCGCATGAGCGGCATCGACTTTGCCGACGGTCATGCGCTGCGCAAGGGGGCAGGCTCCGCGGTCCTGGCCTGGGTGGCCGAGGTCGCGCCGCTGGGTGCCGCACGGCACCGGGAACTGGACGCGGTCGTCGAGAAGATCTCCACCGTCGGCGGAACCCCGCTGGTGGTTGCCACCCGCACCGGGGACACGGCATCGGTCCTTGGCGTCGTCTACCTCAAGGACGTGGTCAAGGAGGGGCTGAAGGAACGCTTCGCCCAGCTGCGCGCCATGGGCATCCGCACGGTGATGATCACCGGCGACAACCCGCGCACCGCCGCGGCCATTGCCGCTGAGGCCGGCCTTGACGACTACCTGGCGGAGGCCACCCCGGAAGACAAGATGGACCTGATCAAGCGCGAGCAGGCCGGAGGCAACCTGGTGGCGATGACCGGCGACGGCACCAACGATGCCCCGGCCCTGGCCCAGGCGGACGTGGGCGTGGCGATGAACTCCGGCACCTCCGCCGCCAAGGAGGCCGGGAACATGGTGGACCTGGATTCGGACCCCACCAAGCTGATCGACGTGGTGCGCATCGGCAAGCAGCTGTTGATCACCCGCGGCGCGCTGACCACGTTCTCCATCGCCAACGACGTGGCCAAGTACTTCGCGATCATCCCCGCAATGTTCTCCGTGGTGTTCCCGGGCCTGGCGGTCCTGAACATCATGGGGCTGTCCACGCCGGCCTCCGCGATCCTTTCCGCCGTGATCTTCAATGCCGTGGTGATCGTCTTCCTGATCCCGCTGGCGCTGCGCGGGGTGAAGTACCACCCGCGTTCGGCCGCCGCCACGCTGAACCGCAACCTGTTGATCTACGGGGTCGGCGGGGTGCTGGTCCCGTTCATCGGCATCAAGCTCATCGACATGCTCATCTCGTTGATCCCGGGGTTCTGATGCACACCGCGCTTGTCAGGCCGTTTGTCCCATCCTTCGTCCCACCCTTCGAAAAGAAATGACTTCCACCATGGCCACCATTCGATCCTGGCCCCGCACCCTCTGGGTGTCGGTGCGCACCATGCTCATCCTCACCCTGGCGCTCGGCGTGCTTTTTCCCGCGGCAATCCTGGGCGTGGGGCAGCTCGCCTTCCCCGGCCAGGCCAACGGCTCCCTGCTGGAAGTCCCGGGCCATGCAGCCTCCGTCGGCTCGGCCCTGCTCGGGCAGACCTTCAACGACGCCTCCGGCAACCCCGACCCCGCCTACTTCCAGCCCCGTCCCTCGGCCGCCGGCGACGGCTATGACGGGGCAGCCTCCTCCGGTTCCAACATGGGCCCGGAGAACCCCAAGTTCCTGGAGGCGATCGACGAGCGCAAGGCCGCCTACCTGACCGAAAACTCGGGAACCACCGTGGTCCCGGCCGACGCGCTGACCGCCTCGGCCTCCGGGCTGGACCCGGACATCTCCGTGGCCAACGCCCTGGAGCAGGCCGCACGCGTTGCCAAGGCCCGCTCGCTGGATCCGGCCAAAGTGGTGGAACTGGTCCACGAGCAGACCATCGGCAGGGACCTCGGATTCCTCGGGGAACCCCGGGTAAACGTGTTGAAGCTGAACATTGCCCTGGTGGGGCTGGACAATTAACCCATGACACGCGGAACGCTGCGGGTATTGCTGGGCGCCGCCCCCGGCGTCGGGAAGACCTACGCCATGCTCCAGGAGGGGCACCAGCTGGCGGCCGAGGGCCGAGACGTGGTCCTGGCGCTGGTGGAAACCCACGACCGGGAACCCACCGCCGCCCTGGTGGACGGCCTGGAAATGGTGCCGCGCCGCGGGTTCACCCACCGCGGGGTGCAGCTGAGCGACATGGACCTTGCGGCGGTGCTGGCCCGGGCCCCGGAGATCGCGCTGGTGGACGAGCTGGCGCACACCAACGTGGGCACCGGCGGCAACGAGAAACGCTGGCAGGACGTGCACGCGTTGCTCGATGCCGGGATCGACGTGATCTCCACGGTCAACGTGCAGCACATCGAGTCCCTGGGCGACGTGGTGTACGACATCACCGGGGCCGCCCAGCGCGAGACCATCCCCGATGCCGTGTTGCGGGCCGCGGACGCCATCGAACTGATCGACCTGACCCCGCAGGGCCTGCGCGCCAGGCTGGGCGAGGGCCTGATCTATCCGCCCGGGCGCATCGACGCGGCCCTGTCCAACTACTTCAGGCTGGGCAACCTGACCGCGCTGCGCGAGATCGCGCTGCTCTGGCTGGCCGACGAGGTCGATTCGGCGCTGGAAAAGTACAGGGCCGAACACGGGATCTCCGCGCGCTGGGAAACCCGGGAACGCGTCATGGTCGCGCTGACCGGCGGCGAGGAGGGCGAGACGCTGCTGCGCCGCGGGGCACGCATCGCGGCGCGCAGCAGCGGCGGGGAGCTCTCCGCGGTGCATGTCACCGCCCCCGACGGGCTGCTCGCCGCGCACCCCAAGGTGCTGGCGGACCAGCGCCTGCTCGTCGAACGGCTCGGCGGCACCTACCACCAGGTGATCGGGGAGGACGTTCCGGCCGCGCTGGTCGAGTTCGCGCGTGCCTCCAACGCAACGCAGCTGGTCATCGGCGCCTCGCGCCGGTCCAAGCTGGCCACGGCGCTGACCGGGCCCGGCATCGGGGCGGGCATCGTGCGCCTGAGCGGGGACATCGACGTGCACATGGTCAACCACGCGGCCGCCGCCTCCGGGCACCGGCTGCCGCGCTCCCGCGGGGCGCTGACCCGGGGCCGGACGCTCGCCGGATTCGTGCTGGCCCTGCTCGGCGGGCCGCTGCTGACTTGGTTCCTGACCGGGCTGCAGGCCTCGGACGACTCCATCACCGTCGATGTGCTCGCCTACCAGCTGCTGGTGGTCATTGTGGCGCTGGTCGGCGGGCTCTTCCCCGCGGTCTTTGCCGCGCTGCTCTCAGGGCTGACGCTTGACTTCTTTTTCATCAACCCGCTGTACACCATCACCATTGCCGAACCCACGCACCTGGTGGTGCTCATCCTGTACATCCTGATCGCCGTCCTGGTTTCCGTGGTGGTGGATCAGGCCGCCCGGCGGCACCGCGCCGCCACCCGGTCCGCGGCGGAATCGGCGCTGCTGGCCACCGTCTCCGGCTCCGTGCTGCGCGGGGCCGACGCGTTGGAGGCCCTGGTCAACCAGACCTGCGAGGCCTTCTCACTGCGGGGCGTGCGGCTTGTCGAGTCCAACGGCGAGGTGCACAGCGCCGGAACCCCCGGGCCCGGTCCCGCGGACACCGTGCTGCCGGTCGGCGGGCACGCGACGCTCGAGCTGCACGGGCGGGACCTGCCCGCCTCAGACCGGCGCGCGCTGGCCGCGATCGTCTCCCAGCTGGAGGCCGTGCTGGATTTCCGGGCCGTCTCCGCCGCCGCCAGCGAACTGGCCCCGCTGGCGGAGGCGGACAGGGTCCGCAGCGCCCTGTTGCAGGCCGTCGGGCACGACCTGCGCCGCCCGCTCACGGCCGCGACCACAGCAGTGACCTCGCTGCGGTCCACCGAGGTCGCCTACAGCGCGCAGGACCGGGCGGAACTGCTGGAAACCGCCGACGAGTCCCTGCACGCGCTCTCCGTCCTGGTCACCGACCTCCTTGATGTTTCACGCCTGCAGGCGGGCATGCTGGGCGTGAACAACACCGTCATCTCCGTGGAGGACGTGCTGCTGCCCGCGCTCGAGGAAGCCGGGCTGGGACCCGCCGACATCGAGGTGGACGTGCCGCAGGACCTGGACCAGCTCACCGCGGACCCGGTCCTGATGCAACGCATCGTGGTGAACCTGCTGCTCAATGCGCTGCGCTACGGGGCGGGCACCCGGCGCCCGATCCTTGCCGCCAGCCAGTTCGCCGGCCGCACCGAGGTCCGCGTCATCGACTTCGGCCCCGGCATCCCCGCCGCGGCACGGGAGGCGGTCTTCGTTCCGTTCCAGCGCCACGGGGACACCGACAACCTGACCGGCCTGGGCCTGGGCCTGGCACTGTCCCGCGGTTTCGCGGAGGGCATGGGCGGGTCGCTGGCCGCCGAGGACACCCCCGGCGGAGGATTGACCATGGTGCTGTCGCTGCCGGCGGCGCCGGAACCGACGGAACCCACCACCCCGGCCGAACCGACAGGAGGCGCCAGCGCATGAAGATCTTGATTGCCGACGACGACCCGCAGATCCTGCGCGCCCTGCGGATCACCCTGGGCGCCTACGACTACGAGGTGGTCCCCGCCGCGGACGGGGCCGCCGCGGTGCGCCTGGCCGTGGCAACCCACCCGGACCTGGTGCTGCTGGACCTTGGCATGCCCAAGCTGGACGGGCTGGAGGTGATCGCCGCGCTGCGCGGCTGGTCGTCAATCCCCATCCTGGTGATCTCCGGGCGCAGCGATGCATCGGACAAGGTCGCGGCACTTGACGCCGGGGCCGACGACTACGTCACCAAGCCGTTTTCCACCGAGGAGCTGCTGGCGCGGATCCGTGTGCTCTCCCGGCGCACCCCCGGCGCGCCGGAGGTTCCCGCCATACGGTTCGGGGACGTCGTCGTCGACCTGGCGGCCAAGCAGGTCACCCGGGGAACCCCGGAAAAACCGGTCAGGCTGACGCCCACCGAGTGGCGTGTGCTGGAAGTGTTGCTGAACAACCCGGGCAAGCTGGTCACCCAGCAGACGCTGCTGCGCGAGGTGTGGGGGCCGCACCTGGTCAAGGAGACCGGCTACCTGCGCCTGTATTTGGGGCAGCTGCGCAAGAAGCTCGAGGCCGCCCCGGCGGAGCCCCGCTACCTGCTCACCGAGCCCGGCATGGGCTACAGGTTCGTCCCGGACTGAGTCCCCTGCTAGATCACGTTTTCCAGGAAGGCCCGCGTGCGTTCGTGGACCGGGTTGTCCAGCACCGCGGAAGGCGGCCCGGATTCGACCACCACGCCCCCGTCCATGAACACCACCTCGTCGGCGACGTTCCGGGCGAATCCGACCTCGTGGGTCACCACGATCATGGTCATGCCGCTGGCGGCCAGGCCCTGCATGACATCGAGCACGTCCCCGACAAGTTCCGGGTCCAGGGCGGAGGTCGGCTCGTCGAAGAGCAGGAGCTTGGGTTCCATGGCCAGCGCCCGGGCAATGGCAACCCGCTGCTGCTGGCCTCCGGAGAGCTGGGAGGGGTGCAGCGACGCCTTGTCCCCCAGCCCCACCTGTTCCAACAGGTCGCGCGCATGGGCCACGGCCCGTGCCTTGGGAATCTTCTTGATGCCGATGGGTGCGGCGATGATGTTTTCCAGCGCGGTCATGTGCGGGAACAGGTTGAACCTTTGGAAAACCATGCCGATGCCGCGGCGCTGCTTGGCCACCTCGACGGGCTTCATTTCATGGAGCTTGCCGTTGCGCTGCGCATAGCCGATGAGCTGGCCGTCGAAGTTGATCCGCCCTCCGTCGATGCGTTCCAGGTGGTTGATGCAGCGCAGGAAGGTGGATTTGCCGGATCCGGAGGGTCCCAGCAGGCACATGACCTGCCCGGCCTGCACCGAGAGGTCGATTCCCTTGAGCACCTCGATCGGGCCGTAGCTCTTCCGGACGCCTTGGGCCTGGACCAGCGGTTGGCGGGCCTCGTCGATATGGAGCGGGGTTGTAATTTCCAGGGTTCCGTTCATGGTGGTCTTCACTTTCCTAGCTGTGGCGTGCGCGGTTGAACAGGGCTGCTACCCGGCCGATGGGCGTGGGGCCCAGGGCCCGGGAACCCCGCCCGTAGTGGCGTTCGAGGTAGTACTGCGGTACGGAAAGGACCGAGGTCAGGGCCAGGTACCAGACGCTGACGACGATGAGCAGTTCCACCTGGTGCAGGTTTTGCGCGGAGATCCTGGCCGCAACGGTGTAGAGCTCGGCCACGGCGATCAGCGAGAGCAGCGCCGTGTCCTTGAGCATCGAAATCGTTTCGTTTCCCATGGGCGGGATGATGACCCGCATGGCCTGCGGCAGTTCGACCTTGAACAGGGTATACAGCGGGGTCATGCCCAGCGAGTAGCAGGCCTCCTTTTGCCCCGGGTCCACCGAGAGCATCCCGGCACGCACGATCTCGGCCGTGTAGGCGGCCTGGTTGGTGGTCAACGCAATGACACCGGCAACGAAGGCCGGGATCAACGCGTTGGTGTCCACGGTGAACACCGTGAAGTCGGTGAACGGAACCCCGAGCGAAAGCTGCTTGTACAGCAGGCCCAGGTAGCCCCAGAAGACGATCTGCACCAGCAACGGCGTTCCCCGGAAGATCCACACGTAGAGCCAGCCGACACCCGCAAGCACCGGGTTGGCCGAGAGCCGCATCAGGGCCAGAACGATGCCGAGGAGCGTTGAGAGAACCATGGTGATAACGGTCAGCACGACCGTCAGCACCGCGCCCTGGACGATGCGGTCGTTGAACATGTACTTGGAGATCGTGGCGTGGTCGATGTTCGGGTTGTTCCATAGCGAGGTGCACACACCCACCAGTACCAGCAGGATGACGGCCGCCAGGACCCACCGGCCCGGGTGTCGCAGCGGGACCGCCACGATGTCGTGAGGGTTCGGACTTGCCACCGACCGCAGTTCCTCCGCGCTTGCGCCTTGCAACGTGTCATTTCCCGCCATTGTTGACACCGGCCTCGGTCACGGCGAAGTCGCCCAGGTCGTACTTTTCCATCAACTTGGCGTAGGTCCCATCGTCGACCAGGGACTGCAAGGCCAGGCGCAACGCCTCGGTCAGCTCGGTGTTGTCTTTCAGCAGGCCGATGCCGGTGTAGACGGGGTTGTAGCCGGACGCAAACTCCGGGTCCCTGACCAGTTCGAAGATCTTTCCGTCCCCCGCGGTTGCCGCGGCGTAGGACGCAACCGCCGCATCCACGACGTCTGCGACGGCCTTGCCCGAACGCACGGCGGTCTGTGCGTCGAGTTCGCTGGGCAACTGCACCAATTCAATGGGGCCCTTGCCTGCATCCTTGCACTTGGAGGCGTAGGCATTCAGGTATTCGCCCTGGATCGTGGCCTTTTGGACCGCAACCGGCTTGCCGCACAGATCGACCAGCGACTTGACCCCGTCGGGATTTCCCGCGTTGACCAGGATCATGAATCCGGCGTGGAAGTAGTCGACGAAGTTGAGCACCTTTTGGCGCTCGGCCGTGTCGTTCATGCCGGCAAAGATGATGTCGTTCTTCCCTGCCTGCAACGAGGGGATGGATGCGTCGAAGGCCTGCTGCTGGAAGTTGAACTTGACCCCGAGCTTGGCACCCATGGCCTGCGACAGGTCGTAGTCCAGCCCCGTGGGGTTGTCGTTTTCGTCGAGCATCTCCATGGGCGGGTTCGGGATGTCCGCCGCCACGTTGATGACTCCCGATTCCTTGAACTTGGCGGGCAGTGCCGCGGCCGCGGTGCTGTCAACGCTGATGTCCAGGGCGGCGGAGCCCGGCCCGGCGTTTGCCGGCTCGTCCGAGGAACATCCGGCGAGGGTCAATGCCAGGCCGAGCGCGGCGACGGAGAACATTTTCAGTCCGGGGCGGAAGCGATTTTCAGTGCTGATCATGACGGGTTTTCCTTTGGGAGTCCGGGGGCACACAGGTGGGGAGCGAAGGTTGGGGAGGGACGATACGGATTACCAGCGGCGCTGGAGCGCGGGTTGCTGCGTGTGCAGCAGGTCTTCGTAGGTTTCCCGCGCCACCGCCAGGGTGGAGGAACCGTCCGCGCAGAAGATGACCGGCGGCTTGCAGGCGCCGTTGTAGTTGTTGGCCAGCGTGTAGGCGTAGGCACCGGTGGCCGGCATGACAACAAGGTCCCCGACTTGCGGGTCCGGGAGCGCCACGTCCTGGCACATGAGGTCCCCGGACTCGCATTGGCGCCCCACCACGTCGGCCACCACTGTGGGTTCGACCCCGATCTTGGTGGCCAGCAGCGCCTCATAGCGCTGCCCGGTCAGTGCGATGTCCATGTTGTCGGCCATGCCGCCGTTGACGGCCACGAAGGTCTTGCCAGTGGTCTTGACCGTGTTGACCGTGTACAGGGTGATGCCGGCGCGGGCCACGATGGAGCGTCCCGGTTCGATGATGAGCTTGGCGTCGGCCGGCAGCAGCCTGTCGGCCGCCTCGGTGATGGTGTCGAGGTAGGAATCGACGCTGGGTGCGACCTCGTCGTACGTGTATTTCACGCCCAGCCCGCCTCCCACGTCGTAGGTGGAGAAGCTGCCGAACTCGGCCACCGAGCGCACGGCCGCGGCGAATGGCTCGGTTTCCAGCACCTGGGAGCCGATGTGGACGTGGATTCCCTCGAACTCAAGCATGGGGTGTGCCTCGATGCGGGCAATGGCCCGGGTGATGTCGGCCGGTGGCAGGCCGAATTTGGAATCGTTTCCACCGGTTACCTGGGAGGCATGGGTGGCCGGGGTGATTCCCGGAATCATCCGCAGCAGTACCTTTTGCGGTTTGGCGGCCAGCTTCTCGATGCGGTCTAGGTCGTCGAAGTTGTCCACGATGATGGCCCGGATTCCGGCTTCCAACGCCATCTGGATTTCCTGGTTGGATTTGGCGTTGCCGTGCAGATAGATGCGCTCGGGACTGACTCCCGCGGTGAGGGCCATCATCAGTTCACCGCCGCCGGCAACGTCGACGCTCAGTCCCTCTGCCTGCGCGATGGCGTACATGGCCACGCAGGGAAGGGACTTCGAGGCGAAGAGCACCTCCGAGTTCGGACGGCGGCTGCTGATTCCGTCGACGAAACGACGGATCTGCCGGCGGAGTCCCGTTTCGTCCATGATGTAGGCCGGGGTACCGTACTGGCGGGCAAGTTCGGTGACGGGAACGCCGCCGATGGACAGTTCGCCGGTGTCGGAAATGGTTGATTCCTCGGGGAGGATCTCCATGAGGAGATCCACCGAGGGCGCTGCTTGCTGGGTCACTGTCATATTGATGGGATTCCTTCGAGCTGGCAATCACTCCCGCCTCGCAGCTGGAGCGATCAAGTGTGAATGTGATCTGCGTCAAGCGTAGGATTGCCAGCATCGAAAGATTTAGTAGTACCAAACAATATTGATGCGCTCGATTTGTCCTATCCGCTAAAGACGTGGGGGCAGGCGCCGGAAGGGACTCCCATGAACAACAGCGGTCGACCGCTCAGCCTCGGCGGATTGCTTGGCATCCTGGGCGCCCCGTTGCTGACTCCACTCACCGGTGCCGCCGGACTCGAGTCTTCGATCTCGGTCCCCGTCATCCACGACCATTTGGATACGCTGCCGGAAACCCCCGGCGGGATCCTGTTGTTGGTGGGGGTGCAGCCGCAGGACCCGGGGTTTGGCGAACTGTTGGTGCGCGCGGCCGAAAACGGCTACAGCGCGGTCGCGCTGAAGACCCATGGCCAGCCGCCGGAAAGCGGGATCCATGATTCGGCGCCGCTGCCAGTAATTCAGGTCGACGACCAGGTGCCGTGGTTGCACCTGGACAACCTCATTACCGCGGTCACCAGCGGCAGGCCCGCCGGCAGCGCATCGGCCGAGTCATACGGCCAAGACTTGTTTGTTCTGGCCAATGCGTTGGCCACGGCCACCGACGGCGCGGTGGCCATCGAGGACCTAGATCGCAACATCCTCGCCTATTCGAACCTTGAGCGGCATGTGGTCGACCCGCTGCGCCGGAGCGGAATCCTGGCGCGCCAAGTGCCTGACATGGAAAAGAACATCGACCAGTACCGCTCCGTGATGCTCACCGACACGGTGGTGCATTTTCCGTACGACCCCTCGGACGGCGAGTTGCCCCGATGCGCCGCCCCGGTCCGTGCCGGACGCCAAATGCTAGGATCGATTTGGGTCATCGAGGACAAGGAACCTCTGGGGCCGGAGGCCGAGAGCGCTCTTCTGGAGGTCTCCCGGCTGGCCGCGGTTCATATCCTGCGCGCGCAGAATGCCGTGGACCTCGAACGCCAGGTGCGTACCGAGTGGCTGCGTTCGGCGCTGGACGGGCATGGCTCGGACCCGGCCACCTCGGCCCGCTTCGGGTTGATGGAGGGCCTATCCCCGGTGTTGCTGGGCTTCATGTTTGCCTCCGAAACGGCGGTCGGTGCCGGTGCGCCGCCGCTGCCTCTGACCCGGCAACTCGGAATCGCCGCCGAGCAGTACTGCTCGATTTTCCACGCCAACGTCTCCGCGCTGGAATCCGGCCGCGTGGTTTACGTCCTGGTGCCGGCCATCCGCTCGGAGGCTGCGGCCCTCCGCTTGGCGTCCGGGGCGACCGCCGCATTGGGCGCACGGCTGGGACACCAGGTCAATGTGGCGGTCAGTTCGGTGGGCGAGAGCCCCGGAACCGTGGCGGATCTGCGCCGCGAGATCGAAGACATCATCGGCGTGATTGAGCGACCGGAGCCAGGCCGGGAAATTGCGCAGGTGGTGAGCACCCGTGACGTTAATGCAGCGCTGCTGCTGCGCCAGCTCACCTCGCTGCTTGGCAACCAGCCACGGCTCATTCATCCGGGGGTGCATGAGTTGCTGGATCACGATGCGCGCACCGGAAGCGAGTACCGGGCGAGCCTCTGCGCGTATTTTGCGCACACTGGCGACATGGCGGCCGCCGCACGGTCGCTGAATGTCCACCCGAATACGCTGCGCTATCGCGTACGGCGGGCCACCGAGCTGTTCGGCCTGGACTTCACCCGGGGCGATGACCAATTGGCGCTCTGGGTGCAGTTGCGGCTGGCCGAGTCCGCCGCAGGCTGAGCCGGAACCCTGTTTTGCCCCGGTCCGGAGCAATCCGCCTAGGCCCGCGTGTGCGGCTTCGTTGACGCCGCGGATGGATCCACGCGCTCGAGGGCGTGCGGCAGGTGCTTCCGAGAGTTGATTGCGACCATGCCCAGCGACGCGGCACACAGCAGGACCATGCCCGCCAGGATCCAGGCGCCGCCGATCCACTGGGCCAGGAACGCCACGATGGTCGGGGCCAGGAAGCCGGCATAGGCCAGCGTGTAAAAGTACCCGGTGAGCGCACCGAGCTCGTGCGGCTCGGCGGCACGCTGGATCTCCAGCAGGCCGCCGACCATGAGCAGGCCGCTTCCCGATCCAAGGGTCGCCGAGGCTACCAGGCCCAGCGCCGGGCTGGCCAGGAGAATAGCCAGCAACACCAGGCACAGCCCGATGAGTACCACGCCGGTTCCGGTCAGCAGGGACCTGGCGTTGCGGACGGTGTCCACGCGCCGGGCCAAAGGCTGGATGAGCACGCTGCAGCCCAGCGTGATGGCCACGGCCGCCGTGGCATAGGCCAGACGCCCGTCCCCCAGCCCGGGAACCACGGCCGGAATGACGGCAAAGCCGGTGGTACCGGCGGCGAACACCCACGGTGCGGCAGGGGCAACCACCAGCCGAAACCTCCTGCGCCCCTCGCCGTGGTGCGGTTCGCCGGCTGACCGGGAGGCCTGGGAATGTTGCCGCGTCAGGGTTTCGGGCAGCCTCGCCAGGATGACCAGCAGCGGAACGCACAACAGGATGTGCACGGCATAGGGCAGGACCTCCGGGGCAGGGGCCCACGCCGCCAGCAGCCCGCCCGCGACCGGGCCCAGCCAGAATCCGGCCGCGGTCAGCAACGAGGCCCGACGGGCCCCCGACCCCGGAACCGATTTCAGGTCCCAGGGCGCCTGGGAAAGTTCCTTGACCCAGCTGGTCGCCGCCGCCATCGTCAGGCCCGTGGCTGTTCCCGCCATGAGGCGGCCGACGAACAGCGGCGCGGCCCCGAAGACCGCGCCCATCATGGCCACGCTCGCGGCCATCGACAGGGACACGGCAAAAATCGTCACGCGCTTGCGACCGGTCCTGTCCGAGTACCGCCCGCCCAGCAGCAGTGCCGGAACCAGGCCCGCGACATAGATGCCCAGCATCGAGGTGACAAGGACCTCGGAGAAGCCGTGGTGCTGCCGGTAGTAGACCAGCAATGAAACGAATTGGTTGGCACCCCAGCCGACCATCGTCAGGGACAGTGCTGCGGGGAACCAGGGTCTTGCGGGTCGTGACACGACGGCGGGGACTCGACTTTCAATTCGGCAGGGGGCGCACCAACCGCCTCGGCACGCCGGCCGGCGGGAGCTGCGCAAACACATTTCAGGCCAGTGTTTCATGTTTGGCCCCGGCTCACGGGGTTGATGACGGCCCGCCCGGCCTTCAAGCTGGTGTTTGCCGGGCTGCTTCTGGCCGTCCTGCTCAACGCCCTTGACCAAACCATCGTGGCTACGGCGCTTCCCACCATCGTCGGCGAGCTCAACGGCTTCGACCAGCTCGCCTGGGTCATCACCGCCTACATCCTGGCCTCCACCATCGGCCTGCCGATCTACGGCAAGCTCGGCGACCAGTTCGGCCGCAAGCCGGTCTTCGTCTTTGCCGTGGTCCTCTTCCTGGCGGGCTCGGTCCTCAGCGGCCTGGCCACCTCAATGCCGATGCTCATCGCCTTCCGCGCCCTGCAGGGCCTGGGCGGCGGCGGGCTGATGATCGGCGCCCAGGGCATCATCGCGGACATGGTCCCGCCGCGAGACCGCGGCAAGTATATGGGCCTGCTCGGCGCCGCCTTCGCCGTCGCCTCCATCAGCGGCCCGCTGCTGGGCGGGGTCATCACCGAATTCTGGGGCTGGCGCTGGATCTTCTACATCAACGTGCCGCTCGGCGCGATCGCCCTGGCCTTCATCCTCAAACACTTGCACCTGCCCAGGCAGGAAAAGCGCAGCGGTTCCCTGGACTACGCCGGAATGGCCCTGCTCAGCTCGGCGTCCGTGGTGCTGGTCCTGGTCACCAGCTGGGGCGGCACCCACGACTGGACCTCCCCGCTGATCCTGGGCCTGGGAGCCCTGCTGCTGGCGCTGGTGGCTGCCTTCATCCTCGTTGAGCGACGCGCCGTTTCGCCCCTCATGCCCGGCCACCTCTTCAGGCACCGCCAGGTGCTGCTGGCAACAATGGTCGGCATCCTCGTCGGGGTCGTGATGTTCTCCACGATTTCCTACCTGCCCACGTTCTTCCAGCTGGTCAACGGGGCAACGGCCGTCGGCTCCGGGCTCATGATGATCCCGATGACCCTGGGCAACGTCATCGGGTCGATGGGCAGCGGATCGATCGTTTCCAAGACCGGGCGCTACAAGCTCTTCCTGCTCGGCGGACCGGTCCTGATGCTCGGCGGACTCGCGCTGCTGGGAACCATGGGGGCCAACACCCCGTACGCCTCGGCCGCGGCCGGCATGTTCCTGGTGGGCCTGGGCATCGGCGTCATGATGCAAAACCTCGTGGTCATTGTGCAGTCGCAGGTCGAGCGCTCCGACCTGGGCGTGGCCACCAGCACCACGAACTACTTCCGCATGATCGGCGCCTCGGTGGGCATCGCCGTCTTCGGGTCGATCTTCATCTCGTCCTTCTCGTCCAAGCTGGCGGGTGCGGACCTCGGCTTCACCGCCGGCGGCGAGGGCGGGCTGGGATCGCTGACCCCGGAATTCGTGCACAGCCTGCCGGCGGGAACGCAGGAGATGATCGCAGATGCGCTGGCCGGGTCCATGCCTCAGATCTTCCTGATCTCGATGGGACTCGCGGCAGGCGCGCTTGTCCTGGGGTTCCTGATCCGGGAGACGCCCCTGTCCACCAGCCGGAGCTAGCACCGACGCACGCTTCCTGCCGCGCCTTCGGGAGCTTCGGGGGCTTCGGCAGGAAGCGCCGGCAGCTGGAACCGCGATAGGGGCAGACACCGGGAGTCAACGCCGGCTCCCCGTAACATGGCGGGTATCCTTGTAGCCAACTCGCACGCTCAAGCCAAGGATCAACGCATGAACACCACCCCCGACAACGCCCCGGTTTTCCTCGATTGCGACACCGGGATCGACGACGCCCTGGCGCTGGCCTACCTGCTCGGATCCGGGGCCAACCTCGTGGGCGTCGGCTCGGTCAGCGGCAACACCGATGCGCTGCAGGGAGCGACCAACACGCAGAACCTCCTGGCGCTGGCCGGACACGGGCACGTCCCGGTGGCCCTGGGCCACCACCACCCGCAGGCACGTCCCTACGGCGGCGGCGCACCGCACGTGCACGGCCAGAACGGCATCGGCGAAGTCGAGTTGCCCGACGCCGGCCTGGAACTCGCGCCCGAGTCGGCACCCGAGATGCTGGTCCGGCTGGCCCGGGCCACCCCCGGCCAATTGCGTGTCATCGCCATCGGCCCGCTGACCAACATCGCCGCGGCACTGCGCCTGGACCCGGAGCTTCCGGGCCTCATCCGGGAACTCACCATCATGGGCGGCGCGGCCATGGCCCCGGGCAACATCACCCCGGCCTCCGAGGCCAACATCCACAACGACCCGGAAGCTGCGGCGGAGGTCTTTGCCGCGGACTGGGAGATCGTTCTGGTGCCGCTGGACGTGACGATGTCCCACGTGCTTGAGGAAGCCGACCTCGAACGCCTGCAGGCCAGCGAATCCCCCGCGGTGCAGGCCGTCGGGTCGATGCTCGGCTACTACTTCGATTTCTACAAGGGCGTCTTCGGCCGACGTTGCTCGGTCATGCACGACCCGCTGGCCGCGGCCATCGCCGTCGGGCGGGTGCAGGCAACCTCCGCCCCCTACGCTCGCGTGGTCGTGGATGCCACCGACGGCCCCGGGCGCGGGCAGACCATTTGCGATCTGCGCGGACTCTACAAGGGCTACCCCAAGCCGTCGGGTGCGCACTGCCGAGTGGTGCTGGAAGCCGGGGAGGGCGCCATCGACGAGATCCTGCGCGGCACCCTGGCGCTGGCCGATGCGTCGTCAGTGGCGCGCCCGTGAAATTGCCTGTTGCCGAACTGCACATTCACCTGGAAGGGACGCTGGAGCCAGAGACCATCCTGCGTCTAGCAGGGCAAAACAACATCGAGTTGCCGTGGCCTTCCTTGGAGGAGCTGCGCGCGCAGTACAACTTCAGCAACCTGCAGTCCTTCCTTGACCTGTTCTACGCGAACATGGCAGTGCTGCGCACCGCAGCGGACTTCCAGGAGATCACCACCGCCTACCTGCTGCGCGCCCACGAATCGGGCGTGCGGCACGTTGAGTTGTTCTTCGACCCGCAGGCCCACCTCGAGCGCGGCCTGATACTTGCCGAGGTGATCGCCGGGATCCGCGCGGGCCTCGACGAGGGCCTGGCACGCTGGGGCATCACGCACCGCCTCATCGCCTGCTTCTGGCGCCATGCCCCCGCCGAATCCGCCATGGAGATTCTGCGCACCCTGGTGCAGGAAAAACACGCCATCGATGGCATCGGGCTGGATTCCTCCGAGCTCGGCTACCCGCCGATCCTGTTCCAGGAGGTCTTCGCCTACGCCCGTGAAAACGGTTTGCACGTCGTGGCCCATGCCGGCGAGGAAGGCCCCGCCGAGTACATCGTCCAGGCCATCGACCTTCTGAAAGTCGAACGCATCGATCACGGAATCCGCTGCCTCGAGGACCCGGCCCTGGTGCAACGGCTGGTGGCCGAACAGATGCCGCTGACTGTGTGCCCGCTCTCGAACGTGCGGCTGCGGGCGGTGGATACCATCGCCGACCATCCCCTGCGGCAGATGTTGGACCTGGGCCTGAAGGTATCCATCCACTCGGATGACCCCGCCTACTTCGGCGGCTACCTGGACGCGAATTTCGCCGCGGTCATCGGTCAGTTCGACCTGAGCCGCGAGGACCAAGCGGTGCTGGCCAGGAACTCGGTCGAGGGTTCCTTCCTCGACGCCCCGGCCAAGGCCATGCTTCTCGCCGAAGTGAACGCCTGGCTGGGATCACACTAGGTTCAAGCCAAGGCCCCCAGAGCAAAGTAGTGCCCGCCCGGTTGGACCGGGCGGGCACTACTTGTTGTTTCTGCGTTTGGATGCGGCCGGCGCTACGGCACCAGGTAGTTGCTGTCGCGTGCGTCGGTGATCAGCATGTGCCCCGGGGCGTGGCCGATTGCCAACGCCGGGCGGGACTCCATGACGGCGGCCTGGGGCGTGACCCCGCAGGCCCAGAACACCGGGATGTGTCCGGCCGGGATCTCCACCGGATCGCCGAAGTCGGGCTTGGACAGGTCTATGATGCCCAGTTCCTCAGGGTTGCCGATGTGCACCGGCGCACCGTGCACCGCCGGGTAGCGGGAGGTGATGCGCACCGCGTCAGCCACCTGGGAGGCGGGGATCGGGCGCATCGACACCACCATGGGGCCGCTCATGGAACCGGCGGAGGCGCTGCGGATGTTCGACTTGAACATGGGCACGTTCACGCCCTGGTCGATGTGGGCGATCTTGATGCCGCCCTCCATCAGCGCCGTCTCGAACGTGAACGAGCAGCCCACGATGAACGTCACCAGGTCATCGCGCCAGTACTCGGACAGGTCCGTGGGTTCGGCGATCTTCACCCCGTTTTCGTAGACGAAGTACTGCGGAACATCGGTGCGGATGTCCCCGCCGGCCAGCAGCTCGCCGCTAACCTCGCCCGCATCCAGCACGCCCAGGATCGGGCAGGACTTGGGGTTGCGCTGGGCGAAGAGCAGGACGTCGAACGCTTGGTCCTTGGGAACGATGATCAGGTTCGCCTGCGCATAGCCCAGCGAGAAACCGGCGGTCGGGACCACCAAGCCGTCGCGGAACAGTTCGCGCGCCTCTGCCGGGGAAAGCCCGGCACGGTTTTCAGGAAGCTGGGCAGTTCGTGCACCGGCGTTCGTCATCTGGATGTCCTTTCAATGCGCATGGCGGTAGGGGCGAAGGGTGTGTTGGGAGAAACCCGTCCGGGTCAGGCCCAGAGCTTGGCCAGGCCGGCCAGCGAGTTCCAGCCCAGGAACAGGGTCAGCAGCCAGGTGGCAACGCCGATCAAGAGCAGCCACTTCGGGTAGGCGTAGCCGTGCAGCAGGTCCTTGCGTCGCCAGGCCGCGTAGAGCAGGATGGCCAGGCCGAAGGGCAGGATCAGCCCGTTGAAGGCGCCGGCGAAGATCAGCAGCGTCTGCGGGGCCTGGCCCAGCAAGAGGTAGATGACGGTGCAGACCGCGATGAAGGCCACGGTGATCAGGTTGCGGGTGCGCTCGGGGGTGGTGGACTTGGTGATGAAGGAAACCGAGGTGTAAGCGGCGCCGATCACGGAGGTCAGGGCCGCTGCCCAGAGGATGATGCCGAAGGACCGCATGCCGATTTCGCCTGCGGCAATGCCGAAGGCCTCGGCCGCCTTGTTGTCGGTGACCAGCACTGCGCCGCCGGCGACAACGCCGAGGACCGCCAGGAACAGCAGCACCCGCATGATGCCGGTGACAATGACGCCCAGGATCGAGCTCTTGGAGATGTCGCCGACGTTCTCGATGCCGGTGGCACCGGAGTCCAGCATGCGGTGCGCACCGGCGTAGGTGATGTAACCGCCGACGGTTCCACCGATCAGCGTGGTGATGATCAGGAAGTCGATCTGCTCCGGAAGCACCGCATTCTTCAGCGCCTCGCCCACCGGAGGGGCGGCAACGATGGCCACGTAGAGCATCAGCAGGATCATGATGGCGCCGAGCAGCACCACGATCTTGTCCAGGGCCATGCCGGCGCGCTTGGAGAGGAAGACAAGGATGGCAACGGCTGCAGAAATGGCGCCGCCGATCTTTGGGTCGATGCCGATCATGGCATTCATGCCCAGGCCGGTGCCGGCGATGTTGCCGATGTTGAAGACAATGCCGCCGATGAAGACGAGGACTGCAAGGGCCCAACCGGCGCCCGGGAGCACCTTGTTGCCAAGTTCCTGAGCGCGCAGGCCCGAGACGCCGATGATGCGCCAGACGTTAAGCTGTACTGCGATGTCCACGAGAATCGAAACGACAATAGCGAAGGCGAACGAAGCCCCGATCCTGACGGTGAATTCAGTGGTCTGGGTGATGAAGCCCGGGCCGATGGCGCTGGTCGCCATGAGGAACATGGCACCGAGGAGTGCCGTGCGCCGAGCTGAGGTACTGAGCTTCGGTTTTGTGCTGGGAGTAGCCATGATTCCGTCCATCAAGAGTGCGGGTGACAGCTGTCACAAGTGGGGAGCGATGAAAGGTACATTACATGTTGTTGAACAATCATGGCAAGAGGGTTGTTCAACAATTGAGGCAATTTGGGTGCGCCCACAATGCTTGGAGACCATCGTCCTCTCATTGAAACGCCCCGACCCATAGGAGACAACACCTATTCGAAAGCAATAGCCCTACTACGGTCCCGTCACCATGAAGAAGGCGGAACCGACCTCCCCAAGCTGCCCCCTCACCAAGCCGGCGCGGAGTCATTCAACGGACAACGACGACACCACGGTGCGCACGCGCAACAATGAATCCGAGGTCTGACCCGGACACAAGATTGATGGCATGGGGCAACGCTCGCCAGGCAGCAACCGGCGAGCGTCGGCAAACAGCCCAAACAGCAAATGCCGCCGACCCGAACCTGATGTTTTCACAGGGTTCGCGCCGACGGCATTATGCGTTGGTTGGGCTCAGAGCTTGTGCTCATATGTCAGGCAGTCGGCATTGTCCGCACCAGGACCAACGCGAACCTCTTTGGCAGCACACATGAGGTGATCATTGTGTGAGCATTCGGAGCGCTGACAGGCACCAACCGAAGCCAGGACCTTCGGCAAACCGCCATGGACGCCGGTGTCAATAAACGTGGCGCACTGGGCATGGTCCTCATTGCCGCCGATGGTGATTCCAGAGGCACCGCAATGCGAATGATCATTGAACGAACAATTTGCCACGGCGCATTCGGCGACGGGGACAGAAACAGTCATGACATTCTCCCAAGATTGGCAGCCACGCGGAATTCGAGCCGCTAGTCCACCCACCATACGCCCGGAAGCAACAATTAAATTAGTGCTGATTTTCGGCCCTAATTTCGTCGGCGAAGCATAGGATCACGCCCTCCTTGCGGCATGTTATGGCCAACCTTTCATGCCCTTTTGCCTGCAACCCGTATGACATTGCGCGTGACCGCGATCACACACGCAGCCCCTTCCGCCTGTAGCCTGAAAGAGTGAAATTTCTCAATGACGCACAACCTGCCCATGACCTGACCTACAGTGACACGTTCATGGTCCCGTCCCGTTCAGCGGTGGCCTCGCGCAGCGGCGTGGATCTCGTGACCCCGGATCGCGTGGGGACCACGATCCCGCTGGTCGTGTCCAACATGACCGCGGTGGCCGGAAAGCGCATGGCCGAAACCGTAGCCCGACGCGGCGGCATCGCCATCCTGCCGCAGGATATCTCGCTTGCGGCGATCCAAGACATGGTTTCCAAGGTGAAGCGGGCGCATACCGTCTTCGAGACCCCCATTACCGTCAACGTCAACGACAGTGTTTCAACGGCCATGGCATTGCTTGGCAAGCGCTCCCACGGCGCGGCCGTCGTGTTGGACGGCCATCGTCCGGTTGGAATCATCGCCGAGAAAGATTGCCTTGAGGTGGACCGCTTCACCCCGATCCATCAGGTCATGACAACCGAAATCGTCACGGTTAATCAGGATGCCGATCTGGATTCGGTTTTTGACACTCTCACCACCCGGCATCTGGGCATGGTGCCGGTGCTCAATGGCGAGCATCTGGCCGGAGTACTCACCCGCAAGGGAGTGCTCCGTTCCTCCATGTACACCCCGGCCATCGATCCGGACGGGCGCCTCATGGTCGGTGCTGCCGTGGGCATCAATGGCGACGTTCATGCGAAGACACTCGCGTTGCTCGAAGCCGGCGTGGACGTCATCGTCGTGGATACGGCCCACGGCCATCAGGAAAAGATGATCGAAGCGCTTCCCCTGGTGGTTGCCGCACGTGATGAGTTTGCCCAGCGAACCGGCCGACGCCTGCAGATCGCCGCCGGAAACGTTGTCTCCTCAGCCGGCACCAGGGACCTGATGGCCGCGGGCGCAGACATCTTGAAGGTCGGCGTTGGCCCCGGCGCCATGTGCACCACCCGCATGATGACGGGAGTCGGGCGGCCCCAGTTCTCGGCGGTGCTGGAGTGCGCAACCGCCGCCCAAGAGCTTGGTGCCGAGGTCTGGGCCGACGGCGGCGTGAAGTACCCGCGCGATGTCGCACTGGCACTGGCTGCCGGCGCGGCATCGGTCATGATTGGTTCATGGTTTGCAGGTACCTACGAATCCGCGGGCGACCTGGCCAGCGACGGGCAAGGCCGCCTCTACAAGGAGAGTTTCGGAATGGCCTCGGCGCGTGCCGTCCAGCAGCGCACCCGACACCAGTCCGCATTCGAACGGGCCCGGGCCTCGCTCTTTGAGGAAGGCATTTCGCATTCGCGGATGTACCTGGACCCACAGCGTCCCGGCGTGGAAGACCTGATCGATTCCATCATTTCCGGGGTGCGCTCATCCTTCAGCTACGCGGGGGCCTCGTCCATTGCGGAGTTCCGTGAACGCGTGATCGTGGGCATCCAGTCGGCAGCCGGCTACGACGAGGGACGCCCGCGCGACACTTCGTGGTGAGGCACCTCCGGCTGCTTCCCCAAGATACCGGTCACAGCCAGGGCACTGCGCCCTGGCTGTGTTCGAACACCAACGACGTCTGGGTGGTTGCCACAGCGGGGTTTGCCGAGAGATTGTCGAGCACAAACTGACGCACGTCGTTTGAATCCCGCACCGCAACATGGATCAGGAAGTCGTCGGCGCCGCCCAGAAAAAACAGCTGGGTGACGCCCGGCTTGGCCCGCATTTCCTCGGCGAAGGTCGACATCAGGTGCCGGGCGCCCGGACGGATCTTCACAAAAATCAGCGCTTCGAGGGCGTGGCCCAAGACGACCGGATCGATTTCCAGGGTGAAACGGCGGATGACCCCGGCGGAGCGCAGGGCGTTGAGTCGTGCCAGGCACGTTGAGGGGGCTATGCCCAGTTCCTCTGCCAAGGAGTTGTTGGTGCGGCGCGCGTTTTCGGTGAGCATGCGCAGCAACCCGCGGTCGATGTCGTCCAGTTCGACCGGATTGGTCGGCCGAAGATTCTTTGCTGTAATGGCCACCGAGCTACCCGACTTTCGCAATCATTTTCCGTTTTCATCGATAGTACCGATGAAAATTCGCAAAATACCCCAACGCGCCGCAGCAAGAATGGTTTGGAATGCGCCGTGGCCGCGGCAGTGGTTGCGGTGGTTAGCCGTCTTGCCGGCGGTAGCGGATCCAGGTGAAGGTCACGATGGCCACGACCAGCGCACCTGCGACAATCCACTGCCAACCCAAGGCGATCCACGCGTAGATGACTGCCATTCCCACGGTGGAATATATGGTGGCCCAGATGAGGCAACCGACGATGACCGAAGGGATGTACCTGGCCAGGGGCATGCGGGCCACCCCGGCGCTGGCGTTGACCGCGGTCTGGATTCCCACCGTCATGAATGAGAGCGGGATGGCGAAGATTCCCCACCTTTGGATGAATCGTTCGGCGCGCTGGTAGATCGGGCCGGTCATCAGGTGCTGGAATCTAGTGTGTTTCACGCCGGCGGCGATGCCGCGGCCGAGCCAATAAGTGGTGTTGGCCCGCGCCATGGCCAACAGGAACAGAAATGCATAAGCCCAACCAAAGGGTGCATCTCGTAACCAGTCCATGGTCAAAGCCTATCGGTGCGTTGCATCTATTTGGGCGTTTGGTGAGCCAGATGACACCCTTCACTCACACCGGTTGTTCGGCGCAGCCACTTGAGCGGGGTGCGGCCCTGCCCCGTCAGGGAACCGAACGGATGTTGCGCACGAGAAGCGCACCGACCAACCCGATGCACGCCGCGACGACAAACAACGCCGTGTAGCTTCCGAGAACCGTCACGGCGAAGAACGCCAGCGCCGGGGCAATGACCTGCGGCAGGGAATTGGCGATATTGATGACGCCCATGTCCTTGGCCCGCGCACGCGCCGACGGTAAAACCTGGGTCAGCAAGGCAAAGTCAACGGCCAGGTAGGCGCCAAAGCCGAACCCGAGAACCGCCGCACCAAGAATCGCTCCGAGGAAATTCTGGGAAACCGCAAGGATCAGCGCCGAGCAGGCCACCACCACCGAAGAGAAAATAACGTAGACTTTGCGCTTGCCGCTCTTGTCGCTCAACGGTCCAAAAATCACGGCGCTAATGATCACCATCACGGCATATGTACCAGTCAGAACCAGTACGCCAGCCGCCGGATCCGGATGCTTGACCACATCGGTGAGGAAAAATAGAAGGTAAACGATGGTCATTTGGTTGCCGGTGTTCATCATCAAGCGGGTCAACCAGGCCCAACCGAAGTCCGGGTGCTTGGCAGGGTTGATCCAGAAGCCCCTGGCGAATTCGCCCAGCTTGAACGGTGTCCGGTATTCCTTGGGCAGCTGCGGATCATTCGGTCGCAGCACGTAGGGGATAACCGAAACAACCAATGCCACGGCGCAAATCATGTAACCAACGGCGACATTGCCAGAAATCACGAATCCGACCACGGCACCGAGAAGAATGCCGACCGTCTGGCCCATCGCGGCCAATCCGCCAACGGACCCCCGTTTGGCCAATGGAACACGATCGGGAACCGCGGCGGTCACCGTCGAATATGCCGCGTTGACCGCGGCCTGCAGTGCGCACCAACCAATGAGCATCAGTCCCACTGTCGTGGCGCCGGAGAGCATCAACAACGAAGCTGCACCAAGAATGGCACCGGCAAGAATCCACGGAGAGCGGCGCCCCATTTTGGAAACGGTGCGGTCCGACAGTGCCCCGAAGAGAGGATTTGAGACAAGCGCCACGGCTGCACCGCAGGCGGTCACCAATGACAGGATTGCTTCCTTGTTTCCTGCGTCAATGGCAGTCGCCTGCAACCCCAGCAGGATATTCAATGGCGCAAAGATGACAATATTGATGCCCAGGTTGACCAGCACCACCGAGGTGATCCACCCGCGGGAGACCTTTTTCGTGGGTGCTCGCAGCGCTTCCGGGAGCGTGCCTGTCAGGCCGTCCTCCGTGGGCACTAGACCAACCCCGAGAGCAGGCCGGCACCGGCGCCTACCACCAAAGCGCCAATAAGCAGCCAAGTGATCAATTTTGCACGTTTACGCATTGATTCCATAATGCGTTCATCGTAAACGAGTTCTAAATGAATCAGCGACTTGCAAAGCGGAAAAGTGAGGAAGATTTCTCCATTTGGAGGATCGCCGGATTAGGCTACTGAATATGAGTGAATCGGGATTCGGGTCGTTGGTGTGGAGACCCCGGCACCACGGCTGGAACCTGGCTCACCATTTGATGCCCACTTTTTTCCTGATCATCTTTCTGGGTGCGGCCGGTGCTTATGCCATCGCCCATGGAAAAACGGCTCTTTCGACGGCGTTGTTGGCCAGCGCCGCAGCCCTTCTGCTCGGCGTGATTTCTGCATTCCGTCGCCCTGCCCATGACAGCCCCGTGGAAACCGCGGCAGTCGAAACCAGCACCGGCCAGCGGGCAGCCACGTGGTTCCCGATCTTCAGGAGCTCGGCCATCCTGGCGGCGCTGGTGGTTGGCCTCTCCGTGGTGGTGTTGGTGGCAAGCGTCGCGCTCAGTGCCCGGCTTATATTCCTGCACGATTACAACCCGTTGTTCTTGATCGTGCTGTTAGGCATTGCCTTGATCGGTTGCGGAATCTTCCTGATGTTCCGCGGACTACGGATGGCCCGCATTGCCGCGACCGCCCAGGACCCCGGGGTCTACCTCACGCGCAGCCGCATTGTGCTCTACGGTTCACGGGGCATGCACGAAATCTATTGGAACGACGTGTCCTCCATCGAAGCGGCCGATCCCCCGCGGCAACAGCCGCTGGGCAAGCGCGGACCCGCCTGGATTCTTGTCACGTGCAAGGAAGACGGCAAGCCAGGGCCCCCGTTGCCCGGGCCGAACAAGGGACTCTGCGGATTGCTGGTCCAGGTGCATGAGCTTGCGGCAAACCCGGATGCGCTGCTCCGCACGCTGGCGCACTACCTGCAACACCCCGAGGAACGTGCCGAGCTCGGCACGGATTCGGCTTTGGCGACGGTGGCCGGGCTGGGCCCGGACGCCCAAGGACGATCCGCCGCCGCTTAGTGTGACGGCTGCGACCCGCGGGACCGGCTAGCGGGCCAGTTTTTTCAGCGGCACCGAGGGATCGGCGAGGGCGGCAGGATCCACGACAATGCGATTGTCTATGATGCGCCGGGCCGCCCGGATGGTCAGCCCGCCGTCGATGGCCGCAGCGCCGAGCATGTGTCCCCCGGCGTCGAGGCGGAACGCCGCGACCGGCACTCCGTCGACGAGGCGCAACACCGTGTTCCCTTCGGCGTTCATTTCTCCCACGCCCTCGACGTGGACCCCGTGCCTGTCGGACCAGAACCACGAGGCCCCGTGTAGCGGCAGCTCCTGTCCGAGCAGTGCCGCCGCCGCGGTGGCACCGGTGTTCATCGCGTGTTCCCAGTGCTCGCCGCGGCGCAGCAATTCGCCGGCTGCGGTTTGGGTTCGGGCCAGGTCGCCGACGGCGTAGATATGCGGGTGGCTGGTGCGCTGGTTCCGGTCGACGATCACGCCGTTGTCGGTCTTGAGGCCCGCAGAGGCCGCCAACGCGCTGTTGGGCACTATGCCTATTCCGACAAGCACTTCGTCGCTGGTGATTTTCCGTCCGTCGGACATCTCGATGAGGTGCTTGCCATCCAAACGGGAAATGCGCTCGGGGCTGCCCTGGATCGTGTCGATCTCCGCGGTGACGTGCATGTCATGCAGGCGTCGGGCCAGCTCCGGGCCCACGGCCGGCACCAGGGGCGGGTCGATCGGGTCGATCAGGGTCACGCGGGCGCCGAGTACAAGGGCCGCGGAGGCAACCTCTGCGCCGATGAGCCCCGCCCCCACGATGGCCAGGTGGACGCCGGGGCGGAGCTTGCCGCGCAGCAGGTCCGCATCTTGCCGGTTGCGCAGCGCCAACACCGATTCCAGCTCCCCGCCCTCGATGGGCAGCGGCCTGGCCGAACCGCCTGTTGCCAGCACCAGGCGATCGGCGTGCACCCGGCTGCCGTCCTCAAGCTGCACGCCCAGGGGTTCAAGCAGCAATTCGGCGGCGGTGCCCGGGATGATGTCCACCCGGTGCTCGGCGAACCACGAGCGCGGGGCCAGCTCGATGCCCTCGGCATCCTTGGTCCCCAGCAGGTAGGCCTTGCTCAGCGGCGGCCGGTCATAGGGGATCCCCGCCGGGTCGATGATGCCGATGCTGCCATCAAAGCCGCGGTTGCGCAGGTTCTGTGCCACGGCAAAGCCGGACAGGCCCCCGCCAATGATGAGAATCGATTCAACGTTCATGGTGTGGGACATTTGTCCTTCTGCTTGGGTGCTGGGTGGCCGTGTGGACGCTGGGCCGCGGGGACCTGCGCGCGGGCGGTGGTGCGTCCGGCCTTGCCGTGTTCGGAGGCGTCTTAGACGGCCGGGGTATCCGGGTAGAGCATCAGTTCCCCGTCCTCGACCTGGATCTTGTGGGTGCGCGCGGCGACGGTGGCCGGCAGGCAAAGCGCTTCGCCGGACTTGAGGCAGAACTTTGCTGCGTGCACGGGGCACTCGACCTCGGTGCCTTCGATCCAGCCGTCTGCGAGCGAGGCGGTCTCGTGCGTGCATTCGTCGTTGATGGCGTAGAAGTTGCCGTCCTCGGCGTGGAACACCGCGATGTCGTCCTTGGTGCCGTTTTCTTCGGCGGGAATGACAATGGCTTCGCCTTCGTCGATGCTGTCGACGGAACCGATGTTGATGGCTTCGCTCATTAGGGTGCCTCCTGGTGGTGTCATCGCCGCCGCGGACCGCACGGGGAGATAAGTTCTCAATACATGTGACTCCATCATCCCGCGCAAAGCCCGCCAGACCCAAAGCCTGATCGCTGACAGCGTCGAAGTCGCAGCTTCCTCTGGAAGCATGCTGGACTTCCGCCTAAGCTCTGACCATGACGGCGGTGCAGCCCGGAGTGCCAGCAGGTGTGGTTCGGCGGTCTTTTCTGCTCTTGGCCGGGGCGGGAACGCTGGCCGTCTTGTCTTCCTGCTCGGATCCGCTCAAGCCCAATCCGAATTCCCCGGAACAAGTGAACCGCCCGGTGGTGGTCGCCAGCGGTTTGGCCACCCCGTGGTCAATGGCCCGGCGCAGCGACGGCGGCACCCTGGTTTCCGAACGCGACACGGCGCGGGTCAAGCTTCTCTCCCCCGACGGGACGCTCGAAACCTTTGCCGAGGTTCCCGGTGTTGTCCCGGGCGGTGAGGGCGGCCTGCTGGGGCTCGAAGTACTGGAGGAAGACGGCCGCGAATGGCTGTACGCCTACGCCAGCACCGAGACGGACAACCGGGTGCTTCGATTCGAGATGGGCCCGGACGGACTCGGGGCGGCCCAGCCAATTATCAGGGGCATTCCGCGGGCCAGCATCCACAATGGCGGGCGGATCAAGTTCGGCCCCGACGGACTGCTTTACATAGGCACCGGGGACGCAACGGATTCGGCGGCGGCCCAGGACCCAGCTCGGATGAACGGGAAAATCCTTCGCCTGAATCCCGACGGCAGCATTCCGGTCGGCAATCCGTTTACCGGATCGCCCGTCTACTCGTATGGACACCGCAATGTGCAGGGGTTCGCCTGGGATTCGTCTCGTCGGTTGTGGGCCAGCGAGCTGGGCCCGGACAAAAACGACGAATTGAACCTGGTGGTCCCGGGCAGCAACTACGGTTGGCCGCAGGTGACGGGCGCACCACACAAGGAGGGCTTCATCGACGCCGTTCATGTGTGGAAATCGACGGCCGACGCTTCCCCTAGCGCCTTGGCGATCGTGGACGGCGCCGCCTACGTGGCATGCCTGCGCGGGGAAAAGCTCTGGCGGTTGGGGCTCCCTGCTGGCGAGCCGGCGTCCAGAGGCGCCCTGCCTGATGCCCGCGGGATTCTCAAAGGCCAGGGACGCTTGCGCGATGTGCTTGCGGTGTCCGGTTCCGGGTTGTGGATCGCCACCAACGAGGGCGAAAGCTCACGAATCATTTCGCTCGCCCTGCCCGGGCCGGGCCCGGCCTAGGACGGTTCGGAAATCATCATTTGGTGCAGGACCAGCGGCACGACATTGCACAACGCCCACAGGCCCAACATGGTCCAGGCCAGGACCAACATGAAACGCACATGGGAGCGGGGCTTCTCGATCTGGATCCTCTGGGGTGCGGAGACCTTGTAGTACACCCGATCGGGGTTGCCGGACGGAGCCGGTTCCAATTCGTCGAACGCACTGCTGTGGGCCGTGCCGTCGGCACTGGTCCAGACAAGGCAATCTTGGCCCTCGAGCTTGGTGACTTCGCAGGGCGCCTCCCGCCAAGCGGCCTGGCTGCGGCGGGAAACCCGCGCCACCACAAAGAAACCGATGGCACCGAACAGTGCGATCCAGCCAAAGAGTTCGAGTGCAGGCCCAATGGCCGCAAGGATTTCACGCACAGCTACATGATATGGCCTGGGCCCGGTTACGGAAGGTGGTTTCCGCAAACGCCACGCAGTGTATGCGGGCCGGCCATCTTGTTGGCCAAGTCGCTTGTGGCCACTCGTTTGACAATGCGGCGGGCAACTTCTGCCCGAAAGAACAGCGGCCCCGGTGGAAGAACCCAAATGCTGGGTTGTTCCACCGGGGCCGCTGAAGTCATGCTGCTAGCGCTTGCCGTTGACCATCTGCGGCACGTTCAGCGGGTTGCCGTCCTGCAGCGCCTCGGGAAGCAACGCCTGCGGGAAGCCCTGGTAGGCAACCGGGCGCAGGAAGCGGGAGATCGCCGCGGTGCCCACGGAGGTGCTTCCCACGGAGGTGGTTGCCGGGTACGGGCCGCCGTGCTGCTGCGCGTAGGTCACCGAGACGCCGGTCGGCCACTGGTTCCACAGCACGCGGCCCGCCTTGCGGGAGAGCACCTCGATCAGCTCGGTGACTTCGCAGCTCTCGGTGCCCACGAGGGTGGCGGTCAGCTGGCCCTCGAAGCTTTCGGCCAGCGCAACCAGTTCCGACTCGTCCGTGTACTCGACGACCAGGGCGGTCGGGCCGAAGCACTCGGTCTGCAGGGACTCAGGGTGCGCCAGCAGGTCCTCGGCGCTGGTGAGCAACAGGGTGGGGCTTGGCGGATCGGCCAGCGGGTCAGAGCCCTGGGCCAGGACCTTGACCTTGTCGTGGCCCTGCAACGCCTCAAGCACCTCGACGTAGCCGGCCTGGATGCGGCCGTTGAGCAGCGCGGCAGCGGCCGGAAGCTCGGTGGCGCGCAGGGTCTCGACGATCTGGGAACCGCGCGGGACAAAGATGGTTCCCGGCTTGGTGCAGAACTGTCCGGCGCCCATGGTGAAGGACGCGACGAATTCGCCGGCGATCGCGGCGCCGCGCTCGGCGGCCGCGGCGGCGGTGACGAAGACGGGGTTGTTGGAACCGAGTTCGCCGTAGAACGGGATCGGCTCCGGGCGGGCGTTGGCCATGTCGAAGAGGGCGCGGCCGCCGGGGATCGATCCGGTGAAGCCGGCCGCCTTGACGCGCGAATCCTTCAGTGCGGTGGCGCCGGCCTCGGTGCCCATGACCAAGGCGAAGACGCCGGCCGGGACGCCGGCGGAAGCCAGTGCCGCTGCAACGGTGTTTGCCGTGGCGATCGAGAGTTCCGGGTGGCCCGAGTGGGCCTTGAGGATGACCGGGTTGCCCGCGGCCCATGCGGAGGCGGTGTCGCCGCCTGCCACGGAGAAGGCGAACGGGAAGTTGCTGGCCGCGAAGACGACGACCGGGCCCATTGGCTCGAGCACGCGGCGCAGGTCCGGGCGCGGGGCGCCCATCGGCCACTGGGCATCGGCGTGGTCGATGCGCGCGTCCAGGTAGGCGCCGTCGCGCAGCACCTCGCCGAAGAGGCGCAGCTGGAAGGTGGTGCGCTTGAGCTCGCCGGTCAGGCGGGCCTGCGGCAGGTTGGTCTCGGCCATGGCGATCGGGATGAGGATGCCGGCGGCCGCATCAAGGGCGTCCGCAACCGTATCCAGCACGCCGGCGCGCTCGGAGGGGCGCAGTGCCGCCCACGGGGCCGCAGCCTGCTGTGCGGCAACGAGGATTTCCTCGAGCTCGGTGGCTGTCGTCGGGGTGACGGTGATGGTGGTCGTCATGATGGGTGTGGTCCTTTCACGGGGAAGTTCGGTGGTGACCCGGATGGTGAGTCAAAGGTCAAGATTCGGGGATGGCGGGTAGTGCGAGCGCTCAGGAGTCCTGGGGCTGCCGGGAGTCCAGGGTGCTGATCTCGCCCAGGGTCAGCGGGGCTGCGACGGGGCGCTTGGCGAAGGCAGCAAGCGAGGCTTGTTCGGTCCCGGCGTCGTCGGCCCCCTTGGTGGAAAGGCAGGAGACGGCAAAGCCGCAGACCTTGCCCTGGCACCAGCCCATGCCGGTGCGGGTGAAGGACTTCATGGTGCGCGCATCCGTGGCGCCCAGTTCGACGCGCGCGTGCACGACCTCGCCGTGGCTGACTTCCTCGCACCTGCACACCAGGGTGTCGTCGGCGAGCAGGTCGTCCCACTTTTCGGGGACGGGGTGCGCCCGGTGCATGGCCCCGGCGAACCGGCGGTGGCGCTGGATCTGCCGTGCGGTGCCGGCGCTTGGCGCCTCGCCGTTGGCCGCGGCGGCCCCGGCAACGAGCCCCTCGGCCACGGCCAGCACGGCCCCGCCTACGCCCGTCACTTCACCGGCAAGGTAAAGGCCCGGCACGTTGGACGCCTGCTGGCCGTCGACGACGCAGACCAGCGAACCGTCGGCGTCGATGCGCGTCGTGGCCCCCAGGGCCACGGCAAGTTCGACCTGCGGGGTGAAGCCCCAGCCGAAACCGACGACGTCCACGTCCTCAAGCAGCTGTTCGGTTCCGGCAATGACGGCGCCGTCGGCGTCTACCTTGGCGATGCGCACCGACTTGGCGCTGGACTCCCCCAGCACCTCGGTGACAACCGTGCGGGTGCGGTAGCGGATGCGGTGCTTGGCAAAGATGCCCGCGTATTCCGCGCCCTCCAGTGCCTTGCCCGGCACGCCGCTTGCGGCCCCCAGGTGCGGGAGCCAGTTGGCCAGCGAGGCCGATTCGCACACGGCCACGACCTTGCCGCCGGCCTCTGCGATGTTTGCGGCCACCGGAAGCAGGAAGGGCCCGGTCCCGGCGACCACAAAGCGTTTGCCCGGCAGGGTGCCGTTGGCCTTGATGAACGCCTGGATTCCGCCGGCGGCCATGACGCCGGGCAGTTCCCAGCCGGGCAGCGGCAGCTGGCGGTCGTAGCCGCCGGTGCAGGAGACAAGCTTGGCGGCGCGGACCGTTGCCGCTTCGATGGCGGTGCCGGTGGCGGGGGTCAGGCGCAGCACAAAGCGGCCGGCGTCCTCGCGTTCGGTCATCCACACCTGGGTGTTGGGCAGGTAGCGCAGCAGGCCGCGGGAAATGGCCGCGTCGAAGCGCGCGCGCAGGTCCAGGTAGGTCTTCCAGCCGTGGTGGCCGTGGCCGTCGGGCTCGGGGAAAACCGATTCCGGGCGGTGGCGCCAGAACTGGCCGCCGGGCTGGGTGCCGGTGTCGCACACGACGACCTTGGCGCCGCGTTCGGCCGCGGCAACGGCCGCGGACAGGCCCGCCGGGCCTGCGCCGATGACTGCTACGTCGAAGGCAAATTCCTCGTGGGCGCTCATGCGTCGAAGTCCCCTTCAATGTTCATGGAGTCGCAAACCTCGACCATGCAGGCGCGCTGGTTGGGTTGGCCGTCGATGGTGACCAGGCAGTCGTAGCAGGCGCCGATGCCGCAGAAGAGGCCGCGGGGTTTGCCCTCGTTGCGGGTGGTGCGCCAGGCCTTGATGCCCTCGCCCATCAGGACGGCGCCGACGCTCCGGCCCTGTTCGGTGCCCACCGGCTTCGAATTGAGTGTCACGGTGATCCGCTGCGGGGTGGTGCTCATGCTGCTGACTCCTGGTGGTTCTTTCCGGCCGGGGTGAATTCGCCGAAGCGTTCGGGGGCGAAGGGCACCAGGGACATGTCCGGGGGCAGCCCGGCCAGCGCCTGGGCGACCAGCTTCCCGGTGCCCGCGGACAGGCCGATGCCGGCGCCCTCGTAGCCGCTGGCGTGCCAGAGGCCCGGTGCGCGCGGATCGTGCCCGATGACCGGAAGGTGGTCCGGGCAGTAGGGGCGGAAGCCGTGGTAGTGGCGGATGATGCGCGTGTTCTCCAGGAACGGGAAGAGCGCGATCGCGTTGGCCGCCATCTGGCGCAGCGCGTCGGTGTTGACGCTGCGGTCGAATCCGACGCGCTCGCGGGAGGAGCCGATCAGGATGGAGCCGGCGGGGGTGCCCTCGACCACCGGGGAGGACTGCAGCCCGGCATCGGAGCTTCCGACGTTGTCCACGTACTCGGCCGCGTACACCTTGTGGTGCACCATCGGCGGCAGCGGTTCGGTGACCATGACAAATCCCTTGCGGGGCTTCACCGGCACGTTGACCCCGGCCAGCGCCGCGATGTCCTCGGACCAGCTGCCCGCGGCGTTGACGACCGCCGGGGCGTGGAATTCACCGCGGTCGGTCTTGACGCCGGTGACGGTGCCTCCATTGCGCACGAAGCCGGTGACCATGGTGTGGGTCTGCACCTTTGCCCCTGCGGCGCGGGCCAGCTTCAGCAGGTGCCCGGCCACGAGCATCGGCTGCACCTGGCAGTCGTCAGGGTACCAGGCGGCACCCAGCGCGTTCGGGGAAATGTTGGGTTCGAACTCGCGCAGCCGCGGGATGTCGACCCATTCGACGTCGATCCCGTGGTTGGTCTGGGCCTTGGTCAGGCGGTCCAGCGATGCCATGGAGGATTCCCGCGAGGCGACGATGATGCCGCCCTTGGACTCGAATTCCCAGTGCGAGGCGTGTTCGGCCAGGTCGCCGCGCCAGGTGTCCAGCGAGAACTTGGTCAGCTCGAGTTCCGGGCCGAGTTCCTTGTCGGAGACCAGGATGTTGCCCTCGCAGGCGGAGCTGGTTCCGCTGGCGGGCAGTCCGCGCTCCAGCACGGTGACGGAGAGTCCTTGTTGGGTGGCGAAGTATGCAATCGCCGAACCGATTACTCCCGCACCAATGACGATGACGTCGCTGGGCGCATTCATGATTACTCCTTGTTACTGGGTGTGCTTCTTGGACTCGGCCGGGGCCTCGTCGTCCGGGCTGCCGGTGTTCCACATGCCGCGTGCGTGGCTGATGTGGCGGACCATCAGTTCATAGATGGCCTCGCCGTCGCCGCGTTCCACGCAGTCGATCATTTCGTGGTGTTCCTGCGCGGAGCCGTCGAGCTGGTGGTTGTCCATCAGCGTCTTGAGACCGTACATGCGGGTGCGCAGGCGCAACGACGTGGCAAGTTCCACGAGTTGCTTGTTTCCCGCGAAGCTCAGCAGTCGGGCATGGAACTCGCGGTCCGCGGCAAGGTAGGCGTCGGAATCCTTGTCGCGGGCGGTGCGCACGATGACGTCGGCCAGCGCACGCAATTCGGGGATCCTGTCGGCGGGAATCAGGGGCATCGCCCGCTTGGTTGCCTCCGGTTCGATCAGCAGGCGGATCTCCGCGATTTCGTCGAGCTCGGCATCGGTCATGCCGGTGATCCGGAATCCCTTGTTCTTGACTGTCTCCACCAGGCCCTCGCGGACCAGGTCCATCATGGCCTCGCGGACGGGGGTCGCCGAGACGCCGAAGGCTGCGCCCAGGCTCGGCGCCGAGTACAGCTCGCCTTCCACCAAGTCGCCCGAGATGATCGAGGTGCGAAGCCGTTCGGTGACGGTTTCGCGCAGGCTCATCTGGCGGTCAAGTTTTTCAATGGTGAACCTTGAATTGCCGGTCATGGTTTGTTCTCCGATTTCCACAGGTGCGCTCACGCGTTTTTACTCCTGTGATCTTCATACACCACTGCGGCGGAAACCAAGTCTTCCCATGCCATGCCCACACCCGTGTAAAGCGTCGGCTTGCCTCCGGTGCGGCTGAATTTGCCGTTGACAAGGTCCTTGAGGTTCGGCGGATTGATCTCTTTCCATTCCTCGACGCTGCGTGCGGGGATCAGGTCCCCGCTTTCGCGCCACGAGGATGCGCGTCCCTCGACGACGACCTCGGAGCGCTTGACGAGCGTCTCGTCGACCTCGCGGGCATCAAGTCCGTGCTGTCCCACCGAGGCGATGATTGCGTGGTCGGCCGGTAGCGCTCCGTCAAAGAGCGGGGTCGGCGAGGAGGTCACGCACAGGATCACGTCCGCGTCCGGAACGTCTTCCAGGCTTCCGCGGGTGACGGCGATGCCTTCGGCGGCCAGCTGTTCGATCAGTGCCTGGATCCGCTCGGCGCGTTGGCCCACCACGGCGAAGGTGCCCTCGGGGAAGACCGCCTTGGCCGCACGGAAGTGGTTGACCGCCTGGATGCCGGCCCCGAAGACCAGCACCTTGGGGGTCCGGGTGAACGGCGCGTCACCCGGCGCGTCGGCAATGTTCTTGACGGCGGTCAGGGTGGCCGCCGGGGTGCGGATGGCCGTGAGCTCGGCGCCGTCCATCGAGGCAATCGGAGTGAGGTTCGAGGAACCGAAAAGCAGGTAGACGCCCTGGATCTTTTCCTCGCCCTTGGCCGGGTTCAGCGGGGCGATGGTCGCGACCTTGAGTCCGGTGTAGCCCTGGCCGATCGCCGGCATCAGCAGGAATTCACCGTCCGGTGCCGGGGCGAAGATGCGCGGCCCGTCGATTTCCGGATCGGTCTGGCCGCGCAACGCATCCTCGATGGCGGCGATGGCGCGGTCGAAGGGAAGCGAGGCGCGAACCTCGGCGGCGTCGAAATATGGCAGGTTCACAGCAGGAATCCCTCCGGGAACGGGTCGGTCGGGTCAAGGAAGTACTGGGCGGTGCCGGTGATCCAGGCCCGTCCGGTCACGGTGGGGATGACGGCGGGCAGCCCGCCGACGGTGGTTTCCTCGACCAGCCGCCCGGTGAACTGCGAGCCGATGTAGGACTCGTTGATGAAGTCGGTGTCCATGGCCAGTTCGCCGCGGGCGTGGAGCTGGGCCATGCGTGCGCTGGTGCCGGTGCCGCACGGCGAGCGGTCGAACCAGCCCGGGTGGATGGCCATGGCGTGGCGGGAATGCTCGGCGGTGGAGCCGGGGGCCTTGAGGTAGACGTGGTGGACGCCGCGGATGTCGTCGCGTTCGCGGTGCACGGGCTCGTCGGTCGCGTTGATGGCGCCCATGATGGCCAGGCCGGCGGTGATCAGGTCGTCCTTGCGTTCGCGTTCGAACGGCAGGCCCAGGTCCTCGAGCTCGACGACGGCGTAGAAGTTGCCGCCGAAGGCGAGGTCGTAGTTCACGGTGCCGTAGCCCGGGACCTCGACGGATGCGTCCAGGCGGTCGCTGTAGGAGGGCACGTTGCGGATGGTCACGGATTCGGCCGCCCCGTCCTTGACGGCGACCTCTGCGATGACCAGGCCAGCCGGAGTGTCCAGGCGCACGGTGGTCACGGGTTCGTGGACCTCGACCATGCCGGTTTCCACCAGCACGGTGGCAACGCCGATGGTTCCGTGTCCGCACATCGGCAGCAGTCCGGAGACCTCGATGTACAGGACGCCGTAGTCGGCGTCGGGGCGCGTCGAGGGCTGCAGGATCGCGCCGCTCATCGAGGCGTGTCCGCGCGGTTCGCACATCAACAGGGTGCGGATCCAATCGCTGTGCTCCATGAACCAGAGGCGGCGCTCTGCCATGGTGGCTCCGGGAATGGTGCCAATGCCTCCGGTGATGACGCGGGTGGGCATGCCTTCGGTGTGGGAATCCACTGCGTGGAAGATCCTGTTGGTGCGCATGGTGCAAACTCTCTGGGTAATCGTCGTTGATCGGGTGGTGCCGTTGGCCGGCCCCGCTTTCACGGGGCCGGCCAACAACACGGCAACTTCGAGGTTACTTGTAACCCTTGGCCACTGCGGCCTCGGTGTCGGCGATGACCGCGGCGCGCACGGCGTCGGTCAGCGGGCCGCGCGGCGGGCGGCACACGCCACCGTTGAGGCCGACGACGTCCATCGAGAGCTTGATCGACTGGACGAACTCGGTCTTGGTGTCCCAGCGCAGCAGCGAGTGCAGGTCGCGGTAAATCTCGCGGGCGCGCTCCATGTCCGAAAGGTTGCCGGAGGTGGCCAGGCGGTAGAGCTCGACGGTGGCGTGCGGAATGGCGTTCGGGTAACCGGCAACCCATCCAACGGCGCCGGCGAGGCCCATTTCCAGGACGGTGTCATCGGTGCCGATGAGGATGTCCATGCCCGGTGCCAGTTCCTTGATTTCGTAGGCACGGCGCGGGTCGCCGGTGAATTCCTTGATGCCGACGATCAGGCCTTCGTGGAACAGGCGTGCAACCAGGGCCGGGGTCAGGTCGACCTTGGTGTCGATCGGGTTGTTGTAGGCAACAACCGGCAGGCCGGCGGAGGCGGCGAGGCGGAAGTGCTCAACGACCTCGTCGTCGGTAGCGCGGTAGGTGTTCGGCGGCAGGCACATGATGGCGTGTGCGCCGGCATCCTTGGCCTGCTGTGCCCACTTCTGGGTCTGCAGTCCACCGTAGGCGCCAACGCCGGCCATGACTACGAAGCCCTCCGGAGCTGCGGCAACGGCGGTCTCGATGACCTTGGCGCGCTCTTCGTCGGACAGGGTCTGGTATTCACCAAGCGAACCGTTCGGGGCGATGCCGTCGCAGCCGCTGCTGGCAAGGAAACGAACGTGGTCTGCGAATGCCTCATAGTCGACCGAGTAATCGTCCTTGAACTGCAGCGCCGATGCGACGATGACTCCGTGCCAGGGCTTCTTGGTGGTGCTCATGTTGTGTTCCTTTCAAGGGGACTTTTCAATGATTTTCAAAGTTGTGGGTGACGCTTTCGACTCCATGCCGTACATCACATTCAAATAGTATCATGTGACATTGTACAGACGGAAGGGGTCGGGAGAAATTAGTTCTTTCGGGTCTCACCCGAGGCCAAAAGCGCCTGGTTTCCGGCGATTTCCGCCGCTTCCTCGACCCAGAAGTCGGCCCCGCGGATGCCCAGGGCGACGGGGTTGAAGACGGGGTCGAGGCCGGCCTTGCACTGCCTGTCGTAGTCGCGGGTGACCTTGAAGACCACCGAGGTGAGGGCAAGCAGGCAGAGCATGTTGATCCAGCCCAGGGTTCCATAGCCGATGTCGCCAATGGCCCACATCGCATCGGCGCTGATGATGCCGCCGAGGAAGGTGATGCCAAGCATGCCCAGCTTCAGGGCCCAGTCCAGCACCGGGCTGTCGTCGCGGCCAACGAGGTAGACCAGGTTGGTCTTGGCGATGTAGAAGAACGCGACAAGCGTGGTGAAGGCGAAGAAGAAGAGTGCGACCGCCACGAAGCCCGGCCCGACGCCCGGCAGCACGGTGCTGATGGCCTGCTGCGTGTACGCGGCGCCGGCCTTCAGGTCTGGCACGCCCTGGATCAGGACCGTGCCGTCGGGGGCCGTGACGTTGTAGGAGCCGGTCATGATGATCATCAGGCCAGTGGCGGAGCAGACAACGACCGTGTCGATGTAGATCGAGAAGGCCTGGACCAGGCCCTGCTTGGCGGGGTGTGAAACCGATGCCGCGGCGGCACCGTAGGTCCCCTCCCCCACGCCGGCGACATTGGAGAACACCGCACGTCGCACGCCCCAGGCCACGGCCGCGCCGACGATGCCGCCGAAGACCTGGTGGGCTCCGAAGGCGGAAGAGATGATCAGGCTGACGGTCGGAACGATCTGCTCGAAGTTCACGGCAACGATCACCAGTGCGGCAAGGATGTAACCCACGGCCATGACCGGGACCATCAGCTGCGCGGCACCGACGACGCGCCTGGTTCCGCCGATGATGACAAATGCCATGAGCGCGGTGATGCCGATGGCGCTCACGAGCGGCGGCACGTTGAATGCCGTCTCGACGCTGGAGGCGATGTTGTTGGACTGGACGCCCGGGAACACAAATCCGTAGCCGACCATGGCCATGAGCGACACCGCGACGGCCAGCCACTTGAGCTTCAGGCCGTGCTCGATGTAGAACGGCATGCCGCCGCGGTGCTCACCGTTGATGCGGCGCTTGTAGACCTGGGCCAGGGTGGATTCGGCGAAGGAGCTGGCCGATCCGAGCAGCGCGCAGACAACCATCCAGAACAGCGCGCCGGGGCCGCCTGCGGCAATGGCGGTTGCCACGCCGGCGATGTTTCCCACGCCCACCCGGCTGGCCAGGGTCAGGAGCAGCGCCTGGACCGGCGAGATGCCGTCCGAGCTGTTCTTCTTGCTGAGGATCTGGCGGATCATGTCCGGGAACCGCCGGAACTGGACGAATCCGGTCAATACGGTGAAGAACAGTCCGACGGCCAGGGCGAAGTACGCCATGGGGTTCCAGATCGCATCGTTGATGCTGGTGAGCATGTCCATAATTTTTCCTTAGGTCTTTCGGGCAGCTGCGGGAATCGGGACTAGGCCGGGGCGTTGGTGCGCAACGCCGACTCGGCATCGACCTCGCGCAGCGACTTGCCCCTGGTTTCCTTGGCGAACGAAACGGCGACGATGGAAATGACCGCGGCCCCGACAAGGTAAAGGGCGATCGGAGTCGACGAATCGAACTTCTGCAGCAGCGAGAGCGCAATGAGCGGGGCCAGGGAACCCGCCAGGATCGGCGCAAACTGGTAGCAGAGCGAAAGCGCCGTGTAGCGCACGTTGGTGGGGAACATTTCGGTCATCAGCGCCGAGTACGGCGCGTAGGTCAGGGACTCGATGGCCAGGCCCAGGGTGATGGCCGCCATGACGATCCAGTCGTTGCCGGTGTCCATCATCGGGAAGCCGACAAATCCCCAGAATGCGGTCAGCACGGCGCCGGTCAGGTAGACGGGCTTGCGGCCAACAATGTCAGAGAGCAGCCCGACGAGCGGGATCATGCAGAAGTGCAGGAAGTGGGCGCCGAACATCAGCAGGAGGATGCGCGAGGTGTCCATCTCGACGACCAACTTGAGGTAGGTGATCGAGAAGGTGACAACGAGGTAGTAGAGGATGTTCTCCGCGAAGCGGGCGCCAATGCCGATCAGCACGGCACGCCAGTGGTAGCGAAGGACGTGCAGGACGCCCGGCTGGGCTTCCTGCGAGGCGGCCTGGCGGGCCTGCGCTTCCTTGAAGATCGGCGCGTCGTCGACCTTGGTGCGGATCCAGTAGCCGATCAAGACCACCACGGCGGAGAACCAGAACGCCACGCGCCAACCCCACGAAAGGAACGCCTCTTCGGGCAGGGTGCTCGACAGTCCGAGGAGGACGAGTGTGGCTACCAGGTTGCCCATCGGGACCCCGGCCTGCGGCCAGCTGGCCCAGAAGCCGCGCCTGTTGTCGGGGCTGTGCTCGCTCACCAGGATGATCGCGCCTCCCCACTCGCCGCCGAAGGCAAAGCCCTGGATGAGGCGCAGGGTCACCAGGAGTGCGGGCGCCCAGTAGCCGATGACATCGAAGGTGGGCAGGCATCCCATGAGGAACGTCGTGATGCCGACGACCACAAGGCTCAGCTGGAGCAACGCCTTGCGGCCAATGCGGTCGCCGAAGTGCCCGAAGACCAGTCCGCCGATCGGACGGGCGGCGAAGCCCACGGCGTAGAGCGCAAACGCGGCGATGACGCCATCGACCGGGTTGCCGGTCTGCCGGAAGAAGTGGGTGCCGAAGACCAAGGCCGAAGCCGTTCCGTACAGGAAGAACTCGTACCATTCGGCGACGGTTCCCGCCATGGCGGCGGCCACAACACGTTTGAGACCCGCCGGCGTCGAGGTTTCGTGCCCAGCGTCGGGGCGGCCGCCAAGGGCCTCCCTTTCAAGCGTTTCGTTGTTGCTCATTTGGTCTCCTTGAGAAGGTGGGCAACCTCGCCCACGTGTTCTGCATCACGAATCTATGCAATGGTACATGTCACATTTTCGCGAATCAAGGATTTTATTGCCCGATTTTTGGGCGCCAACGGATCGAAACGATGCCGGACTGCGCAGATTGCAGCATTCCGACCCTCACTGGTGTTTATGCAAATATGCAGACATGTGGAAAGAGCCCGACCCGTGGAAATCAATCCACGGGTCGGGCTCCAAGGTCCACCGCAGCGGCCATCCCGAACAAGCTCGGACCGTACTCCGTCGCTAGGCCAGCGGACCGCCAACAGCGTCGACCATCGAAACCAGCCGCGGGAACACACCGGGGGCCGAGATGCCGTCATGCTCGAACTCGTTGGTCACCCAGGCCTGCAGGTTCCCGACCTGCGCGGCCGTTTCCAGCGAGAGCGGCGCGTCCACATACATGTCGTCGTGGTAGACGACGGCGGAGACAGGAACCTGGTTTTCCGCCAGTATCCGCGGGTCGTAGAGCGGGCCCCAGTCGTCCCGGCGGGCCATTTCGTTCACCGCGGCGCCGAAGGGCTTTAGCAGGCGGATTTCCTCGAACATCCACGGGAACATCATTTCGCCGGTCATCAGCAACGGGCGGGCGGACTCGGCGAACTCCGGGTGCCGCTCGATTTCCCGCTGCGCCGCCCAGGCCGTTGCACCGCTTGCCCCGTCGGCGAAGATGCTCTCCTGCATCACGGCAAACAACGGGTTCTCCGCGTAGTTGCTGCGCGCTTGGACCTGGGCCAGGAAGGTGTCGCTCAGCTCGCCGCCGTCGTCGAACGCCTCGTCGATCAGCCACGCCATCCTTTCGAACCCCGGCTTCATGCCGTAGTCGATGCCCAGGGACTGGAAACGACGCACCGTGAGCAGGTCTCCGTCCGGCAGGTGGACGTCGCCGACGGCCAAACGGTCGGCGATCTTCGCCATCGTTTCCACGTGGTTCCCGTAGCGTGCGTAGAACTCCCCGTTCTTCGCCCTCGTGCGCACGTAGGTTCGGCGGTAGACCTCCGAGGCGTCGGGCGCCAGGCTCGGCAGCCCGCCGGCGATGTAGCAGGCGTTCAGCGCCTCGGGCGCCTGGCCAAGGTAGGTCAGCGTGAGGAATCCGCCGTAGCTTTGGCCCAGTGTCGACCACTTCCGCCCGCCGAAGACGGTCTTGCGCAGGAACTCGGCGTCGGAAACGATCGAATCGGCACGGAAGTGGCCCAGGTACTCGGCGCCGTCCGCCGCGCTCGGGAAGCGTTCCATCGAAGCTGCCGTGATCCGGCTGCTGCGTCCGGTTCCGCGCTGGTCGAGCAGGAGCACGCGGTGGGTCTTCAGCGCCTCGCCGATCCACCCGGACTTGTCGAGCGGTCGCGGGCCCTTGCCGCCCGGGCCGCCCTGCAGGAACAACAGGACCGGCAGGTCCTGCCGCGCCTTCTCCGCGGAGCACAGCTCGCGGGCAAACACCTGGATGGTCCTCTCGTCGGGCCGCGCCCAGTTCAACGGCACCGTGACCACATGGTCACGGACCTGCATGCCTGCTGCCACATATTCGGCGGTGATCAATGTGCCATTCCCCCCATGTATTGCTGCCTACGGATTTCCCATTCGGGATTGATGACGGGAACTGCCTTCAGCAGCGCCCGGGTGTACTCTTCCACGGGGTTCTCGAAGACCTGCGCCGTCGTGCCCTGTTCCACGATCCTGCCCTTGTTCATGACCGCGACGTCGTCGGCGATCTGCCGCACGACCGCCAGGTCGTGGGCGATGAAAAGGTAGGAGTAACCGGATTCCTGCTGCAGGTCGCGCAACAGGTTGATGACCTGCGCCTGGACGGAGACGTCCAACGCGGAGACGGCCTCGTCGCAGATGACCAGCTTGGGCTCCACCGCAAGGGCGCGGGCGATGCCGATGCGCTGGGCCTGCCCGCCGGAGAACTGGTTCGGGTACCTGGTGCTGTGGTCGGGGTTCAGCCCGACGCGTTCCAGCAGCGACTTCACCAGCAGTCGCCGGTCGACGCCCTTGATCCCCTGGTAGTCCAGCGGCGCGGTGATGATGCGCTCGACGGTGTGCTTGGGGTTCAGCGAGGAAAACGGATCCTGGAAGACCACCTGCACGTTGGCCCGGAAGCGGCGCAGCATCGTGTCGCCGGCGCGGGTCACGTCCTGGCCCTCGAAGTGCATCGACCCGGAGGTGACGTCCAGGAGCTTGGCGATCATGCGCGCCGTCGTCGACTTGCCCGACCCCGATTCGCCGACCAGTGCCATGGTCCGGCCCGCGTGCAGGGCAAGCGAGACGTCGTCGACGGCGCGGAAGGTCTCCGTTCCGGCGAATGCGCCGCCCTTGCTGACCTGGAATTCGCGCACCAGGTTCTTCGCCTCGAGCAGCGGTTCGTTCCGGAGGTCTTCGATGACGACGCTCATGCTTCCTTCACCAGTCCTGAATTCACTTTCTTCATGGCCCGGATCGGATCGTCGATCCGCGGGATGGCATCCAGCAGGGCCTGCGTGTAGGGGTCGCGCGGATTCGAGAAGACGTCTTCGGTCGTCCCGTTTTCCACGACGTGGCCCTTGTTCATCACCAGCACACGCTGGGAAACCTGCGAGACCACGGCCAAATCGTGGGTGATGAACACCATTCCGGTTCCCGATTCCGCTTGGAGCTGTGACATCAAGTCCAGGATCTGCGCCTGCACAGTGACGTCCAGCGCCGTGGTCGGCTCGTCGGCGATCAACAGGTCGGGCTCGCAGCACATGGCCATGGCGATCATGATGCGCTGGCGCATGCCGCCGGAGAATTGGTGCGGGTAGTTGTCCACCCGGCGCTTCGGATCGCTGATTCCGACCCGTCCCATGGCGTCGATGGCCACGGCCTGGGCCGCACGGAGCGATCCTCCGCGGTGGGCCTTGTAGGCCTCCGCGATTTGCTTGCCCACCGTGTAGTAGGGGTTCAACGAGGACAGCGGGTCCTGGAAGACCATGGCCATGCGCTCCCCGCGCAGTTTGTGCAGGTGCCGTTCCGGGCTTCCCAGGATCTCCTGGCCCTGCAGCTTGATGCTGCCGGTGGTTGCCGCCTTGGCCGGCAGCAGTCCCATGATGGCCAGGCTGGTCATCGATTTTCCGGAGCCGGACTCGCCGACGATGCCGACGGTTTGGTTCCGTTCGACGACCAGGCTGATCCCCTGGACCACCGTTGCCGTTCCCGCACGCGAGGCGAAGGAAACCGTGAGGTCCTTGATTTCCAGCAGGGGCGTTGAGCCGGCCGGTTCTACATGTTTCATGCGACCTTTGTCCTTACGCGTGGATCCAGCGTGGTGTAGAGAATGTCGACGATGATGTTGGCAACTATGACAAACAGTGCGGCCATGAGGGTCACGCCCATGATGACCGGCTGGTCGTTCTTGCTGATGGCATCTGAGGTCATCTTGCCGACGCCGTTGAGCCCGAACACGGTTTCCGTGATCAACGCACCGCCGAGCAGGCCGGCGAAGTCCATGCCGAACAACGTCACGATGGGTGTCAGCGACGGGCGCAGCGCATGGCGTCCCAACACCAGCCCGGAGGAAAGTCCCTTGGCCCGTGCGGTCCGGATGAAGTTCTCGCCCAGGGTGTCGATCATGTTGGCCCGGGTCAGCCGCGCATACATCGAGGCATAGCCGAATGCCAGCACGGTCCACGGCATCAGGTACGACTGGAACCAGAACAACGGGTCCTCGCCGAAGGCCGGCGTGGAGGGGAACGGCAGGATCTGCAGCTCGACCACCAGGACGTACTGCAGCACCAGCGCGATGAAGTAGTTCGGCAGGCTGATGCCGCTCAGGGCGACCATCATGGCTGCCTTGTCCCACCAGGTGCCCTGGCGGACTGCGCTCAGGACGCCGGCGCTGACACCGATGAGGAGCCAGAGGACCGCCGCGCCCACGGCAATGGTGATGGAAACGGGCATGCGGTCGCCGATCATTTCGAGTACCGATTGGTTGGTCTGGAAGCTGAAGCCGAGGCACGGTGCGGCGCATTCGATGGCATTGGCCCCGGTGCCGTAGGTCCGGCCCATGAAGATCCCGCCGAGGAAGGTGAAGAACTGGGTCATGAACGGCTGGTCGACCCCGAGGGTGGCGCGGATCTGGTCGATGCGTTCGGGCGTGCAGGTCTTGCCGCAGATCATCACGGCCGGATCCGGCGACAGCGCAAAGAAGATCCAGTAGGTCAGCAGCGCCACGAGGACAAGCACGCCCGCTGCCGCCAGAAGTCGTCTGGCTAGATACGTAATCACTTTGAGGTATCTCCCGTGTCAATGGCGCGGCTGAGGTGGTCCCCGAAGACCGTAAAGGAAAGGACCGTCAGGAAGAGGAACAGGCCGGGGACAAAGAAGAACATCGGGTCCGTCGCGTACCACGGCACGGCCGTGGCGATCATCTGGCCCCAAGACGGGGTGGGCGGAACAACGCCGACGCCCAGGAACGACAGCGCCGCTTCGGTGCCGATGTAGGAGGGGACGGCGAGCGTCACCAGGACGATGATGGTTCCGGTGAGGTTGGGCAGGATTTCCTTGAAGACGATCGCCGCCTTGCTGGCGCCGGAGGCCTGGGCGGCCTCGACGAACTCGCGCTGGCCCAGCGACATGGTCTGTCCCCGGATAACGCGGGCCGTGTACGGCCAGCCGAAGATGCACAGGACCATGACCAGCAGCACCGGCCGGTTGCCGGCAGGCAGCGCGGACAGGAGCGCGATCATGAAGATCAGCGACGGGAACGCCATCAGGAAATCCATCACGCGGGAAATGACTTGGTCGACCCAGCCGCCGAAGAATCCGGCCAGCATGCCAAGGACCACTCCGACGATGGTGGTGATGGCGGCGGCGGCAAACGCAATGGCCAGGGAGACGCGGGCACCGTAGACGATGCGGGCAAAGACGTCGCGGCCGCTCTGGGGTTCGACACCGAACCAATGGTCCGTGCTGATGCCGCCCCAGGGCAGCGCGGGCAAGCCTCCCAGATCGGGGTTTACCGCCGTGTCGTCGTATTGGAAGGGATCCCAGCCGCTCCATTTGGTCAGCAGGGGCGCTGCGATCGCCACAAGGACAATCAGCACGATGAAGGCCGCGCTGAGCATGGCAGCGGGGGAAGCAAGCATTGCGGAGGTGACGCGCCGGAGCGAGGAGGACCGTCCTCGGGATGAGGACGGTCCTTCGCTTGGTTCAGGCGTCACTTCACCGGGCGCGACCAGAAGGTCGGCGGGAAGCATTGACATGGTGGGACCTTTACTTGCCTGGATCGATCAGGCTGAGCGTCACCAGGTCAATGCCGGCGTCGAATCCTACGACTCCGGGATCGACGTTGCTGCCGCGCAACTGCATGACGTTTTCGTAGACCATCGGGACCATGGGGGCGGCCGTTTCCATGATCTGCTTGTCGAGCTCGCCGTAAGCCTTGTTGGCGGCGGCGACATCGGTCATGGCCGCGATTTCATCCATGCGCTTGTTGACGGCCGGGTCGTTGAGCTGGGGGACGTTTTGGTTGCCCTTGGCCACGATGCTGTCTCCGTGCAGGATCGGCGGCAGGAAGGTCTGGCCCGAGGCCCAGTCCGGGCACCAGCCCGTGATGGCCAGGTCGTTTTGCTGGCTGGTGGTGCCGATGACCTCGTAGAACGAAGACACGTCGATGACGTTCAGGTTGACCTTGATGCCGACCTTCGCAAGCGACTGCTGCACCGATTCCGAGTAGGCCTGGATCTTCGGCGTGCCACGGGTGTCCAGGGTCAGCTCCATGCCGTCCGGGTATCCGGCCTCGGCCAACAGTGCCTTTGCCTTCTCCACGTCGCCCTTGTTGTCCGTGGTCGGGTAGGCGTTGAAGTCCAACCAGCCCAGCAGCGACGGGACCATGATGGTGTTTGCCGCGGTTGCAAGCTGGGACCCGCCGCCGGCGGTCTGCAGGCTCGACTTGTCGATGGCGTAGTTGATGGCCTGGCGGACCTTCAGGTTGTCCAGCGGCTTCTTGGTGTTGTTCATCGTCAGGTAGGTGGTGCAGACGGGCTCGGCACGCACCGCCCGGTCCTTGACGCTTGGGTCCTGGATGCGCGAGACGTTTGCCGGCTGGAGCGCGCCGCCGGAGATGGCGTTCTTGTCCTCGCCTTGGCCCGCCAGCATACGTTCATCGATCGTTGCACCGTCGATGCCGAAGAGGAATTCATAGTGGTCCGGCTTGGCCGGGCGAACGGTGTCGCTCTTTGCATCCCACTTCTCGTTGCGTGAAAGCTTCAGCTCTCCGCCGCGCGTGTAGGAATCGACCTTGTAGGGGCCGGATGCAATCGGCTTCGCATCGAATCCCTTGCCGGAACCCGAACCCACAGGGAAAGGAACGAAGCTGTTCTGTCCGACGACCGAACCGAAGTCGGCAAACGGCTGGTTCAGGTTGAAGACAATCGTCTTGGCATCGGGCGTTTCGATGGCCTTGAAGTCTTTGTCCTTGTCGATGTAGGGGCCCTTGTAGCCCGAACCGTCGTCGAGCAACTGCTTGGCCCACGGGGAACCGATTCCGATTTCCGGGTCAAAGGCGCGAGAGACACCGTACTTGACTTCGGCGCTGGTGATTGGCGTCCCGTCTTCGAAGAAGATGCCGTCCTTGAGCGTGAAGGTCCAGGTCTTTCCGCCGTTGGATGGGGTTCCCAGGTCGGTGGCAAGGTCGGGTTTCATTTCCCCGGACTTGCCTTCCTCTGTCGAGTTGGTCGTGAGCGTCCGGTAGATCAACCGGTAGAAGTTCTTGACGCCGGTGTCGAAACCCATGGCCGGGTCAAGGTGCGAGTAATCGGCGTTGAGCAATACGCGGACGGAACCGCCTGTGGTTCCTTCTGCACCGGCGCCGGCACTGCCGCTGGGCGCAGGCGCATTGCTGCCACCTCCGCAGGCCGTCAGCAACAATGCCGACGTCAGGGCAAGGCCCAGTACGAATTTCTTGCTTTTCATTGCGTTTCCTTCAAATTGGGGTCCGTGCGGGCATCGTTGAGCCACTGTTGAACCGATCAGGGATGGTGCGGGACTTGCTGTGGAGCTCGCGAGAGAAAGGCTTCAGGCGTTTCTGAGCCATACGCGCATGGCTCGAGGTTCACGGTTTCCCCAATGCGCATAGGGAACCAAAGTGACGTTTTCACGCGTTTGCCCGGCGCGGGTGGCACCGGTGTATTCGGGGTAAAGCTGGCCGCCGCCCTGTGGTTCCACCCGCAGGGGAAGGGAAAGCGCAACGCTCCGAACCGCCCGAGGAACGGGGTTGGACACTTCTTCGATCTCCCGCATTGACCGGGCATCCACGACCAGGTCGTTGATGTCCTTCGGGGCGTCTTCCTGCTCCAGGCAGTAGATGATCGGGCCCCGGGTCACCGCAAGGCAGCCCCGCGTGGCGTCGAGGTGCGGGTGCGACCCCAGGAACCGGGCGGCCATCTCGAGGTTGAGTTCCAGGACATCGCTGCCGAGGAAGGCCCGATTGATTTCAAGCCATCCGTCGACGACGCCAACGGCCTGCGGTTCGCCGTTGACGGACAGTGTGGCGCGCTTCGCCCAGGCCGGAACCCGGAAAGCCAGTCCCTGCGATTCCGGGGAGGCACTGTCGACGGTTACCCGGACCGCGCCGCTCCAGGGAAATTCCGTGTGCATCGTGATTCCCAGATCGGCCGTGGCAATCCTTGCACTGGCATAGTTGGCGATGCGCAGCGATCCTTGTTCCACGACGGCGAGATGGTCTTGGAGTTCCGCCACCCACCGAATGATGTTTGGCGGGCAGCAGGGGCAGCCGAACCACGCGCGACGCAATAGCTCGCCGCCGGATTCGTATCCTGAGCGTTGCTCGTGGTCCTCCCGGCGCTGCAACGTGTTGTCGTAAAAGAAGGCCTTTCCGTCGGTGGAAAGCGACACCGCGTAGGCGTTGTGGAGGATCGTCTCAAAGGTGTCGAGGTACTTGGTTTTTCCCTGCGCCAGGAACATTCTCCAGGCCCACTGCATCGTTGCGATTGCCGCACACGTTTCGGAGTACGAGCGTTCGGAAGGCAACTCGAAGCGGTCCCCGATGGCTTCGTCCGAATGCCTGGAGCCCAGTCCGCCCGTCACGTACAGCTTGCTGGAGACCAGGTCGTCCCACAACCGCTCAAGCTCGGCCAGCAACCCGGGATCCCCCGATTCCAGGGCGACATCCGCGGCCCCGGCCGCAAGGTAGGCCATGCGCACGGCATGGCCCGTGACCGAGGGCAGCTCCCGGATGGGGAGATTGTCCTGAAAATAGTCTGCCGTGAAGGTCCTGAGTTTGATCGTGCCGTGGCCCCGGCGGTCAATAAACAGCTTCGCCTGGTCCAGGTACGACCGGTCGCCGGTTTCCCGGTACAGCTCGACCAAGGCCATTTCGATTTCGGGATGACCACAGACCTCGGGGGCACCTTCGTTTCCGAAGTTTTCGATCGCAAGGTCCGCGAAGCGGACGGCAACGTCCAGCAGCCGCCGATCACCAAGCTGGCGGCTGGCGGCCACTGCGGCCTGAATGAGGTGGCCAAGGTTGTAAAGCTCGTGGCCCCATGCCAGATCGCTCCATGGCTCGGCATCCGTGAGCGGGTTTTGGTAGAAGCTGTTCAGGTAACCGTCCGCAGCCTGCGCCGCCTCAATCAGCGTTACCGATTCCTCGAAGAACGCAACCGTTTCGGGATCGGGTTCCACGCGCGGACGGTTGATTTCGTAGGCCAGGCCTTCAAGGGTCTTGAAAAGGTCCGTGTCCAGGAACGGGTACTTTCCGCGGTAGTGGTCCGGGTGCCCGGTGGCGAGGGTCCGCAGGTTTTCCAGGTTGCCCGCGGCGCGGAGCTCGCGAAGCGAGTGGCCGATCGTTGCGTTCCTGTTCAGCGATTGCCAGTGGGCCAACTCACCCGAGAGAAGCTGAACGTGCGATGACCCAAGAGTTCCGAAGCGACCGGTCCGCGGGAGGGTGTTGCTGGCTCCACGCTTGGCAGTGTCTGCCGGAAAAACGTCTTGGGGTCGCGCCATAGTTCACTCCTGCACCAATGTGTCATGTGATATTGCATAGAAGCCTAGGGTGCGAATCAAGGTGGCGCAAGTAACAATTTCGATATTTTTCAAAGACGCCGGGTCGAACCCCTCGCGTGGCCGCCGGCGTTGACATGCGCGTTTCTATGCCATGTACTATTGCATAGAGGTGTATTGGGTCACAGTCTCGGCGCAGGATGCCCTCTACCCAAAAACACCGGGAACACGGCGAAAATCGTTCTCTTTTGGCTGCTGCACCCGCATCACCAAGGACAACCCCTCCCCCGGCTTGACGCCAAGCCCCTGGCGACTGACCCTCACGCCAACCGACACGCATGAGAACGGATCCGAAGAACATGACGACAGAATCCATCCAGATCAGCAGCATCGACTACCACACCGGTGGTGAGCCATTCCGGATTGTCACCGATGGCTACGGTGAGCTTGATGGCCGGACTGTCGCGGAGCGTCGGGTGTCGGCACAAAACAGTTCGACGGTCGAAAAGATTCGCCAGCTCCTGGTTCAGGAGCCTCGCGGACATACGGACATGTACGGCTGCTTCATCACCGAGCCCGACGATTCGGCCGCAAGCTTCGGGGCCGTTTTCTGGCACAAGGACGGCTATTCGACCGCTTGCGGACACGGCACGATGGCGCTGGGCGTCTGGGCCGTCGAAGAGGGAATCGTTGAATCCGACCCCAACGGAACAACCGTCGTCGTCATCGACGTTCCTTCGGGTCGCGTTGCCGCACACGTCGAATCCCGCGACGGCATCGTCCGCGGCGTCACCTTCGAAAACGTTCCGTCCTACGTCGTCGGGCAGGACCTCAAGGTCGACGTCGACGGCAAGAAGTACACCGTCGACCTGGCCTACGGCGGAGCCATCTACGCCTGCCTGGATGTTGCCCAGCTGGACCTGGACATCACCAAGGAGAACTACTCCGAGCTGCGCGCCATCGGCCGCGCCGTGAAGTGGGCCTGCAACGACCTGCCCGAGGCCCAGCACTCCGACCCGCGACAGAGCGGCGTCTACGGAACGATCCTGTTCCAGAAGCTCGATGACCTGCCAACGGGACCGAACCAAATCAACATGACGGTCTTTGCCGACGGCGAGGTCGACCGTTCCCCGTGCGGTTCGGGCACCTCGGCACGCCTGGCATGCCTGGCCGCCACGGGCGAGATCACCCAGAATTCCCTGAAGCACGACTCGATCGTGGGCTCGACCTTCATCGGCACGATTCGTCCCCACGACGTGTCGGGCTCGCGGTTCCCTGCTGTCATACCGGTGGTCACCGGCATGGCGTACCGGACCGGACGCCACCAGTTCGAGCTCAACCCACAGGACGAGCTGGGAACCGGTTTCACCCTGTTCTAAATCCCCGGAATGCCTGGCGTCGATTCCGGCGATGGGCCGCAGCCCTTGATGGCGTCTGCGGCCCATCGGCCCTCGCTTGGGTGGCAGACGGCCAGGCATGATTCCACGAAATGGAGAACTTCCGATGATCGGATTTGGGCTGCAAGAACTATCCCGGCAGTTCGATGACTTGGCTTCCGGCATAGGGGCAACCGCCGACAGTTCGATGCCGGCGAAGGCCCTCCCGCATTCGGAGATCGAGTTCATCACCATCAGGAAGAGCCTTGCCACCGCCTACTCGGACATCCAATACCGGGCTCGCCGGTCCATCGAGGCTTTCGATCGCGGAAGCGACACACCAGATGCGGCGGGAACGGAGACGGCTCGGCGTGACGCGCTGGAACGCGGGGTCAACTACCGGGTGGTCTACGATCCTTCGGCCTTCAAACGAGAGTCCGGCGTCCCGATGCGCCCGGGTTCTCCCGCCCTGCCCGGGTCAAGTGCGCGCGTCTCCTCGATCGTTCCGGCCCGCTTGGTCATACGCGACGGGGAGGAATCGCTGATATTCAGCGCCGCCGACCGCTCGGGCGGGGTACTGGGGGCTCGAATCCACAGTCCATGGTTTGCTGCCCTGCTCAACGATACGTTTGAAACCGTCTGGGGATCCGCACTCCCCCTGCCCACCGAGCGGGTGGCAACCTCGCCGCGGCTGAGCGGTGAAGAGCAAGAGATCTTGCGCTTGCTGGCAACCGGCCTCACCGACGAATCCATCGCGCGGTTCCTGGGCGTCAGCCTGCGCACCGTCCAGCGCAAGGTGCAAGCCATCCAAAGAAGCTTCGGCGCAACGAGCCGTTTTCAGCTCGGGGCCATGAGCGCGGCGTAGGCTGCCTATTACAGCAGCACGACCCTTCGTTTCGAGAGGACTCACATGCCAGGCAAGACAATCGTCATCACCGGAGCCAGCGACGGAATCGGGGCGTCCGCCGCCCGGCAGCTCAAGGAGCTCGGCCATCATGTGGTTGTGGTTGGCAGGAACCCCGAAAAGACGAGGTCCATCGCGACGGAGCTGGGGGCGGATTTTCACCTCGCGGACTTCGCGGACCTTTCCCAGGTGCGCAGTCTCGCCGCCGAGCTTCTGGAAAGCTATCCGCGCATCGATGTCCTGGCCAACAACGCCGGCGGCATTTTCTCGCCCGTCCGGGAGACAACCGTCGACGGCTTTGAACTCACTTTCCAAGTCAACTACCTGGCGCCGTTCTTGCTGACGCAGCTCTTGCTCGATCGGTTGCTCGAATCGAGGGCGACCGTCGTCAATACGTCGAGCCTTGCAAACCGCCTGTATGGAAAGGTCGATGTGGATGACCTCAATGCAGAACGCTTCTACAGCCCCAACCGCGCCTACGGGAATGCCAAGTTGGCACAAATCATGTTCACCCGTGAATTGCAGAAACGCTATGGCCCTCGAGGGCTCTCCGCGGCTGCATTCCACCCTGGCGTTGTTGCCACGAGCTTTTCCAGCTCACCCGGCACCTCCATGGAAGCCATTTACGGCAGCAAGATTCTTTCCAAGTTCCTGACCTCTCCCCAAAAGGGCGCCAACACCCTGGTCTGGCTGTCCAACGGAGTCGCACACATCGACTGGCCGGCGGGTGAGTACTTCACGCGCAGAAGGGTCTCTTCAACCAACAGGCAGGCCAACGACGCCGGGTTGAGCGCCTCACTGTGGGATCGCACGGAGGAACTGCTCGAGCGCGGCTGACCTGAGTGTCGGGAGTGGCGGGTGGTGCACCCAAAAACAGCTTGAGTCCACCACCCGCCGGAAACCAGTTCCCTGCAGCCAGGCTCAGGCGCTTGGCGATCCTGCGATGTTCACCATCCAGTCGATGCCGAACTTGTCGCGCAGCATTCCAAACCAGTCGCCCCACGGGGCCTGTGCCAGCTGCTCACCAATGGCCGCGCCTTCGGAGAGCTTGTCCCAGTAGCCCTGGAGCTCGTCCTTGTCCTCGCCGCTGAGCGTGATCGAGATGGCGCTGCCGCCCTTCCACTCCATGGATTCCGGGGTGTCCGAGGCCATGATGTTCAGGCCGTTCAACCCGCGCAGGTGCCCGTGCATGATTTTCGCGTCGTCCGCGGGATTGTCGGTCTTGGCGAAGTCGAAGTCCGCGAAGGGCCGCAGGTCCAATTCACCGCCGAACACCGAGTGGTAGAACTCCAATGCAGCGCGGGCTTCACCGCGGAAGCTGATGTAGGGATTGAGGATTGTGGCCATGCTGTTCTCCTGACTCGTCGAGGTCTAGCAAATTGCCATTCTGCCCTGCGACATGGGCACAGCGAAAGGGCCGCGCCCGTTGTTTGCCCCAAATCCGCCACGGTGCGCTCGGTCACGCCCTCCGGCAATTAGTTGACAACAAGCAACTAATAATTTTATAGTTGACTCAAATCAACCATTCGCGGCTCATTTGAGGACTCCTCTGTGTCAACCACCCAAACGCTTCACCCCGGCGAACCGGCAAAAATGTCGCACCGCCAGGTCATGCAGTCCCTGACGGGCCTGCTGATGGGCATGTTCGTGTCCATCCTCGCGGGCACCGTCGTTGCCAGCTCGCTTCCGATCATCGTCTCGGACCTCGGCGGCAGCCAGACCTCCTACACCTGGGTGGTCACCGCGACCTTGCTCGCAACCACCATTTCCACCCCGATCTGGGGCAAGCTTGCCGACCTCGTCGACCGCAAGCTGTTGCTGCAGCTGTCCCTCGCGATCTTCGTGATCGCCTCGGCCATCGCCGGCTTCTCGCAGGACACCAACATGCTCATCACGATGCGCGTGCTCCAAGGCCTGGGCGGCGGCGGCATGGCCGCGCTGAGCCAGGTTGTCATGGCAGACATCATCTCCCCGCGCGAGCGCGGCAAGTACATGGGCCTCTTCGGCGCCATCATGGCCGTGGGAACCGTGGCCGGACCGCTGATCGGCGGATTCATCACCGACACCATCAACTGGCGCTGGAACTTCTTCGTGGCCCTGCCGATCGCCGTCGTGGCCATCTGGCTGATCCAGCGCACCCTGCACCTGCCGGAGCTTGCCAAGCGCAAGGTCAAGATCGACTACTTCGGCATCATCCTGCTTTCCGCAGGCGTTTCGCTGTTGCTGATCTGGGTTTCAATGGCCGGCACGAACTTCGAGTGGGCCTCCCCCACCACCGCATGGATGGTTGGCGGTGCGGTCCTCGCACTGATCGCCTTCGTGGTCGTTGAAATCCGCGCCTCCGAGCCGCTGATCAACCTCGGCCTGTTCAAGAACGCCACGTTCACCCTGGCCGTCATCGCCTCCCTCTCGGTCGGCGTGACGATGTTCGGCACCTCGGTGTTCCTCTCGCAGTACATGATCATGGCCCGCGGCGCCACGGCGACCAGCGCCGGGTTGATGACCCTGCCGATGATGGCCGGCGTCCTGGTCATCTCCACCATTGCCGGAGCCATGATTTCTCGATTCGGCAAGTGGAAGGCCTTCGTGGTCGCAGGTTCCATCATGCAGACCATCGGCTTGTTCGCCCTGGGAACCATCCACTACGACACGAACTACCTGTTGCTTTCCGCCTACATGTTCCTGCTCGGTTCGGGTGTCGGCATGGTCATGCAGAACATGGTGCTGGTGGTGCAGAACGCGGTTCCGCAGAAGGAACTCGGCGTTGCCAGCTCCGCCGTGACGTTCTTCCGCTCCCTGGGCGGAACCGTCGGCGTTGCCGCCCTGGGGTCGATCCTGGCCCTGCGCATCCCCGAAATGCTTGCCGAGCGCAAGGAAGAGATGGGTGCCGCGCTGGCGCAATTGGGCGCGGCCGGCAAGGACGTTGGCCAGGCGCTGGCTTCGGGCACCATGCCCGCCATGAACCAGCTGCCCGAGTCGATCCGGCAGATCATCGAGTCCGTCTACGGTGATGCCGTGGCACAGGTCTTCGCCATCGCCGCACCGCTGGGCTTCCTGACCATCCTCGCCGTGGCGTTCCTGCCGAACCTGCCCTTGAGCAGGATGACGCGCACCGAACGCAGCAAGGTCGAGGAGGCAGCCGCAACGGTTGGCAGCGGGCCTGGAGAGCTCCCGGCAGCAGGCGGCTCCGCTGCCGGCGCGACCGCGGAAACCACGCTGCCCGCGGACGAGCTCGAATCGGCACCCGGCCGCTGAGATGGACGCCCAGCCGGCTTGCTTCCCCCACGCGGCTCCCTCCCAAGAGCCGCTGAGCGATGATCCGGATCTCGGTGCCCTGATCCAAGAGGTTGAAAAGGAATTCTCAACCATGGTGATCAGGGCCCGCATGGCTATCCGCAAACGGGCAACGTCCATCCATCCGGACCTGCAGCCCTTGGGTTTCAAGGTCCTTTCGATCCTGGTGCGCGAACAAGCCCAGCAGCAGGTCGTCTTGGCCGAGGAACTTGAGGTGGACAAGGCAACCATGAGCCGGACCATCAAACAGCTGGAGTGCCAGGGATTGGTCAACCGGGTTCCCGATCCAGCCGATGGCCGGGCCATGCTCGTGAGTATCACCGAGTCCGCGCGGGCAGGTTTCGCCGCCGCGGGTTCGCGGTCGCGAGCGATGCTGATCGAACGGCTTTCCACCTGGGAACCGTCTGAAATCAAGCGCTTCTCCGTTCTGCTCGGAAGGCTCAATGTCAGCGACGTGCTGAGGCAGGAAGGCTAGCCTCGGATTCGTTGGCCGACGGCCCCGCATCTTCCCCTTGACCGGGAAGGTGCGGGGCCGTCGTCGTTCACCGGCTTGCCGCAGGCCGGAATGGGATTCCAGGAAGGGGATGACCCGCTTTCCGCCCGGCGTTCCCCGTGAAACGCACTAATATGGTGTCCATGGAAACTCCTAGCTCCGGGCGAACCCCCGACGTCGATCAGCCCGCCGATCCGCAGGTGCTGGAGCCATTGATGCAAGAGGTCGAGAAGCAATTTTCGATCATGGCCGTCAAGGCCCGTACCGCGATCCGCAAGCGTGCGCTGGAAATCCACCCGGAGCTGCAGCCGCTGGGCTACAGGGTGCTGTCGATTTTGGTCAGGCAACAGGCACAGCAGCAAATAGTCCTGGCGTCGGAGCTGCATGTGGACAAGGCCACCATGAGCCGGACCATCAAGCAACTGCAGAGCCAGGGCTTGGTGACCAGGGAACCGGACCCCAGCGATGGGCGTGCCATGCTGGTCAGCATCACGGATACGGCTCGGGAAGCCTGGAACGCATCCGGGGCACGGGCCCGGAGCCTGATGCGCGAAAGGTTGGCAAACTGGGACCCCTCCGAGATCCGGCGTTTTGCGGACTTGCTGGCACGGCTCAACGACTCTGAGTCGGACCAGCACGAGGGCTAGACGTCGGCGGCACCCGATCGGTCAGACCCCAACGAGACACCCCCCGTCGAGAATCAACCCGCTGGCAGGGCCCTCGGCGCTTCCGTGGTTTGCCATTTGTTCATCGCGTCGCCATTGGCATATGTGATCATTTCGTTAGAACGCACGGCGGTGCTTTTCGCCATTTCATGGCCAAACCCCGGTACGCTCAACACCTAAGGAAGCACCTTAGCGATCACTCACTTGCATCATCATCTTTTTCGCGGAGGAAAAATGACTCAGCCGGCCGACAACCAGCCGCAGTTCAATGGTTCTGCTCCGAACCAGGGAGCGCCCATGTACATCCAAAACAGCCCCGAGCAGATGCGCGGCGCCCAGCTTGCCCAGACCTCGATGATCCTGGGCATTCTTTCGCTCTTCGTAGTCGGGATCATTCTTGGCCCGATCGCCATTTCAAAGGCCAAGCAGGCCGAACAGCTGCACACCGCGGCAACCGTCGGCAAGGTGACCGGCTGGATCGGTACGATTTTCGGCATCCTGAGCATCCTCTGGATCGTGCTCCTCGTGGTCATGAGCGTCGCCGCGTCCCAGTCGTAATCCGTCGCAGAACCATGGAAATGGCGGCCCAGTTCAGGATTCAAGTCTTGAACTGCTCCCCGGAAGTTGGACTGAATAATTCAGTTCCATACTTCCGGGGAGTTTTTCATGTATCCACATAGTTCATTGACCGCCGAGCAACGGCTGGCCGCCGTCGATCTCTTCGAGGAAGGATTCGGGCATGTCGCGGTATCCTCAAGACTTGGAGTCAGCGCCGGTGCCGTTGAGAAGCTCGGGGAACGTTTCAGGATTTGGGGTAGGGCAGCGTTGGAAGGCAAACCGACCAAGCAGGTGTATTCCTTCGAGTTCAAGCTCGAGCTCGTCCGCCGGTACCTCTCCGGCGAGGCGACCGCGATGGACCTTGCCCTCAAGCACCAGCTGAATTCCCCGGCCCAGGTCCGCAACTGGGCGAAAATATACCGGGAACAGGGCGAGGACGGACTGCGCCCCAAGCCCAAGGGCCGACCGAGGGCGGCATCCAGTCCCGAGCCGACCGAACTCACAGAGCTCGAGAAGCTGCGCCGCGAGAACCAGCGCCTGCAGGCCGAGAACGCCTACCTAAAAAAAGTGCGGGCCTTGAGGAACCACCCACCGCGCTGAAGATCAGCGCGGTGATCGCCCTCAAGGCATCCCACCCCCTGCCCCTGCTCCTGGCCGCGGCAGGGCTGCCCCGTTCCACGTTCTTCCACCGCCAGGCAGCACTCAAGACCCATGACCGGCACGCGGACCTCCGCACCCGGATCCACGAGATCTTCACCGAGGCCAAGGGCCGCTACGGGCACCGGCGCATCCACGCCACCCTGGCCCGCGACGGACGGCACGTGGCCCGCAAGACCGTGCTGAAACTGATGCGCCAGGAGAATCTGGCCTGCAAGGTCCGCAGCCGCCGCCGCTACTCCTCCTACAAGGGCCAGGTCGGCAAGATCGCCGAGAACAAGCTCAAGCGCGAGTTCGACACCGCGGCGCCGAACCTGAAGTGGGTGACCGACGTGACCGAGTTCAAGGTCGCGGACCGCAAGGTCTACCTCTCGCCCGTCATGGACCTCTTTGACCGTTCGATCGTTTCCTACTCGGTTTCGGAGTCGCCGACCGTCGCCTTCACCAACCAATCACTCATCGGGGCCATCGAGACCCTGGCCGCCGGCGAGGCCCCGATGGTGCACTCGGACCAGGGATTCCAGTACCAGCACTCCAGCTGGCAGAAGCTCCTCAGCGACGCCGGGATGGCCCAGTCCATGTCGCGCAAGGGCAACTGCCTGGACAACGCGGTGATGGAGAACTTCTTCGGGCACCTGAAGGAAGAAATGTTCCACCACCACGAGCACGCCGGCATCGAGGCGTTCACCACCGACCTGAAGGACTACATCCGCTGGTACAACACCGAGCGCATCTCGTTAACGCTCGAGTGCCTGAGCCCGATGGAATATCGGGCCCAGGCACTCGCTGCGTAGACTCTTGCTTACCGAGTCCAACTTTCGGGGGCCAGTTCATCTTGGGTGGACCGCCATTTTTGTGTCTTGCCTGATTCCCGATCGCCACCCGGAACGGTTTCGGTTTTCCCCGATTCCGATTGCTGCACTGGTCGGGTTTGAAGCTGGTTCGAGTGATCGCCCGCCGGGCGCTCGTGGCTTTGCCGTCCGTGGGCAAAGTATCCGACAAGGATCGGAATCTTCATGAAGCACGGTTGGCGCATTCGGAACCACAAGTGCACCTGTGGTCATTTCACCGGTGCCGACATGGGAACTTACGCCGTATGCAGTTGGGCTCAGATAGGCTCAAGTCGACCGGATGTTCCGCCATGTGGAGTCCGGCAACCACAGCTATCGCGTTGGAGGAAACATGACACAGTACCCGGAACCAATGCGCGGCCAGCAGCTTGCGCAGACCTCGATGATCCTCGGCATCCTCTCCCTGGTGATCCCGCTGGTCGGTATCGTCCTGGGCATCATTGCCATCAAGAAGGCGAAAGAGGCCGAGCAGCTGAACACCGCCGCGACGGTCGGCAAGGTGACGGGCTGGGTCGGCACCATCATGTGGATCCTGACATTGATTCCGTTTTTGCTGCTCATCCCCTTCATTTTTGTCTCCGGGGCCTAAGCGGCGGCGCTACCGTTTTGGATGCGGGAGCCTCCCCGTTTCATGACGCTGCGTGAAGCATTTGCTTGTCTCCCCCGCAGCGACCCCGGCACACTTGTCAACAGAATCACGAGTTCCAACCATTCACGACCCTGGTCGGTTGGACGGCAACCCCCTTCGTCATAGCGGGGTGCTCCAGGTGAAGATTCGACGCCGTCCAACCGGATCGGCGTAAGTATGGCGTCGTGATTGGCACGCGCCACCACGGAAGGATCTATTTCCCATGTCCGAAACCCTGCTCGAAACCACCCCCGACATCCTGCGTGCCCAGAAGCTCAATGCGGCCGGAAACGCCTGGGGCGAGCGCATCGCGGCAAACACCGCGAGCGCCTCGTTGACGTTCAAGACCAACGGGATCGCTGTCGGCTCGGTGGCCACCGAAGTCACCGCCGGCAAGCACAGCTTCCTGGTCGACGAACCCGTCGGGCTGGCCGGGGACGACGCCGCGGCAAGCCCCGCCGAGTACGCGCTTGGAGCGTTGATTTCCTGCCAGGTGGTCGTTTACCGCCTGTACGCACACCAGCTGGGGCTCAAGATCGATTCACTGGACATCGATGCGGAGGCAGACCTCGATGTGCGCGGGCTCTTCGGAATCGATGAAACGGTCCGTCCGGGCTTCGGCGGCGTCCGACTCAAGGTGAAACTGTCCGGCCCCGAAACCCGCGAACGCTACGAGGAGCTGCAGGCAGCCGTCGACGACCATTGCCCGGTCTTCGACATCATCGCGAACCCCACGCCGGTCACCGTCGAACTGATCACCGCCGACTAGACGTAGGCAGCGTCCGCTCGAGGGGGCCACCCGCCAATCAGGCGGGTGGCCCCCTCCTTGCGCATGTGCGGCCGGCGCCGCATATGTTCGGACACCACCCCTTATAACACATGCTTTCCGATGCGCCACCAGAGCAGAGGCGCCGCCGAGGCGCTCCAGCACCATCCGATTCTCATTTTGTGACGTACGCCCGTCATAATAGTCAGTGTCGTTTCGTCGAATCGGAGCAATCAGACGGTATCTCCGACCGACGTTTCCGGGCCTAGCGGGCCCAGATCAAAGACTGTGGCATGGTCTTGATCCAGATAGACCACCAGCCGGGAAGCCATCAATGCATAAGCAACACTGTGCCTCGAAGCGAACGAGAACCAGGTTATCCATTCGACCATCTGTGGCTCACGCCTTCGGATTGGCAACTTTGCGTGACTCTCTGTATAGTCCACCCCCCCGAAATTCCCCGGAAGCAGCCGGAGCGCTCCGGGAATGCGCGGCGTGTGACAAATCAGACACCTCTCGCGCAACGGCTCGACCGCGCCGCCTCCCTGTGAGCAAAGTCGCTTCAATTGCCTCCGGTGGTGTTGCATGACACCCATGAGCAGAACTTCCGTGACAATTGAAAACGAATCGCCGGTTCAACGTGGAACCGTGGGCGAGGCCCGGGTCGGCACCGACACCGGGAAACCCGACAATGAACTAAAGCGCGGGCTAAGCAGCCGCCACCTACAGATGATCGCCATCGGCGGCGCCATCGGCACCGGCCTGTTCGTCGCCTCCGGAGGCACGATCTCACAGGCAGGACCCGGCGGAGCACTCGTTGCCTACGCTCTGGTCGGCCTGATGGTGTTCCTGCTGATGCAGTCGCTCGGTGAGATGTCGGCGAAGATCCCCGTCGCCGGTTCGTTCCAGACCTATGCAACCCGGTTCGTGTCCCCGTCCTTTGGGTTCGCGATCGGCTGGAACTACTGGTTCAACTGGGCCATCACAGTGGCCGCCGAACTCGTGGCCGCCGGCATCATCATGGACTTCTGGTTCCCCGGAGTCCCCGGATGGATCTGGGCCGGCGCATTCCTGGTGCTGCTCACGGGGGTCAATGCACTCTCGGCCAAGGCCTTCGGTGAAAGCGAATTCTGGCTTTCCCTGATCAAGGTCGTTGCCGTCGTGCTGTTCCTGGTGGCCGGCGTGCTGATGATCGTCGGCATACTCGGGGACAGTTCCCCGGGCCTGAGCAACTGGCAGAACCGCGAGGACGTGTTCCACGGCGGCTGGGTATCGATCATTTCCGTCTTCATGATCGCCGGGTTCTCCTTCCAGGGCACCGAACTGGTGGGCGTTGCGGCGGGCGAGGCCAAGAACCCGCGGAAGGAAGTCCCCAAGGCCATCCGCTCCGTGTTCTGGCGCATCATGATCTTCTACATCGGCGCCATCTTCGTGATCGGCTGCCTGATTCCGTTCACCGACCCGAGCCTGCTGGCCTCCGGCGAAGCGGACATCGCGGCCTCGCCCTTCACCCTGGTCTTTGAGCGCGCGGGCATCGCCTTTGCCGCGGCCCTGATGAACGCCGTGATCCTGACGGCCATTCTTTCGGCGGGCAACTCCGGCCTCTACGCCTCAACTCGCATGCTTTACGCAATGGCCCATGACGGCAAGGCGCCGAAGGCCTTCGGCCGAACCAACTCGCGTGGCGTGCCCATCAATGCGTTGCTGGCCACGGCGGCCGTGGGGCTCTTCGGGTTCCTCAGCGCCATCGTCGGGCAAGGTGCTGCGTATGCCTGGTTGCTGAATGTTTCGGGCCTGTGCGGGTTCATCGTGTGGGCCGGAATCGCGCTCTCGCACTACCGGTTCCGGCGCGGCTTCCTGGCCCAGGGCAACAAGGTCAGCGATCTGCCATACAAGGCGTCGTTCTTCCCCATCGGTCCGTTGCTGGCCTTTGCCGTGCTGATCGTGGTGATCGCCGGGCAGAACTACGAGGCCGTGCTGGCCGGTCGCGGCATGGAGGTTCTCTCCTCTTACATCGGCATCCCGATCTTCCTGGGGCTGTGGATCATCCACCGCTATGTCACCAAGTCGCGCGTCGTGCCGCTGCTCGAGATGGACCTTTCCGGTCCCGAGGACGTCGAGGAGCACACCGAATCCAAGGTCGGCTAGCCCTCTAGGGCCCTGTCCTTAAACCAAAGCCGCAGATGCGCAAACCCGAGGGTCATGCGCATCTGCGGCTTTGTTTACAATGGCCCGATGACCGGCCCCGGGTCGGAAAACTACTGCACGCGCCGCAGGGCGGGCCGGCGGTAGGCGCTTGCCGCGATGCCCAGCAGCAACTGGAGCACCACCACACCCAGGAGCAGGACAAGGGGAACGGTCCAGGCTCCGGTCAGGGCAAAGAGCAGTCCCATGCCGAACGGGCCGCTAGTAGCCACCAGGTAGCCGATCGACTGCGCCAACGTGCTCATGGCGGTGGTTTCCTCGGGCGTTTCACCGCTGTGCGAGATGACAAGCAGCACCAGCGGGAAGATGGCAAAGCCGAAGCCCAGCGCGATCGCGCTGATCCACGCCAGAGACAGCGGCAACAGCAGCAAGCCCGCCACGCCGATCCCCGCGGCCACGGAGCAAGCCACCATGGCCGAGCGCAACTTGTTGAGCTTGTTCGCCATCCACAACACAAACATCGTCGCGGGAATCGACATGATTTGCAGGAGCCCCAGCATGATGCCGGCTTGGGCGGTCGCCATGCCCCGGAAAATCAAGATGGTCGGCAGCCAGCTCATGATCGCGTAGGCCAGGATGCCCTGGACCGTGAACAACCCGGTGATCACCAGGCCGCGCTTGGTGCGCAGGAGGCCCCAGGCGCTGACCCGGGGGCCGGCCGCAGGCGCCTTCTTCTCGCTGCGCGCCATCAGCATGAACGGAATGAAGGCCAGCGCGCCGGCAAAGGCGAGCACACTCCAGGCGGCCAGTCCCAGCGTGGGCGACCCTGCGGCCATCGCCAGCGGCACGCTGAGCGAGGAGGCGGCGGTGGCTCCGATCGACATGGTGATGGTGTAGACGCCGGTCATCATCGAGGTTTTTTGGGCGAAGTTTTCGCGGATGAACGAGGGCATCGCCACGTTGCACAGAGCGATGCCGCACATCGCCGCGACGGTTCCGGCCAGCAGCGCCCATGTAGCGGGAATCCCGCGGAAGGCCAGCCCTGAACCCAGGACGCACAGGGCAAGCAGGATGGTTCCGCTGAGCCCCAGGCGCCGCGCCACCCACGCGGTTGCCGTGCCCGCCACGGCGAAGACCAGCGTCGGGATGGAAGGAAGTAGCGCGGCAACGAACGGCCCGTAGCCGAGGAACTGCTGCAGGTCGTGATAGAGCGCAGAGGCGCTGGTGATGCCCGCCCGCAGGTTCAACCCCACCAGGATCACGGCAAGCAGCGAAAGCAACATGAATCCGCGCGACGCCCGCTGCGGGGTCTGCTGCGAAATTACGTTGTCTGCTATTGGTTTTTCCTTATTGGGCATGCTCACAGGTTACGTGGCAAGTCCGTTCGGGAGCCAATGAGCTCTTGGCAAGATTGCTCACATCAGGGCGGCAATTCGGGGAAGTGCGGACGTTCTGGCTGGCAGCGGCAAGACTCCCGCAGCCCGAACAATCCACCGGGAATTCCTCGGAGGACTAGGACGCGCCGATGTCACGGTGCCGCAGCGCCAGCACGCTCACGACGATAAACAAAAGGCTCAGCGCGCCCAGGCCCGCAACCGATGCCCACGGGACCCCGCTCACCAGGGGCGACTGGCCATAGGCCCAGTAATAGGGTGAAAAATTGTGGAGCCACTGCAGGTCCTGGCTTTGGTTTCCCAGGGCGTTGAAAACGTAGCCAACCACGGCGATCGCGGTGCCCGCGATGATGCCGAACATCCTGCGCCCGCTCAGCGCACCTGCCACCAGGGCGCCGGTTCCGCCCAGCAGCGTCAAGAGCACAAACATGAGGACGCCGGCGACAACCTTCGCCGGATCGATACCCAATTGGGCGGGACCGTTGAGCGCCAGAATGACCACCAGCACCAAGAGCGCCAGCAAGAGAATGCGAATGACCAACGCGGCGGTGCGTTCCAACACCACCTGCGTGCGGGTCACCCCGTGGGCAATCGTGAGTTCCAGGAGCCCAGCCTCCTCGTCTCCGCCTATCGCGCTTGCTCCCCACGAGATGGCGGCAATGGACATGAGCAGGAACCCGGTGAGCCCGAAGAACGTGGCCTGGGTGTAACCGGGGCCGGAGGCAATCTGGTCGTAGTTCAGCGCCCTGATCATTTCCTGCGGCAACGAAGCCAAAAGCTCGCGCATCTGCGGGCTCCCGCCAATGCTCGGATACAGCGGCAGGTACAGCGACATGATCGCCAGCAGGCCGATGCCCCAGCCGACGGTTGAGCGCCACGAATCGGTCAGCGACTTGCGCATCAACGGATAGCTTTGGGTTTTCATTTTTGCTCTTTCCGCCGCGAGGGTGAATCGGTCTCCCGACTCGACGAATACATTTTCAGCACGGCTTCCTCGAGGTCCGGTTCCTCGATCACCAGGTCAATGACCCTGGTGCGGGAAAGTCTAAATATCAGCGGTTCGACCGATCCCTCGATGCTGGCTCTGGCCTCGACCACCGCACTGACGTTTCCGTCATGCACCTGGCGGACTTCAAGGTCGCGGACCCCGGGAATGCCGGCGCAGAGATCGCGCGCGCCTTGCAGGTCGTGGCCGGGAAAGAGCACCCGCACGTGCCGGACGGCGCTTTCGCGCAGGTTGTCCACGGTGGAGACCGTGACGATCGAGCCTTCGCGCAGGATCGCGACCTCGTCCGCCGCCTGCTGGATTTCGCTGAGCACGTGCGAGGACAAGAACACCGTTTGGCCGTTGTCCTTGGCCTCGCGGATCAGTGCAAGGAATTCCCGTTGCATCAGCGGATCCAGTCCGCTGGTCGGTTCGTCGAGGACCAGCAGTTCCGGTTCGTGCATGAAGGCCTGGACAAGTCCCAGTTTTTGCTTGTTTCCCTTGGAGAGCCGCCGGGCCTGGTTGTCCAGGTCCAGGTCCAGCCGCTCTGACAACGACTCGACCATTCCCGGCTTGACCGGTCCGCTGATTGCGGCAAAATGTTCAAGGATCCTGCGCCCCGTGGTCCGGCTTTCAAGAATCAGTTCGCCGGGCAGGTACCCGATCCGCCTCCGTAGCTCGGGGCCGCCCTGGGTTGGATTCTTTCCCAGGACCTCGATGGTCCCGCCGCTTGGACGAATGATGTCAAGCAGGCAGCGCATGGTCGTGGTCTTGCCGGCGCCGTTGGGTCCGATGACCCCGAAGATGCTTCCGGGCTGCACGCTGAAGTCGATGCCGTGCAGCACTTCCTTTCCACCGTACTTCTTGCTGAGGCCTGCGACTTTGATGGCGGGATCCACTAGTGCTCCTCGGTTTTGGCAGTGGTTTGGATGGCGGCCCGGGCCGCGGTCAGGAAGCGTTCGTCCGCGTACAGGGGGTGCGTGTAGAGGTCCACCACCGGGACGCCGATGAGGTTTACGGTGTCTACACCGAATTCCTCTTGCCCCAGGCTTCGGGCAACGTGCCGGCCAAGCACCAGCATGCCCATCGAGTTGGTCGCCAGCACGACCGCGGTCGCCCGCAGATCCTCAAGTTGGCGAATGCTTCCGTTCGCGATGCCTGCCTCGAGCATGTCCACCGTCATGGCGACAAGTGCGTCGAAGAATGCGTCCCCCAAAGCCGAGTCATCCATGATGGCTTGGCGGATGTACGCAGTCTCGGCCATGTAGGTATCGGGCTTGCTGAGGTATTCACTCATCATTTTTTGCAGGGAACCAACGTCTGCCTTTTCCACGGCTCGCTGCGAGCTGATGCCGAGGATATGCCTGTCGCAGGCTTCCCGAAGGCCTGCTTTCGAGGCAAAGTGGTGAATGACCAGTCCCGGGCTGACCTGCGCGGCCGCGGCAATGTCGCGGATCGTGGTGTGCGCGAAGCCTTGCCGGCCAAAGAGCACTATGGCCGCGTCCCGGATCTTGGATCTCGTGGTGAAATCCTCGCGTTCTGTACGCATGTTTAAGATGCTAAACACATGTTCAGGGTTAAGTAAGGGGCGAAAGTACCAAAGTGGGGATTTCTTCCGCCCGGGAGGCTTCGGCATCATCGGCAATGTGCCGTCCTGCCGTTTCCAGGGGCCGTCTCGCCGTATGTGGTCAGGTTGGTGTTGGCCCGGTCGATGTCGATTTCGCCTGCCTCCAAGCCAGCCAGCGGTTCGTCGCCCGAGGCATTTCTTTGGAGCAACAGGGCATTGACACCGATCCCTCACGGCTGGACAGTTTCGCTATAGACACGTCTACAACGAGCTGGAAAGGACGGCCCGTCATGGGCATTCAAGGCGAACAACGGCTAACAATCGTGCAGCCAGGGCAAGGGCGGCAGGGCGATCTCGGAAGCATCGGGGTTGTCTTCAAGCTGCTCGGCGAGCAAACCAATGGGCAGATCTCGATCGTGGAGCACCCGTTCCCTGTCGGGGCACTGGTTCCGCCGCACCTGCACACCCGTGAAGACGAGTACTCAATCGTCCTTGAGGGTGAGATCGGATTCAGGTCGGGCGACCGCGAGGTGGTGCTGGGTGCCGGCGGCTACATCACCAAACCGCGCGGGGAACTGCACACCATGTGGAACGCCGGCAAGGTCCCGGCGCGGATGATCGAAATCATCAGCCCGGCGGGGTTTGAGCATTTCTTCTGGGGCTTGGCCAACCAGCTTGAAACCGGGCCGCTCGATCCCGAGGCCCTCGGCAAACTGGCAGCCCACTACGGCATCGAGTTCCCTGAGGCCCCGTGGCTGCCGGGCATCATCGCCCGCTACGGGTTGACACCACCCATGATCTGACGGAAACGAGCCACTGGCAATACGGTTCCTGCGAGCGGCCGAAGCCCGGCGGCGCCGGTTCCGAAAATCGATCTTATGAAACCGGCCTGTCCGCGGGAAGCCACTGGCGGACCTGTCCCTCGGTTGCCTCCAGGGTCGCCAACGACTCGGCCAGGTTCAGCCGCGCCAGGAGCAGCGCACTCATGGCCAGTCCGGCGACGATTCGTGCACGTGCGAGGACCACGGAGTCGGATTGACCTGGATCCAGGGCCCGCAGGGCACCTGCCACGCCGTCGCGCAATTCGATCTGGTACCCGTCGATCAGCAGCCTCAGCGCCTCGTCGTTGCCCGCGATGCCTGCGGCCGTATTCATCAGCAGGCAGCCACGGTTCGCAGTCTGCTCCGAAGCCTTCACCAGATCGGTGGACAACGAGCGCAGGTAGGTTGAGATGCCATCGTTCGAGCTCGATGAGCCGTGCAACAGGTTCAGGCGCGGCCGCAGGACCGTGTCCATGTAGTCCTGGATCACCGCGTCGAAAAGCCCCCGCTTGGAGCCGAAGCCGTGATAGATGCTTGAACGGCCCAGGCCCGTGGCCGATTCAAGATCCGTGATCGATGTGGCATCGAAGCCCTTCTCCCAAAAGACGCGGCGGGCATCGCCGAGCGCCTTGCCGGTATCGAATTCCTGCGTTCTGGCCATGAGTCCCGAATTCCCCCTATTTTGTGTAACGGTCATTCCAGCATATATTGGAACGACCGTTACACAATCACTCCGCCGACCGAGAGACACACCAGATGCTGCTGATGACCATGATTTTCGCCGGCCTTGCGGCCGCAATCCATGTGTACATCTTTGTCCTCGAATCCCTGCGCTGGGACCATCCCGCCACCCGCAAAGCCTTTGGGATCCAAACGGACGCCGAAGCCAGTGCGACCAGGCCGATGGCCTTCAATCAGGGGTTCTACAACCTGTTTCTTGCCGTCATGACGGTTGCGGGCATGACCTTTGTGCTTGCTTCCTCCTCCGTCGTCGGAGCGACGCTGATTTTTGCAGGAACTGGTTCAATGCTGGCAGCAGGCCTGGTTCTGCTCATTTCATCGCCCAAGCTTGTGCGCGCAGCAATGTTCCAGCTCACCGCACCTGCCCTGGCCATCGCTTCCGGCCTGTTTGCCTTCACCAACTAACTCCTCTTCCGCAATCCCCACCGAACGGAGCAACGACTTCATGTCTACGCCAAGCAGCACCCAGATCCACCTGGCCAGCCGACCCATCGGTTGGCCGACGGATGCGAACTTCTCCACCGTCACGGTGGAACTTCCCGAGCTCTCCGAGGGCGAGATCCGGGTTGCCAACGAGTTCATTTCCGTCGACCCCTACATGCGCGGGCGGATGAACGACACCAAGTCCTACTCGGCACCGTATGCACTGAACGAGGTCATGACCGGCGGAGCAGTCGGCCGCGTGGTCGAGTCGCGCGCCGAGGGATTCAACGTCGGAGACCCGGTACTTCACCAGCTCGGGTGGCGCGACGTTGCCCAGGGCGACGCCAGCCACTTCCGGGTGGTGAAGGACATTCCGGGCCTGCCGCTTTCGGCCTACCTCGGCATCCTGGGCATGACCGCATTCACCGCCTACGTGGGATTGCTCGAAATCGCCGGACTCAGGAACGGTGAAACCGTGTTCATCTCCGGCGCCGCGGGCGCCGTGGGCAGTGCCGCCGGCCAGATTGCGCGCCTCAAGGGTGCCAAGCGTGTCATCGGTTCCGCCGGAAGCGCCGCGAAGGTCGAACTCCTGACGGAAAAGTACGGCTACGACGCGGCCTTCAACTACAAGGACGGACCGGTCCGCGAACAGTTGCGCGCGGCAGCGCCGGAGGGCATCGACGTGTACTTCGACAACGTGGGCGGTGAACACCTGGAAGCGGCGCTGGATTCATTCAACCCGGGTGGCCGCGGCGCTTTGTGCGGAGCCATCTCCGTGTACAACGCGACGGAAGCTCCCGCCGGGCCGCGAAACATGAGCAACATGATCACCCGCGGACTGAACCTCAAGGGGTTCACCGTGGGCAACTACGCCGAGCACTACCCGGCATTCATGGCCGACATGTCCGAGTGGATCGCCCAGGGAAAGATCGTCTTCGATGAAACCGTCGTCGAAGGCCTGGACCACTCAGTTGAGGCACTCATCGACCTGATGCGCGGCGCCAACACCGGCAAGATGGTTGTAAAGCTCTAGAAAGCACCGCCTCCGCCAAGAGCAGCGGATGGGCCGGTTCAATGCACGCCTTGTTTGGCGCGTTGGGCCGGCCCTTGGCATTTGCTGCCCGTTAGATCCGGTGGGACTCGGCGTAGAACCACTCGATATGTTCGCGAAGCAATTGCGCCGCGCGCTTTCCCTCGCCATCAACGAAAGCCTCGTGGATGCCGTGGTGCTGGGCGCGCAGGACGGCTGCGATATCGTCCCACGCCTCGTCCCCCTGCACGGATTCGCTGACGTAGTCGGTGATGGACAGGCGAAGCGATTCCATCATCGCCTCGATCACCGCGTTGCCGGCCAACGATGAGAGCAGCACATGGAATTGCGCATCAAGTGCGTGGAACTCCTCGCGGTCCAGCTCCGGCGCGTCCATGGCCTTGAGCAATTCGCCGGCGTGCTCCAGCGCGGCGGCACTGCGTTGGGGATCGCTGGTCAGGTCCGCCGATTCGGCAGCCCAGGTTTCAAGCAGGATGCGGCTTTCGACGATGTCCTCCACCGAAAGCTGGCGCGATGCCACATGAAGGCGCAGGGTCGCCGACAACCCGATTGCGGGCTCCGAAATCACCACGGCGCCGGAATTCGGACCCGAGCCGGTGGAGGTTCGCACCACGCCCATGGCGTCGAGGATGCGAATGGCGTCGCGCACCGAGGCGCGGGAAATCCCGTGGGTCTCGGCCAGCGTGCGCTCGCCCGGAAGCTGGTCCCCCAGCTTGATCCTGCCGGCACGAAGATCCGCCTCGATGCTGTTCAGGACCGTTTCGTAGGCACGGGCGGGAACCGACGGAGTGCTTGGTTTGCTTGTCACCAGTTCATTTTCCCATGCTTGTCCAGAGCGCCCGGGGCGGCGCCGGGTGCCGGCCCCGGTGTCCACCCGCTTCCCTTCGGGGCAAGTCCCCGACGCCCGGATATGACACGGTTTTTCCTGATCGGATAGACGTACGGGCACCAGCGACCTAGTATGGTCTGACCACATCAATTTCTCGGCAGAGCACGCCGGAAGGGTCCCCATGAAGATCGCACTTTTCGCCACATGCATCGTCGATGCCATGTATCCGCAAACCGCGCGCGCCACGGTCAAGATCCTTGAACGCCTCGGCCACGAGGTCGTCTTCCCCTCAGGCCAGGCCTGCTGCGGGCAGATGCACATCAACTCCGGCTACATGGACGAGGCCCTTCCGGTTGTCACCAACCACGTCGAGGCATTCGAGGCCGAGGCCTACGACGTCGCCGTCGCCCCGTCCGGATCCTGCGTCGCCTCGGTCAAGCACCAACACCCGGTGCTGGCCGAACGCTGCGGCGATTCCGCGCTGAAGGCACGGGCGGAGGCCGTGGGGGCGAAGACCTTCGAACTTTCCCAGCTACTGGTCGACGTCCTGGGTGTAACCGATGCCGCCGAACAGCTCGGATCGCATTTCCCGCACAAGATCACCTACCACCCCTCCTGCCACGGCATGCGTTCGCTGCGGTTGGGCGATCGCCAACTGGACCTGCTCAAGTCCGTGGGCGGCATCGAGGTCGCCGACCTGCCCGAAGCCGACCAATGCTGTGGCTTCGGCGGCACCTTCTCCATGAAGAACGCGGACGTCTCCTCGGCCATGCTTGAGGACAAGACCAACAACGTGAAATCCACCGGTGCCTCGCTGTGCTCCGGCGGGGATGCCTCCTGCCTGATGCACATCGGCGGCGGGCTCTCGCGCACCAAGTCCGCGGCGACCACGCTGCACTTCGCCGAGATCCTGGCCAGCACCCTCGACGAGCCGGTCTCCGTGACAGGTCAGGTCTTTGTGGGAAAGGGCGGCAAGTAAATGAGCAACGTCTTCATGGGAATGCCAACGCTCCCGGTCTTCGGGATGGGCAACCTGCACATCGAGGAGCCGTTCCCGGCCGCCGCGCACCGCGAACTGGGCAACACCCAGATGCGCGCCAACCTGCGCCATGCCACCCACACCATCCGCGACAAGCGGCTCAAGGTGGTTGCGGAACTCCCCGACTGGGAAGAACTGCGCGACGCCGGCTCCGCCACCAAGAACCACGTCATGGCAAACCTGCCGGCGCTGCTTGAGGAGTTCGAGAAGAACTTCACCGCCCGCGGCGGAACCATCCACTGGGCCCGCGACGCCCACGAGGCCAACAAGATCGTTGCCGACCTGATCCGCGAGCAGGGCACCACCGAGGTCGTCAAGGTGAAGTCCATGGCCACCCAGGAAATCGGGCTCAACGAGTACCTCGAGGAACGCGGCATCTCCGCCTTCGAGACCGACCTCGCCGAGCTGATCGTCCAACTGGGCCACGACAAGCCCAGCCACATCCTGGTCCCGGCCATCCACAAGAACCGCACCGAGGTCCGCGACATCTTCCTGAAAGAGATGCCGAACGTGGACCCGGACCTCACCGACGAACCGCGCAAGCTGGCCATGGCCGCCCGCGCCCACCTGCGCCGCAAGTTCCTCTCCGCCAAGGTCGCCGTCTCCGGCGCCAACTTCGCCCTCGCCGACTCCGGCACCCTGGCGGTTGTCGAATCCGAGGGCAACGGCCGGATGTGCCTAACGCTGCCCGAAACGCTGATCACCGTCATGGGGATCGAGAAGCTGCTGCCGGGCAAGGAGGACCTCGAGGTCTTCATGCAGCTGCTGCCGCGTTCCTCCACCGGCGAGCGCATGAACCCCTACACCTCGCTGTGGACGGGTGTCACCGAGGGCGACGGGCCGCAGAACGTGCACCTGATCCTGCTGGACAACGGGCGCACCGCGGCGCTGGCGGACAAGTACGGGCGCACCGCGCTGAACTGCATCCGCTGCTCGGCCTGCATGAACGTGTGCCCGGTCTACGAGCGCACCGGCGGCCACGCCTACGGATCGACCTACCCGGGCCCGATCGGCGCGATCCTCTCCCCGCTGCTCACCGGCATCAAGTCCGAGGAAAACAGCTCGCTGCCCTACGCCTCGTCGCTCTGCGGGGCATGCTACGACGCCTGCCCGGTGAAGATCAACATCCCCGAGATCCTGGTGCACCTGCGCGGCGAGGACGTCGATTCCAAGCGCGGCGCGAAGAAGCTTCCGAGCCAGATGGACCTCATGATGAAGGGCGCCAGCTGGGCGTTCTCCTCCGGCAAGCACCTGGCCCTGCTGGAAAAGGGCCTGCCGCTGGGCAAGCTCGCCGCGGGACGCGACAAGAAAATCAAGGCCCTTCCGGGCATCGCCGCCGGCTGGACCCAGTCCCGCGACATGCTCGCACCTCCCACGCAGTCCTTCCGCGACTGGTGGAAGAAGGACCACACACCGGTTGCCCCTACCCACAAGCAGGAGAACTAAGCAGATGAGCGCCAAGGAAGAAATCCTCGCCCGCATCACCTCCGCGCTGCACGACGCCCCGGTCCCCGCTCCCATCCCCCGCGAATACCGGAAGGGCTCGGACATGCCGCGGGCGGAGCTCATTGAGCTGCTGGTCGACAGGCTCGAGGACTACAAGGCCCACGTGGACGTCGTGGAGCAGGAAGAGCTTCCCGCGACCATTGCCGAACGGCTCAGGGATGCGGCAAGCTACGTTGTCCCCCATGGCATCGACGAGGCCTGGCTGGCCGATGCCGCGCTCGCCAACGACGGCCGCCGCCGCATCGACGCCCCGGGCGCCGTGCTGAGCGTGACCGATCTGGATGAGACCGGTGCCGTGCTGACGTCCTCGGCGGTGTCGATCGCCGAGTCGGGCACCATCGTGCTGGACGGAACCCCCAGCCAGGGACGCCGGGCCATTTCCCTGGTCCCGGACCACCACGTGTGCGTGGTTCCCGTATCCAGCATCGTGCGCCTGCTGCCCGAGGCGCTGCCGCGCATGGACATCAGCCGACCGCTGACCTGGATCTCGGGCCCGAGCGCCACCAGCGACATCGAGCTCGAACGCGTCGAGGGCGTGCACGGCCCGCGCCGGCTGGACGTCATCATCGTCAAGGGGCTCTAGCTTCCAAGCACCTCAGGGAACCCCGCCGGCGCACCATGGAGCGCTCGCGACAGGGTTCCCCGGGTGTTCGACCTGTCCGGCGGAAGGAGACCCGTTCCGCCGCGTCGCCTCAGAAGCGGGTGATGACAACCCGGGTCACGGTGGGATCCTTCAACGACTCGTAGCCCGCTTCCACCTCGTCCAGGCTGATTTCCCTCGAAATCATGCCGTCGAGTTGGAGCTCTCCCGCGAGGTACATGTCGACGTATCTCGGCACGTCGCGACGCAGAACGCCCGAGCCCATGTGGATGCCGGTGATGGAGTTCTGTCCCTGGAGCAGGGCACGTCCGTCGACGTTCATCGTCTGGCCGTGCGTCACGCCGATCAAGTACAAGCCACCGCCCTTGCCCAGCATCGCAATGCCTTGCTCCTGGACCTTTCCGATGCCCACGAAGTCGAAGACATGGTCCGCGCCGCCGCCGGTGATCTCCTTGACCGCCGCGACCGGGTCCTCCTCCGCTGAATTGACGGTGTGCGTGGCACCAAATGCCCGTGCCTTGTCGAGCTTTTCCGCCGCAACATCGATCACGATGATCGGCGATGCGCCGGCGATCACGGCTCCGTTGACCCCGTTGAGTCCGACGCCGCCGGCTCCCACGATCACGACGCTCTCGCCTGGCCGGACCCTCGCCGCATTGAGCACCGCACCCGTGCCGGTGAGTCCGCCGCATCCGAGCAGCGCCGCCTGGGGGAACGGCATCTCGTCCGCAATTTTCACCAGCTGGTTGGAATGGACGAGGGCTTGCTGGGCGAAGGCGCCCAACCCGAAGCCCTGCGCCACGTCGGTGCCGTCTCGCGTCAACCGCGGCGGCTGGTCGGCGTTGCGGAGCGTGGCCTCCCGCTGGAGACATTGGAAACTGCGGTCCGCGAGGCAGTTCGCGCAACGCCCGCAGAACTGGATGAGGGATCCGACCACATGGTCGCCAACCGTGAAATCCGTGACCTCGGACCCGACCTTGGTCACGATTCCGGCAAGCTCGTGCCCGAAGACCGCCGGCACGGGGTGATCATGACGGTGGCCCGCCACACTCAGGTCGGTGCGGCAGAGCCCGGCTGCCTTGACCTCGACCAGAACCTCTTGACCGATCGGATCGTCAATGGCGATGTCTTCGACGTTGAATCCGCCGCCAATTTCACGCACGACAACTGCTTTCATCTTTGATTTCTCCTTGATTCGGGCTCACCAGGAAGACACCGCCTGTGGTGCAGATCACTATATGGTGTCCATTTTCCGATCGGGCCCTTCCGACCCGTGACTCATCGGACTCCCCTCCCTCCTCGCCCCGCAAGGCTTGCGTTGTTCAAAGGAGTGGCTGACTTGGGGCTTCCCTCCGTTGCAAGACGGGTTTCGGGGATTTTCCACCCCGAGTGATGATGCCGGGCTGGGCAAAGGGTGATAGCCAGCTTCATTAACGGTGATAGCCGACTCGACGAACAATGTCGGTCCAGCAACGGAAGTGCCCGGTTCTTTTGAATTCTTCGTTGCCAAAGATTGCCACCCTTTGGCAAGCGGGTGGCAAAACCCTTCTCGATCCGGAACACATCATCGTTTTTTGTCACAGTCCAGGACGTTCCCCTCCCCCGGCTGACGACTGGCATGCTGCGGGCCTAGAAAGCAGAGCTCACGGTGGCCAATCTCGAATAAGGCCCAGCGGGTCGTTGGATATGCACATCTCCAACGGTCAACCGGGATGCCACGCTAATGGTTTAAGAAACAGGCAAATCGTCTTCGTTCGATGTATAAATAAGGTTGACCTGTCGCTACCCGGACGGGCTGACAACTACATGCGCTGGAGACGGCAAGAAATGTTGGGGGACATGAAGAAATACATCCAGGACTGGCGGAATGCCGGCCTATCCATGATTGTTGCCGCCGGATTGTTGCTGGGAGGCATGGCCGTGGCTCCTGCCGCAGGCGCTGCCCCGGTACCCGTTCCGGCAAGCGTTTCAGTCCACACCGCAGTCATCGCACCGAAGATCACCGGGGACGTGAAGGTCGGCTCGCGAATCAGCATCGACCTCGGGGACGTGACCGGTACCGACTGGGCCTACCTCGATCTGTACCTGGACGGCGAGTGGGAAGATGTTCTGGACCCGGTGGGCGACATCGTCCGCTACACCATTCCGGCCCATGCCGCCGGTAAGAAGCTGACCTTTGAGGGGTCGTACTGGGACGAGGGAAACTTCGGTGAATTCACGCTCGACGGCGGCATGGTCACTGGCGGAATCATCAAGCCTTCCAAATCCCTGAAGATCAGCGGAACAGCACGGTACGGATCCACGCTCAAGGTCAGCGCCGGCTGGCCGTCCGGGTCCAAGGCCAGCTACCAGTGGTACCGCGGCACGAGCAAAATCAGCGGCGCCACGAAGACCGCCTACAAGCCGATCTCCCGGGATATCGGCAAGACCATCTCGGTAAAGGCCACTGTCAAGAAGGTGGGCTTCAACGATTTCAGCGCAACTGCCAAGTCTGCGAAGGCCAGCAAGGGTGAACTCTCCACGAAAACCGCGCCGAAGGTCTCCGGTACCAAGAAAGCCGGACACACGCTCAAAGTGAGCAAGGGCAGCTACTCGGCCAAGCCATCGTCATACGACTACCGCTGGTACCGCGGCTCGAGCAAGATCAAGGGCGCTACCAAGTCCAACTATCGTGTGACCTCTTCCGACGTGGGCAAGAAGATCACGGCCAAGGTAACCATCAAGCGAAGCCACTATTCCACCAGGACGGTTGCGAGCCGTGCAGTGAGCATCCCCCGGCCACCGAAGCCGCCGCGGGTGGTCATCAGAGGCGACGGCACGTACCGGGTCGGCTCCGGAATCAAGCCAGGGCTGTACAAAGCCACCGGTGGCACCAGCTGCTACTGGGCAACACTGAGCGGTTTCTCGGGGTCGTTCGATGAAATCAACCACAACTATTTGGGCACCGGCAACACGTACGTGCGCATCACCTCGTCTGACAAAGGCTTCAAGACCAGCCGCTGCGGCAGCTGGAAGACCGTCTCCAGCTCCGGACCCAAGGCCAGCAAGATCACCCGGGACGGCACCTACCGCGTCGGCATCGACATCAAGCCGGGGACATATGTAGGCCGTAGCTCCGGCGACAGCTGCTACTGGGCGGTCCTCAACGACTTCACTGGAGATTTTGACGAAATCGAGGACAACTACTTGGGTTCAGCCCGGACCATCGTGGACATTCCGTCCAGTGCCGCGGGCTTCAAGGTCAGCCGCTGCGGCACCTTGGTGCGCGACTAGAAACAGGGACGAACGCCCCGCCTCTGCCGATCCCGGTAAAGATGTCAGCGTTCAAATTCGGCCCGCAGAAAAGCTCCGCTTTCCTGCGGGCCGAACCAAAAAACCTTTGCACCTTTGGAGTCACACTTGTGAAAAAACTGAAAGCCTCGCTGGTTGCGGCTGCCCTGCTCACCGGACTTCTCGCCCAAGCCACGCCTGCCACGGCGCTACCGGCAACCGTCCCGGCAGCGAATGTTTCCGTACAAGCAACGGGCATCCTGTCCGCAAAGAAAACGGTCTCCTCGAAGATCGAGGTCCCGAAGGCCAAGACAAAGGTGGTCACGAAGCCGTTCCGGACCAAGCAGGCCCTGCGGATTCCGGTACTAAAGGGCTCCACCGCCAAGAACCGGAAGCTTTTCGCCGGGCACGTCAACACCATGGTTGTGGCCGAAAAAAGGTTCCTCTCCAAGTGGCGGTCGGGTCTTTCCGACTGCAGGTACGAGGCCTATCTCGGTGCATCGGTCTCCGCCGCCGTATATAAGTCCCGCTATGCCTCGGTTACCATGACTTTCTCGAGCGACCCCGGCTGCGGGGGCGTGTCCCACAGCAATCCGCGATCCTTCACCCTGGATTTGAAGACAGGTAAGAAAGTGGGGATCTCGACCTTCCTGGACCAGGACGACCTCACCACCAAGTTGGCGACTGTGGCCAACCTTGCGACCAAAGACTCCTGCGCGGCAATGACCCTCTCTGACACCTGGGCTTCTGAATCCAACCGGGGCAACCCGATCCCCCGACCGGATGCCTGGTCCGTCTCCTCCAAGGGCGTTCGTGTCTCCTACGAGAAGTACACCATCGCGGCCGGGGCCTGCGGTTCACCGTCCGTGGTCCTGCCATGGTCCGAGGTCGCCCCTGCCAAGTCCATGAAGGGCGCCGTCAAGTCCCGCGTTTATGTCTCGGACTTCAAGTGGAACAAGACCTGGGGAGAATACGAGGGAAACGTCGTTGTCCTGTCCACTCAGGGACGCAAGGTGGCATTGTTGAAGGGTGCGCTCTTGGGTCATGAGGCTTCCTTCTGCGGGCTCGGCGTCCGGAGCGGACGCGATGCCACGTTCTTGGACCAATACGACACTAAAACCAAGGTCAAGATTCGGTTGGCAGACTCCTCAAGTAACCCCAAGCTCTCTAAGTCTTCGCTGAAGAACGGCTTGCGTCTGGCCACAGCAAAGGAAACTCAGATCGCCAAGTCCTATGTGGGTTCCACCAACGCCATCCGGATGTGCGGCTAACAAGAGAAGACCCAAACATGATTCCGGTAACCCTCGTCGAGCTCGACTAACGCCTTCTGCACGGCGAGGACAGTGCCGGCTGGACATGATCAAGTGGCTCCAACCCCGGACACCAAGAGGTGGCCCCCACCCTTCGTGGGGGCCACCTCTTTCCAATCTGCGACCAATTCTCGGGCTAGCGCCCGCCGATCACTCCCTTCTCGATGGCCTTGGTGACGGCGTCAGCCTCGGCCTGCGTGAGGGTTCCGTCGCCCACCGCCGCATCCAGCTTCGACTTCATCTCGGTCGCCCGCTCGGTCTGGGCATCCGCACGGAGTTCCTCCAGGGCCGCGGTGACCTTGGATTCCTCGATGCCCAGCGAGTCGGCCAGGGACTTGGCCAGCGCCGCATCCATCGCGGTGCGGTCCGGCTCGGTGCCGTCCTGCTTGGTCCCATCAGCAGGACGCTCGGTCGGCTTGTTGGCCTTCCTGAACGTGTCCAGCGCGTCGCTGAGCTTGCTCTCGTCGACGCCCAGCTTCTCGGCCAGGCCGGAGGCCATTTCCCGACCCCCGCCGCGGTGTCCGTCGGGTCCTCCGCGTTCGGCTGGTGCGGACTGCGTGGTGCCGGTGGTCGCGTCGGAGGAGCTGGAATCGGCTGCGGAGGCTCCCCCCGCCAGACCCAGCCCGGCGACCAGAGCCAAAGCCGCGGCGGAGGTGCCCAATGCGATCTTCTTTTTCATTGCCATGTGTATTCCCTTCAGTGGCCGCCCGGAGCGGTACCAGTTGGTGGTCCGGCATGCCTCGCCGGCTCCGTATCAACATTGCTCGACGCTGTTATGTCGGGACTGTTCGAGAGCTGGCAACGGGCTGTGACAACTGGAAACACCCCTCGGAGAGGGAAAGTGTTGGCCCTGCTGCTACTCGACCAGCTTGCCGGCCGTCGACACTTCCTTGATCAGCTCCGCGATTTCCGCGGGGATCTCCGGAATCTCCTCGCGTACCACGCCCGTATTTGGCGACCACACTAGGTTGACCTGCAACGACGGATCCATCTCCGGGTAGTCGCTGCGGTTGTGGCAGCCGCGGGTCTCGCGGCGCTCGACGGCCGCCTCCAGGGTTGCACGCGCAGCCAGGGCCGAGGCCTTCAGGTCGAAAGCGTGTGCAAGGTCCTGGTACCCGGCGATGTCCGGGTGGATGCCCACGTTTCCCATGCGCTCCTCGATCTCATCGAGCTTGGCCAGCCCTGCCTTCAGGCCCTCTTCGTCCCGCACCACACCGGCATGCTCGGTCATCATGTTGCGGATGGCGCGCTGCAGTGCCCGGACGTTTTCGTGTCCGTCGGCAGCCAGCAGGTTGTCCAGTTCCGCCCGCGCCAAGGCCAGCGCCTCGGCAGAACGCGGCTGGGAATCCAGCGAGGACGAGTACTTGGCCGCCGCCCGTGCAACGATGCGTCCGAAGACCAGCAATTCGATCAGGGAGTTGCCGCCCAGTCGGTTGGCGCCGTGCAGGCCGCTGGATGCCTCGCCGATTGCATAGAGGCCGTCGACATCGGTGCTGTGGTCCTCCGGGCGGACCCAGACCCCGCCCATTGAGTAGTGCGCGGTGGGCGCGATCTCGATCGGCTCCTGCGTGATGTCGAGCATCTGCAATTCCAGCATGGTTTGGTAGACGCGAGGCAGGCGCTTCATGATGGTTTCGCGCGGCAGGTGCGAGACGTCGAGCCAGACGCCGCCGTTTGCGGTGCCGCGGCCTTCCTTGATCTCGGTGTAGGCGGCCAGCGCCACGCGGTCTCGGGTCGAGAGTTCTTTGCGCACAGGGTCGTAGCGTTCCATGAACCGCTCCCCCAGCCCGTTGCGCAGGATGCCGCCTTCGCCCCGGGCGGCCTCGGAGATCAGGGTTCCCGCGGCGTTTTCCGGTTCGATGATGCCCGACGGGTGGAACTGCACGAGTTCGGGGTCGCGCAGTCGCGCTCCGGCATCGACCGCCAGGCGGAACGAGTCGCCGGTGTTCTCGTCGCGGCGCGAGGAGGTGCGGCGCCAGATGCGGTTGTGCCCGCCCGCGGCCAGGATGACGGAATCCGCGTGGATGAGGTAACGCTGTCCGCTGTTGATGTCGAAGCCGTAGGCGCCGAAGACCTGGTTCCCGCGCACCAGCAGCCGGGTGATGTACACCTCGTCCAAGATGGGGATGTCCAGCTGTTGGGCCCGGTTCACCAGGCTGCGCTGGATTTCCAGGCCGGTGTAGTCCCCGGCAAACGCGGTGCGGCGGAAGGTGTGCGCACCGAAGAAGCGCTGCGAGATACGCCCGTCTTCCTCGCGGGCAAAGCCCATCCCGTAGCGTTCCAGGTCCTGGATTCCCTGTGCGGCTCCGCGGGCGACGATCTCCACCGTGTGAGGGTTGGCCAGGTAGTAGCTTTCCTTGATGGTGTCCGCAGCATGTTGCTGCCAGGTGTCTTCCTCGTCCATGGTTCCGAGGGCCGCGTTGATGCCGCCCGCTGCGAGCGAGGTGTGCGCGTCGTTGCGTGGGCGCTTGCCCACGGCCAGCACGTCGACCCCCATTTCGGCCAGCTCGATCGCGGCCCTGAGGCCCGATCCGCCGGTGCCGATGACCAGGACGGTGGTGGAAATCTGTCGTTCGTTCTTTGTTGTTGCGCTCATGTATTCAACGCTAAGAACGGCACTTTGATTAGTCCAATGAATCCTTCGACTCATTTCGATGCATATATGCTATTGACCATGAACCTGGAACAGCTCCAAAGTTTCGTGGAAGTCGCCCGAATCGGCCATTTCACGCGCGCCGCCGCGCATCTCCACCTGGCCCAACCCTCGCTCAGCAGGCAGATTTCCACACTGGAATCGGACCTCGGCACCGCGCTTTTTCACCGCGCCCGGGGCAACATCACACTGACGGACGCCGGCGAATCCCTCCTTCCGTTGGCCAAGCGCATGCTCGCCGACGCGGACACCGTCCGCTACGAGATGCAGGAACTGGCCGGCCTGAACAAGGGACGGGTGCGCCTCGGTGCCACCCCAACGCTGTGCATCAGCCTGGTGGCCGAGGTCCTGACCTCGTTCCACTCGAAGTATCCGGGCATCGACCTGCACCTGACCGAGCGCGGGTCGCGCGGCCTGCTGGAGGAACTTGCCGGCGGGGCCCTCGATCTTGCTCTGATCACCACGTCGGAGGATCGCTCGACAGCATCCGCCAGCCTGCAGCGGATCCCGCTGCTGACCGAGGAACTTGTGGTCATCTCGGCGATCCACAGCCCAGTCCTGGAGGGCGCCCAGTCGCTCACGCTCAAGGAACTGGCGGCACTGCCGCAGATCACCTTCCACGAAAGCTACGACTTGCGGGCCGCCACCATGCTGGCCTTCCACGACGCGGGACTCACCCCGAAGGTGGTCCTCGAGGGGGCCGAAATGGATGCGGTGCTCCGGTGCGTGGAACGCGGGCTTGGCGTCGCGGTGGTTCCGGCCATGGTCCTTGTGGATCGACCCGGACTGCGCTCAGTGCGACTCTCAGAACCCCGGCTCGCACGCTCGATCAGCCTGGCCCACCGCAACGACGTGACGTTGACGCGGGCGGCCCAGGCCATGCAGCGCATGATCATCGACACGGCCAACATCCTTTCGTCGTCCAACGCCGCCACCGACGCACTGATCACCCGCGCTTCCTAGCACCGTCGGCGCCTTCCTGGGCGGGCCGGGCAGACGTGTTGGCGCCAACATCAGATGCGGCACCTCATGTCGGCGGCTGCGACTAGGCTTAAGGGCGAACCCATTCGCATCGATTCCTCGCTGCACCGTGGGCTCTGAAACGACTCTCGAGGATTCTCTTGCCATTCACACTGGCCCACCCGGCCGCCGTCCTACCGTTCCTGCGCCAGCCCTTCGTCCCGATCGCGCTTGTCGCCGGGGCCATGGCCCCGGATGTCCCCTACTTCCTCAAGGTCCCGGTCACCAGCGGCTCCTGGTACGAACCGCTGGTCAACGGCAGCAACTCGCACGATCTGGCGCAGATCCTGACCGTTGGATTCCCGCTGGCGCTGCTGCTCGCCGCAGTTTTATGGCTCGTGGCCCAGCCGGTTCGCTGGGCAGTTCCAGATGCATGGGTTCCGGACAAGGAAGCGACGCGCGGTCGACGGCCAAGCAGCGCGCGCATTGCCCTGTGGACGTTCTATTCGCTGCTCCTGGGCCTGGCCACGCACATTGTCTGGGACTCGTTCACCCACTCCTACGGCTGGATGGTCCAACAGGTTCCGTTCCTGGCCGCGCAGCCGATCGCCGGTGTGCCGATCTATCGCGTCCTGCAGCACGGCAGCACGGTGGCCGGACTTGTGCTCTTGGCGCTTTGGTACCGGAAACGGGTGAAAGCCACCCCCGCTCCGGAGAACGCCGGCAATCCGAAGGGCGCCGGCCTGCGCCTGGCACTGCTGTCACTGGTGCTCGCAATTCCCGCCCTGGCCGTCGCCGGCATCGCGGTGGTCGGGGAACTCTCCACCGGCGCCGCATTCACTCCCGAGACGTTCCTCTGGACCACCATCACGCGCGGCGGGGCCGCCTTGGTTGTGGCGCTGGTGGCCTACGCACTCGTGTGGCACGCCGTAATCTTGGCCAAAAAGTTACATACTGCCGTGGGCTCCGCCAAACAAGCCTGACTGCATTCACCACCGCTTCACCGCCGCCCTCGGATCGCTGATCCGGGGGCGCTTTGCATTCTGCATACAGTCATATCAGTGGATATTTCGACTACTTGAACACCGCCTCCGACGTGAGGAACGGCGGCAAAAATCCCATCCTGCCCCGAACACGTCGCTTCACCGCCGGGCCGAAATTTTTCGAATAATTTCACGATGCAGATAAAAACTTCCACAGAATCAGTGGCGCAGGTCACAGGATCTTGCTATCTTGGTGTTTGCCAAAGGCGGGCTTCCCGGTCGGGAAGTTATCTACCAGGCGCTACTAATCCATCAGCCATTTCGAAGCTGCGGACGGTCGCCTCGGGAAACAAACCATCGGCGACACCGATCCAGCACTTTGTCTGGAGCATAAGGAAGTCGCCACCATGTTTAGCACCACTGTTTCAACGGACCACCTTGCCGCAGCCGTGGCAATCGCCGCGGAAAATGTCCGCAATGCCGGAGGTCCCTTCGGCGCCCTGATCGTCACCGCCGACGGATCACGCTTCGAGGGAGTCAACCGGGTCACCGCAAACAATGACCCCACTGCCCACGCCGAAGTCACTGCCATTCGCAACGCCTGCTCGTCCCTGGGCACCTTCGACCTGAGTGGAGCCGTTCTCTACACCAGCTGCGAGCCATGCCCCATGTGCCTGGCCTCGGCCCTCTGGGCGCGCGTCTCACGCGTGGTCTTTGCCGCCAACCGGCACGACGCGGCAGACGCCGGATTCGACGATGCCGCCTTCTACGAATTCTTCGAGGGCGACGCGGCCGACCGCGCCAGGCTCATGCCGGTGGACCGGGTCCCCGACGACGGGTTCGACCACCTCGAGCCCTTCACCCTTTGGTCCGCGCTCGAAACTCGCGTCGAGTACTAGGCAGGGCGAGTCAGATGACCATCGTCAACACGAACCACGAGCAGACCCAACCGGCAACAACCGAACCACCGGTCCTCGCCAGTGGGTCGATGCTGGAACGCACCTTCAAGATCACCCAACGCGGATCGACGGTCAAGCGGGAAATCCGTGGCGGCATCGTCACCTTCTTCACCATGGCCTACATCGTGGTGCTCAACCCCTTGATCCTCGGCGGGTTCAGCCCCGACGCAGCCCCCGTGGACGTAGCGGGAAACTTCCTTCCCGCCGCGGCGGTCGGCGCGGCCACGGGCCTGACGGCCGGCCTGCTGACCATCGTCTTCGGCTTGGTGGCGAACCTGCCCTTCGGGCTCGCCGCGGGACTGGGCATCAATTCCTTCCTGGCAGTCTCCGTCATCGGCGATGTCACCTGGCCCGAGGCCATGGGCCTGGTCCTGCTCAACGGCATCGTCATCGTGATCTTCGCGCTGACGGGTGCCCGGACAGCCATCTTCAGGGCCATTCCCAAGGACCTGAAGGCGGCAATCACCGTCGGCATCGGCCTGTTCATCACCTTCATCGGGTTCGTTGATTCGGGCTTCGTCACCCGCACGCCGGCCGGCCCGCCGGTTCAGTTGGGCACCGACGGTTCCATTTCCGCATTCCCCACCATCGTCTTCGTCATCGGCGTGGTGCTCATGGGCGGGCTGGTGGCCCGCAAGGTCCAGGGCGGGTTGCTGATCGGCATCATCGCCACCACCATCCTGGCCGTCGTTGCCGAAAAGATCCTGCGCATCGGGGCCGCCAGCGAGGCGAACCCCGGCGGCTGGCACCTGAACGTTCCCGAGCTTTCGGGACAGATCCTCTCCATCCCCGATTTCTCCATCGTCGGGCAGTTCGATATGTTCGGCGCGTTCTCACGCATTGGCCCGCTGGCCGCGACCATGCTGGTCTTCACCCTGGTGTTCACCAACTTCTTCGACGCCATGGGAACCATGACGGGCCTTGCCAAGAGCGCCAACGTTTCCCGCAAGGACGGCACATTCCCCCGCATCAAGTCGGCCTTCGTTGTCGAGGGCATGGGCGCCGTGTTCGGCGGCATGACAAGCACCTCCTCCAACACCGTCTATGTGGATTCGGCGGCAGGCATCGGGGAAGGCGCACGCACGGGACTGGCCTCGGTGGTCACCGGCATGTTGTTCCTGGGTGCCATGTTCCTGACCCCGCTGACATCGGTGGTCCCCATCGAGGTGGCCGCATCCGCCTTGGTGGTGGTGGGCACCATGATGGCCGGGCAGATCCGCGCGATCAACTTCAAGCGCTTCTCCGTGGGCATGCCGGCATTCCTCACCCTGGTGACCATGCCGCTGACGTACTCGATCGCCAACGGCATCGGCGTCGGATTCATCTCCTGGGTGCTGATCAATTCATTGGCCGGACGCGGATCGAAGATCCACCCGCTGATGTGGGTGGTTTCGGCCGGCTTCCTGGTCTACTTCGCGCGCGGACCCATCTCCCTGCTGCTGGGCGCCTAGCCCCTGGGCTTCTTGAAGGACCTTCACGAAGGACGTTGCTCAATGCTCAATCTCCATTCGGGGTTGGACACCGCGATGGTGGCTACCGGCAATTCATTCGCCGTAGCCACCATCGTGGGCACCACCGGCTCCACCCCGCACCCCATCGGCACCTCGATGCTGATCCATGCCGACGGTTCGACGACGTCTTCCCTCTCGGGCGGATGCGTGGAGGGCGCGGTCCATGCCGCCGCACTTGAGGCACTCGAAGACGGCCGCGAACGCCGCGAACACTACGGCTATTCACCCACCGACGCCTTCGCCGTCGGTCTCACCTGTGGAGGCGAAATCGACGTGCACATTGCACCCTTTGCGCCGGATTCGTCCATGCACGAAGTGCTGGACCTCTTGGCAACATTCCACGCCACGGATCCCGTGGCACTGATCCGCCGGATCGACATCGGCTCCACCGGATCGGTGCTGGTTCCCAACCCGGCGCAGCTGGGCCTCCACGACCTCGCCGAGCTCCTGGCCCCGGTGGTCGGCCAAAACGCCAGCTCGCTGGCCGCAACGCTCAGCTTCCAGCTTGTTGCGGGCGGACGCACGGGCATCGTGGGCCTTGAGGGCGAGGGGGCTTCCTGTGCCGAAACCCCGATCGAGTTGCTCGTCGAGTCCCGGCTCAGCCCGCCGCGCATGATCGTCTTCGGCGCCAACACCTTCGCCGAGGAACTGCTCAAGCTCGCCCCGATGCTGGGCTACCAAAGCACCCTGTGCGATCCCCGCGCCGCGTTCACGCTGCAGCCGCGCTTCAACACCGCCGACGAGATTTCCACCGTGTGGCCGCACGAATACCTGGCGGCCGAGATCGCCGCGGGACGCATCGATTCGCGCACGGTGCTGTGCATCCTGACGCACGACCCCAAGTTCGAGATCCCCCTGCTGACCCTCGCGCTGCGCCAACCCGTTGCCTACATTGGAGCCATGGGTTCACGAAGCAGCCACGAGGCACGCATGCTCGCCTTGCGCGGGGAACGGGTTTCCGAGCAGGAACTTGCCCGGCTGCACTCACCGATCGGGCTTGACCTGCAGGCCGGAACCGCGGCAGAGGTGGCGATCAGCATCGCCGCCGAAATCATCGCCAGCCGCTCCGAGCACGCCACCATGAGTCCGTTGAACACCCGATCCGGGTCCATCCACTCCCGCCCGCAGTCCCGCTCCCGAGCCAAGCCCGCGGCTGCCGGCCAGACCATGACACAGGAGGACCCGGCATGGACATGAACACCATCGAAGCGGTGGTTCCCACGACCGACCCGGACCAATACCGCGACGGGGACGCCTGGCTCGCCGGGGGCACCGTGCTCTTTTCCTACGGATCCCAGACGCTGACCCGGCTGCTGGACATCACCACCGCGGGGTGGAAGGCAATCACGGTGCGCGAGGACGGCATCGAGTTCGCCGCGACCTGCACCATCGCCGAGCTCTACGCCCTGCCCGGGGACCCCGCCCTGCCGGACGGCTGGAAGGCAATGGAGCTGGTTCGGCCCGCCTGCGATGCGTTTGTTGCTTCATTCAAGGTCTGGAACCTTTCGACGATGGGCGGCAACATTGCCACCTCGCTGCCGGCCGGGCCGATCATCTCCCTGTGCTCGGCGCTGGACGCCGTTGCCGAAATCCACGGACCCGCCGGGGCCCTGCGCCGCCAGCCGGTGGCGGAACTTGTCACGGGCAACGGCAGCAACACCCTGGGACCCGGGGAGCTGATCCGCTCGCTGCATGTTCCGGCCCATGCACTGCGGGCCCGCACGGCGTTCCGCCGGCTCTCGCTCTCGAACCTCGGCCGCACGGGGGTGATGGTCATCGGACGCGTCGATGACGACGGGTTGTTCACGCTCACCGTCAGCGGATCCACCAAGCGCCCCGTCCAGCTGCGTTTTGCAGCCGGCCACCACCCACGCCCCACGGAACTTCTGGCCGAGCTGAAGTCCCGCATTGCCCCGGAGGCCTATCACGACGACATCCACGGCCGCACGCGGTGGCGCGAGGAGATGACCCATCGCCTGGGCCTGGAAGTCCTTGCCGAGCTGTTGCCCGCGACCCGCGGCCCGATCGAAGGTTGAGTCCATGTCCATCCATATCAACGGGAAGCCGGCCGAAACCACCCCCGAGCCGGGGCAATGCCTGCGCACCTTCCTGCGTTCCGAGGGCGCACTGGGTGTGAAGAAGGGCTGCGACGGCGGGGACTGCGGCGCCTGCACCGTCCATGTCGATTCGGTTCCGGTTCATTCGTGCATCTACCCGGCCGTGCGCGCCGAGGGGCACGAGGTCACCACCATCGAGGGTCTCGCCGCGGTCCAGGGCACCGCCGGATCGCTGGCACCCATGCAGGAGCAGGTGGCCAGGGCCCAGGGGTTCCAGTGCGGTTTCTGCACCGCCGGGCTGATCATGACGGCCTCGACATTCGATGACAAGCAGCTGGAGGACCTGCCCCGGAACCTCAAGGGCAACCTCTGCCGCTGCACCGGCTACCGGGCCATCGAGGATGCCGTGCTGGGACGCGACGGGGATGCCTGTTCGCATCCGCCGGAGGAAAAATGCGCCCTGGACGGCTCCGATCCCGCCGCGTCGGGCCCCGTGGGAAGCAATACCCCGGCCCCCGCGGCCAACGCCATCGTGACGGGCCAGGCCCGCTACACCCTGGACATTCCCGCCGAAGAGCTGCCCGGCTTGCTGCACATGAAACTGGCCCGCTCCCCGCACGCCCACGCGCGCATCCTGCACATCGACGCCAGCGCCGCGCTGGCCATTCCCGGCGTGCATGCGGTGCTGAGCCACGTGGACGATCCGGGTGTGCTTTTCTCGGCCGCGCAGCACGAACTCATCGAGGACGATCCTGACGACTCACGCATATTCGATCCCGTCGTGCGCTTCAAGGGACAGCGCGTCGCGGCTGTCGTTGCCGACTCCGTGGCCATCGCCGAGGCCGGAGTCAGGGCGCTGCGGGTCGACTACGAGATGCTGCCGGCGGTCTTCTCCCCGTTCGAGGCGATCGCCGACGGCGCACCGGCGATCCACGCCGGCAAGCCCGCCGCCTCGCGCATTGCCGACACGTCCCGCAACATCGTGGTCGAGGTCCACCACGAGATGGGTGATGTGGACGCGGCCCTGCGAGAAAGCGACGTCAGCTACACCGAAACCTTCAACACCCAGCGCGTGCAGCATGTCTCGCTTGAAACGCACGCCGCGACGGGGTGGTTCGACGACGCGGGGATCCTCACCGTGCGCACCTCGACGCAGGTCCCGTTCCTGGTCAAGCGCACGCTTGAACGGATCCTTGGCCTGCCGCATGACTCGGTACGGGTTGTTGCCGGCCGCGTCGGCGGAGGCTTCGGCGGAAAGCAGGAGGTCCTGGTCGAGGACGTGGTCGCCCTGGCCGTGACAAGGCTACGCCGCCCGGTGCAGCTTGAGCTCACGCGCAGCGAGGTCCTGACGGCCACCACCACCCGCCATGCCTTCAACGTCAAGGTCAGCGTGGGCGGAAACAAGAACGGCGAGCTCACGGCCCTGGCCATCGAGGTCCTCACCGACACCGGGGCCTACGGCAACCACGCACCGGGGGTCATGTTCCATGGTTGTTCCGAGTCCGTTGCCGTGTACAAGACAGCCAACAAGCGGGTGGACGCCGCCGCCGTGTACACCAATACGGTGCCGGCCGGGGCCTTCCGCGGCTATGGCCTGAGCCAGACGATCTTCGCCGTGGAATCGGCCTTGGATGAACTCGCCAGGCGACTGGGCCTGGATCCGCTGGCATTCAGGGCAAACGTCATGCTGCGCGAGGGCGACCCGATGCTGTCGCTCCATGACGAGCCAGAGGACGACCTCCTCTACGGTTCCTACGGGCTTGACCAGTGCGTCGAACTGGCCCGGACCGCCCTGGCCAGGGGCGCCGAACGCGGTGCCGACGGACGCGAACTGGACGAACACTGGCTCATCGGCGAGGGCACCGCCCTGTCCATGATCGCCACGGTTCCCCCGCGCGGCCACTACTCGCATTCCACCATTGAGTCCCTGGGCGATGGCAGCTTCCTGTTGAAGGTCGGCACCGCCGAGTTCGGCAACGGCACCTCCACCGTGCACACGCAGTTGGCGGCCGATGCGCTGGGAACCACCGCCGCATCGATGGTCCTGCGGCAATCAGACACCGGGCTCACCGAGCACGACACGGGTGCGTTTGGTTCGGCCGGAACCGTTGTGGCCGGCAAGGCAACCTTTGCCGCGGCGCAGGCCCTGGCCCTGCAGCTTCGGGATGTGGCGGCGGAGCTCAGCGGGATCCCCGTCGAGGAGTGCGTGCTTGTCCCCGAGGGAGTTTCCTGCGCAGGAATGCTTGTTCCCCATGCAGACATCCTTGCCGCGGCCAGCCCGGCCCGGCGGCATTGGGCCGAAGGCCGGTGGGGTGGCACACCCCGCTCGGTCGCCTTCAACGTCCACGGCTTCCGGGTTGCCATTGATTCGCGCACCGGGGAACTGCGCATCCTGCAAAGCGTCCAGGCAGCGGACGCGGGTGTCGTGGTCAACCCCAGGCAGTGCCGGGGCCAGATCGAGGGCGGCATCGCCCAGGCACTCGGTGCGGCCCTCTACGAGGAGGTGCTCATCGATGATGGCGGAAAGGTCGAAACCGATGTGCTGCGGCAGTATCACATTCCAACATTTGCCGACGTGCCTCGAAGCGAAATCTACTTTGCCGAAACCACCGATGCGTTGGGTCCGCGCGGAGCCAAGTCCATGAGCGAAAGCCCCTTCAATCCGGTGGCTCCGGCGCTCGCCAACGCCGTGCGCGATGCAACGGGCATTCGGTTCACCAGGACCCCGATTCGTCGCGACGACATCTATCTTGCCCTTCGGGCGGCGGGCAAGGTTCCGCCGCTAGTGTCCACCGAGCAGGTGGAGGTCCAAGGGGGTATCAACGTCTGATCCCGTGTCCAGATCCGAACAATCGATGAGGTCGATAAGCCCCTGGTGCGCGGCCAGGTAGGCGCGGGCCCCCGCATCGCCGGTGGCAGCAGCTGCTGCCGGTTGCGTGTGCTCCGGTGCGAACAGCACCGGGTGCCCGCGCCTCGGGGGTTCGGTTCCCTGGCGATAGCCTGCGGCGGTGATCCGTCCGGGGCGGTGGGCCGATATCAACCGGCGGACCAGTTCGGCATCCATGCCGGGCTGGTCCACCAGCGCTATCAGGGCACTGGCCCCGGGGGGAACCGCGCCCATCCCCAGCACGAATGAGGAACCCATCCCGGTGGACCAATGTTCGTTGACCAGCACCGTGGCCTCGCCGTCACGCAGTTGTGCGGCAACGCGTTGTGCTTCGGCGCCGAGCACCACCACGACGTGCTCGCATCCCCCACGAACCAGGGCCTGGACCGCCGAGTCCAGAAGGGTTTCGCCGTTGCTTTTCACCAACAGTGCCTTGGGGCCGCGGCCCAGCCGCAAGCCGGATCCTGCGGCAAGCACAACGCCGTAGCAAGGTGGCCGTTTGGCTAGGTTGGTCATCTGCCCATCCTAGATCGCCTTTTCGCTCGAGGGCAGGCACAGCATTGCAAAGCAACCGGTGCGGGTTGGTTTCACGTGAAACCAACCCGCACCGGTTGCTTTGTTTGAACCCGACATCAAGGCTTGGAGATGAAGCCTTCCTTGACCATCCAGTCGAAGGCGACATCGGCGGGCTCGCGCCCCTTGACGTCCACCTCCAGGTTCATGGCCCGGAGTTCCTTGTCGGTCAGCAGCGGGGCGATCTTGGCAAACACGTCCGCCATGCCCGGGTACTGATCGAGGAACTTGCCGTTGAACACGGGCGCCACGTTGTAGGCGGGGAAATAGCCCAGGTCGTCTTCCAGGATCGTGAGATCCAGTGCCTGGATACGCCCGTCGGTGGTGAAGACCTCGCCGAAGTTGCAGTTGCCCGCATCGGTGGCGCTGTAGATCGCACCGGTGTCATAGACCCCGACGTTCGAGTCCGGAACAGACTTGGCGTCTCCACGCTTGAGCCCGTAGTGCTCAAGCATCGGGTTCAGGCCGTCGGAGCGGGAGTTGAACTCCGCGTCGACGCAGAACGTCCGGTCCTTGGCCGGCAGATCCTTCAACTGCGACATCTTGGTGATTCCGCCGAGCTTCTTGACGGCTTCCGAACGCACGGCCATGGCATAGGTGTTGTTCATGGGCGCAGGCTTGCCCCAGGTCATCCCGTTGCCCAGATCCTGGTCGTGGACCTTTTTCCACTGTTCCTTCTGGTTGGCAATGCCTTCCTCGTGGCCAAGGTAGGTCATCCACGCGGTGCCGGTGTATTCCCACATCATGTTTGCCTGGCCGGAATGGAGCAGCTCGCGGGCGGGCTGGCTACCGGGAACGCCGGTCAGGTCGGTGACCTTGAATCCGGCGGCCTGCGCGGCCAGCACGGCGATCTTGCCCAACACGAGCTGTTCGGTGTAAGCCTTGCTGGTCACCGTCAGGCGCGCATTCTCGGGCAAACCGTCCAGCGGGGCAATGCTTCCGGGCCCGGCCTCGGGCACGTAGGACGCGGCCGGAGCCAACCCGCAGCCCGTCAGCAGGACGCCGGCCGCGGCCACCAAGGTGGCCGCTGTGAACAATTTTCCAAACATCATTTCTACAATCCCTTCGGGCGGGCCAGCTGCTCGAAGACACGGCCCAGCCAGTCGATGAGCAAGGCCAGCAGCGCCACCAGCAGGGACCCCGCAATCAGCACGACGGTGAGGTTCATGTTCACCCCGGTGGTGATCAGGATGCCCAGCCCGCCGCCGTTGATGAAGGCTGCCAGCGTCGCGGTTCCCACGAGCAGCACCAGTGCGGTGCGGATGCCGGAGAGCATGACCGGAACGGCCAGCGGCAGCTCGACCTTGAACAGCACGGCCATGGAGCTCATGCCCATGCCGCGGCCGGCCTCAACCAGCCGCTCATCCACTTGCCTCAGCCCCACCATGGTGTTGGTCAACACCGGCAGGATCGCGTAGGCGACCAAGGAGATGACCGCGGCCCAGTAGCCGAATCCGATCCAGAAGGCCAGGATGACAACCAGGCCGATGGCCGGGGCCGCCTGGCCGATGTTGGCCACGGCCATGACCGGGTTGGTGAAGCGGCGCATGGAGGGCCGGGTGAGCACGATGCCCAGCGGAATGGCGATCACCAGCACGATGACCGCAGCCATCAAGGTCAGTTGCAGGTGCTCGACCGTGTATCCCCACAGGGTCGCCGGGTCCAGCGTGGTGCGCTCGGTCTCGCTCAGGTCGGAGGCTGCCAGCCAAACAACCACGGCGGCAAGCGCCGCCAGGATTCCCAGCAATTGCAGGCCCAGTGCACGCCACGGGCGCTCAACCGGTTTGGCGGGCATGGTTGTTAGCGCGGTTGCTGCGGCGGCACTCATCGTGGTTCCTCCGCGCTCACCGGTTGCTCAAGGTTGTCCCTCGACTGCGAGGCCTCGGCGGCAACGGCGTTTGCCACGGCCAATGCCGGGATGGCGCCGGAGTTCAGGCCAACCGGGGCGTCGCCGGCAGCGGCCTCCGCCATGGCATTGGCCTGGGCGATGGCTTCCATGATGGTCTTCACGTTGATCACGCCGCGGAAGACATCGCGGCGGCCGGTGACCACTGCGGATTCCGAGCTGGCAACCAGCATGGTGTCCAGCGCATCGTTCAGCGTCGCCCGGTCGCCCACCACGGGCATTGACTCGTCGATGGTGTCATCGATCAGCTGCAGCCTGGAGAGCTGGCGACGGTTGAGCCGGCGCACCGGGCGGCTACGGGAATCGAGAATCACGGCGTGGGAAGCGCCCGCGCCCTGAATGCGGGAGAGCACGTCGCTGGCCAACTCGCCGGGCTGGGCGGTGACTGCGTCCATGAGCTCGACCTCGTGGACCTTGGTCAGGGTCAGCTGCTTGAGGCCGGCACCCGAGCCGATGAAGTTCTCCACGAATTCGTTGGCGGGGTTGGCCAGGATCCGTTCGGGCGAATCGTACTGGACCAGCTGTGCGCCCTCATCGAAGACGGCAATCCAATCCCCCAGCTTCACGGCTTCGTCGAAGTCGTGGGTGACCATCACGATGGTCTTCTGGACCTCGGACTGGATGTTCAGCAATTCATCCTGCAGGCGTTGGCGGGTGATGGGATCCACGGCGCCGAACGGCTCGTCCATGAGCAACACCGGAGGATCTGCGGCCAGCGCGCGGGCCACACCAACTCGCTGCTGCTGGCCGCCGGAGAGTTCCTTGGGGTAGCGGTCGCGGTAGATTGCCGGATCAAGGGATACAAGTTCGAGCAGTTCATCGACGCGTGCGGCGATCTTGGCTTTGTTCCAGCCGAGCATCTTGGGCACGATTGCAATGTTTGCCGCGACCGTCATGTGCGGGAAGAGCCCGCCGGCCTGGATGACATAGCCGATGCGGCGGCGCAACGTGTCGCCGTCCATCTTGGTCACGTCTTCGCCGTTGATCACGATCTTTCCGCCGGTCGGTTCGATCAGGCGGTTGATCATTTTCAGAGTGGTCGTCTTGCCGCAACCCGAGGGGCCGACGAACATGACGATGCTTCCGGCAGGGATTTCGAGGGTGAGTCCGCCGACGGCCGGCTTGATTTGGCCGGGGTACTGCTTGGTGACTTCATCAAGCAAGATTGATGCGCCGGTGACGGCGCCGGTGTTTTCAGACACGAATACCTCGCGGGGTGGTTAGTCGGCCGATGCCGAGCAAAATGAGATCAAGAATGAGGGCCAGGATGACCACGCCGATGACGCCGGCCAAGACCGATTCGAAGGCCTTGGCGCCGCCCAAGCGGGAAAGGCCGGAGAAGATGAATCCGCCGAGCCCGGGGCCCAGCGCATAGGCGGCAATTGCGGCCACGCCCATGACCATCTGGGCCGATACCCGGATCCCGGAGAGAATGATGGGCCAGGCCATCGGGAGTTCGACGGTGGCCAGCGTGCGCATGCGGCTCATGCCGATGCCCCGTGCAGCTTCAACCGTTGCCGGTGATATTCCGGCCAGCCCCACGATGGCGTTGCGGAGGATGGGGAGCGCAGCGAAGAAGGCCACGACGATCACGGCCGGGGTCACACCGAACCCGAATGGCGCAATCAACAAGCCGATGGCGGCAAAGGACGGAATCGTCAGGCCGATGGCCGACACCCCGTTCGCCAGTGATGACAGGGTCTTACTGCGGTAAACCAGTGCCGCGATTCCCACGGCGATCAGCGTTGCGAGGATTAGACACTGCACAACGAGGGAAAAATGCTGCCAGGAGGCAAACAATATTTGGCGGTATCTTTCGCCAACAAATTCAAACACATCAAGACCTGCTTCACTTAGGTTACGTAGCGCGCTCTCTTAGGCCCAACGGACCTAGGATACTGGCCAAACATAACCTGATTGCCTGTCTCATATCCAACTGAGAGCGCCCTTAGACAATACTGTGATTAGTTTGTAATTGACGCTGTTCGATGAAAAATAGTCCCTCACTAGTCATCTGTTCGCACTTTGAGATAATGACGAATATCACCACAGAATATTTTGAAATATCGATGGTTTTACAGAGTTTTCCACATGCGGCACGCAGGTGAACACCAGCCGACACCCAGCCGGTTTCGCCATTCGCCCGCCCGTCCCGGACGGGATACCGGGTTGCGCAACCGGCTGATTCCGCGCCGGAAACCACATAGAAAACCAACGCCGCCGACACGCATCCGACACCGTGAAGGCTGGCGCCCCGGAGGCCTCGCACCCTGCTCCAGTGCCCAGATTTCCATCGGCCTCGATGAAATCTCGTATCTGATCAGACCAAAGTGTTTTTACTCGCTCTCACCGGTGCGCCGGTTGCGCGCTGGGGAATCCAGGCTCAAGGTCGAGGTCATACTAGTCATCACGATGATCGAAGTGCTCCCTCCGACATTTGCAGCCGTCTCGTGCAACAGCCGCCCACATCAGGCCATCTGCGGAGTCTTCCGAAACAAAGGCCTCCAGTGGAAGGAAGTCCACTTTCAAAGAATCGCGCATCCACAGCATCGGCGGACTCCGATATTGCCTTCAAGTGTTCCCGTGCGATTCCAAATAGTCCATAAATTAATCAAGACTTTTCACCCCTCCGGCTAACAGCAACGAGACGGCAACCGATTTCCGCGCAGTCAAACCGGCCGTTATTTGCTGGTTCAAATTCCAAGAATATTGAACCAATTTATCAATATTAATTTTAGGTGCGCAGATTTAACATTTACTTTTGAGCCCAAAGCGCTTCCAAGGGTTATCAACAAAGCGGAAGGAGGGTTGAAGGTCAGGTTGAGCTGCTGTCCCGCTCCGGCCAAAACAAGCTTTTCCCGCTTGCGCCTAACCCTGGCTCTCACGAGCCTCGTTCACCGAGGGAAATCCCTCGCGCCTGGTTCGGTAGATGCAAGGCATCAGTACATCTCCAAAGCCGCAGCAGCCAGCGCCCCGCTTAGGGGTAGGCCGTCCGCGGCGTCTATTAGACAGAGCCGGCAGCCCCGGAAACAGCAGGAATTCGTGGCCGCATGGGTGGTGACGAGCATGGAGAACGCGAGCGATGTAGGCGCTGCTATGGCTTCGAATTGCTGGTTCGGCGAGACAGGACCTCCGAACAGTGGCCAGCATACTTTTTGGGGATTCTGTGAAGCGACTATCGCAGATGAGAAGGCATACACTGAGGGTGCTCGGCGTCCTTGCGCTTTGCATGGGCATGATTGGAACCTCCGGGGTGTCCGCACCGCGCATGGCACACGCTCTTGTGGCACTTCACCAGAAACCTGGCAGGGAGATCTTGTTCACGGGTCCGGCGACTGCGGTAACAGCCGAGGCCCCGGCCAAGATGGAAACCACGGCAGCCCTCAACCTTAGAAAAAGTGCTAATGCGAATTCAAAGGTAGTGCTGACGATCCCGCGGGGAAGTTTGCTTTCCCCGCTACAACGGGCGACAAATGGTTGGTACAAAGTGAAGTACAAATCCCGGACCGGATGGGTGAGCCATAAATTTGTTGTGACGCTGGAGCAGGCACCTTCCCAAAAGTTCGACGTACACCGCGGGCACAATCGGACGAACCGCGTCATCCTCACCTATGACGATTGCCCACTGAACCTGAAGGGGTACAAGTCCGTCCTGGACTATGCGGCAGGGCGCAATATCGGGTTGGTGATTGCCCCGACAGGAAATTGTTTGAAAAAGTTCAAGAAGAAGTACGGCGTGGACATTGCAGAGATGGCCCGTGCCAAGGGCCAATGGATCATCAGCCATACCGCCACGCACCCGGACATGCGTGCCCTGTCGTGTGCCGCCGGCGCCAAGGAACTCACCCGCGGCGGCATAGCGACGAACGTTGGCCGTCCGCCCTATGGCGCCATCAATGACAACGTACGTTGCGCCTTCAAGAAAGCTCACATGTCCATCTGGACATGGACACGCACCACACGGGACATGGACGTCAAAAGCAAGAAAATCACCATCTCGAGGGCCGCCGCAGCCGGCCGCGGTGAGACCGTGCTCATGCACATGCACTGGTACGGGTTTAGCCCGAATTCGATTGCGCAGATTCGGGATCGGCTGGGCAAGAAGAAGGTCAATCTTTGCCGTGCATATCGTGGTGCCGACGGGCACGGAGCCATTAAAAAGACCCCACTGAACCTGCCAAAGTCGCTGCCCTGCTAGGCAAAACCGTCCCGCCCTACGCTGCCGGCGCGAAACACCGGCATGTTTTCAAGGGTCCGGGCGGTGCATCCGGGCGTCGCACCGTCGGTGTCCCAAGTGGTCACCAGGGATCTAGCACCCAGGCCCGATTTCCTGCGGCGGCGCGGTGGAACCGCTCGGTGGTTGAAAGCGGCGCGACACTCGCCGGAGTGAATACGGCCGTCGTTTCCCCTCCGCGGCATAGACTCGCGTCAGTACCCTCAAGAATTCAGATTCCCCTTTGGGCTCCGCCGAGGGTTGCGCACCATGTTCTTGCTCCGTATTTCGGGCCCCTGTTGAACATGGGTGCGGCTTCCCGCTGCAAGAGTTGAAGCATGCGCAATCGGGGAATGCAGCCGACAGCAAGGAGAAGTTTTGAACCTCCGCTCCGCCAGCCTCCGACGCCCGATCGATCCCTCCTTCCTATGAGCAGCGAGCCAGTGCGCCCCCGTCCCCAACCCACCGTCATCACCCACACCCGCGTCATCGATGGAAGCGGCGCCCCCGCCTACCTCGGGGACGTGGTACTTGAACACGGCAAGATCACCGCGATCCTGCCCCCGGGCGGCTACCCCGACGCGACCGGGACGACCCGGGTGATCGACGGCGCGGGGCTGATCACCAGTCCCGGTTTCATCGACATGCACGGACACTCAGAACTGCAGATCCTGCTGCACCCGGAACACCCGGCCAAACTCACCCAGGGCGTGACAACCGAGGTGTTCGGCCAGGACGGCCTGTCCTACGCGCCGGTGGACGATGCCACGCTTGGGGCAATGCGCCAGAAGCTCGCCGGGTGGAACGGGAACCCCTCGGACCTGGAATATTCGTGGCGCACGGTCGGCGAGTACCTGGACCGGCTGGATGCCGGCATCGGCGTCAACGCCGCCTACCTGCTGCCGCAGGGCACCATCCGTGCCTTGGCCATGGGCCTGGGCCCGGGGGATCCGACGCCCGAGCAACTTAGTGCCCAGGTGAAGCTGGTGGCCGACGGCATGGAACAGGGCGCCGTGGGCTTGTCTTCCGGGCTGACCTACACCCCGGGAATGTATGCCGGCGAAGCCGAACTGGCAAGGCTCTGCGCCACGGTCGCGGCCTACGGCGGATACTACGCGCCGCACCACCGCTCTTACGGGGCCGGCGCCCTCGACGCCTACGCCCAAATGATCGCGCTCGCCGCCGAAACCGGGGTGGCATTGCACCTGACCCATGCCACCATGGACTTCGCCCCGAACGAGGGCAAGGCCCCGGAACTGCTGGCAATGCTTGATGCGGCGCTGGAGGCCGGCGTGGACATCACCTGCGACACCTACCCGTACCTGTCCGGCGCCACTTCCCTGGCGTCGCTGCTGCCCGGCTGGGCCGCTGCAGGGGACGCGGAGGCCGTCATCGCCAGGCTGGAAGACGATCCGACGGCCGCGAAGATCCGCCACGACATGGAGGCCAACGGCTCCGACGGCGGCCACGGGATGCCCGTCGACTGGGATTCAGTCGAGATCGCCTCGGTCGGGACTCCGCAGCTGAATGTGCTGGCCGGACAGACCATTGCGGAGATCGCCCGCATCCAACGCGTTGAACCGTTCACGGTCTTTTGCAACGTGCTGGCCGCAGACCGTCTGGCCACTGGCGTCCTGCTGCATGTCGGCAACGAGGAAAATGTCCAGGCCATCACGAAGCACCGCACCCACACCGGCGGATCCGCCGGCATGCTGGTCGGCACCAAGCCGCACCCGCGCGGCTGGGGAACCTTCCCCCGATTCATTTCCCACTATGCCCGCGACCTGGGCCTGATGGACTTGCCGGAGATGGTCCACCACCTCACCGGGCGCCCCGCCGCCCGGCTCAAGCTGGCCGAACGCGGCCTGCTGCGCGCCGGGTACGCCGCAGACCTGGTGGTCTTCGACCCGGATGCGCTGCTGGACATGGCAACCTACACCGAACCCCGGCAGCCCGCCGCGGGCATCAACTACGTCTTTGTCAACGGAGTCTGCGCCATCGACGACCACCGGCCAACCGGCGCGCTGGCAGGCCGCGCCCTGCGCCGCACTCCGGAGGGGAACACCCAAGCATCCTAGACACCCCGCCGGGGTTGCCCTGGCCGGGCGCCGCCGCGCCGGAAACAGAGGGTGCGCGGACACCTTGGTCTTCTTTTCCGCAGCTCAGGCGCACCTGTGATGTGATGATTCCATGAAACTTGCAACGCTGCGCCGAGCCGGTGCCACCGACCATACCTTTGCCGCACTCATCGAGGGCGACGCGGCCTTCGAGCTCGCGGGCTTCACCGATGTCGGGGCCTTCCTCGCCGCAACCGACGAGTCCCGTATGGATGCACTCGACGCGGCGGTCGCCATCGACACCGCCGTCCCGCTTTCCTCGGCCGACTATGCGCCGCTGGTCCTGAACCCCGCCAAGATCTACTGCATCGGGCTAAACTACCGGAACCACATTGCCGAGGTCGGCAAGAAGGAACCCGAGTTCCCGACGGTCTTCACCAAGTTCGCGTCCTCGCTCACCGGCGCCAACGACGACATCGAGATTCCCGCCGAGGACCACCGGATCGACTGGGAGGGCGAGCTGGCGATTGTCATCGGCACCAAGGGGCGCCGCATCGCCGAATCGGAGGCGGCAAACCACATTGCCGGGTACGCGGTGTCCAACGACGTCTCCATGCGCGGCTACCAGAGCCGCACCGCCGAATGGACGCAGGGAAAGTGCTGGGATGCCGCCTCCCCGCTGGGCCCGTGGCTGGTCAGCGCCGATGACTTCACCCCGGGCGCGAAGATCACCACCCGGGTCAACGGTGAAGTGGTCCAGGAGGACTCGACCTCCGACCTGGTCTTCTCCCCCGCGGCGCTGGTCGCCTACCTGTCGGTGTTCAACGAGCTGCGCCCGGGCGATGTCATCCTCACCGGCACGCCGGCGGGCGTCGCGCTGGGCCGCCGCAACGAATCCGGCCGCCACCCGTGGCTCAAGCCCGGCGACGTGCTGGAAACCGAGATCGAATCCCTCGGCACCAGCCGCAACACCTTCATCTAGAAAAGCGGCCAAGTGTCCCATCCCCCGTACCAAGGCTGAGCGGCCGCGGCTGGGCGTTCCCCAAGGGGGTTGCGCGAATAACGCGTAACACCCCGCGGTTTTTCCGCGCTCAAATCGTAGGCTGGGCCCATGAGCTTCACTACTTGCGATCTTTTCGATGCCGACGAAACCCTGCAGTCGCTCTCGCTGCAGCTTGACGACTTCGGCGCCCGCCCCCGGTTCTCCGGGACCATCCGCACCGTGCGCTGCTACCGTGACAACGGCCTGGTCAAGTCGCTGCTGAACTCCCCCGGAGACGGAGCGGTATTGGTCGTCGACGGGGCCGGCTCGCTGGATTCCGCCCTCATGGGAGACATGATCGCCGCCGCCGCCGTCAAGAACGGCTGGGCGGGGGTTGTCATCAACGGCGCCATCCGCGACCGCGTGGCACTGGCGCAGACCGAGCTGGGCATCAAGGCACTGGGTTCCAACCCGCGCAAGAGCGCCAAGGACTCGGTCGGTGCCGTCGACGTCGTCGTGGATTTCGGCGGGGTCGTCTTCCGGCCCGGCGCCACCCTGTGGAGCGACGAAGACGGAATCCTCGTCGCGTCGTAATTCGCTAGCCGGGTGTTCCCTGATTTGCGTTTATTTTGCATGCGGACAAACCCGGGCAAGTCCTTTGTCCGGTGTGCCTCTGCTCCTCGCGATTGGATCCCCTTCCCGATTCACACCATTCAGGCTTTGTCTTAGGCGGTTTTGGGCAAACACGGCAGTGGACGGCGTGGCAACCAACACCACGCCGCCCACTGCCGTATCAGCGGCTAAACGCCCGCCGAGACATGCTTGACAAATCGTTGGACACGATCGCAACCGTCCGGACCGAAGATGTGTTCCGGAGAGCCGGTGTCGACGACGTTGCCTTCCTCCATGAACACGACCCAGTCGGCGACGTCGCGGGCCAACCTCATTTCGTGGGTCACGATGACCATCGTCATGCCGTCGTTGGCCAGGCCCGCGATGACATCCAGCACCTCTGCCACGAGCTCCGGGTCCAGTGCACTGGTGGGTTCGTCGAAAAGCATCACCGAGGGCTTCATCGCCAGGGCTCTGGCGATGGCCACGCGTTGCTGCTGCCCGCCGGAGAGTTGGTGCGGGTACTTGGAACTATGCTGTCCCATGCCCACCCGCTTCAACAGCTCGCGGCCGTACTCGTCGGCCTCCGCCTGAGTCATCAGCTTGGTCTGCACCGGTGCCAGCGTGACGTTTTCCAGCACGCTGAGGTGGGGGAACAGGTTGAAGCGCTGGAAGACCATGCCGATGTTGGAACGCTGTTGGGCCATGGCGGCATCGCCCAGGGGCAGCTTCCGTCCGTCGCCATCTATCCGGTAGCCGATGGTTTCCCCGTTGACGACGATCTGCCCGCCATCGTGTGGCTCCAGGTGGTTCAAGGTACGCACGAGCGTGGTCTTGCCCGAACCGGATGGCCCGATCACGACCACAACTTCTCCGCGGTGGACATCGAGATTCACGCCCTTGAGGACCTGGTTTTCGCCAAAGGACTTGGTGACCTCCTCTGCACGCACCAGCTTGTCGCCCACATGCGGGTGGCGTTCGCGAATCCGAGCCGTCAGGTGTTCGATCTCTGCCGGGCCGCCCTCGAGCTTCGTGTGGCGGCGCGTGACGTCCAGCTTGCGTTCCAGCGCCGCTCGCAGCAGGTCAAAGACCGTCACCAGCAGGACGTAGAAGGCCGCGACGGCTGTCAGAGTCTCCAGGACCAGGAAATTCTGGGTGAAAAGCCGCTGGCCCACCAACAGGATCTCCGGAAGCGAGATCACGCTGGCAAGCGACGTGAGCTTCAGGATCGAAATGAACTCATTGCCCAGTGTTGGAAGTGCAATCCGGAATGCCTGCGGCAGCACGATCCGGCGCTGGAACTGCCCGTAGCGCAGGCCGAGCGCCTTGGCGGCCTCACGTTGGTCGAGTCCGACCGAGAGCAGTCCGCCGCGGTGGATCTCCGCCATGTAGGCCGCCTCGTGCAGGACCATGGCGATCAACGCGGCGTTGAACGACGAACCCAGTATGACCTGCGAGGCAGGGAACACCTGTGGGATGTTGTAGGCAAAGACCAGAAGAACCAGCAACGGCAGGCTCCGGAAGAGCCAGATGTAGAGGCCGGCGATCACATTCAGTGCCCGCTTGCGCGATTCGCGCATGAGGGCCAAACCGATTCCCGCGACGTTGGCGATCGTCCATGACAAGACGGCCAAGGCGACCACGACGCCGGCGCCCTTCCAAAGATCGGGATCCAGGAACAACGAAAACGTATATCCCCAATCAAACACCATGGCACTCACCTATTTCCGGTTCAATGACTCTTTGAGAACCTCGGGAGCCACCGGCTCGAGGTTGTACTTGGCCAACAGGTCCTTGTAGCTGCCATCGGCCTTCATGGTTTCAATGGCCCCGGCCACCGCATCTTGCATGGCGGTGTTGCCCTTGCTTACGCCGATGCCCACTGCGATGGGATAGATCAATTCCTCGCTGCTCAGGACCAGACGGTTGCGAGACTTCTCCACGGCAATCTTGGCGACAGCGCCGTCGGTCATCTGAGCATCGACCTGATGTGCCAGCAGCGCCTGGGTGGCTTCGGGGTCGGTCGGGAATTCCTTGACGGTGATGCCCTCCTTGCCGTTTTCCTTGCACTTGTCGCTTTCGGCATGCGGCATGATGTCGGCGATGACCGTTGCCGTGACAACTCCAACACTCTTTCCGCACAGATCCTGCGCAGTCACGTACTTCGCCCCGTCAGCAAGGCTGACAATCGAGTTTCCGGTCTGGAAGTAGGGAACAAAATCGACTTCCTTGGCTCGGGCCGCGGAAATGTAGAGCGTCGAGGCAATCACGTCATAGCGGTTGGATTTGATGCCGGCGACGATCTGCGCGAAACGGGTGTCGGTGTAGCTGGCCTTGAGGCCCAGGTTTTTTGCCACGGCATTCATGAATTCAACGTCGAAGCCTGCCGGTTTGCCGTCTTGCAGCATGTCATAGGGAGGATACGTGAGGTCAACGCCGATATTGAGGATGCCAGCGGCGTTGGTGGCCACCTTGGGGACGGTGCCGTCGACGGGGGCGCCGGCGTTGCTGGAACCCGCGCATCCGGTCAGCATGAGTGATGCGATGGCTGCACACCCAACGAGAGTACTGCGGAAAGTCTTACCCATGATGTTCTCCTAGTTAAAAGTTGCGGCGCCGAAGAGTGATGCTAGACGCTCTGGTTACACCAGCCACTTACTACTGCGGCGTATATCTCGATAATTTCTTCGTATTTCGCCAGTTCCACCCATTCGTCGGCCCAGGAGTAGGGAGGTGTGCCTGGACCGATGTTCACCGATGGAATGCCTGCTTGGTGGAGCGGAACCATGTCGGTCCAGAACGGAATGCCCTGGAAGACCGGTTCGGCGCCAACGCTGTGCATGGCCGCAGCCACGGCACGAGCGATGGGGCTGTCTTTGTCGATTTCGTAGGGAAGGCGGGGGCCGGAAAGCCAGTGTTCGCTGAATTCAACCGTCGCGTCGATGCGCGGATCGGTTTCCGCGAGTTTCTGAATCATGCTTTCCGCTTGGTCGCGTACGTCGTATGGGTCCTGGCTGGGAAGCAACCGAATGTCGCAGGTCATTTCGCAACGGTCAGGAACTTGGTTGTGCTTGGTGCCTCCGCGCACAGTGCCGATGTTCAGCTTGGGTCCGCCGGGGAGTTCGGGGTGCGGGTCGTACGGCATTTCGGATTCGAACTTCCGCATGCCTGCGAGGACCGGTTCCATGGTTTCAATGGCGTTGAGTCCGAGTTCCTTGGCGGAAGTATGCGCCTGTTTGCCGTGCGTGGTGACCTTCAGATAGGCGGCCCCCCTGTGGACCGTGCCGATGGTGTTGTCCGTGGGCTCACCGCAGATGCCTGCGTCCGCAGTAAATCCGGCTTCGAGGAGCGAACGGGTGCCGACTCCACCTTCGAAGTGGCAAGAGACGCCCTGGAACACGAGGTCGCCCTTCGGACGCTGGCCGCCGGTGGCAATGCGGCGCATGACAGCGAGGGCCGCCGTGGTAGCGGCCTTCATGTCCGCAATGCCTGCCCCATAGATGCGACCATCTTCAACCGTTCCGTGGAAGGGATCCTTGGTCCAGTCCGGAGAGGCTTCGTACGTGTCCAGATGCCCGTTCAGAAGGAGCGACTTGCCGCCGCCGGTTCCTCGGATGCGTCCACCAACCGAATACCGTCCAGGCATCGACTCAACAAGTTCTACTTCGTCAACGCCCCATTCACGCATCCGCTGCGCAATATATTCGGCCAGCTGCGTTTCATTACCCCATGTTGAGTCGATGGAAAGTATTTCCTGAAGCAGCTGTACATCCGCGCTGAGCTCTGTCATTGGTCCTCCTTGGTGGCTGGTCGCCCGGTGCCCTCGCCGTTTGCGACCTCGACGTTGTGAAAACTATGCAACACTTTGCGAGTGCTGCATATCACATGAATTCGAAGGAAGGTATCGGAATAATCGATGGCTGAAATAACCCTCAAGCAACTCGAATACTTGCTGGCGGCGGCCGAGGCCGGCAGTGTCACAGGTGCGGCCACGAAGCTGTTTCTCAGCCAATCTGCCGTCTCGACGGCACTCGCCGACCTGGAACAGTCGCTCGGCGCGCAACTGTTTGTTCGCCACCCTCGAGGAATGAGCCTCACCACGGTGGGCCGCGAGGTGGTGGCCGACAGCAGGCGGATCATTATGGGCATTGAGGAAATGCATGAGTCCGCCAGAAGTAGCGTCGATTCTCTAGCAGGCAAGCTCCGCGTCGGCTGCTACTCGTCCCTGGCTCCCGTGCTGCTGCCCATGGTGATCGATGAATTCCTGCGGAAGAACCCGCGGGTCGAGCTTTCGTTCATGGAAGGCGACCAGAAGACTCTCGCCGATTCTCTTGCAAACGGGGCATTGGATCTGATCATCGTCTACGACTACCAGCTGCACGAACTCAAGCAATCCGGAACATTTACCCTGACCCGGGTCTATGCGTCCAAGCCCTACGTGGTCCTGCCTGTCGACCACCCATTGGCAGAACACCGCCGAGTCTCCCTGCGCGAGCTTGCCCCTGAACCGATGATCCTGTTCGACCTTGCTCCCGGCGGGGAGTACTTCCTGTCGTTCTTCCAGCTTGAGGGGCTAGAGCCGACCGTCCGCTTTCAGACAACCAGTTTCGAGATGGTTCGCGCGCTTGTCGCGCGCGGCCTCGGATACTCCATCCTGAGCCAGCGCACCGCAATCTCCATGAGCTACGAAGGGTTGCAGGTGGCCACGCGCGAACTTGCGGCGGACATCCCGCCACTGGGCATTGCCACTGCGCATCTATCCAGGGTGCGGCCGACTGCACGCGTGCGGGCGTTCATGGAACAGGTCGAAACCAGCCTCGCGCTCTGGAGTGGAATGCATGAACCTCGATGAATTGGGTTTCGATTTTTTAGATGGATAACTAAGAAATAATCTGCTTGTTCAATTGCGACTTGAATCACAGACTGTTCTTGTGAACATTCAGACCGGCACCATTTCCGGTCGATCCAAGGAGGTTGATTCAATGTCTACGTCAGTCAAGCCAGCTGTCACCGTTGGCCTCAAGAGCAATCCAGAAGCGTTGCGGAACTCGTTCGTTGAGGCAATGGGGCGCGCCGCCACCGGCGTGACGATTGTTGGCACCGATGGCCCCAGCGGCAGGTATGCCCAGACGGTCAGCGCCATGTGCTCGGTGACAGCCGATCCAACCACCCTGCTGGTATGTGTGAACCGAAAAAGCCCGCTCAACGAGGCCATCGTCAAGCACGGCGTTTTCTCCGTCTCGTTACTGGGACGCCAGCATGACCATGTGGCCGACACCTTTGCCGGCCGGCCTTGGCCCGGCAAGGAACGGTGGGATTTCACCTGCGGAGAATGGGCGCCGCTGCCTTCGGGCTGCCCCACGCTGGTGGACGCGCTGGCTTCATTTGACTGCATCCTACGGCAGGTCGTCGAATGCGGCACCCACTACATCTATTTCGGAAACGTCACCGCGGTAGGAGGCCAACCGGGAGAACCCTTGACCTATCACGCGCGCACCTATGGCAAACCAGAACCTGTTGAGCCGTCGGTGTTTCCCGACTACCCGGGTTCGGGCCCGGTGCGCTAAGACGCCAGCATTATCCAACTAATTTTCATGCGAGAAAGGTAGAGGCAAATGCTTCGTACTGGTGAAGAATACCGCGAGTCCATTCGAGACGGCCGCAAGGTCTACGTCAACGGCGAGCAGGTGGACGACGTAACCACGCACCCCATGTTCAAGCCCATCGTTGATCAGCGAGCCATGATCTTCGACATGGCCCATCAAGAGTCGACCCAGGCGACGATGACCTACGTCGATGAAAAGAATGGGGAACTCAACGCGATCGGCAATCGCCTTCCACGGACCCAGGAAGACTGGTCGGACAAGCGTCGCGCAGTGGACCTGACGCTTCGCGAGGCCGGCGGCGTCGTTACCCGAGTCGGCGACGAGACCATTGGTGAAATGTGGTCGCTCTTTGACGGCCAGGATGTCCTCAACGAAGTCGACCCGCGCTTTTCGGACAACATCCGGCGACACATCGAGCGCTCCATCACCGCCGACACCTTCCACATATCGGCCAACACGGATCCCAAGGGCGACAGGTCCAAGGCGCCCCAGGACCAGGATCCGGACATGCTGCTGCATGTGGTCCGCGAAACCGACAACGGGATCGTGGTTCGCGGCGCCAAGTACGAAACCGCTGCGGCCTACGCCAACCAGGCATTCACCAAGCCAACCATCGCCAATTGGGGCAACGACAAACTCTCCAACTATGCCGTTGGGTTCGTCGCGAACCTTTCCAGCCCGGGATTGAAGTTCATCTCCCGCACGGGCTTTGCCGGCCGGGCCTCGGCCAAGGACTACCCGCTGTCCAACCGGGTGGACGAAGTCGAATCACTGGTCATCTTCGACGACGTGGAAATCCCTTGGGAGGATGTGCTCTTCTACCGCCACACGCGTGCTGCGGCGTTCATTCGCTCCACCCTGCACCGCTACAGTGCGTTCCCGTTCGTCCAGCGCACCCAGCATCTCGCCGACTTGATGATCGGGGCTGCCCTGTGGAACGTCAAGCAGACCGGCTTGGAGAAGCAGCCAGCCGTTCAGGAGAAGCTGGCCCAGCTCGCCTGCTACCGCGAAAACATCAATGCGCATCTGACCGCATCCATCGCCATGGCAGAGAAGAGCCCCGGCGGGCTGCTCATGCCGAATCAATCCTTGCTCTACACCGGCCGGGTAACGGCCTTGTCGCAGCTCCCCACGATGATGCACATCGCTCGTGAACTGTGCGGCGGCCAGATCTGCATCACTCCCGATGCAGCCTCGTTCGAACACCCGGACACCAAGGACTGGCTGGACAAGTACTACAACGTCAATGAGAACTGGATTGCCGACGATCGCCGCAAGCTCCTGGCATTCGCCCGCGACCTGCTCAACAGCGACTACGCCGGGCACCGGCTGACCTTCCAGCTCTTTGCCCAGTCGCCGCCGTTTGCCCAGCTCGGTGCCATCTACCGGAACTTCGACTTCGAAGGGCCGCTCGACCTTGTACGCAAGGCTGCCGACCTCTCCGACCGGGTCACCGGTGAAACAAACGACGCGGCCAAGCTTGCCACCCGAGTTTGAGCAGCCAAGACAACCCCTAGGACACTGACATGACATTTTCACTGGTTGCCCGTGATCCCCGCACCGGAGCGTTCGGCATGGTGGTCACCTCCTCCAGCCCATCGGTGGCCGCCCGGTGCGTCCATCTGCGGTCGGATGTGGGAGGCGTTGCCTCCCAGAACGTGACCGACCCTGGACTGGGCGAACGGATTCTCAACGCGCTTGAGTCCGGTTCCAACGCGCAGGTCGCGCTTGACAGCGTTGCCCGGGATGCGGAGCACATGGATTTTCGGCAGGTCGCCGTCGTTGACAAGGACGGCAACGTGGCTTCGTTCTCCGGATCGGGGACGCTTGGAACCAACCGTGTCGTTGCCCTTGATGGAGCCGTGGCTGCGGGTAATTTGCTCTCCGACCCGGGAGTTCCCGCCGCCATCATGGCTGCTTACCAAAATTCGGCGGCAAGTGCCTTCGAACGACGGCTACTGGACGGCCTGGTTGCCGGGTTGAACGCCGGGGGCGAGGAAGGCACCGTCCACTCGGCCGGTCTCGTGGTTGTGGATGGACATTCCTGGGCCTCCACCGACCTACGCGTCGATTGGGACGATGAGGACCCGATCGGGGTCTTGGAGGATCTCTGGGAGCGTTGGGCACCCGAAAAGGAAGCCTACCGTTCCCGCGCGATCAACCCAACGGTTGCCCCGTCCTACGGGGTCCCCGGGGATCTCTGACAATCAAGCGCCAATGGGTTCCAGATCGTCGGTCTGGGACCCATTGCGTTATCAGGTTCCCGAATGCGCCTCGTGATTGAGAAGGAAGTTGGACCCGACAGTGCACAAGCATGTTGTACGCCGCGTTAGAGAAATACAGCATGAACTCGTCGAGCTATCGGAGAAGATTCATGCCAACCCCGAGCTGGGCTGGAAAGAGTTCAAGGCTGCCGAATGGACTGCGCAATTCCTGGAGCGCCACGGCTTCGAGGTGGAACGCGGATACCTTGGATTCCCCACTGCGTTGCGCGCGGTGTTTGGATCAGGACGTTTCCGAATCGGACTTTGTGCTGAATATGACGCACTGCCCGAATTGGGGCACGCATGCGGACACAACCTGATTACCGCAATGTCCTGCGGGACCGCCGTTGCGTTGGCCGATCTGGCAGATCAATACGACCTGACGGTCGAGGTCTATGGCACCCCCGCCGAAGAAGGCGGCGGCGGCAAGATTGAAATGCTCAAACGAGGCGCGTTCCAGGGTTTGGACCTGGCCATGATGGCCCACCCCGGACCCGTTGATTCCGCGGAGGCCCGACCCTTCGCGGTGGGACACCACCATATTTCCTATCGAGGGAAGTCGGCCCATGCCGCCGCCTACCCCGAACAGGGAGTGAATGCGAATGACGCGTTTGTTGTAGCCCAGGTTGCACTTGGATTGTTGCGACAGCAACTGCCTGGCAGCACTAGGGTGCACGGCATCCAGACACGCGGAGGTCAGGCACCCAACGCCATCCCGGAACATACAGAAGGACGCTGGTATGTCCGCGCCGAAACCCTTGATGAGCTGGCACTGGCCGAGGCCCGCGTGCGCCGCTGCTTTGAGGCGGGTGCGCTGGCCACGGGATGCGACCTCGAAATGACCCCGGAGTCCGAACCATACTCCGAGTTCAGGACCGACGCGCGGGCACTGGAAATGTATGTCCACCACGCACAAAAACTTGGGCGCCGCTTTGACGCGCCCGCGGAGCACGCAACCATGAACAGGGCCTCGACCGACATGGGCAATGTGTCGCAACTCGTTCCGGCCATTCACCCCTACATAGGACTGAACTGCTATCCGGATTCCAACCATCAAGTGCAATTCGCCGAGCATTGCGTCGGGGCCGCAGCCGAAAACGCAATTCATGATGGGGCCGCGGCCCTGGCTTTGACGGCATTGGACTATGTAGGTAGCCATCTCCAAAACGAAAGGAACGAGTATGTTGGGCAATGAGCCGGCAAGATCGCTTTCCACCCGTCGGGAACATGATTCCATGGGGGAGGTCGAAGTACCGGGCTGCGCCTACTACGGGATCAGTACCGAGAGGGCCCGCCAAAACTTCCCGATCAGTGGTCGAACCGTTGGAGATTTCCGTCATCTGGTCTGGGCTTTTGGTGCGGTCAAGGCGGCCGCCGCGCGGGCAAATGAGTCCACGGGCCTGCTCAGCGCCAAGCATTCCATGGTCATTCAAGCCGCAGCCGCCGAAGTCATGGATGGCATATACGATGACCAATTCGTGGTTGACCGCATTCAGGGCGGCGCTGGAACCAGCACCAACATGAATGCCAACGAGGTCATTGCCAACCGGGCACTGGAACTACTGGGACATGAAAAAGGCCAGTATCAGCATCTGGATCCTATCGACCACGTCAATCGCAGCCAGAGCACCAACGACACCTATCCGACGGCCGTAAAGATTGCGCTGCGCCGCTCTCTGGATGAGCTCGTCGAGGAACACGGCAAGCTGGCGGCAGCATTCGCCACGAAATCCTTGGAATTCGCCGACATCCTCAAGATCGGACGCACTCAGTTGCAGGATGCCGTCCCGATGACCCTCGGACAAGAATTCGGCGCCTTTGCCGAAACATTGCGAGAGGACAATGACCGCATGTGTGAAATGCGGTTGCATCTGGCCGAAATCAACTTGGGCGCCACCGCAATCGGCACCGGCATCACGGCCTCGGCCGAGTACCGGGCACGCGTGGTCCCGGAGCTCGCCAAAATCACCGGGCTGCCCCTGGTTGCGGCGGTCAACCTCGTGGAAGCGACATCTGACACCGGTGTGTTTCTGTTGCTTTCCGGCATGGTCAAGCGGGCAGCGGTCAAGCTGTCCAAGGTCTGCAACGACTTGCGGTTGCTGTCGTCGGGACCCCAGTCCGGTTTCGGTGAAATATATCTTCCAGCGGTCCAAGCCGGATCCTCAATCATGCCCGGAAAGGTAAACCCAGTGATCCCGGAAATGGTGAACCAGGTGGCGTTCCGAATCGTCGGCTCCGACATGACCGTGACCATGGCAGTGGAAGCAGGGCAGCTGCAGCTCAATGCCTTCGAACCGGTGATGGCTGATGCATTGCTGGAATCCATTCAGTGGCTGACTCACGCGAGCGAGACATTGAGGGAACGTTGCGTGGTGGGAATTGAAGCAAATGAAAGCCTTCTCAAACAGCGTGTTGAGGGTTCCCTCGCCGTAATCACGGGGCTGACCCCACTGTTGGGATATGCCGTATCCGCTGAATTGGCGAAGGAAGCCTTGCACGGAAAAAAGAGTCTCTCTGAGCTGATCCTTGAACGCGGGTTGCTTAGTGAATCCGAGTTGGCGGAAGCCATCTCACCGCAGAATCTCACGGGAGCGACGCAATCGGTATCTAGCTAGCTCGAAATACGAGGACGAAGTGTCTCCTCCGAACGGACAGCGAAACGGCAGGCACGTTGGCTCGTGGGTCGTTGAACAGCAAGACGTCGGCAGTTCAACGACCCCGTACCACTCCGTTGGAGGATCATGACCGCACTGCCTTCCCGACGCCCCTGTTCGTGTACGGGCCGGCCAGACCTCCTCGGCGGTGGCCTGCGGGCAGCAGGAAATGGGCTTTGCTGTCCCCCATTCCGCACCGCACTGTGTAGGCTCGTCGGCAAGGGCGAAGCCGGACAATACGTTGCGCCGCAACCATCTCCCGGTTGAGCCAAGCGCTCTATTGTCCATGGACGAAAGCAGGCACCACCATGAAGGTCACCATCATCGGCGGACACGGCAAGATCGCGTTGCTCGCAGCAAGGATCCTGGCAAGCCGCGGGGACGAGGTCACCTCGGTCATCCGCAATCCCGACCACGTCGCGGATGTCGCTGACACCGGCGCGCTCGCCCTGGTGTTGGACGTGGAAACGGCAACCGCCACCGAGCTGGCGGAGGCCTTCGCCGGCGCCGACGCGATCGTCTGGTCAGCGGGGGCCGGCGGCGGAAACCCGGAGCGGACCTATGCGGTGGACAGGGACGCGGCGATCCGCTCCATGAACGCCGCCGAGCTGGCCGGCGTCAAGAGGTACGTCATGGTCTCGTTCCTGACCGCGGACGCCGAGCATCTGGTGCCGCTGGACGACCCCTTCTACCCCTACATGGCCGCCAAGATCGCCGCCGACGAGCACCTGCGCGCCAGCGGACTCGCTTACACGATCCTGGGCCCCGGGGCGCTGACACTCCGGGAGCCCAGCGGGCTGCTCGATCCCACGCCGGACGCCTCCGGCGACACCGGCACCTCGCGGGGCAACGTCGCGCTGGCGATCGCGGCCACCCTTGACGACCCGTCGACGATCGGGCGCACCATCAACTTCACCGACGGCACGGTTCCGGTGGCCCGGGCCATCGCCGCGCCCCGGGCCTGACGGCAGACCCGGCGACGGGTCCGTCAGGTTTCTAGGCGCGGGTTCCGCCGGGCGAAGTCACGGGCGAGATCTTCCATGCGGGCGAACTCGACGCCGTCATGGGACTGGATGTGGTCAAAGAGCCGCTCGAGCATGAGCAGGTTCTGCGGCTTGCCCGAGACATCGGGGTGGATGGTGATCGGGAAGACTGCATAGTCCATTTCGCGGTAGACCCAGTCGAACTGGTCCCGCCAGAGCTGTTCGACGACGTTCGGGGACACGAACCCGTGGCTGTTGGGGCTGGACTTGATGAACATCATCGGCGGCAGGTCGTCGAGGTACCACGAAGCGGGGATCTCGATCAGGTCGGTTTCCCCGCCGCGCACCAGCGGCTTCATCCATTCCTTGGCGGAGTCGGCCTCGTAGTCGATATTGGTCCAGGAGTCCCCGACCCGCACGTAGTAGGGGGTGAAGTCGTCGTGCATCAGGGAGTGGTCGTAGAGGAACCCGCGTTCAAGCAGGATCTCGTTGGTCACCGGGGAGAACTCCCACCACGGCGCCACGTAGCCCACCGGCTTGCGCCCGGAACGCTTCTCGATGAGGTCGGTGCAGTAATCGAGGACCTCGGTTTCCTGCGAGCGGGTCATGGCGATCGGATTCTCGTGGCTGTAGCCGTGCACCCCGATTTCGTGTCCGGCAGCCACGACCGCGTCGAACTGCGCCGGGAACGTCTCCACCGAGTGTCCCGGCCAGAACCAGGTCACGGGTATCTGGCGGCGCTGGGCGAGCTGGAGCAGCCGCGGCACGCCGACCTCGCCGGCGAACATGCCGCGGGAGATGTCGCCCGGGGAACCTTCCCCGCCGTAGGAGCCCAGCCAGCCGCCGACCGCGTCGACGTGGATGCCGACCGAGACGTAGATTTTCTTGGACATCATGTCTCCTCTGTGAGAGGTGGGTGTTTTTAGCAGTAGGTCTTGAATGCTGCCGGGAATTCTTCCGTCCCGGTGCCGCAGGAGAGCAGGACGGCGGCGAGAATGCGCGCCTGGAACGGGTTGAGGTCGCCCGCGGGAATGGCGCCTGCCGCAACCAGGTCGATGCCTCCGCCGTTGCCGTAGGTCGGGACGATGGGTCCCCACGGCGCCCGGGTGCTGAGCACGACGATGCAACCGTTCTCCGTCGCCCGTTTCACGGCGTCGGCGAATCCGGGCCCCGCGTTGCCGACCCCGGTGCCGGCCAGCACGACGACGCGGCTCCCGAGCCGCACCGCGTAATCCATGAGCTCCGGCGTCGCCCCGGGATACGCCGTGATGATTTCCGCGCGGACGCCATCGAACGCCACCTTCGGCATCGGCATCGGCGGGTAACGGCGGGGCGCGGCAACAACCACGAGCCGGTCGCCCGCCATGTGGGCCACCTCGATGCCGCCCCCGAAGGCGCTGCCCGCGGTGGTATGCACCTTGCGAGCGCCGCGGGCTGAACGGACCGTCCCGTTGAAGGAGATCAGCGCCCCGGACTCTCGCAAATGCTCGTTGGCCGCCGCTCGCACCGCCTCCGCGACGTTGCGCGGACCGTCGGCGTCGGGGCTGTCCGCAGTGCGCTGGGCGCCGGTGAGCACCACGGGCTTGGGCGAGGCGTGCACGAGGTCAAGCAGGAATGCCGTCTCCTCGAGGGTGTCGGTTCCGTGGGTGACCACCACGCCGTCGATGCCCGGATCGGCGAGCGCCTCCCCGACCTCCTCGGCAATCCGGCGCAGGTCGGCCAGACCGAGGAGGTAGCTGCCGGTGGTAAGTACGTCGCGTGCGCTGACAGTGACATCGCCATACTGCGTCTGGACCAGCGAGGAGGATGCGTCGGTGGCAACGGATCCGCCGGGCCCATGTCCACGCGAGGCGATGGTGCCTCCAGTGCCCAACAGCTGGATGTGGGCCACTGTGCGCCTCCATTTCGAGCGGGGCCGAGCCCGCAGAGGGCGGGCCATCCATGAGGAAGAGAGCTGCAACTGCTTGTCCAATATGACTCACATGGAAGCAGAAAGAAAGGTCTGCGAACCACGTACTTTCCCGGCGGCGGTGCGACCACGAATATCCGGTGTCCGGGTCGGGGCCAGCGGCCCGCCCCGATCCCCGAAACCCTCATCCATCTGCCTCTCTTACGATGGCGAAGTTGGCGCCGGATGGATGCCGGCGGGTCGATTCAAGCCACACGCTGTCGGGGTCGGACCGCTTCGGCCCGCCTGCCTCGTGGCGTCCGCGGAGCCGAACGCCCGGCAATGGAACCCAGTTCCTTGACATGAGCCCGAGTCTCACGAAAGACTAACGTGACACAGGTCATATCAACCCACGGAGCCGCACCAGTGAATACGCCCGCAGCAAACGCAACCCTGTCAGTCGCAGCAATCCTGGTCGAATCGGCACGGCGCCACACCGACCGCCCGGCCATCACCTTCGGCGGCGTGAGCACCAGCTACGGGGAATTGTGGGACCAGACCCGCGCCTACGCTGGCGCCCTGCGCGACGCGGGAATCGGCGAGGGCGACCGCGTTGCCGTGCTCATCCCCAACGTCACGGACTTCGCCCGCGTCTACTACGCGATCCTGTCACTGGGCGCCGTTGCCGTGCCGATCCACGCGCTGCTCAAGCGCCACGAGATCGAGTACATGCTCGCCGACGCCGAGGTGAAGACGATGGTCTGCGCGGCCCCGCTGCTGGGCGAGGGCGCACCCGGTGCCCAGGCCGCAGGGGCCGAGGTGCTCACCGTACTTTCCCCGGAGGCCGGGCAATTCCCGCGCCTGGAGGACCTTGCCGCGACGGCGATGCCGATCGAGACCTACCTGCCGCGCAACCCGCTGGACATCGCCACCATCCTCTACACCTCCGGCACCACCGGCAAGCCCAAGGGCGCCCTCGGCACCCATCTGGCGCTGGTGGAGCAGGTCAACGTCATCCTGCTCAACACCCTGGACATCCGCGTGGGCGACAAGATCTTCGGCGGCCTGCCGCTCTTCCACACCTTCGGGCAGACGGTGGTGCTCAACGCGGGCCTGCGCGCCGGCGCCGAACTGCTGCTGATGCCCAAGTTCAGCGGCGAGGCAGCACTGTCCATGGTGCTCGACGAGGGCGTGCACATCTTCGCGGGCGTCCCCACCATGTACGTGGGACTCTTGGAGGCCGCAAAGTCGCGCCCGGAAGCCGCCCCGGAACTGCGCTACGCGGTCTCCGGCGGCGCCTCGCTCCCCCTGACCGTACTCGAGGGATTCAACGCACGCTTCGGTGCGCTCATCCACGAGGGCTACGGGCTGACCGAGACATCCCCGGTCGCCAGCTTCAACCACGTCGGCAAGGAACCGCGCCCCGGGACCATCGGCCAGCCGATCTGGGGCGTCGAGGTGGAGATCGCCCGCGCCGAGGTCCACGACGCCATCGAGCTGCTGCCGCGCGGAGAACTCGGGGAGCTCGTGGTGCGCGGGCACCTGCTCTTCTCGGGCTACCTCAACCGCCCGGCGGCCACAGCGGAGGCGGTCGTCGACGGCTGGTTCCGGACTGGGGACCTGGGCACCAAGGACGCGGACGACTACGTGACCATCGTCGACCGCAAGAAGGACATGATCCTGCGCAACGGCTACAACGTGTACCCGCGCGAGGTCGAGGAAGCTCTGATCACCCACCCGGACATCGTCAACGTCGCCGTCTTCGGCGTGCACGACGACAAGCACGGCCAGGAGGTCGCCGCAGCGGTCACCCTGGTTGCCGGAAGCACGCTGACCGGGCAGGAAATCAGTGCGTACGGGGAATCGCGCCTGGCGGCCTACAAGTACCCGCGCCGCATCGAGATCCTCACCGAGTTCCCGCTGGGCCCCAGCGGGAAGATCCTCAAGCGTGAGCTCGTCGCCAGGTACCAGGAGTCCTAGGCGCCGGTGTCCCGGGTACCCTGCTCCCCTGCCCATCGGTCCGCGCGCGACGCATTCAGTCGCGCGCGGCCGTCCCCAGGCTGAACGCCCCCTCGAAACGCGGCACACCGGGCTGGTAGAAGGTTTCCAGCTTGGTGATGCGGAATCCCGCCTCGCGCAGCATTTCGACATTCGACCGGGTCAGGTGGCAACCGCCGGCCAGGGCCTTCTGCACGGGTTCAATCCGGTGCTGCCACCGCGCAACGCGCTCGTCGGGCGCCAGCCCGTGTTCCAGGAAGTGGAGTTCCCCTCCGGGCTTCAGCACGCGGCGCAACTCGGCCAGTGCCGCTGCCGGGTCAGGGATGGTGCACAGCGTGAAGGTGCTCAGCGCGGCCTCGAAGCTCCCGTCCGCCTCGGCCAGCCACTGCCCGTCCAGGGAACCGCGCACCACCTTGACCGCCGAGGCATCCCGGGCCATGGTCGACAGCTTCCAGGCCGCGTCGGACGGTTCGACCGCCACAACGCAATCCACCGCAGACGGGTAGTGCCCGACGTTGCTGCCCGAGCCGAAGCCGATTTCCACGACATTTCCGTACAGGGACGCGCAGACCAGCTCTCGCAGCGGCACCAGGCTCTTGTTGCCGCAGGAAACCGCGATCAAGCGGGGCAGCACCAGCCGTTCGTAGATGTTGGGCATTTTGCGCTCCGTTCTTTGGCCTCGGCACCGCTTTAAGTGTGGCCGCCCGCCGTTGCCCGGGCAACGGCGGGCGGACGGTTCGAGCGCGACAGGAGCAGCATGCAGATCCGAAGCCGTGACCCGGCGACGCCGGGTTGGAGTCCAGGCTCCCGGCTGCGTGGCGAGCACCTCCAGCAAGGTGCGCGCGAAAATCCGGACATGTCCATTGGGGTCTCCCGCCGAGAAGCCGCGTTCGCCGTACACAGGGACTTCGGGATCGCTGGTGATCCCGACAGCGGCATCACGTGCACGCAGCCGGAGCGCGTCGACGCGGTCGACCTGGGCATGCACGCTTGGGTGTCAGTGCTGGCGGTTCCCTGATTTCACAGGGGAGGCAGAGGGGACTGCTCTCGGCTTGGTTGATTTGCCGGGCTGATGGTTCCTTGGCCGGCAGTGGTCCGGCGTGCGGTTCCGCGGTTGAGCGCCAGATGTCCACCCAGGAAGCCCGCTCCTGCAACGATCGCGTTTCCTGCGAGGCCGAGCCGCACGCCGAGGGTATGGCGGCCGCGCATGCGCGCGATCAAGGAGCCAAGGAGAAGAAAGGCGGCGACGTCGGTGCCCAGTGCGTGCACCGCGCCGATCCGGCGCTCGGCGCCCGTCAATTCCGCCCAGTCACCGGCACCTGCGATAGCGGTCGGTCCAGCCGCCGCCAACCCGGCCCCGACCAAGAGCGTGGCGCTGCGACGCGCCTGGGATCCTCCGGCTACATCGAGGATGGATGCGCTGACCCAGCACCCGAGCGTCAGGTCGGTGAGTAGCGGATGCACCGAGTGGCCGAGGACGCTGGTGTGAAATGGGCTGCGCCGTGCCCAGTCGATAACCGGCCCGTAGACGAATTCTTGGACGACAGCCACCTGTTCCGAGAGTGGACTCTCGCCCACGGCCCGGGCCACCCGTTGCGGCAGAGACAATTCACTCATGCTCATTTACGGTACGCCGACGCTGCGCCGCTGTATAGGGAGCGAGAACGGGTCGCCGGACAAGTCGGCGCCCGGGCGCGTTAACGGCAAAAGCCGCGGCCATCGGTTCCGCGCCTGCCCCGTGGCGGGGAAGGATAAGGAACGATGCCGCGGCTTGATGCCCGGAACCGGGGTTCCGGTGAAACTCTAGGCGTTCCACAATCCGTAGGAGTCGGCCAGGTCGGCGATCTTCTGGGCACGCGCAAGACGCGGCAGGTAGGAGCCGTCACCGACGGAGGCGCCGGCCGCGTGGGCGTCGAGCATGTCGTGGGCCCAGTGCAGTTCATCGGCGCTCGGCGAGAGGCCGAGGTTGATCTCGTCGACCTGGGTGCGGGAAAGCGCCAGCTTTCCGGTCATGCCCATGGAGGCGGTGATGGCCGATTCCGCCAGGACCTCTTCGGCGCCTGCGCCCGGTGCGGGCGGGCCGTCGATGGCGCCCGGCAACTTGCCGACTCGGGATGCAACAACAAGCTTGCCGCGCGCATAGGCCAGGGCCAGCGGGTCACCGGATACGCCGGTGTCCTTGCGGAAGTCATTCACGCCGAAGGCCAGGCGGAAGGTACCCGGTGCCGAAGCGATGGCCGTTGCGTTTTCGATGCCGACGGCCGACTCGACCAGTGCGAGCACCGGGGTGCCGGCCTGCAGACGCATGGCGGTGTAGGTGACCTGCTCGGGCTTTTCGGTCATGGCCAGCATGACGCCGCGAAGCCCCGGCGTCTTGGAAAGCGCCGCAAGGTCCTTGGCCCAGAAATCGGTATCGATTCCGTTGACGCGGACCCATGCCGTCATGCCGGTGGAAAGGGCCTCCACGACGCTGTCGCGTGCCTCGTCCTTTTTGTCGTCCGGGACCGCTGCCTCCATGTCGAAAATGACGGAGTCGGCCTCGGAGGCCAGTGCCGGTGCGAAGTCTTCCGGCTTGGAAGCGTTTACGAGCAGCCAAGAGCGCGAAAGTTTGGCTGGAAGGGAAGCTGCGCGACGGTTACGGAATGCCATATCAGATAGCCTACCGAGTTCTTTACCCAACCTTCCACCTAGCGTCGCTTCCAAGACTCGCCCTGGAGCCCTCGGATTCGACGTCGTCCCAAGCGGGCGTAATCTTTTGGTGTAGGAAACCACCTTGGTGGTTGATTGCGTGCACCAAACCGTAGGGCCGCAGAGTGGACATCTGAGCACGGCCCGCCAGCAGGAAGCTCGACCAACATGCCCGAAATTAGTACGGCGGAGCAATCGTCTCCGCACCTAGAGCGCGGGCTTACGAACCGCCATATTCAACTCATTGCCATCAGCGGTGCAATCGGCACCGGACTGTTCATGGGGTCGGGAAAAACCATTTCGGTTGCCGGACCCTCTGTGATATTTGTCTACATGATCATCGGCTTCATGCTGTATTTCGTCATGCGGGCCATGGGTGAATTGTTACTGAGCAATCTCGACTACAAGAACTTCTCTGACTTCGCAGGCGACCTTCTGGGGCCCTGGGCGGCATTCTTCACCGGCTGGACCTACTGGTTCTGCTGGGTGGTCACGGGCATCGCCGACGTCGTCGCCATCGCCCATTACGTGGCCTTCTGGTGGGGCGATCTGTCCCTCTGGATTCCGGCCCTCATCGCCATCGTTCTGCTGCTCGGATTGAACCTTCCGACAGTCAAGGCCTTCGGCGAAACCGAATTCTGGTTCTCGCTGGTCAAGATCGTTGCGATTGCCGCGCTGATCATCATCGGCCTGACCATGATCCTCACCGGGTTCGAGCACAACGGCACCCAGGCCTCGTTCTCCAACCTCTGGGAACACGGGGGCATGTTCCCCACAGGGATCACCGGCTTCATTGCAGGCTTCCAGATCGCCGTCTTCGCCTTTGTAGGCATCGAACTGGTCGGCACCACCGCGGCCGAGACCAAAGACCCGACCAAGACCCTGCCCAAGGCGATCAACTCGATTCCCGTGCGCGTTCTGCTCTTCTACGTGGGCTCGCTGGTCATCCTCATGGCAGTGCAGCCATGGGACATGTTCGACGCCGAGAACTCCCCGTTCGTGGGAATGTTCGCCCTGGCGGGGCTGGCCGGTGCGGCGGGCATCGTGAACTTCGTGGTGCTCACCTCCGCCGCCTCGAGCGCGAACTCGGGCATCTACTCGACCTCCCGAATGATCTACGGACTGGCCAACGAGGGCTCGGCTCCGAAGGCGTTCAGGAAGCTCTCGAGCAGCAGGGTCCCGCGCAACGCGCTGGTGTTCTCCTGCATGTTCCTGCTGGCGGCGGTCGTGCTGCTCTACGCGGGCGGCTCGGTGTCGCAGGCGTTCACGCTTGTCACCACGGTCTCCGCGCTGTGCTTCATGTTCGTGTGGTCGATCATCCTCATCAGCTACATCGTGTTCCGGCGCCGACGCCCCGAGCTGCACCGGGCAAGCGATTTCAAGGTTCCCGGCGGTTCGTTCATGCCGTACGTGGTGTTGGCGTTCTTCGTCTTCGTGCTGTGGTCGCTGACGACCCAGGCCGATACGTTGCAGGCGCTCATCTTCACCCCCATCTGGTTTGCCCTGGTGGGAATCGGCTACCTGGTGCTGCGGCGCAACCCGGCGCACCTTCGCCTGCGCGAAGCGCACCGCGAAAAGGTCATTGCGGAGTACGCGGCGCTCAAGGAGCGCGAGGCGGAAAAGGTCTCCCTCTGACGCCGAGGCGTTGATGCAAGTCTCCGCAGCGCAAACGTCCGTGGCTGGCAGCCGGTTGTTCCCGGCCGCCAGCCACGGGCGTTTTGTCGTTACTTGCCGTTCGCCGTCCATGGAGGCGAACCAGGCGTCGTTACTCGGCGGCTGCCCCGACTGCCGCAGCGACGGCAGGCATGACGCGCGGGTCCAGCGGGGAGGGAACGATGTAGTCGCTCGAAAGCTTGTCCTCGGCCAGTGCGGCGATTGCGTGGGCCGCAGCGATCTTCATTTCCGGGGTGATGCGGCGGGCGCCGGCGTCCAGCGCGCCGCGGAATATGCCCGGGAACGCCAGGACGTTGTTGATCTGGTTCGGGAAATCCGAGCGGCCGGTGGCGACCACCGCGGCGTACTTGCGGGCAACCTCCGGCATGACCTCCGGGTCCGGGTTGGACAGGGCGAAGATGATTGCGTCGTCGTTCATCTGGGCCAGGTCTTCCTCGGCGAACTTGGAAGAGGAGACACCGACAACGGCGTCGGCACCGTCAAGGGCCTCGCGGATACCGCCGATGATTCCGTCCTTGTTGGTCAGGGCCGCGTACTTTGCCTTGATGTTGTTCAGGTCGTCGCGGTCGCGGTGGATGGTGCCCTTGGAATCAACCAGGACCACGTCTCCGATGCCTGCCCGGATGAGGATCTCGGCCACCGCGATGCCCGCAGCCCCGGCACCCGAGACGACGACGCGCATCTGCCCGAACGTCTTGCCCGCGACCTTGGCCGCGTTGATGAGGGCCGCAAGGACCACGACGGCGGTGCCGTGCTGGTCATCGTGCATGACCGGGCAATCGAGGGCCTCGATGAGGCGTTCCTCGAGCTCGAAGCAGCGCGGGGCCGAGATGTCTTCCAGGTTCACCGCGCCGAAGCTGGGGCGCAGGCGCACGAGCGTCTCGATGATTTCATCGACGTTGGTGGTGTTCAGGACCAGCGGGATCGAGTCGAGGCCGCCGAATTCCTTGAAGAGCGCGCTTTTCCCTTCCATGACGGGAAGCGATGCGGCGGCGCCGATGTCGCCGAGGCCCAGCACCGCGGTGCCGTCGGAGACGACAACCACCAGGCGCGAGGCCCAGGTGTGGGTTGCGTGCATGGCCGGATCCGCCGCGATGGCGCGGGAAACCTGGGCGACGCCCGGGGTGTAGGCGATGGACAGATCGCGCTTGGAGGTCAGCGGCATCGTGCTCTGGACGGTGAGCTTGCCGCCGATGTGGGCGTCGAAGATATCGGCGTCGGTGATGGTGGCGGCAGCGTTGAAAGAGGTGTCGACAGACATGTGTGTCTCCTTGAAAGTTCTGAACGAAGAGGAAGCGAGGAAACGAACCAAATAGTCGTTGGGCTTGGAGAGCTGGGTTCACACGTCGTCGTGTCGAACGCTCTTTCTTCGCCTCGCTGCGCGTGTGCCGGCCCGGGGTGGGGGCTGACGGCAGTGCCGCGCTGGTCAGTACTTTCTTTAGACCGTGAGGCCCACACTACGGCACAACTGCGTTCATTGGCCACCCGAATTCGTAACATTTTGTGGCCCGTGCCACATCCGTTGTTGCTGCCAAGGGCAACAGGGGTGGCGCTCCGCCGCCGGGTTTCCGGGTCGCGTTGGCTCCGAACCTAGCGGCTTGCTGACCCCAGCGGTATCACCAGGGGCGTGTGGGAGACGGGATCGGGGATGATCATGCACGGCAGCCCAAAGACCTCCTCGACCAGCTCGGCCGTCACGATTTCCGAGGGATTGCCCGCGGCGACAACGTTTCCGTCCTTCATCGCGATCAGGTGCGTTGCGTAGCGGCAGGCATGGTTCAGGTCGTGCAAGACCGCGACCATCGTTTGGTTGTTTTCGCGGTTGAGCCTGCTGAAAAGTTCCATCAGTTCAATTTGGTGGGCGATGTCCAGGTACGTCGTCGGTTCGTCCAACAGCAGCGTCGGTGTCTGCTGGGCCAGTGCCATGGCCACCCAGACTCGCTGGCGTTGGCCCCCGGAGAGCTCGTCGACCTGCCGTCCGGAAAGCGAGGTGACATTCGTGGCCGCCATGGCATCCACGACGGCCGCCTCGTCGTGTTTGGACCACTGGCGAATCAGTGACTGGTGCGGGTACCGGCCACGTGCCACCAGGTCTGCGACCGAGATTCCGTCCGGTGCCGTCGAAGTTTGTGGAAGCAGCCCGAGTTTCCTCGCCACTTCCTTGGCCTTGTAGGAATGGATCGTGCGCCCGTCGAGCAGGATCGATCCGAGCTTGGGCTTGAGCAGCCGGGAGAGGGCACGAAGCAGCGTCGACTTTCCACACGCGTTGGGCCCCACGATGACGGTGAAGGCCCCCTCGGGAATCTCGATGCTCAGATCCCGGGAGATCACCCGCTCGTCGTAGCCCAGGGTGATGGTCTCTGCTGCAAGTGCCATGGATCGTTACTTTCACATTTGATCGGCCCATCCGTGGGACGGCCGGCTCGGTGCCGGGGCGATGGTGCTGGTCCCGGCGTTGCGTACAACACAAGCAAAGCAGGAAATATCGCCAATTCATGCCGATTTTCGCCGATGTGTCCGTCTGGCGATACAGCATGTCCAGCCCGCCCCACGGGCATTGCATAGGCTCTTGGAGTGGCCCCAACAAAAACCAACAACCATCGCCCCGTTGATCGGGACTTGTCCCCGGATTTCTCCGCTATAACCCTGGGCAAACATGCCTTGCGCCACGGCGCATTCGCCGAGGGGCGCGGCCTTCAACTGGGGGCCTCGACTGCCCTGCTCATGATCCACCAGATCTGCGAGGCCCTGGTGCCGGTGCTGATTGGCGTGAGCATCGACAAGGCAATCGGCCCCTCGGACCTGGGTGCCCTGCTCTGGGCCCTTGGCGGACTGGTAGGCCTCTTCCTGATGCTGACCTACAGCTGGCGGCACGGCTACCGGCTGACCAGCCGGGTCTATGGATACGGCGACCATTCCCTGCGCCAGATGGTCATCGCCAAGGTGCTTGATCCGCGGGCCACCGGCAAACAATTCGGTGCCGGGCGGACGCTGAACATCGCCACCTCCGACACTGCGATCACCGCAGGGCTGAGCTGGGTGGTCTCCCAGATGAGCGCGAGCCTCGCGGCACTGATCACGGCCGCGACCTCGCTGCTGCTGATCTCCTGGCAGCTGGGCTTGTTGGTCCTGGTTGCCACCGTGGTGTTTCTGGTGCTCATGCACTTCATCACCGCACCGCTGGAACGGCGCACGCACCTCCAGCAGGAACGCGCGGCCGAGGCGACGGGCCTGGCCACCGACCTGGTCACCGGGTTGCGCGTGCTCCAGGGGCTGGGCGCCACCCGCACGGCCACCGAACGCTACAAGGAAACCAGCCGGGCCTCGCTGCAAGCTGCCCTGGGCACGGCAAAGTCCGAGGCCCTCTTTTCCACGGTCACCCTCGGATTGAGCGCCACATTCCTGGCCGCGATCACCTGGGTGGCCGCATCCATGACCCTGGCCGGCGAGATCAGCATCGGCCAGCTGGTCACCGTGGTGGGCCTGGCCCAATTCATCCAGGAGCCGCTGAGTTCGCTGGCGTACTACCCGGCCGCCCTTGCGCAAAAGCGTGCCGCGGCCAAACGCATCGCCACGCTACTGAACACCGAGGCCGGTGCCGATGCGCCCGAACTTGCCACGGATTCCATGGCCACCGGCCCTGCGACCTTCCGCGAAATGCTGGTGCGCGGTGAGGGAAGCCACCCCGATTTCCGGCTGCTCCCCGGGACCATCACGGGTCTGCGCACCGATGCGAAAACCGCGCGCGAACTGACCATGCTGCTTGCCGGGCGCATCGAGGACTCCAACCAACGCCTGCACATCAACGGTGTTCCCGCCGCCGTCCGCGGGCTTGCGGAGCTGCGCTCAACGGTGTTTGTCTCCGATCACGACGCGGCGATCTTCACGGGTTCCATCCGGGAGAACCTGTATGCGCACGAGCCGTTGGACAGCGTGATGACAGCCTCGGGCCTGGCCGCGATTTGCGCCAGGCTTCCACTGGGATTGGACGCACGGGTCGGCGAACAGGGCAGTGCGCTCTCAGGTGGCCAGCGCCAGCGGCTGTTACTGGCCCGGGCGCTGCACCAACAGCAGCCGGTCATCGTGCTCACGGATCCAACCACGGCCCTGGACTCGGTCAGCGAGGCACGCATTGCTTCGGCACTTGGCGGTTTCCGTGCCGCCGCGCTGCTGGTCGTCTCCGATTCCCCGTTGTTGCTGGGCGCCTGTGACACGGTCATCGACGCCATCTCCCTACACACCGCAGGAGTGAACCCATGAGCGAGCCAACCACCGGGATCCAGGCGGCCGTCGACAGGTTACCCATCGCCGACGGCCGGACCACCTGGCGCCACGTGATCCGGATCTTCGGGGCCAGGCGCTGGCTGGTGGCGTTAACGACGTTCACGCTGCTGTGCGTTGCGGTGACGGGGCTGGCGATTCCCGCGCTGCTTGGCGTGATCGTGGATGTTGTCTCCGCAAAAGGGGGTTCGCAGGCGCTGCTGAATTCCTTGGGGCTCTTGTTCATTGCGGCGATGGCCACCGGGATCCTGACCGGCATCTCCCAGGTTTTGCTGGCCAAGATGGGGCAGAGCGGCCTGGCCCAGCTGCGCGAGGAAGTCTTCGAATCCGCCATGGAGCTGCCCCAGGAACGTCTGGAGCGTGCCGGCAGCGGGGACCTGATTTCGCGGGTTTCCCGCGACGTGGACGCCACCAATGAGGCCATCGGCGGAATCCTGCCAACCTTCATTTCCGCCCTGTTCACCATTGCGCTCACTCTGCTGGGCCTCGGCGTACTTGACTGGCGGTTCGCCGCCGTCACCCTGTTGTGTGTTCCGATCCACGCCCTGGCGTTGCGTTCCTTCCTGCGCCGCAGTGGTCCTATCTACCGGGCGATGCGCGTGGCGGAGGCCGAACGTGGCCAGCACCTGCTTGAGGCCACCAGCGGTGCGGACACCATCAGGGCGTTGGGTACGGAGAAGCACCACGTGTCCGCTGTCGCTTCTTCCAGCCGCGGCGCCATTGGTCTGATGCTGAAGGCGGTGGTGGTTTCCTCGCGTTTCTACGGGTGGCTGAACATGGCCGAGCTTCTGGGCATGGCCGCGATCCTGTCCACCGGTTTCTTCCTGGTACGTGCCGATGCCGTCACCATTGGTGCGGCAACCGCGGCCGCGCTGTTCTTCCACCGACTATTCGGCCCGATCGGCGCCCTGCTGGCAAACGTCGATGAATTGCAAAAGGCGGGCGCCGGGCTTGCGCGTTTGGTCGGCTTGATCGATTCGGATCGCGAGCAACAAGCGCCCGGGCCCGACGCAGTTTCGGGAACCGCCCCCGGCGTGGTGGTCCGCGGGCTTTCCGCCGGATACCGGGATTCCCCGGCCGTGATCACGGACTTCGAATTGAGCATTGCCCCGGGCGAGCTCGTGGCCTTGGTGGGTTCGAGCGGGGCCGGAAAGACCACGCTCGCACGGGTGCTGGCCGGAAACCTGGACCCCAGCGCGGGAACGGTGCTACTCGATGCATCCGCGGCCCCGAAGCTGGGTCACAGCACCCTGCTGGTCAGCCAGGAGGTGCATGTCTTCAGCGGCACCATCGCCGAAAACCTGCTGTTGGCCGCCCCCGCAAGCACCACGGAGGAATTGACCCGGGCCATACTCGAGGCCGAGGCCCACTGGGTCCTGGCGTTGCCCGAGGGGCTGGACACCGTGGTGGGTCACGGGGCGCTGCACCTGACCGGCGAGCAAACACAGCACCTGGCCCTGGTCCGGGCGCTGCTGAACAAGGCGGGCATGGTGGTGCTCGATGAGGCGACTGCGGAGGCGGGATCGGCAAGCGCCGCCCTGATGGAACGCGTGGCCATGCGCATCACCCGCGGCCGCACCGGGGTGGTGGTGGCCCACCGGCTGTCCCAGGCGGCCCAGGCGGACCGCATCCTGGTCATGGAGGACGGGCGGATCGTGGAGCAGGGCAGCCACGCGGAACTGCTCGCATCGGCCGGCACCTACGCCACCTTGTGGGAGGCCTGGAGCGCCCGAGGCTAGCCCTCGTTGCGTGGCTACTCCCACGGCAGAAAACCCCGAAGTCAAGGGAACCGGGGCGTTGGCCGGCTACCGCTGGGTCCGTGGGCCCGGCGAAACCGTTGCGGGCCCGGGTCTGGTGCTGGATTCAACGCCTGCCCCGGCTGTCCCCAGTGCACCCCATGTGGGTCGAGGGCAATGGAAACGGCAAGGGGGTCCGCCCACCGTTAGGTGGGCAGACCCCCTTGCCTGTGCCCTGAGGCAGGTCGTTGCTTGGCGACCGCCTCCGATTCCGGTCAGCTGCGCTTGGCCTCGCGGAAGAGCAGCCACACCAGGTACATCCCGCCGAGGCTGACGGTGACTACGCCGACAGGCATCTGGACCGGCGCCAGCGCATGCTGGGCGATCAGGTCGCTGGCCAGCAGCAACAGGGCGCCAAAGACCCCTGCGGAGAGCATCGACACGCGCCCGCTTCCGGTCATGCGCCGGGCGATCTGCGGGGCGGCGAGCGCCACGAATGCGATGGGCCCGGCGGCGGCGGTGCAGATCGCGGTCAGGCACACACCGATGACCAGCAGCCACAGCTTGGCAGGTTCGGTGCTGATGCCCTGCGCCGCGGCGGCGTCGTCGCCCATTTCCAGGCCCTGCAGCGGGCGCGAGAGCAGCATCAGCGCAGGGACCATGAGCACGGCGATCAGCAGCAGCGGGACCGCACGTTCCCAGCCCGCGGTGTTCAGCGTGCCCGAACCCCAGATCGCCGCCATCATGGCCAGGTGCAGGTCCGCCTTGATGATCAGCCAGGTGTTGATGGATCCGAGCATGGCACTGATGCCGATGCCGACGATGATCAGCCGGAAGCCCTGGATGCCGCGCTTGAACGCCAGCAGGTACACCACCGCGGCGGTCACCAGTCCCCCGGCAAAGGAGCCGATGGTGGTGGACACGAATCCTCCGCCGAGCAGCAACATGGAAACGAGCGCGCCGGTGTAGGCGCCTACGTTGAAGCCGATGATGTCGGGACTGCCCAGCGGGTTGCGGGTCAGCGACTGGAAGATCGCCCCGCTGATGCCCAGCGCCCCGCCGATCACGATCGCCATGAGCACCCGCGGCAGGCGCCAGGAGATGACCACCAGCTCGGTCTTGGCCGTGCCCTGCCCCAGCAGCGCCTGGAGGACCTCGGAGGGGCTGAGCACAAAGCTGCCCATGGACATGCCGGCCACGGCCAGTGCCGCGATGGCCAGCACGGCGGCGGCCCCGGTCAGCGCCGGGCGCGCCCTGATGACTATGGAAGGGCCGTGTGCGCCCACGCGCAGCCGCCAGACGCGTTCCCCGAAGTCGATCTTGGGAATTTCTGCGGGCGGCACTGGTGCAGGGGAATCCCGCCGGCCCTCTTGCGTCGCGGGATCTTCCGCCAGGTCCGTGAGCATGAGCGTGTTCTCTCTTTTCATAGGGTGCTCGCCGACTTCCGGCGCACCAGCCAGATGAGTACCGGGGCACCGATGAATGCGGTGACGATGCCGACCTGCAACTCGTCTGGGCGGATGACGAGCCGGCCCACGATGTCCGCGCCGACCAGCAGGCTGGGGGCCAGCAGGATCGTGTAGAGCAGGATCCAGCGTTGGTCCGGGCCGGTGATCCAACGCGCCACGTGCGGGACCATCAACCCGATGAAACCGATGGGGCCGGCCGCCGCGGTCGCCGCGCCGCACAGCAGCGTGACGGCAATGACCACCAGCACGCGGGTGCGGCCCAGGCTCGCGCCCATGGCCGCGGCCTGGTCGTCGCCCAGCGAGGTGGCATTCAGCGACCTGGAAACCAGCAGCGAGATCACCACGCCCGCCGCCACGCATCCGGACAGCCAGCCCAGCGCGTCGCCGGGGGTTGCTGCCAGCGAGCCGGCACCCCAGAAGCGCATGGCATTGAACGTGGATTCATCGAGCAGGATGAAGCCCTGGGTGATGCCGGAAAGCACGGCGCCAAAGGCGATGCCCGCCAAGGTGAGCTTGATCGGCGTTCCGCCGGAACGGCCACGGGATCCCAGGAAGTAGACGACGGAGACCGCCATCAGCGCACCGGCGAAGGAGTAGAAGACGAATTCGCCCATCTCCCGGGCGCCGAAGAAGGCAACGCCCATGACCACGGCGAAGGCCGCGCCCGAGTTGACGCCCAGGATGCCGGGATCCGCCAGCGGGTTTCGGGTCAGCGCCTGGATGAGTGCTCCGGAGATGCCCAGCGCGATGCCCACCAGCAGGCCGGCCAGGGTCCGCGGGGCCCTGAAGTCGATGATCGCCGCATGGTCCGGGGTTGAACCCTGGCCCGTCAGCGCCTCGATGATGCTCATGGGGTTGACCTCGCGAGATCCGAGCAGCAGGCTGGCAGTCAGGACGACCGCCAAGAGCGCCAGGGCGGCCACCGCCCCGGCGATGCGGCGCGAATTCACGCGCATCAACCCCGGTGCGGCGGCCTGCCCGGTCTTTTCGGCAGGAGAAGCAGTCTCAGAGACCGTGGGCGTCGAAGGCATCGGCTACTTCATCCTGAATGATTTCCGGGTCCTTGTCGGCGGACCACAATTCTTCGAGCCACTTCTTGAAGTCCTCGCCGAGGGCCTCGTAGCGTTCGTTCCAGTCCTCGGCCTTGTCCGTCCAGTAACCGACGACCTTGAAGCTGGTGACGGGGAGCTTGCGTTCCCTGCGCAGGTACCTGCGGGCCTCGCGGGTCACCCGGGCCTCGCCGGCAACCCAGATGTAGCCCGGGCCTTCCGGCAGGTCCATCTCGCGCAGCACCTGAGCGAGGCGGCTGGGTGAATATCCGTTGCCTCCGTGGAGCCAACGCACCCTTGTTTCGTTCCCGAGTTCCAGCGCCTGTTCGTGGTCCGGGCCAGAGACCTCAAGGATGGCGGTGGTGGGGGTGCCGGCCGGGACGTCCTCCAGCAGACGCGCCGCGGCGGGCAGGCCTGTGGCGTCCGCCAGCAGCACCTGCCAGGTGGCGTCCGCGGGCAGTTCGTAGAGCCCTGTGGGGGTGTTGAATCCGACCTCGGATCCGGTCTCGACCGAGAGCGCCCAGTCCGCGGCGATCCCGCCGGGGTGGACCACGAAGTCGACGCTGATCTCGCCTGCCTGCGGGTCGACGGAGCGGATGGTGTAGGTGCGCATGGGGCCGGCAACCTGGTCGGCCGTGTACTCCCAGTAGTCGCCCTCCGGGTGAGGGTACACGGGAATCGTCTCGCCGCGCTCCGGGAGGAAGAGGCGGATGTACTCGTCGCCAATCCCGGTGGAGATGAAGGTTGCCAGGTCCGGGCCGCCCAGCACGATGCGCATCATGCCTTCGGTGAGGCGTTCGGTGCGCATCACCACCGCGCGATAGATGCGGTTGGGCAGCTTGGTCTCGTTCAGCGTGGTTTCACTCATGGCAACAGGGCCTTCTCTACCTCATCCAGGAAGGCCATCTGGCCGCTCGGGGAACCGTAGACCATTTCCATGTTGATGTTGGTGATCTGGTCGTTCTTGACGAAGTCGAGGCCCTTCCAGACGCTGCTGGCGTTGAGCTTGTCCGAGGTCTGCAGCAGTGAGCGTTCCTCGCCGACTCCCACGGTGGTGAACGCCTCGTCGATGTCCTTGAGCTGGTCGAGCTGCTCGAGGCTCAGGTTCGTGACGCCTTCGTCGTTGGCCCGTGCCAGCTTGCTGATCTTCAGCCCCAGGTCGTCGAACACCAGGCAGGCGATGCCGTAGCAGTCAACGCCGACCTTGCCGTCGTAGAAGGAGACGCTGGCGACCACCGGGTCGATTCCTGCGGCCTTGATCTTGCCCTTGATCTCGTCGACGCGCGCCTGGTACTTGTCCGTCCAGGCCTGGTACTGCTCGGTGCGGTTCAGCGTCTCGGCGGTCTTCTTGAAGTGCTCGCGCCAGTCGCCGCCGTCGAAGGCGTTGTAGTTGTAGGTCGGCGCGATCGGGTTCAGCTTCTTGGGGATCTCGGTGTCGTAAGACAGTCCGTTGAGGATGAAGTCGGGGTTGGATTCAAGGACCTTCTCGTAGTTGAATTCCGGGTAGTTCGCAAACGGCTTCACGTTCGCCAGGGCTTCCTGCGGGAAGAAGTCGGGGAAGGTGGTGAATCCGTTGTCACCCCGGATGGGCTGCTGGTCGGCCAGCTTGATGCCCAGGGTGATCAGGATGTCGGTGTCGGTGGTGTAGAAACCCAGGGCGCGCTGCGGATCCGCGGGAACCTCGGCCGCGCCGAATTCATTGCTGATCGAGATCGTCTGCGCTTCGGCCGAGGCCGGCGCCTGGTCCTTGGCTGCCGCACCGGCGCTGCAGGAGGTGAGCAGGAGTGAGGCCCCGAGGGCCGCAACGACGCCGAGGTACTTGGTCGACATGGTTTTCATGGGGGAATCCAATTCTGCGAGTGACGTGGAGGGAAGGCATTCGGCAACCCCGGCGTTTCAAAATGTTCGCCAGGGAGTTAGGGTTGCCTACCTTGTATCTCCACAGTAAATCGCCCTTATGCCGCGAATCGGACAGGCTGTGGCTCGCAAGCGACATACTCCGATGGATAAACCGGCGAGCCTAGGCCTCGAGAAGCTCCCCTTGGACGGCGCCCGGCGTCTGACCAACCTCTTTGCGGAATGCCGCCACAAAAGCGCTCACCGAAAGGTATCCGACTCGTCGGGCAACCTGTCCGACCGGAAGGCCATCAAGCAACAGGTTCATGGCGATGCGCAGCCTGGCCTGCAGGCGCCACTGGGCGAATGTCATGCCCGTTTCCCGGATAAAAAGGCGCGAGAGATTGCGCGGGCTGGCTCCCACGCGGAAACCCCACAGTTCGAGCGTGCAGTCCTCCGCAGGGTCGTCGAGGATGCCTCGGGCGACCGTGCGCAACCGGTCATCTTCCGGCAGCACAATGTCCACGACGCGCAGGTCGGTCGGGCGCAGCATGCGGAATGCTACGCTCTCGGTGTCCCGCCGCAGCGAAAGATCGTCGTCGTTGCGCTCAAAATGCAGAAGAAGTTCCTGCAGCACGGTCGGCATGGCAATCGCGGTGGGGCCGGTTCCCGGCGCGGCACCCAGTTGGGCATGGAAATAGGTGCAACGGAATTCCGCGCGGGGCCCGGCCAGAACCGCATGGTCCTCGCCCGCCGGCACGAACAGGCCGAGCCCCGGGGGAACCATGAATACGCCGTGGCCGGTTTCCACTGTCAGCACGCCCCGGCTCCCCCACAGCACCTCGTGAAAGTTCTGGTGCCAATGCGATTCCCAGGCTTGGCCGGAGGGCGTGGTGAAGAGGCTGGTGTGCACGCGATAGAAGCGCGGGCAGGAGCTATCGAAGCACGTCGCAGACGCATCGGTTGGTGCTTGACGCTCGGCCATGACGGCCAGGGGTGCAGATGCCATTGGGACCGCCAATTTAGGAAGGATAGCCTTGCGTTATTGATACTAACAGCAGCAGGGTTGCCTAATAATGTGTTGCGTGGTGTTCAAAGTTGCTGCTCCGTGCGACGGATACGATGGAAGCATGCCTTCTCCGACCACGTCTCTAGCCAAGGCCGCTTCGTTCCCCGCCTTGGAGCCGAAGCTCGCCACCAAGCTGGCAGCAGCCCTCGACGAATCCGCCGACACGACGATTTTCGTCAACGGCACTGCCCTGCAACTGCCGGACACGGCCCACACGGCACTCATCGAGGTCCTGCACAGGATGTCTCGCGGGGATGAGGTGAGCATCAGCACCGTCGAGTCCCTGCTCAATACGTCCCAGGCGGCCCACATGGCAGGCATCTCGCCGAGCTACCTGCGCAAGCTCACCGATTCCGGAGTCATCCCGGTTGAGTACCGCGGCACGCACCGACGCATCCGCCCCGCGGCGATCGAGGCGTGGCTGGAAACCCGCGAACATCCCCAGGACGGCAACGTGGAAAACGTGGAATAGGCCAAAACGCAACTTTTCCGCGCTTCACTCCGCAGGCCCGGAATCCCTACCGTGGGCACAAGTGTCCGCGAATCCCGACCCAGGAGGTCAACGTGTTTCTCCACCACAGGTCCGCGCGCCATGCGACGGTTTTGCTCGCCGGTTTGCTCGGCTTGGCCTTGAGCGGCTGCGCGCCCGCAGAGCCTCCGGTGCCGGGGAGCACCTCCGCCATCCAGTCCCCGAGCGACACCGCCATCGCGAGTCCGGCACCGACCGTGAGCGCAAGCGCTTCCAGCCCAGTAGCATCGTCGAGCCCCTCCAGCCCGTCGGCATCGCCCAGCACCACGACGGCGAAGCTCACGGTGTTCTACGTGGAGGTGGATGACCCAGAGGGGGCCTCGGGACCGACGATCGGCTGCGGGGACACCCTGGTGGCCACCGAGACCGGCCCGGTCGCATTCACCAACAAGGTCGAGGCGGCAATGAACGCCCTGCTGAAGGACAACGCCGCGACCCACGGGGAGTCGGGACTCAAGAACGCCGTGGCCGCATCCGACCTGCGCTACAAGTCCTCCTCAGTGAAGGGCGACCAGGTCACGGTCAACCTCACGGGAACCGTGATGTCGGGCGGCACCTGCGATGACCCGCGCATCATCGAGCAGCTGAAATACACGGCAAAGGTCGCCGCGGGCGTGGGCAGCGCGAGGATCCTGGTCAATGGATCGAACATTGAAGAATTGCTGAGCCAAAAATAGAAAACTGTTGACTCACAGACAACAAATGTTGATAGGGTGCGGGTGTGAAGTCACAACTTGAAGCAGACATGAGCGGCGAATCCGAGCTGGCGCTTGCACGCGCCGAGTCCCTTTCACGCCATGAGACGTTGTTCTCCGAACGCGCCTCCCACATCAAGCAGTCGGCAGTGCGAGACGTCTTTGAACTCTCGCTCGACCCGACGCTTGTCTCGCTGGCCGGCGGCAACCCATACCTGCAATCGCTGCCGCTGGCCAAGCTCGGCGAGATGGCCAACCGGCTGATCGTCGAAGAGGGCATGAGCGCCCTCCAGTACGGCAGCGGCCAGGGCACCGAGGAATTGCGCGCGCAGATCTGCGAGGTGATGGCGGAGGAAGGCATCACCGACGCGCACCCCGACAACATCGTGATCACCACCGGGTCCCAGTCCGCCCAGGACGTCGCCTGCAAGGTGTTCTGCAACCCGGGCGACACCGTGCTCTGCGAGGACCCCACCTATGTGGGTGCGCTGAACACCTTCGAGGCCTACCAGGCCAAGGTCGAGCCGATCGCCACCGACGAACACGGGCTGATCCCCTCGGCCCTGACCGAGCGCATCGCGGAACTGCGCCAGGCCGGCGCCAACATCAAGTTCCTCTACACGATCCCCAACTTCAACAACCCCTCCGGCATCACGCTGGCCGCCGAACGCCGCCAGGAAATCGTGGACATCTGCGCCGCCGAGAACATCCTGGTGCTGGAGGACAACCCCTACGGCATGCTGCGCTACTCCGGCGAGCCCATCAAGCCGCTGCGGGCAGGCAACCCGAACCACGTGATCTACATGGGCTCGTTCTCCAAGATCCTGGCCCCCGGCCTGCGCATCGGCTGGGCACTGGTTCCGGAGCACCTTTTCCGCCGCTTCTACCTTGCGGCCGAAGCCGTCTCGCTCTGCCCCGCAACGCTGAACCAGATGCTGATCAGCGAATACCTCAAGGGCCACGACTGGCGCGGACAGATCGACGAGTACCGCGCGCTCTACTCGGCACGCTGCGAGGCGATGCTTGAGGCGCTCGATGAGCACATGCCGGAGGGTGTCCAGTACACCCGCCCGGAGGGCGGCTTCTTCATCTGGGTGACGCTGCCGGAGGGAATCGACACCTACTCGCTGCTGGCCAAGGGCATCGAGGCCGGAGTGGTGTTCATCCCGGGTGCCGCCTTCAGCCCGCACGACGCACCGAGCCACCGGCTGCGCCTTGCCTTCAGCGCCGTGCCCGAGGAAAAGATCCGCGAGGGCGTCAGGCGCTTGGCGCCGGTGCTCGAACGAGCCATCGCCGAGAACGACGCGCGCTAGGAACGGCCCACAGCCCGGTCCGCGCAGCAATGCTACGGCGTATGACGCATGCTGTATCCATGTGGTTTGGATGGATCGAGTTCGACCTGTTGCTGGGCGAGGTTCACTCGCTCAAGGGCAAGCGCTCCGTCGTGCGCCCGATCATGGCCGAGATCAAGCGCCGGTTCGAGGTTTCCGTTGCGGAGACCGGAGAGTTGGAGCTGCACCGGCGCGCCGGGGTGGCAGCGGGACTTGTCGCTGCCGACGCCGCGCACGTGATCGAGGTGCTCGACGGCATCGAGCGGCTGGTCGCGGCGCGACCGGACGTGGAATTGCTCAATGCCCGGCGTCGGCTGCATTCCTCCGAGGACGAATAGCCGCTCCAGTACACGGCCGGGGGCCTGTCTGCCGGCCGTGGGCTAATGGATCACCCAGGTGACCACGCCCAGCAGGGTGCACACGCACGCCAGCAGCGCGGCGATCTTCGGGGCGACCCACGCGGTGACCTCCTGCTCTCCGGGGTGTTCGGCGTCCGGATCCGAGTCCCGTCCCGGGTCCAGCGCGGCCATTTCGTAGGCCAGCAGGATCCGCGAGGGGGCCAGCATGGTCGCCATGGATGCGGCCACGTTGGAGGCCGCCACCAGCTGCAGCACCGAGGATCCCATGGCCAGCGCCGCCTGCGCCTGGGTGGCGGCCAGCATCGAGTTCGCCCCGGTGTTGGAGCCGGAGATGAAGCCCGCGAACCCGCCGGCGATGGGCCCCAGCACCAGGTAGGCGGGGCCCATCGCGGCAAGGGTCGAGCCCAGTTCCTGCCCCATGCCCGAAAGCGCCAGGATTGCGCCGAGCACCGTGAAGGCGCCGGTGGTCACCCCGACGGGGATCCACGAACGGTAGGCAGCATGCATCCGGCTTCCCAGGGGACGTGCATTGGTTCCCCGTTCCGGGGCGAGGTGGTGCGCGACCAGGCAGGCAATCAGCAGCCACACTCCTCCGCTGGCCAGTGCCCGCTTGGACAGCGAAGCGTCCATTCCCATGGTGGCAAGCCTGGCCAGCAAGAGGCCGGCGGTGAGCACGCCGTAGGGCAGCAACGAGCGCAGCACCTGCGGCCCGGCCGGAACCAGGCTGCCGGCGATCTTGAAGGCAGCCAGGTGCACCAGAATCACCACCAGCGAGCCGACGATTCCGGCCGGGGGCGTGCCCATGAGCAGGTTCGCGGCAAGGATTCCGCAGTTGAGCAGCAGCGCGGCGGCAACCAGGTGGGCCAGCAGGCGGCCGGGGCGTTCGGCCCCGCGGCGCAGCACCAGCCAACAGGTGAGTGCCGAACCCAGCATGACGGGCGGGCTCAGCAGCGCGGAGCGGACACCCATGTCTTGCAGGCTCAGGCCGGCCAGGTCCGCGGCCACCAGCGTGCCCGGGCCCAGTGCTCCCCACGGAACCGCCACCAGGCCCAGCAGGCTGAGGACCGCGGCGCGCCGCACGTCGTGGCCCAGCCGCAGCAGCAACGGGACACCCACCGTCACACCGATCCCGAACCCTGTCACGGATTCTGCGAAGGGCACCAGCCCGAACACCACCAGCACCGTGCCGGCCTGCGGGTGCGAGGCGCTGCGACCCAGCCAACCGGAGATGCTGGCCATGGCACCGGTCTCCGTGGTGATGCGGGAGAGCAGCACGCCGCCAAAGAGGATCAGCAGCACCTCGATGATGGTCGGCCCGAAGAGCACCCCCGCGTCCAGCCACTTTCCGGGGCCGGCGGGGAAGAACACCAGGGCCACGGCCAGCCCCGTGGCCAGGGACCAGAGCGCCATGTTGACGGCCTTCGCCCGGGCAAGGAACAGTGCCATGGCCACCACGATGGGCAGGGCGGCTGCGATGGCCAACATGTCTTGGTTACCCCTTTGGATTGCTCGTGGCGGTTCTAAGAAGCACGCCCTCCGGGCTGATTCCTTCGAGGCCGAGACTACCCGTGCAGCTGGATTCTGGCCGATTCCGGGGCTGCCGTCGGCTTCACATCCATGACACGGGGCCCGAAACCCGTCGGCCTGTTTGATGGAGGTGAACAGATCGGCGGATTCCGGGCCCCTGGTTCGGGGTGGAGTGATCTCCTAGGCCATGCGGCGGGCGGGGGCCGTGCTCCTGCCCAGGATCAGCCCGAGTGCTGCCATGCCCACGCCGAGGGCAAAGTGCAGCACGTTGTCCGCGGAGTTGACGGGGACGAAGTTGGCGGCACTGGCCTGGTCGATGAAAACTCCGTAGAACCCGAGAACCAGGTAGATCACGCCTCCGATGACCAGGAAACGCTTGGCCGCCACCGCGCTGCGCCAGAGCGTCAGTCCTGCGATCCCGAAGACCAGGTGCACGATGTTGTGCAGCACCGAGACCTGGAAGATCCCCAGCAGCATGGAGCCGGAGTGGTGTCCGGCCATGCCGAGGTGCTCCGTGTTGCTGGTGATTCCCGGAATGAATCCCAGGATGCCGACCAGCAGGAAAACCGCGCCCACGACCAGCGCCGCGTATTGCACGAGGCTGTGGCGGGTCGGTGTGTGATGGGCCGAGCTGGCATGTGCCGTAGCCATGGTTGACTCCTTGAATCCCTTGGTTGTCCAACGCCGGTTGCGTTGCAGACACAGGGTATTCGGAGTGCCGCGCCCCACGGATTGGGCGCCGGGAACAAAACTTTCCGGGGCGGGCGCCGCTCCACCGCCTACGGGCGGATGCCGTCGATGTCCATCTCCAGGTGCAGCGGGCCGCGCAGGATCGGGCTGATCCGGTACGGCGGCGGGTCGGTGACAAGCCGCGGGTTCTGCAGCCGCCTGGCCATCTCGGTGAGCGCGACCTGGGCCTCCAACCGGGCAAGGGGTGCACCGAAGCACATGTGGATGCCGCCGCCGAAGCCGAGGTGCTCGTTGTTTTCCCGCTCCGGCACAAAGTTGTCCGGGTCGGAAACATGGCCGGGGTCGCGGTTGCCGGCACCCAGGACCAGCGTGATGGCGGATCCCTCGGGGATGGTGGTGCCGGCGACCTCGATGTCGGCGAGCGCCGTGCGGAAGGGCACGAAGTGCACCGGGGGTTCGTAGCGCAGCAGTTCCTCAACCATCGGAATGGCAAGGTCCGGATCGTCGCGCAGCCGCTGGAGCACCTCGGGGTGGCGCAGCAGGGTCAGCGCGCCGTTGGAGATCAGGTTGACCGTGGTCTCGTGGCCCGCGATGAGCAGCAGCAGCCCGACGCTGACCAGTTCCTCGGTGGTCATCCGGCCTTCGGGGCCGTCGTCGGTGGCCATGGCGGAGAGCATGTCGGTGCCGGGGTTTTCCTGGTGCGCAGCGACGAGCTCGCTCATGAAGGCGTTCAGTTCCTTGCCCGCCTCCTCGCCGCGCGCCTTCTGCGTTTCGGGGTCCAGGCTGGGGTCCGTGGATTGCAGTGCCATGTCCACCCACACACGGAAGCGGGCTTTGTCTTCGTCGGGGACCCCCAGCAGCTCGCAGATCACCGACACGGGGAACGGGTAGGCCAGGTCCTCGACGAAGTCGATCCGCTCCTTTCCCTCCATGGCGTCGATCAAATCGGTGACCAGCTGCAGCATCTTGGGTTCCAGGTCCGCGATTCGCCGCGGCGAATTCGGCGGCCCGAAATGCCGCATGGCCAGACGCCTCATGCGGTCATGGTCGGGCGGATCCATCAGCAGGAAGGTCTTGGACATCGGCCGCCCGCCTTCCCCTTCCACTTCCCCGTCCCCCTCGGCTTCTGCTGCAGCCGCGGCTTCGATGCTCTCCTCGGCGCCGCGCACCCCGGCCGCTTCGGCCGCCATCGCCAACGCGTGGGGGTTGTTGGACAGGTCCGAGCTGACCCTTGGGTCGTGCAACAGCGAGACGATTTCCGCGTAGGTGCTCACCAGATAGGCGCCGTCCGGCAACTGGCTCACCGGCGTCTTGCGCATCTCCTGATACAGCGGATAGGGGTTGGGCCTGTGGGAGTAGTCGAGGACCTGGTCCCAGATGCTTGACTCGGTCATGATGCTGGCTCCTTGGTTCGTGCGGAGGATTGGCGGGCACCGGCCCTCAACGGCCGGCAGGGGGAAGTTAGCGCAGTGGCGTGCGATTCAGCGTGGCGCGGCGCTCGCCCGGGTCGTGTCCGGTCACCACGACCGTCGCGTCCTGGGTGGGGCTGGCCATTGCCTGGAACCCGGCGGGGACCGGGTCCGCGTGCGTGGGTTCGTCAACGAGGGCGAGCGGCGGCGGGAAGGGGGCGGCGCGCTCGATCAGCGGTTCGTAGAATTCCACCCACTTGTTCTGGTTGAAGGCCACGGCCGCGACGATGCGGCCCTTGTAGCCGTAGACCGCCAGAAACCGGCGCTGGGCCACGGAACCCTGGGTGATGACAACCTCGTCCGCGACCGACGGCACGCCCACGCTCTTGATTTCGTGGCCGAACTGGACAGACCAGAACTTCGGGACGGCCAGGTGCGGCCAACGCCCCGCCTGTCCGTTGACCATGTTGTGCGCGGCCACCTCCGCCTGGGTGACGACGTTGCCCCAGTGCTCGATGGCCAGGAATTGGTAGCCGAACATCGGCTGCGGGGCCCGGGCCACGTCGCCTGCAACGAAGATGTCGTCGGTGACAAGCCCGTTCGCGTCGATGACGCGGCAGCCGGCGTCGCAGGCAACGCCCCAGGGGCCGCAGGCCAGCCCGGAGTCCTCCAGCCAGTCGACGTTGCGGATCACGCCGAGGGCCGCAACTGCGACGTCGACCTCGAGGGTCGTGCCGTCGGACAGTCGGACTCTGCACAGCTGCCCGGATGCGTCCCCTTCCAGGGCCGTGACCCGGACCCCGCAGCGCAGGTCGACGCCGTTCTCCTTCTGGATCTCCCCGGCGATTGCCCCGACCACCCCGCCCAGCGCGGCCCCGAGCGGGGCCGGCCCGGCCTCGGCGACCGTCACGTCCAGGCCTAGCTCGACGCATACGGAGGCGATCTCAGATCCGATGAACCCGGCGCCGATGACCAGCACCCGCCGGGGGCGGGCCGCCAGCAGCTCCTGCAGCCGGGCGCCGTCCTCGCGGGTGCGCAGGGTCAGCACGCCCTTCAGCGCCGCTTCCTCCGGGTTCGGCCAGGGCCTGGCCCGCACCCCCGTACTGATCAGCAGCTTGTCGAAGTCGAGTGCCGTGCCGTCGGCAAGACGCACCTGCTTGCCTTGCAGGTCCAGCCCCGTGGCGGCGACTCCCAGCTTCCAGTCCGCGTCGATCTCGCGCTGCCGGGGCAGGTCCGTGTGCTCAGGGGCAACCACCCCGGCCGGGACCTGCTTGGACAGCGGCGGCCTGTCGTAGGGCTCGTGAGGCTCGTCGCCAACCAGGGTCAAGGATCCCGAGAACCCCTCCTCACGCAGTTTCTCGGCCGCACGCAGTCCGGCCAGCGAGGCGCCGACGATGACGATCCGTCCGGTCTGCATGAAGGCGTCCTGGCTGCCGTCGCCGGAACCCTCTTCCTCCGGCGGTTCGCCGGGCACGGGCGGAACGGCGGCCCTATCCACCCTGTCCAGCTTGATGGCCTGGACCGGGCACGCGGCGGCGGCGCGCAGCACGCGCCGGCGCTGTTCCTCGGACGGGTTCGGGTCATAGACCAGTGCCTCGTCGCCCTGGATGGAAAAGACATCCGGCGCGAGGAAGGCGCATTGTGCGTAGCCTTGGCATTTGGTGAGGTCGACGACTAGTCGCATATCGAACTCTTTCCTTGCTCCGACCCTGGGGCATCATTTTGAGTCTAGGCCTGGCACCGGGGCAGGGAAAGGGCGGTAGCTGGCAGTACCGTGTGAGAGCCTTGCAGCAGTCGCAGGGGCTCCATCCGTGTGACCCGCGAGCCGATGAAAATCATGGGAACAGTCCCGGAGCGAGGGCGGTAACGGACGGGTCCATCGACCCCGCGAAATCGATCCGATCCGGTCGCCTTCCCTGTATTGACCGGCCTTCCTGGTGGGCGCAAACTTAAGGCGAGCCTGGGGGAAGATCCGGAAGGAGCCCACCATGGGCTGGCATATTGAAGGCACATACTTCGAAAACTGCAATTGCGATTCCATCTGTCCCTGCGCGACCTCGGGGCTGACCGCACCGGCCGACTACGAACGCTGCCAGGTTGAGTTGGCGTTCCACGTCGACACCGGGGAGATCAACGGCATCCAAGTCGGCGGGCTTACGGTTTGCCTGATCGGCGACGCCCCGCAGCAGATGAGTGACGGTGGCTGGAAGATCGGCGTCCTGATGGACGCGGCAGCCTCCCCCGAGCAGGCCGAGGCCCTCGGCTCCGTGTTCGGAGGCCAAGCCGGCGGTCCGATGGCGGGCTTGGCCCCGCTGATCGGCGAGATGGTCGGCATGGAGTCCCACGAGATCAACTATTCCGACGACGGACGCCGCCACCGGATCCAGGTGGGTGACGCGGTCAACGTCGACGTCGAGGACTTCGTTTCCCCGCTCGATCCCACGGAGCTGGGGGTCCGGGTCAGCGGCATCGGATTCCCCGCGGACACCCTGGCCGCCGGCACCGGCACCACCGCCACCGTCGATGTCTTCGGAATGGAATGGGACAATGCCGGCAAGAACTCCTTCTCGGCACCCTTCGCCTGGGCAGCCTGACGCGGCCGGGCGCACCGCCCTGGCGGTCATGCCCCTTCCGGGGCTGCTCGTTTTGCTGGCGTGCGCCCTGGTTGCCTGGTATTTCACCATCCTGGCCGCAGCCCGCATGCCCGTTGGCCCGGGCACGATGGGTTTGGGCCTGTTCGGGTACCTGGTCGGCTGGGAACTGATGATGTCGGCGATGATGTTGCCGGCGCTGGCGCCCCTCTTGGGCGTGTATCTCAGGTCCCTCCGGTCGGTGCCCAACGGATGGATCAGGACGGCCCGCACCGTGGCCCTCGTCGCCGGCTATCTGGCGGTCTGGGCGTTGTTCGGCATTCTGGCCTACGGTGCCGCGGCACTCGGCGGGACCTTGGCCGCGCGGGCACCGGCGGCCGCGCCGTGGGTGGGCGCCGTCCTGCTGGCAGCGGCCGGGGCCTACCAGCTCACGCCGCTGAAGAATTTCTGCCTCCGGCACTGCAGGTCCCCCGTGACGTTGCTTTTGCATGTATCGGGTTACAAGGGTCCGTTGCGCGACGTGCGGACAGGCATCTACCACGGGGCGTACTGCACCGGGTGTTGCTGGGGCCTGATGCTCGTGCTGATCGTCGTCGGCACCATGAACCTGGCGTGGATGGCCGTCATTGCGGCGGTGGTCCTTTTGGAAAAGACCTGGCGGCACGGGGTCGCCTTCAGCCGCGTCGTCGGCGTCTGCGTGATCGTCTTCGCCCTCGTCGCTCCGTTCTTCCCCGAGCTGTTGCCGGGGCTGCACCTCGGCCCTGTCATGGACCCGGATATGGATCCCGGCATGACTCCCGACATGGACCCCGGAATCGATATGTAGCAGCGGGCCTGGCGCATCAACGAAGCATCCCGGCCGCTTTCAGGGAACGGGCGAGTGTCCGTGCGAAGGGTCTAGGCGTCGTTGCGCTCGTCGTAGTCGTCACGGGCCTGCAGGATCAGGGAGGCGTGGTCCTGCGACCATGCCCTAATGACCTCCAGCGGGCCGAGCACCGTGTGGCCCAGCTCGGTGAGCTCGTACTCCACGCGCGGCGGGACCTCGGGGTAGATCGTGCGGTTCAACAATCCGTCACGTTCTAGGGAGCGCAGCGTCTGGGTGAGAACCTTGGGGGTGACGCCGCCGATGTCGTTGCGTAAGTGGGAGAATCGGCGCGGCCCGTCCTTCAGGGCCAGGAACACCAGCGGCGTCCACTTGTCACCGAGCCGCTGCATGATGACCCGCGACGGGCAGCCGAGGGTCATCACGTCGAAATCCTGGGCCTCAGTATCCATTCGGTAACCCTATTACTTTGAGGTACTCGGTATCAAATAGATACTATTGAGACACTTACCCGGTGAGGGCCGCCCAGAACCCGCACCAACAAACCGAAGGGAACGCATCATGAAATTTGCCGTCTACGGAGCAACCGGCATGGTTGGCAGCCAGATCGTTGCCGAAGCATTGACCCGCGGCCACCAGGTCACGGCCGTTTCGCACTCGGGCAAGACCGTCGAGGGAACAACCAGCGCCGCGGCCGACCTGACGGACATCTCGGCATACCGCAAGCTCGCCGCAGAGAACGACGTCGTGGTCCTGTCGATCCCGCCATCGCGCACGGGCGAGGACCACCAGGCATTCATCGACGCCCACGAGGAAATCTCCGAGACCCTCGTCCCGGCACGCCTCTTTGTTGTCGGCGGAGCCGGCGCCACCGAGATCGACGGCGTCCGCCTGGTCGACACCCCGGGCTTCCCCGAGGCCTACATGCCCGAGGCCCGCACCATGGGCACCGTCCTGGACTTCTACACCTCGGCCTCCGGCCTGGACTGGACCATGCTGGCACCGGCACCGGAAATCGCACCGGGACCGGCCACCGGCTCGATTGTCCTGGGCAACGATTCGCCGGCCGGCGAGCGCGTGAGCACCGGTGACTTCGCCGTGGCCGCCCTTGACGAGATCGAGGACCCGAAGCACCTGCACCGCCGATTCACGGTGGCCAGCGCCTAACCAGGGCGCAGCTCCGCTGCGTGTGCCGCACCCCCGAACGCGGGCGCGGCACACGCACGTTGACTCTTCTATGTCTGTCAACCGTCTTACTGGACCTTTTGCGCCTCAGCTGCAGCATTCAAGATCCTGAACACACGACGGGCCAAATAGCGCTTCACGCAGCGGCGGATCTCCCTGTCGCTTTTGCCCTCGGCGCGACGCTTCTCGACGTAGTCACAGGTCTCAGCGTCGTGGGTCATCCTGGTGAGCGCAGCTAGGTGAAGAGCGCTGTTGAGCCTTCTGTCGCCACCCCGGTTCAACCGATGCCGCACCGTGTTACCCGAGGACGCGGGGATGGGATTCACGCCCGCCAGACAGGCAAAAGCAGCTTCGCTACGGACCCGACCCTCATGCGACCACGCCACCAAACACTTCGCTGCGGTCACCGCCCGGAAGCCCTTGACCTCAAGTAAAGGGGCCGCCTCGCTGGCCCGCACCAGCTCATCCAGCTTCTGTTCGTTGGACTGCAGCGCCTCCGCCAAGTCCAGGATGTGTTTTGCCAGCCGGACCGCCTCGGCCCGGGCGATACTCAACGCCAGCTCTTCGTCACGTTCACGCCACCGAGAGATTTCCCCTATCTGAGAGGTTGTGAGCTTCTTGCGGGCATCGATATCGATGTCGTTGCTGCGTACCACGGCGTTCAGGGCGTTGACCGCACGGGTGCGGTCCTTGGACATGGATTCACGGGCCGTGGACAAGATCCGCAAGCCCTGGCGGATCCCCTCGTTCAGGCGGGGACGACGCAGTTTCTCCACCGGCAAAGGCAGCACGGCCATGGCCATCCGGTGGGCATCCAGGGCGTCGGTTTTGCCGACTCCGCGACGGCTCTTTGCATCCATGCGGGGAGCCTCGGCAACAGCGAATCCCTGAGCGGCCACGGTGCCGGCAAGGACCGCGCCGTAGGACGCAGCGCCTTCGATCACCCAGAGGGCGTCTGCGTCGGCGTTGGTACGACGTGCCACCCATTTGATGGCCCGGTTGATGCCGACTGCGGTGCTCGGGAATGACTGCGTATCCAGGAGTGCCCCGTTGGCGGCATCGAGGATGGCATAGACGTGGTTGCGGGCGTGCGTGTCGACACCCACGACAAAGGGGTGAGAATGCGCGACGATAGACATGGCGGTCACCGTACTTTTCCTCTTGTGATGGACTTGGTTGGTGGCCGTGAAAGGCCGGTACCGGTCCGGGTAGGAATCACTACGGAACAGAACTGTGATGGGTCACGCCCGTAAGGGTGGACAATCTTCTAATGAAGCTACCGTGGTGGGCCGGACGGGTACCGGCCGACCCACCCCTGTTGGACGGACAGGTCAAGCGAAGGACACCTGAGGGTCAGTCATTTAATGAGTCACATCCACGGGGAAGAACAGCCGGTACCTATCCTGCCAGCCAGTCCCAGACCAGCTGGATCGAGTCTCACAGCATTTAACCGCCCCTCGAACGCACGCCGGCGACTATGACCTCGCACACAGAGCCTGCCCCGCCCCCAACGACTGTTCTATGGTGGATTCGGTGTGCGCACATCGGAGTGCGCATCCTCGCTCGACATCATCTGCATGCAGGAAGTTGTTCCATGACCCACGCCCGCACCCTGGCACCCCGCGTTCTCACCACGAGCGCCATGGTCGCCGCCGCCCTTGTCCTGGCAGGCTGCACCTCCACCCCCGCCCCAGCCCCGGGAGCCGGCAACGACGCCGGAACCCCGGTAACCGGCGGCACCCTGGTCTACGCCTCCGGCGACGCCGAGCCCAGCTGCCTGGACCCCCATGTGGGCGGCAACTACCCGCAGGCCCTCGTCTCCTCCCAGTACCTTGAGACGCTCTACACCAAGGACGCCAAGGGCGAATTGGTCCCGTGGCTGGCCACCGGCTCCACCGTTTCCGACGACGGCCTCACGCGCACCGTGAAAATCCGCGAAGGCATCAAGTTCACCGACGGCACTGCGCTTGACGCCGCCGCCGTGAAGGCCAACTTCGAACACCTGCGCGACCCGAAGACCGCTTCCTCCACCGGCTACCTGGCCCTGGGCAAGATCAAGACCATGAAGGCGGTCGACGCCTCGACCCTGGAGCTGAAGCTCTCGACGCCGGACAACGCGCTGCTCGAGTCCTTCTCCATGCCGTGGGTTGCCATCGAGTCCCCCACCGCGCTGAAGCGCTCCCAGGAAGAAAACTGCGCCGCCCCGGTGGGCACCGGCCCGTTCAAGGTCGAATCCTGGAAGAAGCAGGACTCGGTGAACCTGGTCCGCAACGCCGACTACGTCCAGCCGACCGACTCCCCGAGCCACGCTGGCGCGGCCTACCTGGACGGCATCACCTGGCGCTTCATCCCGGAGGCGGCAACCCGCTACGCGGCCCTGCAGGCCGGCGAGGTCAACATCATCGACAACGCGCAGCCGGACACCATTGCCGCCGCCGCGAAGAACGAGGCCATCAAGCACCTCGACGCACCGCGCCCCGGCGCCTCCAACCGCATCGAGCTGAACTCCTCCAAGGCGCCGTTTGACGACGTGCGCGTGCGCGAGGCCTTCATCCATGCGGTGAACGTGAATGCGGGTGTCGATTCGCTCTTCTTCGGCACTGCCAAGCGCTCCTACTCCCCGCTCTCCAGCGTCGAGCCGCTGGGCTTCAGCGAGGAATCGCTCTTTGCCTACGACCCGGCCAAGGCGGGCCAGCTGCTGGATGCCGCCGGCTACACCCAGCGCGATGCCGAGGGTTACCGGACCAAGGACGGCAAGCGCCTGTCCCTGGTCTTCCCGGTGAGCACCAGCCAGTCGATCCCCGCCGAACAGTCGCTCTTCCAGCAGCTGCAGGCGACCGCCAAGGAATCGGGCATCGAGGTCAAGATCAACCTGCTGGACCTGTCCAGCTGGTACGGCGAGTTGTTCCAGCACAAGTACAACCTGGTCTCGGCCCCGTACACCAAGGTGGGCCCGAGCGTGCTGAGCATCCTCTTCCACTCGGATTCCACGATCCCCGCCCCGTCGGGCTACTTCGCGAACCTGTCCCAGGTGAAGAACCCGGAACTGGACAAGCTGCTGGAAACCGCGGGTTCCACCAAGGACGAGGCAGAGCGCAAGGACCTGTACGCCAAGGCGCAGAAGCTGGTGCTGGAGGGCTACTACCTGCTGCCGTTGTACGATCAGCAGAACCACTTCCTGTACTCGGCCAAGACCCAGGGCGTGGGAACCACCACCTACTCGGCCAAGACCCAGGGCGTGGGAACCACCACCGCGGTTGCCTCGCCGACGTTCTTCGACACCTGGCTGGGCAAGTAACCATCCCCGTCTAGGCACCCCGCATCAGCAACCGCACCACCAGCGAACGAAGATCCCGCCCACCGATGAAGCACCCTCCGCGACCCGGCATGCGACTTGGGAAAGTCGCCTACTGGACGCTGGGCAAAATCGGCGGCGGGATCTTTGTGCTGTGGGCCGTTGCCACGGCGATCTTCTTCGGGATCCGGATGATTCCTGGCGATCCGGCCGAGGCGATCATGGGCGGCCCCGGTTCACAGGCCTCGGCCGAGGCGCTGGCCGCGGCGCGCGCCGAATACAGGCTTGACCAGCCGCTGTTGGCCCAATACTTCGGCCAGCTGTGGCGGCTGGCCACCGGCGACCTCGGCACCTCCTATTCGCTGAAGGTCCCCGTGGCCGAGGTGCTCGGCGAACTGGTGCCGCCCACGCTCACCCTGGCGGTGCTGTCCCTGCTGGTGGCCTGGGTGCTGGCACTTGCCGTGGCCACCGCATCCATCCGCAGCGGCGCCGTGGGACGCGCGCTGGCCTCCGGGCTGGAAATCGTCTCCGCCGCGGTCCCACACTTTTGGCTGGCCAGCGTGCTCATCCTGCTCTTTTCCACTTCGCTGGGCTGGCTGCCGCCGGTGAGCACGCAAACCCCCGCCGGGCTGGTGCTGCCCGTGGCCACCCTGGCACTTCCGCTGGCTGGGTTCCTGGGCCAAGTCATGCGCGATTCGATGCTCGATGCCCACATCTCCTCCTTTGCTCTCTCCGCGCGGGCGCGCGGCGAGAGCGAGAACGGGGTGCTGCTGCGCCATGCCCTGCGCCACGCTGCGCTGCCCGGCATCGCGCTCTCCGGCTGGGCGTTCGGTTCCCTGCTCTCCGGCGCGGTGGTGGTCGAGTCGATCTTTGCCCGCCCGGGACTGGGCCGCAGCCTGCTCTCCGCCGTGACCGCGCGCGACATCCCGATGGTCACCGGCGTCGCGCTGCTTTCGGCAGCCGCCTACGTGGTGATCATGGCGTTCTCCGACATCGCCGAACGCCTCGCCGACCCCCGGGTGCGTGCGGCATGAGCCTGGCCAAACACGAACTGCCGCACGAGCTGCCAGCCGGCGACCCGGTGCTCGCCGGGCACAGCGCGAATCCGCGGGCCCTCGGCGGTTCGCACGCGTGGGCCACCCGGCTGCAGCTGGCCTTCCCGGTGCTGGTGCTCGGCTTCTTTGTGCTCGCCGCCATCGTTCCTTCCTGGCTGGCCCCCTTCGACCCGCTGGCCATCAACCCCGCCGACGCGTTTTCTCCCCCGGGCCCCGGACACCTGCTGGGCACCGACGAGTCGGGGCGCGACATCTATTCGCGCATCATCTACGGCTCGCGGCCCTCGCTGCTGATCGGCGCCGCTGCAACGGCCATCGGGCTGGGCCTGGCGCTGGTCCTGGGCACGGTTGCCGGCTTCGGCGGCCGCTGGCTGGACGCCGGGGTCGGGCGCATCCTCGAGGTGCTCTTCGCGCTGCCCGGGCTGCTGCTGGCCCTCGTGTTCATCGCCCTGGCTGGGCCAGGCGTGGGCACCACCGTCATCGCCGTCGGGCTGACCACTGCGCCCGGGTACGCGCGGCTGATCCGCGGCCAGCTGGTCGCGCTGCGCAACTCGCCCATGGTGGAGGCCGCCACGGTGCTGGGACGCAGCCGCGCAGGGATCCTCACCACGCACCTGCTGCCCAATGCGCTGGCCCCGATCGCGGTGCTCGGCACGCTGGGCCTGGGCCAGGCCGTTCTCTGGGCCGCCTCGCTGAGCTTCCTGGGCCTCGGAGCCCCGCCGCCGGCACCCGAATGGGGCGCGATGCTCTCCGCCGGGCGCACCTACCTGTCCCTGGCGTGGTGGATGACGTTCTTCCCCGGCCTGGCCATCGTGCTGGTCGCCGCGGCCGCCACGGTGCTCTCGCGCCTGCTGAACAAGGGCGGCGGCAAGCGATGAGCGAAGAACCCTTGCCCCTGATCGAGGTGCGCAACCTCAACGTCTCCTTCGGCACCAACCACGTGGTTCGCGACGTGTCCTTCTCCCTGCAGCCCGGGGCCTGCCTGGCGCTGGTCGGGGAATCCGGTTCCGGAAAATCCGTCACGGCGCGCTCGCTGATCGGGCTGGCCGGTCCCCGCTCGACGGTGCGGGCCGAGACCATGTCGCTGGCCGGCCGCGACGTCCGAGCACTGGGCCAACGTGCGTGGCGCAGGCTGCGCGGCAAGGACGTCGGATTCATCCTGCAGGACGCGCTGACCTCCCTGGACCCGCTGCGCAAGATCGGCCGGGAAATCGACGATGCACTGCGCCTGCACATCGGCGGTTCCCCCGCCCAACGCGCCGCGCGCGTCATGGAGCTGCTGGAAGCCGTGGGGCTCGATGACCCGGCGTTGCGGGCCGGACAGCTCTCCGGGGAACTGTCCGGGGGCATGCGCCAGCGCGCTCTGATAGCCTCCGCCATCGCCCTGGACCCGGCGCTGCTCATCGCCGACGAGCCCACCACCGCCCTTGACGCAACGATCGCCGCTCAGGTGCTGGACCTGCTGGGCCAGTTGCGCCAACAGGGTTCGGCCATGCTCATGATCAGCCACGACCTGGCCGCGGTGTCCCGGGTGGCCGACGCGATCGCCGTCATGCAGTCCGGGCGCATCGTGGAAACCGGTCCCGCCGAACAGGTCCTCGGCGACCCACAACACGAATACACCAAGCGCCTGCTGCGCGCGGTGCCGGCCGGCAAGCCGCGCCACACCCGGCTCTCCCCCGCCGTCGAGCCACCGGAATGCATCGCGGCGCCCGCAAGCATCAAGGCACCGGCGGAACCGGGGACCGACCAAAGGCCCGCACCGGTGCTCACCGCTCGGTCGCTGTCCAAGGCATTCCGGACCCCGGGCCGTGAGGACTTCACGGCGGTGTCGGATGTCGAGTTCGAGCTGCTGCCGGGGCAAACCCTCGGCGTGGTCGGCGAATCCGGGTCGGGCAAGACCACCACGGCGCGCATGGTGCTGGGGCTGTTGGCCCCGGAGCGCGGGTCGGTCGAGCTCTTCGGCGAACCGTGGAGCGCCCTGCGCGAATCGGAGCGCCGGGCAACGCGTCCCAAGCTCGGGGCCATCTACCAGGACCCGCTCTCCTCCTTCGACCCGCGCATGAGCGTGGAACGGCTGCTGGCCGATGCACTCAGCGCCGGGGCGACACGCAACCCGCGGGCCTACCGGGCGCGCATCGACGGGTTGCTCGGGTTGGTGGGGCTTGAGACCTCGCTGGCATCCCGGAACCCCGCAACGCTCTCCGGCGGGCAGCGACAGCGGCTGGCCATCGCCCGGGCGTTGGCCCCGGAGCCGCGCGTGCTCATCTGCGACGAGCCGGTTTCCGCGCTGGATGTCTCCATCCAGGCACAGGTACTTGACCTGCTCGATGACCTGCAACGGAAGCTGGGGCTCAGCTACCTGTTCATCTCCCACGACCTGGCCGTGATCAGGCACATGAGCGATCGCGTGCTGGTCATGCGGGGCGGTGCCATCGTGGAATCCGGGCCCGTCGAGTCGGTGTTCAACAACCCGCAGCACCCCTACACCCGGGCGCTGCTCAGCGCCTCGCCGAGGATCTTCGCCGGCGAATGAGCCGGATGCGAACCTGAATTGCTGCGGGGCGAAAATGCGCCCGAATGCCGGCGGCAACCGCTCTCGCACGGTCGATGCAATCCACGACCCTGACGGCTACGAACATCAATAAACAGAGGCATAAAAACTTTAGCCAAGCCGCCCGATCCGGGAGCAAACTGTCGGATCGTGGCGAGATGCTTTAAGCAAAACCCGGACCCGCCAAACCGGCCCGCAAACCGATCCCAACCCCCATAAGCCGCAGGACCTCAAAGGACCCCGAAATGCGCACCCAAGTAGCCGCCGAAACCCTATCCATCGGCAGCGTAACCGCCACCATCACCGACCGCACCCCGGCAGGCGCCCCGGTTGCCACGCATTTTGTGGTCATGGTCCCCACCACGGTCTTGCCGGCCGACCGGCTGGGATGGGCCATGTGGCACCTGCGCCGATTCCTTGAGGACCACGCCCCGGCGGTTGTCCCGGCAGTGGTCCACTACGAGGTCAAGTCGTTCACCGCCGCCGTCTCGTTCATCTTCAGTTAGCCCGCTCCCAACCAAGTCCCTCGGCCCTCGCATCGGCGGGGGCCTTTCGCTGTCCCGTCGCGAGGACGTGGCGGATCATTCGGCCGAACGCGCCGCCCGGATGAAGTCGGCGATCAGCCCGTTGTCCTTGACGCCGCGGCTTGATTCGACGCCGCTTGAGACATCAACGCCGCTCGGGTTGAGGGTCTTGACCAGTCCCGCGACATTGCCCGGGTTGAGCCCGCCGGCCAAGAGCCACATGCCCGCAGGCGGTTCGGCCAGCACGTTCGTGGCGTCAAAAGTGACACCAGCCCCCGGCTCCACGGCGTCGATCAGGATGCGTTCCGCGTCCCACAGCAGACGTTCCGCTTCCGGCAGGGCCTCGAATGCGTCCACGGAGAAGGCCCGCAGTGTCTTGAAACCCGCGTCCCGCAGCGCCCGGATGTCGGCGAGCGGCTCGTCCCCGTGCAGCTGCACGGTGCTCACGGCCGCGCTCGTCGCGATGTCCATGACCTCGGCCAGCGGTTGGTTCCGGAAGACGCCGACGGTCTCAACGTCCGCGGGAACGGCCTGACCCAAGGAGGCGGCCAGTTCCGCGTCAACGGTGCGCGGGCTGCCCGGCGCAAAGACGAACCCCACGGCGTCGGCCCCGGCCGCCACGGCAGCGGCGACCGACTCGGGGGTGCTCAACCCGCAGATCTTGATGTACAGCTGTGGCATTGGTGTTCTTCCCCGTCGCGAGTCCTTGGTTACCCTATCCATGGTATCCAGTGGCGACGGGTCCGAGGCCCCGCGGATGGCTCCGTGGCCGGCACCCGGCCTTGCGGTGCGGCCGCTACTCCTGCGGCACCGCCTTGACGCTGAGCATAAGTGCCACCATGTTCCGGTACCCGGTTGTGTCCATCATCTTGATGGCGTCTCCGAGGCTGACGTCCTGCGCCGTGAACCCCAGGCTCTTGGGGAAGCCGTTGGTGGTTTCCAGCATCGCGGCAACGCCCTTGCGCGGGCGGAAATAGGCAAGCTGCGGAAATTCGTCGCGTTCGGCGGCCAGGACCGCATCGTCCACCATGAGGGCCGCGGTCCGGTAGTTGTCCCTGGTGGGAGTGTTTGCCAACGAGTGTTCGAAGAGAACCACGGTGGGAGTCGACATGTTGGAGTCCAGCTCGATCGTTTCAAGCCGTGTCCGCACGTAGGTGGCGTCCCCGTCGTTGTCCTCGGCCGAGTCGGCACTGAACTCGGCGATTTCGATGCCGTCCGCGTCCAGAACGTTCCACTTGGCATACGGGTTCTTCCTGGGGTCCCCCGCAGGTTCACACCCTTGGCACTCTTTTTTGGCAACGACCTTCCACTCGGCCGGGTACTTGAAACCCACGCCGAAAGTTTCAAACGATTTCCAGTCGGAGGTGTCGACCTGCGGCGCTTGGGTAAGGAAGGGCGTCGGGGAGCCGACCGCGGCGGCCGGCACTTGCTGTCCGGTCCCGTCCGGGACGGCTCCGGGTGCGGGCGAGACCGCGCAGCCGGCCACAAGGGCCATCGCCGCGGCCACACCGAGCCATGCAACAAGGGGCTTGCGGCGCATGGGAAAGCGGACCGGGCGTTCGTTTGCGACGGGCATAGACGTTCTCCTCGAGCAAGAGGGCCTTGGTGAAAACCTGCTTGCCACAAATCTGCCCGATCCGCTCCTTAAAACCAATAGACCGGGTCCAACTGCCCTGTTTCCAGGGTGTTGGACTCGGTCTCTTGGATCGCACTTCCGGATCAGTCGAGCAGCAGCGCCGGCTCCTGCATGATGGAGGCGACGTCTGCCATGAAGCGGGCGGACAGGTCCCCGTCGACCACGCGGTGGTCGAAGGAGCCGCCGAGGGTGGTGATCCAACGCGGAACCACCTGGCCGTCGACGACCCACGGCTTCTGGCGGATGGTGCCGAAGGCGACGATCGCGACCTCGCCCGGGTTGATGATCGGGGTTCCCGTGTCGATGCCCAGCACACCGATGTTGGTCACGGTCAGGGTGCCGCCGGTCATGGCGGCGGGGCTGGTCTTGCCGGCGCGCGCGGTCTCGGCAAGGTCGTTCAGGGCGATGGCCAGCTCGCGCATGGACAGGTCCTGGGCTTCCTTGATGTTCGGCACCATCAGTCCGCGCGGGGTGGCCGCGGCGATGCCCAGGTTCATGAAGTGCTTGACCTGGATCTCGGCACCGTTCTCGGTCTCCACCCAGGAAGCGTTGACCGAGGGGTTGCGGGCGGCGGCCCAGATGACGGCCTTGGCCAGCACCAGCAGCGGGGAGACCTTGATGCCCTCGAAGTCGCGGCTCTTCTTCAGGCGCGCCACGTATTCCATGGTGCGGCTGGCATCCACGTCGACGAAGATCGACACGTGCGGCGCGGTGAACGCCGAGTCGACCATGGCCTTGGCCGTGGCCTTCCGGACGCCGCGCACCGGGGTGCGGATGATGCGGTGGTCCAGCTCCACGCCCTTCGGGGACCAGAACGTCGGTGCCGCGTCGCGTTCGGCCTCGCGCTGCGCCTTGTAGGAGAGCACGTCCTCGCGGGTGATCTCGCCCTTGCCGCCGGTGCCGATGACCTCGGTCAAATCGATGCCGAGTTCCTTGGCGACCTTCCGGACCGGCGGCTTGGCCAGCACGCGGTTCACGAGGGCCGCGACCGCCGGCTTGGCGGCGGCGGTCAGCCGGGTGGAGGCCTGGCCGATCTCGGCGGCGCGGCGGGAAATGGTGTCGGCCAGCGCTGCGGGGGTGGTTGGGGCCGGGGCCGCCGGTGCCGGGCGGCTTGCGGCAGCCGGTTCGGGGCGCGAAACGCGGGCACGGCGCTTCACGGCGTCAGCCTTCGGGCCGGAGCCGACCAGCGGGCCCGGCTCCTCGCTGGCCACCGGGGTGTCCGCCTCCGCGATGTCCGCCACCGCGGGCACGTTGGTCAACGGTTCGGGCTGGCTGCCGACCTCGTCCACGGTGAACAGCGGTGCGCCCACGGCAAGGGTTTCGCCCTCGGCCGCATGCAGGGCCTTGACCACGCCGGCGTACGGGCTCGGCAGTTCCACGAGCGACTTGGCCGTTTCGATCTCGGCAAAGACCTGGTTGATGGCCACGGTGTCCCCTGGCTTGACTTTCCAGCTGACGATTTCCGCCTCGGTGAGGCCTTCGCCTACGTCGGGAAGATTAAAGGTGCTCATCGTCTGACTCCTTAAGGGGACGTTGATGGGTCTGTGGCGCGCAAACGCACCGGTTGAGGTGGGGGCGGCCGAAGGTTAGTAGGCGAAGGAGCGGTCGAGTGCCTCGAGGACCTTGTCGATGTCCGGCAGGTACTGTTCCTCGACCTTGGCCACCGGGTAGGGCATGTGGAAGCCGCCCACGCGGATGACCGGCGCCTCCAGGGACAGGAAGGAACGCTCGGTGATGCGGGCGGCGATTTCTCCGCCAAGCCCGCCGAAGGTCGGGGCCTCGTGGGTGACAATGAGGCGTCCGGTCTTCTCCACCGACTCGGTGATGGTGTCGAAGTCGATCGGGGACACCGAGCGCAGGTCGATGACCTCCACGGATCGCCCGTCCTCCCGCGCGGCCTCCGCCGCGGCCAGCGCCACGGGCACCAGCGGGCCGTAGGTGACGATGGTGGCGTCCTCGCCGGGGCGGATGACCTGTGCCTTGAAGGCGTCGGCGGCCGGGTTTTCCGTGTCAACTTCGCCCTTGAGCCAGTAGCGGCGCTTGGGTTCGAAGAAGATCACCGGGTCCTGGCATGCGGCGGCCTGCTGGATCATCCAGTAGGCGTCGTGGGCGTTGGACGGTGCCATGATGCGCAGGCCGGCGGTGTGTGCGAAGAGCGCCTCCGGGGATTCGGAGTGGTGCTCGATGGAACCGATGCCGCCGCCGTACGGGATGCGGATGACCACCGGGGCGCCGAAGCGGCCCTCCGAGCGGGCGCGCATCTTGGCCAGCTGCGTGGTGATCTGGTTGAACGCGGGGAACACGAAGCCGTCGAACTGGATCTCGGCGATCGGCGAGTAGCCACGGATGGCCATGCCGATGCTGGTGCCGATGATTCCGGCCTCGCCCAGCGGGGAGTCAATGACGCGATCCGGCCCGTAGGTGTCGATCAGCCCGTCGGTGACGCGGTAGACGCCGCCAAGTCGTCCGATGTCCTCGCCGATGAGCAGGGACTTCGGGTTGTCAGCCAGGACCTTGTCCAGTCCGGCGGTGATGGCCTTGGCCAGGGTCATGGTGGTGGTGCTCATCGGGTGGCCCCTTCCTCGGTGTTCTCTGCGAAACCTGCCTCGTATTCCAGGTGCCACTTGAGCTCTTCCTGGATCAGCGGGTGCGCCTCGGCATACACGTTGGCGAAGGACTGTGCCAGTTCGGGTTCGGGGAACGCCATGGCTTCCTCGCGGACGCGGTTTGCCATCTCGTGGCCGTCGGCGACGACCTGTTCGAAGAACGCCTCGTCGGCCAGGTTGTTGTCGCGCAGGTGCTTTTCCAGCCGGGCGACCGGGTCGCGGTCGACCCAGGCTTCCTCGTCGGCGCTCATGCGGTACTTCGTGGGGTCATCCGCGGTGGTGTGTGCGCTCATGCGGTAGGTGACGGCCTCGATCAGGGCCGGACCCTCGCCGCGGCGGGCACGATCCAGTGCCCAGCGGGTGACCGCCAGGACTGCAAGTACGTCGTTGCCGTCCACGCGGATTCCGGGGAATCCGTAGCCCGCGGCGCGCTCGGCCAATGGAACCTTGGACTGCACGTGGAACGGAACGGAGATCGCCCACTGGTTGTTCTGGCAGAAGAAGACCACCGGGGCTTCGAAGCTTGCGGCGAAGACCATTGATTCGTGAACTTCACCCTCGGTGGACGAGCCGTCGCCGAAGTAGGCGACAACCGCGGTCCCTTCCTTTTCCAGGCGTTCGGCGTCCCAGCCGGCCTGGTCGCGCTGCACGCCCATCGCATAACCTGTGGCGTGCGGCATCTGGGCCGCAAGCACCATGGTGTACATGTGGAAGTTGTTTTCCCGCGGGTCCCATCCGCCATTGGAGATGCCGCGGAAAATGCGTAGCATCTGGGGGAAGTCGACGTTGCGGGTCAGCGCCACGCCGTGTTCCCGGTAGGTGGGGAAAATGTAGTCGTTGGGCCGGGTGGCCCGGCCGGACCCGATCTGGGCGGCTTCCTGGCCGCGCAGCGGCACCCACAGGGCCAACTGTCCCTGGCGCTGGAGCGCGGTGGCTTCCTGGTCGAATCGGCGGGTCAGCGCCATGTCGCGGTAGAAATCGCGAAGCATGGCGGCGTCTACGTCTTGGATGTAGCGGTCGTACTCGGCATGCGAGCGACGCTCACCTTCGGGGGTCAATAGCTGGATCAGCGTTTCGACCGAGGGCTCGTGCACGGTTTGGGTCATACCGAGGGTCCTTACATAAATGAAATATGCCCCAATTGGAATGCATTCCGCATGGGGCATATAGCGGGTTTATTAGTTCAAGCCTAACGGTGACAAGTCGCTGATTACGACTTATTCGCCCTAGGAAAGCGAAGAACCTTTTGGATAGTTCCGACAAAGATCCACGAAGCGGGTGTTCGCCTCGATCTCGCCGATGCTCACACGAACGCCTTCACCGGCGAATCCGCGCACCGAAAGTGCCTGCACCTCGGCAAGGGCAACGAACTCGGCGGTATTCGCGCCCAGGGGCAGCCAGACGAAGTTTCCTTCGGCTTTCGGAATGTCCCATCCAAGCTCCTTGAGGGCATTCACGACACGGGTGCGTTCGTCGACAATCTTTTGTACCCTTTCCACAACCTGCCCGTAATTGGCCAGCGAGGCCACGGCTGCGTCCTCGGCCAGCGAGGAGACCGCGAACATGGTCGCCCCGACGCGCAGGAATTCGGTGACCTCGGGATGCGAGACCGAGTATCCAACCCGGAGATTTGCCAGCCCGTGGGCCTTGGAAAAGGTTCGCAGGACCACGACGTTGGTGTGCTCACGGTAGGTCTTGATACCGTCCACGGCGTTTTCGTCACGCACGAATTCCTGGTACGCCTCATCGACAACGATCAAGACGTTCTTGGGAACCTTCGCGATGAAGGCATCGACCTCGTCCTGCGTGAGGATCGGTCCCGTCGGGTTGTTGGGCGTGCACAGCAGGATGACCGCGGTGCGCTCGTTGACCGCTTCTGCCATGGTGTCGAGGTCGTGGCGGCCGTCGGCCAGCAACGGCACCTCCACCGGCAGTGCGCCTGCGGTTTGGACCACGATCGGGTAGGCCTCAAATGAGCGCCAAGCGAAAATGACCTCGTCCTGCACGCCGTCGTCGTCCTGGCCGGCAAAAGTCGCCAGGATCTGGGTCAGCGCACCGAGCGAACCGGCGCCCGTGACGATGTCGTCGGCCGGAACGTCCAGGAACCCGGCCAGCGCATTGCGCAGCTTGGTCGAGAGCGGGTCCGGGTAGCGGTTCAGCGAAACCTGTTCGCGGATTGCATCGAGCACCGCGGGGATGGGCGGCAACGGGTTCTCGTTGGAGGAAAGCTTGAAAGCCTCCAGTCCCGACACCTCGGTCGGCGGCTTCCCGGCAGCATACTTCGGCATCCGCCCAATGATGGTGCGGGGCTGGACCGGATCGTGGGATACAGGGTTTTGCGTGGTCATGGTCACAGCCTATCGAATTGGGTCGCTGAGAAGCGGCTGGAAAGTTTGCGTGTATGCCGACGGCACACATAAACCTATGTAATCATGGGGCCATGATTGCGATTATTCTCCGTGTGGTTATCAATGCCCTGGGCTTGGCCGTTGCCGCGTGGATCGTGCCGGGCGTCGAAGTCACCCCGGCGCCAACCCACGACAAGACGCTCGGCATAGTTGTTGGATACCTTACGGTGGGCCTGATTTTCGGTCTGGTCAACGCGCTGGTCCGCCCCATCGTGCAGCTCCTGTCGCTGCCCATCACGTGCCTCACGCTGGGACTGTTTGCCATTGTCATCAACGCCGGCATGCTCATGTTGACCTCATGGATCACCACCTACATGCCGTTCGGCCTGCACGTGGACAAGTTCTTCTGGGATGCAATCATCGCTTCCCTGATCATTTCGCTGGTCTCCGCACTGATCGGTTGGCTCACCCCCAGCCGGAAGTAACCGGAGGAACGCCTTTCGGCTTTTCCTTCAGCGGCCGGCCCCTCGGTGCGGGCTTAGGTTCCGCGGAGGCCTTGCCCGAGGGCACGACCCGCCTCAACTGGTAGGAACGCACGGTCAGGCCGCCGGACCCGGCCAGCAGCGTCTCCAGCCGCCCCGTGGATTCGACGATGCCGGGGTCCGTGGCACCCCGGAGATCGCGGGCATGTTCCCGGTAGTTGGACAACTTGTGCGCCTGCCCGAATCCCGTGTTCGGCATTTCCTCCTCCTGGCCGGGGCCATCGAAATAGACGGTGACTCGGTTCCGTCCGGCTGGATTCGGTGAACCGTCGGTCCCCGGCACCATGTCCCGGCGGTCTTCCAGGTGAAGCGCCTTTGTCATTTTCGGCAGCGCCGCCAGCGCCACCGGGGATCCCACCGTCAAGACATAGGACACGTCGAAGGTGTCGCTGAGCCGGCTGTCTCCGGCGAGGTTCGCCGCGTGGATCCCGCCCTGGCTGTATCCGCTGAGCACCACAGTGTCCCCCGGCTTGGCCCCCGCCTGCACCAGCGCTTCCCCCACCGCCACCGCGATGTGCTGGGACCCGAAGCCCATGCCCTCGGCGATGCCCGCGGTGTCCCAGGGGTTCATTCCGGCGGACACCGGCTGGACACCGCCGAGCCCCTTGATCGACTCGATGCCCTCGCGCAGCGGATCCGATTGGGTTCCGGGGATGGTGACGATGTGCACCGGCGGCCCGCTGCCTTGCACCGTGCTGACCAGGAGGCTGCCCGGCGGCTCGTGCTCGGCGATCTCCTGCAGGTCCAGCATCGTGTCCAGTGCGCCCCGTGCTTCCACGGTGCGGGCCCCGTTGAGTGCCGCAACCTCTACGGGTCCCGTTTGGATCAGGCCGAGCCCGGAGAGCCCGGCCCCCAGCACCGGATACAACCGTTGGGCCACACTCGTGTCAAAGATCCCGCCGTGTTCCCGGTCCCGCAACAAGGCCACGCCGCCTGCGGGACCCGGCAGCAAGGCACCGAGCATGGCCGGGGCCTGGTTGATGAGGTCCTCCATGGTGTCGGTGCGCGGGCGGCCCTTGTTCGTGGCCAGGTCCCACATCAGGATCAATGGCAGCAGTGCACCGCGCACATCGTTGATTTGCCGTGTCGCAAGCGCCTCGGCCTGTTCATAGGCCTCGCGCGCGGTATGGACCCGAAGCGCCAGGCCGCCCGCCTCCGCCGCCCGGACCGAGCACAGCGCCGCCAGCTCGATGACGGTGCCGGCTGCCGCGAGCACCCGCTGGCGCATCAGGACGGTGCCCAGCAGCAAAAGGGCCGCGGGCGGCTGCGGTGAAAGCGCCAACTTCGCCGCCCCCTCAAGCAGTTCGGCACCCGCGGCCGCCAGCATTGCGGAACTCCGTTCAAGTTCATCCAGGGAAAACTCGGTCCCCGCCACTCCCCCGCGGCTTTCGTATCCCATCGGCGTTACTGGTTCCCGCCGGGCAGCCCGAGTCCGCCCAGCAACCCGATCGGCAGCCCGCCCGGGATCGACACCGGCCCAAGAGTGGTCAGCCCCGACAGCATCGAAGCCTCGAGCTCGGCAAGGTCGGCGCGGGCGGCCCAGATTTCGCCGCGCGCCGTTTCCAGCCGCGCATCGAGGTCCGCGACCTTGGCGGCCAATTCCGCGGCCCGGTCCCTGAACGCCCGGCCTGCCGGCGATTCCCATTGCAGGTTGAGCACCTCGCCCAGTTGTTCCCGCGCCCGGTACACCACCGCCTGGGTGGCGACCACCCGCATCAGCATTTCGTCGGCAATTGCCTCCAACATCCTTGTTTCACTCCTCCCTCGCTTTGCGGTGCCTCGCCTTGTTACGCCGCCATTGCGTGCAACGGTAGAAGCCCGCCGGGCGCCGAACTCCCTGCGGGTCCCGGATTGTGGATATCCTGCCCATGCGGGAGCAGACCCGCGAGCGTGTGCGGCGTCACTCTCCCGGCCGTAGTGAGGCAAAACATGAAAGAATGGGCATCATGGCTGATTCCGCGCGCATTTCACTTGCATCCGAACCCCTCGCCCTTGGTGCCCTGGACGGTCGTTACCGTGCAGCAGTCGCCCCATTGGTCGACCACCTCTCCGAAGCGGCCCTGAACCGCGACCGCGTCCACGTTGAGGTCGAGTGGCTGATCCACCTGACCGACAACTCGGTGCTCCCGGGCACCTCCCCGCTGAGCGAGGAACAGCGTGCAGCGTTGCGCGCCATCGTCACCGACTTCAATGCAGCCTCCGTCGCCGAGCTGGCCGAGATCGAGGCCGTGACCGTTCACGACGTGAAGGCCGTCGAGTACTACATCGGCCGCCGCCTGGAGGCCATCGGCATCGCCGACCTCACCGCGCTGGTCCACTTCGGATGCACCTCCGAGGACATCAACAACCTCTCCTACGCCCTGGGCGTCAAGGATGCGGTCATGAACGTGTGGCTGCCGGCCGCACGCACGCTGGTCGCACAGATCACCGCCATGGCCGAGGAATCCCGCGACGTGCCGATGCTCTCGCGCACCCACGGCCAGCCAGCCACCCCCACCACCCTGGGCAAGGAACTTGCCGTCCTGGCCTGGCGCCTGACCCGCCAGCTGGACCGCATCGAGAAGACCGAGTTCCTGGGCAAGATCAACGGCGCCACCGGCACCTACGCCGCCCACTACGCCTCGGTGCCCGCCGCCGACTGGCAGGAAGTCTCGCGCACCTTCGTCGAGGGCCTGGGCCTGACCTGGAACCCGTTGACCACCCAGATCGAGTCGCACGACTGGCAGGCCGAGCTGTACGCCGACATGGCCCGCTTCAACCGCGTGCTGCACAACCTGTGCACCGACGTGTGGAGCTACATCTCCATCGGCTACTTCGCGCAGATCCCGGTTGCCGGCGCCACCGGCTCCTCGACCATGCCGCACAAGGTCAACCCGATCCGCTTCGAGAACGCCGAAGCGAACCTGGAGATCTCCAACGGCCTGCTCGACACCCTGGGCGCCACCCTTGTGACCAGCCGCTGGCAGCGCGACCTCACCGACTCCTCGTCGCAGCGCAACATCGGCACCGCCTTCGGCCACTCGCTGCTGGCGATCTCCAACGTCGCCAAGGGCCTTGACCGCCTGGACGTTGCCGAGGCCGTGTTGGCCGACGACCTCGACCACAACTGGGAGGTGCTCGGCGAGGCCATCCAGATGGTCATGCGCGCCGAGGCCATCGCCGGCGTCGACGGCATGGAAAACCCGTACGAGCGCCTCAAGGACCTGACCCGCGGCCAGCGCGTGGATGCGGCCCGCATGCAGGAGTTCGTCTCCGAGCTGGGCCTGTCCGCCGAGGCCGAGGCACGCCTGCTGGCGCTGACCCCGGGTTCCTACAACGGCATCGCCTCGCAGCTGGTAGACCACCTCAAGAAGTAAACCCCGGCGGATTCTTCCGCTACGTGTTTTAAACAGCGATCGCCCCGACCCTTGCGGTCGGGGCGATCGCTGTTATCCCCTGTAGCGGATGTTCACGGGATTGCCCGTGTCCAAAATGGCCACCGTCGTGTTCGGACCGTTCTAGCGGCCGGGAACAGCCATCGGAACAACACCCACGGCATCAACCAGCTTTGCCCGGGCTTGCTCCAAGGATGCCGTTCGGTCGGCACCGGCCGATATCAATACCAGCCGGGCGCCATCGGGTGTCGGAGCACCCGATGAACGCTCCTTGACCTCGACCCGGCCGGCTGCCAGCTGCACCTCGTGCCAACGGTGGGCCGAATCCTGGACGATGCCCTTGGCGCGGACCAGCCTTTGAGACTGGGCAGACAAGGCCAGCCGAAGTGAATCGACGTCGATCGGTCCGGGCACCGCAACCGTGCAGGTGGAATGGACGTCGGTATGCGCATCTGCCACCACGGGACCTGCTGCCGCGGACGGGGGCACTTCGGCGGCAAAGACCAGAGCCGCGGTGAGTTGCGGGTCCAACGGGTCTTGCTGCACCACCAGTGCCTGCGGGGCTGCCGCTTCGCAAACCGCCAGTGCCGCAGCAGCGTCCCCCGGCATGGCCAGGTCCGTCTTGATGATCAAGACCAGTTCGGCCGAACCCAACTGACGGCGAACAGTATCCCCCACATACTGATCGCGCGACAATCGCACGATTGCCGTGGCATCGGCGCAGACGACCACGGGGCCGGCGCCGAACCCCGGGTAGCTTCGCCAGGCAGCCAGTTCTCCGGGGTCTCCCACCCCGCTGACCTCGCAAATGACGTTGTCGAGGTCCTCCCGTGCCGCCAACGCCGTCATGGTGCGTGCCACGTCGTCGTTGAGCTGGCAGCAAATGCACCCATTGCTCAACTCGATCGTGTCGCCGTCCGCCGACTGGATGAGATCTGCGTCGATGTTGACGCTGCCGAAGTCGTTGACCACCACGGCCGTGCGGCCCGGCAGGGCCCCGGATAGCAGCCGGTTGACCAGCGTGGACTTTCCGGAGCCCAGGTAGCCGCCGATCAGCCCCAGCTTGGGAGTCACGGCGTGCCGGCCAACGCCGGCGCGGCGACGTTGCTTGCGTGGTGTTGTCCGCCCACCATGGTGCCGTACACGTGGATCTCGCCGATCCGGGTGGCGGGCACGTCGAGGGGGTCCTCGGCCAAAACCGCGACGTCTGCAAACTTTCCGGCCTCGAGTGACCCTACCTCGTGGTCCATCTTCAGCATGTATGCGCCACCGAGGGTGACGGCTTCCAAGGCATCCTGGGCGCTGATTCGTTCGTGTTCGCCCATGACCCGGCCGGAGACGGTCAACCGGGTCGCCGCGTGCTTCATGGTGCGCAGCGGGCCCAGTGGTGTCACGGGGGAATCGGAGTGCAGCGAGATCGGGACCCCGTGGCGCAGCGCCGTGGCCGCCGCGTTCATCCGTGATGCGCGGTCCGGGCCGACGGTGAGATCCATGTGCTGGTCGCCCCAGGCCCAAATGTGGTTGGCGAAGATGTTGGCGCACGCGCCCAGCGCTGCCAGGCGACGGTACTGTGCGCTGGTGCTTAGCTGCGAGTGGGTGGCCGTGTGGCGGTGGTCCGGACGCGGGTACTTGGAGAGGATGGCCTCGAGCGTCTCGATGAACAGCTGGGTCGTCTGGTCGCCGTTGCAGTGGACATGGACCAGGATGCCCGCACGGTGGAACGTCTCGAAGGCCTCGCGGAACTCCTCCGGGCTGACGGCCCAGATCCCGTTGGGCTGGTCGCCGTAGTAGCCCGGCTCCAACAGCCTGGCCGTGAAGCCCTGGATCGTGCCGTCGAGCATGAGTTTCACGTTGCCGAATCGCAATTTGCTGCTGGAGCGCTCGCGCAAGTGCACCAATCGTTTGGCGGCATCCTCAAATGACAACGCCACCTTCCCGAGGCCCAAACCGAAGTGGAACACGTTGAGCCGGGCCGGGAAATCATCATCGACCGCGGATTCGTAGACACCCACGCCTGCGTCATCCATCAGGAGTTGTGAGCCCAGGTCGGTCAAGGTGGTGGTGCCCGTGTTCACTCCGTCCTGGGCGAAGGCCCGCAGCGCCGCCGGGTTCGTGTACATCACGCCGCGGCCTTCGGTCAGCGGCGCCACCAGGGCAATGGCCACCATTTCCTGGAGTTCTCCCGTGGGGTCGCCGTTCTCGTCCTTCACGACCCCGATGACGTTGGTGCCGGAATCAATTCCAAAGGCATCCATTGCCACCGAATTCACCGAACTAGAGTGTCCGCTGGAGTGCGTGATGTGGATGGGACGGGTGGTCGATACCCTGTCCAGATGCTTCGCCGAGAGTCTTTCTCCCGGGAAGTAGATGGGATCAAGTCCCCACGCCACCAGGGGTGCATCGGGGTCCTGGAGATCGCCGTCGGCCTCGATCAGACGTGCGATGACATCCTCTATGGTCAGGCAACCGGGCCAGCGCTTTCCGTTGGGGTCGGTGCGATCAACCATCCCCACATAGATGTCATTCCACATGTTTCCCGTTCCCGCGTGACTGTGGGATTCAACGAAGCCCGGAACCAATACGGCATCCGCATAGCGGTCATCACGAACCGACCCCGGGTAGGACATCAGTTCGGCCACGGTGCCAACCGCGCGGATCCGTTCGCCGCGCACGGCAATTGCCTCCGCGGTGGGACGTGCGGGGTCCATCGTGCGGATCATGCGGGCGGGGTAGACAATGGTGGGTTCCATGGAGGATTAGCTGCCTTTCATAAAAACTGATCTATTGCGTGTAGCTGAAATGCCGGTCGGCCTGCCTAGACGCCTTGCACAAGCCGCAAACAAATTCGCGGCTGCGCAAGGGCCCAGTGATCTGGCCGACCGGACGAGTGGTGCTAGTGCTGGTTGACGAGTTCGGACTTCTCCAGGCGGGCTTTGCCAAGCAGCGGGTGGGTTTCCGGAACCCCGCCGAATCGAACCACCAGGAACACGACGGCGGCATAAATGGCCAGGTACACGCCAGGCGAGACTGCCGAGCCGGTGGTCTCGACCAGCCAGGTGCCGACCAACGGGGCCGTGCCGCCAAGCAACGCGTAGCCGACGTTGTAGCTCACGGCGGCGGAGGTGAAACGGGTCTTGGTCTGGAAGATTTCCACAAAGATCGTGGCACTGCCCGCTCCGAAGACCAGCAGCGGCAGGATGTAGACCAGCTGGCCGAGCAAGGCGACCCAGACGTTTCCGCTGGTGATCAGCAGGAACGCTGGAATGACCAGAATCGCCAGGCCTGCCGAGCCCACCAGCAGCATCGGCCGGCGTCCCACCTTGTCGCTGATCAGCCCGGCGAACGGAGAGATTGTTGCCATGAGCGCCATGATTACCGCATTGAGTCCCAGTGACTGGCCGCGGCTGAGGCCGCCAACCGTCTGCAGGAAGGAGACGAAATAGCCGGCCAGGAAGTAGAAGGCCAATGCCGTCAGACCGCAGACAAGCGCCACCTGGACCATGCGTCTCCCGTTGGTGCGGAAGGCCTCACGGATCGGGCTGTACTCCTTGCTGTCTGCCGACTGGAGCACCTTTTGGAATTCGGGCGATTCCTCGGTCCGTCGGCGGATCCAGAACCCGAACACCGACAGCGGCAATGCCAGCAGGAACGGAATGCGCCAGGCCCACTGTTCATAACCCTCGGGGCCAAAGACCATATTCAGTCCCAGGATCAGCCCGCCGGCAAAGACCCCGGGAAGCGCCGTGGCGGCAATGGTGACGCCCAGCCAGAGTCCGCGCCGCTCCAGCGGCGCATGCTCCAGCACGAAGGCCGGCGCCCCGACGGATTCCCCGCCTGCGGAGAAACCCTGAACGAGGCGGAAGAACACCAGCAGGACCGGTGCGGCGAACCCGATGGCCGCGTAGGAGGGCATGAGCCCGATTCCAACCGTCGCCAGGCCGATGCCCATCAGCGTGATGAACAGGACCGGCCTGCGGCCGATTCGGTCGCCCAATGCCCCGAAGAACAGTCCGCCGAGCGGGCGAATCAGGAAGGCCACACCGAAGGTGGCGAAGGTGGCGAGCATCGCGGTGAATGTCGACCCGGCGGGGAAGAAGTGCTTTGCCAGGATCAATGCACTCAGGCCGTAGAGGCTGAAGTCGTAGAACTCGATGAACTGTCCGACGGCGCCGCCGGCCAAGACCCGCTTCTGCATTGTTCCGGCCGGTTTGGGCCGGGAAGTGTCGTGCAGAGAGGTTGCTTGATCCACTGTATTCTCCAAAAATAGTTCAGTTTCTTACTGTGATGACAGTCACGAGTTTGTAGTGGAATTCATATCACGTCCAATCAATGCTTCTTTGTACTAGCATTGAAAAAATCTATACGTTTCGCCGGGAGAGACGGTCTTGGTTGTTACCGTCTTCCGTCTCGGCTGCTTTTGTGCCGAGACTGGATTCGTCTGCACGGCGGGGCAATGGGCTCATTGAAAGACACCCAGCAGATCAAATTATTGGCCAGCCAGTTCCAGCAGCCGCAATATCTCCTTCAGTTGCGGCGCCAGCCTCTTAACGCCCGTGCACTGAACACGCGCAAACGCCGCGCCCGGGGTGGCATTGCCTCCACCTCGGGCACGGCGTTCGCGGATCATCGAATCAGCAACCGGCCGGGCGCCCCAACTGATCAGTCAGTGCCTCGACCGCGGCAGAGACCTTGAAGACGGTCGCCTCGCCGAAGGGGTGCCCGACGATCTGGACGCTGGTGGGCACGCCTACGCTGGACAGTCCCGTCGGCATGGCCATGACCGGGCAGCGGTTGGCGATGTTGAACGGCATCGTCATGTGGGCTGCCATGTAGTTGTCAAAGTGGCGCCCCTCGAGTGTGATGCCCTCGACGAAGTTTCCGTCCGCCGGGAGCATCTCCGCACCCTGGGTCGGGGTCAGCAGCACGTCGCAACCCTCCATAATGCGTGCCAGTTCCTGTTGGATCGCGATGTCCTTGGTGAGCGAATCCACGATGGTTCCACTTCCGGCAGCCTCGGCGGCCTGCGCCACATACAGCTGCGCGTATGCGGACAGTTCCTCAAGGTTTCCATCTACTTGCTGAAGCAGCGCCCTGCCCATGATGGTGCCGAAGTGGGAGAAGATCGTGTCAAGGATCTGCTCCGTATCCCAACGCGGTTCGACGACCTCGACAATGGCGCCCTGCTCCGCCAACCGCGCGACGAGCGCCTCGGTGTTGGCGCGGATGCTGGCCGCCACCGGGAAATCTCCCAGCGTGGGACTGTAGGCGATGCGCACCCCGCGCAGCGACTGCGGCGTTCCTGCCTGCACATGAGAGAGGTAGTCGGCCCCGTGTTCGCCCCAGGAGCTATGATCCGAGGGGTGGCGGCCGGCCATCACCGACTGCAACAGCGCAACGTCGGAGACACTGCGTGCCATCGGCCCGTCGCTGCGGTACCAGTCGGCGCTCAGCGGCGCGGCCCCGGGAACCCTACCGTACGGGGCCTTGTAGCCGACCATCCCGTTGAAACCTGCGGGAATCCGGGTCGATCCACCGATGTCACTGGCCGTGGCCAACGTGCTCATGCCCGCGGCAAGGGCCGCGCCCGCACCGCCGGAGGATCCGCCGGGCCCCGCAGCCAGGTTCCACGGGTTCCGGGTCACGCCCCACTGCTTCGAATGGGTGACGGAAGCGCAGGAGAACTCCGGGGTGGTGGTTCGGGCATGCAGCAGCACCCCTGCATCCAGCACCCGCTGGACGATGGGTTGGTTCGCCGTCGGGAACTGCGCCCGCTCGTTGCCCAGCCCCTGGGTGACGGCCAGCCCTGCGATCGCGTGCTTTTCCTTGGTCACCAGCGGCACACCCAGCAGTGGTGGCAGGGAACCTCCGCGAACGTATGCCTCGTCGGCGGCAAGGGCGGCCGACGTGGAGGTTTCGCGCATTTCTTCGGTCAGGGCATTCACGCCCAGCCCCGTGGCGGGGTTGGTGCGTTCGATCTGCGCAAAGTGGTCAGCGAGAACCTCGCTGGGTTTGTAGTCGCGGCGGCGGTATCCCTCCAGCAGCTCGGTGGCAGTTGCGAAACACAGCGTTGTGTCGGTGACAGGGGTGTTCATGGAGAAAATTCCTTTCACTGGTTTACAAGATCGGGTTCGTCCGCTGCGCGCTTTCCTAGCAGCGGGTGGGTTTCCGGAACCCCGCCGAAGCGGACCACCAGGAAGACGATGACCGCGTAGATACCCAGGTAGATACCCGGCGAGATCGACGAGCCCGTGGTCTCGACCAGCCAGGTGCCGACCAGCGGTGCGGTGCCGCCCAGCAATGCGTAGCCGACGTTGTAGCTCACGGCGGCGGAGGTGAAGCGGGTCTTGGTCTGGAAGATCTCGACGAAGATCGTGGCACTGCCGGCACTGTAGACCAGCAGCGGCAGGACATAGATCAGCTGGCCAAGCAATGCCACCCAGACGTTGCCGCTGGTGATCAGCAGGAACGCGGGAATGACCAGGACCACCACACCGGCCGAGCCCACCAGAAGCATCGGCCGTCGTCCGACCTTGTCGCTGATCATCCCAGCGAACGGCGTGGCCAACGCCACGACCGACATGACCACCGCATTGAGTCCCAGCGATTGGGCCCGGGTCAGGCCGCCGGCCGTCTGCAGGAAGGAGACGAAGTAGCCGGCCAGGAAGTAGAAGGACAGTGCCGTCAGGCCACACACCAACGCCACCTGGACCATGCGCCTCCCATTGGTGCGGAAGGCCTCGCGGATCGGGCTGTATTCCTTGGCCTCGGCCGACTGGAGCACCTTCTGGAACTCCGGCGATTCCTCGGTCCGGCTGCGGATCCAGAACCCGAACACCGACAGCGGCAATGCCAGCAGGAACGGGATGCGCCAGGCCCACTGCTCGTACCCGTCCGGGCCGAACACCAGGTTCAGACCCAGGATCAGCCCGCCGGCGAAGACGCCGGGCAGCGCCGTTGCCGCAATGGTGATGCATAGCCAGAGTCCGCGCCGCTCCACGGGTGCATGTTCCAGGACGAAGGCCGGTGCCCCGACCGATTCGCCGCCCGCGGAGAACCCCTGGATGAGCCGGAAGAACACCAGCAGGACCGGTGCGGCGAACCCGATGGCAGCGTAGGACGGCATGAGCCCGATGCCGACCGTTGCCAGGCCGATGCCCATCAGGGTGATGAACAGAACCGGCCTGCGGCCGATGCGGTCGCCCAGCGCACCGAAGAACAGCCCGCCGAGCGGGCGGATCAGGAACGCCACGCCGAAGGTGGCGAAGGTGGCCAGCATCGCGGTGAACGTCGATCCGGAGGGGAAGAAGTGCGTCGCCAGGATCAGGGCGCTGAGCCCATACAGGCTGAAATCGTAGAACTCGATGAACTGTCCGACGGCGCCGCCTGCCAGGACCCGCTTTTGCATCGATCCGGACCGCGCGGTCCGGGTATCGGCACGCGGTGAGGGTGATTGACCCACTAAAGCCTCCAAGGAATCTCGGTCTATCGCTGTGATGACCATCACAGCTTGTGCCGATCCTGGTGCGGTGTCCAATCGATGCTCTTTCGCGCTAGCATTGCCAAAATCAATACAAAGGAGATTCGACCCATGCTCGATGACGCAACGATCGTCCAACTGGAGTATTTCCGCACCGTGGTCCGGCTGGGCAGCCTGACCCGTGCCGCGGAGGCACTGAGCGTCACCCAGCCGACGTTGTCGACGGCGATCGCCCGCCTGGAGCGGCAGTATCGCATCCAGCTGCTCGCGCGCATTCCACGCAAGGGCGTCGAACCGACACTGGCGGGCCTCCGGCTGTTGACGGCATTGGAACCGTTATTGGACTCGGTCGGGCGCCTGGGATCGATCGCACGAGGCACCGACGATCCGCTGCAGGGCGAACTAAGCATCGGCGTATATTCCCCGCTTGCCCCGTTCTACGCGCCCACGATCCTGCTGGAGGCGGCGCGGCTCATGCCGGGAGTCACTCTCACGTTGACCGAGGGGGACCTGGACGAACTGCCGGAGGCCTTGCGGAGGAGGCAGCTCGACGTGGCACTGCTCTATGCCGACGAGTTGACCCCCGAATTCGGCATCGCCACGCTGCGCACCATCGCGCCCCACGTCGTCGTCGCCGAGGACCACAGGCTGGTTCAGGCGGGCCGCACCTCGGTCTCGCTGCATGAGCTGGCCAACGAACCTGCGGCGTTCCTCTCGAGCCCGCATACCTTCAACCGCTACATGAGCTTTTTCCGGGCATTGAACATCACGCCGAACATCAAGTACACCTCGACCAGCTACGAGGTGATCCGTTCCTACGTCGCCTCCGGACTCGGATATTCGTTGCTGCACCACGAACACCTGACGCACAAGACGCACTGCGGCCGGAGGCTGGTCCCGCTGCGGATCGAGGAGGACGTCGCGGATTCTCAGCTGTGCGCGGTGACCCCCACCCGGGACCAACCCCCGGCGCGAACGGCGCGTCTGATCGAAGTCATCGACAATGTGGTGCAGCAGTTCGCCGCACGTGCACCTCGGTAGCGTCGCATGCAGGAGGCTTGTTGCAGCGGTAGCTGCCTGCCACTTCCCGGCAATTAAAACGATCCGCCCCACCTCCGAATTCAATCGAAAGGTGAGGCGGATCGGTGACTGCAGACCTAGGCTCCCGCGGCCACCGGCGCCTCTGCCTTGTTTCGCAACCGCGCACCAAGCGCCTCGGCTGCGGCGCGAATTGGGGTCTCGTGGCTCGTGACGATCGGTTCGGCATCCGTGAGCCGCCAGTCGGCGCCGTAGGAGTCGCGGGGAAGGGTGAGCTCCACATTGCCTGCCACCAGGTCGAGCCCGACGAACTCGAGCACCGAGCGCAGCTGCGCCCCGGACTGGCCGCCGCCGTGGCCGTGGCCGCCGTAGCTCACGATGAGCGCGGGCTTGGCCGACCACTCGCGATAAAGGTAATCGACGGCGTTCTTCAGCGCCGCCGGATAGCCGCCGTTGTACTGCGGCGTCAGGAACACCACCGCATCACTCTCCTTGACCATCTCGCTCCACACGATGGTGTGGGGCTTCTGGTTGTTGCCCATCGCAGGCATCATCGGTTCGTCAAGCATCGGCAGCGCAAGCCCGGCGAGGTCGATGATTTCGACGCGCGCTCCCGAGGCCTCGGCGAGCACCGGCGCCAAGGCGGCCGCGATTTGGTCGCCGACGCGCACGGGACGCACACTGCCAACGATGACCTTGATGAGCGGGCGTTCGGTGGAAGTGGACATGCGAGGTGGCTCCTCTCGGTCGGGACAAAGATTTCTGTTTACGGTGACTGTAAGCCGGGCGTGACGACCTCGGCACTTGTCACAGTTGCGGGACTAGGATCCAACCGATTGCGACAACCAGTGCGACAACGCCGAGGATCAGGCTGGGAAGGAAGGGTTCCTTACGGCGTATGTGCAGGGCCGTCGCGACGATCATTGTCACAAGCAGTCCCACGGCGGCAACCGGGGTGAGCCAGGGCGCGATGCCCGTTGCGGCCGGCAACACCATGCCGATGGCGCCGAGCACCTCGACGATGCCGATGCCCTTCAACTGCGCGGGGGTCACCGTTTCCACCCATTCCATTTGTTCGCGAATGCCGGCGTACGGCTTCACGACTTTCATGCTCCCGGCCATGGCGAAGAGTGCTGCAAAAATACCTGTTACTACCCAAAGAGCGATGTACATAGGAACTCCTAGTTCGTTAGTTACTAAAGGTGCATAACGCACCAAATGTTAGATGTTCCCCAAAGGCCTACCGAACTTCTACGTTCGTTACGCACCTTGAGGTGCGTATTGGAAAGGAACAGACATGAAAACCGATCCATCACAAGTGCAAACGCCCAAATCCATCCACGTGCTCGGCGATACCGACGGCGCAGCGATGTGCAGCACGGACAATCCCGCCAGCCGCGTGATCCGCGAGGTCCTTGCCCGTGTCGGCGACAAGTGGAGCCTGCTGGTAATCGGTCTCCTGCATGACGGTCCCCGCCGCTTCACGGAGATCCAGCGCAGTGTCGACGGGATCTCGCACCGCATGCTCACCCAGACGCTCCGGAGTCTCGAACGCGACGGGCTCGTCACCCGCACGAGCTATCCGGAAATCCCTCCCCGCGTCGAATACGCAACAACGCCGCTCGGCCGCTCCTTGAGCGAGCCGGTGATCGAACTCGTGGGCTGGGCGGCAACAAATCACCGCGCGATCCTCGACGCACGCTCGGCATTCGACGGACCCGAAGCCTAAACAGCCGCGGTTCGGGTGCGGTGTGCCGGAAGTGGACGTTCTTCGTTCCGGCCCCATGCTGGTTGGCTACCGGCGGACTCCAGACACAACCAAGGCCGGCCGCATCCCCAGTCTGGGATGCGGCCGGCCTTGGTTTAACCCGGGATTAGCCCTGCTTGATTTCCTGGGTGATCCAGAACGGCGCACCGGTTGCGTCGGTGAGTGCCGCGTTGCGACCGTGGGGGGTGTCCTCGGCCGGCTGGATGACGGTTCCGCCCTGGGCCAGTGCCTTTTCGATGGTTGCATCCGCGTTGTCTACGGCGAAGTAGACATGCCAGTTGGCGGGAACCTCGGCCGGGAGGAACGAGCTGGCATCCATGATTCCGGCCTTGGCATCCTCATTGGAGCCAAGGGTTGAGTAGCGGAATTCGTCGGTGTCGCCAACGACGTTGATGTCCCAGCCGAACACGTCCTCGTAGAACTTCACTGCGGCCGGGAAATTGCGGGTGAAAAGCTCGTGCCATGCGGGAGCCCCTTCCTCGGCGACGAGCTGGTAGCCCGTGTGGCCGCCGAACTCCCAGAGGCCGAGGCTTGCCCCGCCCGGGTCGCCAATCATCGCCATCTTGCCCTGCTCCGGCACCTCCATCGGCGGCATGAAGACCGCTCCGCCGTTGGCGGCGGCCGCCTCCACCGTCGCGCCGATGTCATCCACGCGCAGATAGGTCGACCAGACGTCCGGGTAGCCGGACTGTCCGTCGTTCTTCATGAGGCCGGCGACGGACTGCCCGTCCTTGAACGCCATGGTGTAACCGCCGTACTTCTCCTGGTCGCCGACCTCGTAGGTCCATCCGAACAGCTCGGAATAGAAATCCATCGAGCGCTGTGGATCGGCGGTCATCAGGTCGATCCAGCATGGCGATCCGGAGGTGATGTCTGGCTTGGGCATGTGTTTTCCGTTCCGTGAGTGGGGGTCTGTTCCAGAGGCGAGTCTATGTCTGGGACCAGTGCGTGGCAATGAACCATTGGACATATTCCGGTGAACTTTTTACCCCTGAATAGATGGACCGTACCGCCTGCGGCTAGGCCGTTTCCATTGAACCCGCGGACGACAACGTGACTCATGCATGAGCGTATCGGCCCGGCCAGACAGTTTTATGGCGTTACCCCATGGTCAGCACGACCTACTGCCCAGTGGCTAACCCTGATCTCACGTTGTACGTCGCCATTCGGTTTGTGCCGGGTCCCTGCATAGGGCATGCCAAGCACCGGACCTCCGGCGTGGATCTCCCGGCCGCGTTTCCAGCAGGTTTCGCGGTTCTCCCGCTTTGTATTGTGATCGTGATTTCCATTTGCCTTTGGCGCAACAGCAACTGCGCCCCGATGAAATCCAGCTCTGGAATGCTCAACAGCATCAACCACGAGTGAAAGGGAACGATTCGCCTTGAGCACCCAGCTAGAGTCCGAAACGCAAACGATCGGCACCGTCGCAGCTCCCACAACTTCCCTGGTGATGGCCAAGGGACGGTGGGTCAGCAATTGGGACGCGGAAAACCCCGAATTCTGGAACAGGATCGGCCGCTCCACCGCCGCCACCAACCTTCGCTGGTCAATTTTCGCCGAGTTCCTGGGCTTCGTCGTATGGCAGCTCTTCGCAATCGTCGCGGTCTACCTGCCGAAGGCCGGATTCGATTACAGCACCACCCAGCTCTTCTGGTTGATCTCGATGCCCAGCTTGATCGGCGCAACCTTGAGAATCCCCTACACGTTCATGGTCGCCCGCTTTGGGGGCCGGAATTGGACCGTCGTCTCCGCCCTGTTGTTGCTGATCCCGGCCGGCGGCCTGGCCCTGGCCGTTTCCGACACCAGCACCCCCTTCTGGGTCATGCTGACACTGGCCGGGCTCGCCGGGTTCGGCGGCGGCAACTTCGCCTCCTCGATGGCCAACATAACCTACTTCTACCCGGCTTCGCAGAAGGGTTGGGCCCTTGGATTGAATGCCGCGGGTGGCAACCTCGGCGCTGCGGTGGCCCAGCTGCTGGTGCCGATCGCCATCACGGTCTTCGCCGCCGGTTCGTTGCAGCTGCCGATGGCCGGCATCATCTGGATCCCCTTGATCCTGGTGGCCGCGTTCGGCGCTTGGCGCAACATGCACAACCTGAGCAACGCCCGGTCGGACGTGCGCGGCGCGCTGGCGTGCCTTCGTGAAAAGCACCTGTGGATCATTGCGACCCTTTACATCGGCACCTTTGGATCCTTCATCGGGTTCTCGGCGGTGTTCCCTAAACTCATCGCCGACACCTTCACCGGATACTCCGCCTTCCAGCTGGGCACGGCCACGATTTCCCTGGCCTTCCTCGGCCCCCTGGTCGGTTCCCTGGCCCGTCCCTTCGGCGGGAAACTTGCCGACCGGTTTGGCGGCGCGAGGATCACCCTCGGCGCCCTGAGCGTCATGGCAACGGTGACCGTCGGTTTGGTGCTGACACTCGCGCACGCCAACTTCTGGCTGTTCCTCGCACTCTTCCTGGTGCTCTTCACGGCCAGCGGGGTCGGCAACGGTTCGACCTACCGGATGATCCCGGCGGTCTTCGCGCTGCGCGCCACGATGGCATCCGATACCGAGGGAAAGACCGGCGGGGTGGGCGCGGCCCGCAAGGCGGCCGCGGCACTCGGGCTGGTCTCGGCCATCGGGGCCTACGGCGGCTTCCTGGTCCCGCAGGCCCTGGGACTGTCGATCTCGCTGCGCGGCTCCTACACCCCGGCATTTTGTATCTTCGTCGCGTTCTATATTGCGCTTATGGCTGTGACTTGGTTCTGCTACGTTCGCCGCGGCACAGAGTTCGCCAACCGAGGAGTCTGAATGAGCATTCCGACCGAGGCCGGACACGTCCATCAGGCCACCGACACACATTGCCCCTACTGCGCCCTGCAATGCGGTATCACACTGGAGCCGACGCCCGACGCCGGCGAGCCGGTGAAACTGAGCGGGAGGAACTTCGAAACCAACGGCGGCGCCTTGTGCCGCAAGGGCTACAGCGCGGCGAGGCTGCTGAGGCACGCCGAAAGGTTGGACACTCCCCTGTTGCGCCATCCCGATGGCGGCTTCTCACCCATCGGTTGGGACGAGGCCCTGGATATGGTGGCCCAACGGGCCGCGGGAATCCGTGCCAAACACGGGGCCGATGCCGTGGCGGTCTTCGGTGCCGGCGGCCTGACCAATGAGAAGGCCTACCAGCTGGGTAAGTTCGCCCGGCTGGCTTTGGGCACCTCACGCATCGACTACAACGGCCGGTTCTGCATGTCCTCGGCCGCAACGGCCGGAAACCGCGCGTTCGGACTCGACCGCGGCCTTCCCTTCCCGCTGGCGGACCTGGACGGGGCCTCCATGATTCTGATGCTGGGGTCCAATGTTGCCGACACCATGCCCCCGTTTGTGCGGCACCTCGAGGGAGCACGCACCTCCGGCGGGCTGGTCGTGGTGGATCCCCGCCGCTCGGCGACGGCCGAGCTCTGCGCCAACGGCGCGGGCTGGCACCTGCAACCAACACCGGCCAGCGACCTGCAGCTGCTTCTGGGCCTGGCCCACGTGCTCCTCGGCGAGTCGCTGGTCGACCATGAATACCTGGCGCGGCGGACCAACGGCTTGGGTGCGCTGCGCAGCTCGCTGGCGCAGTGGTGGCCCGAACGAGTCGAATCGGCCACGGGTGTTCCCGCCGGCGAGATCCGGCGCACCGCCCGCGCCCTGGCACTGGCGGCGCGCGCGGCGAAATCCGGTGGCGGGCCCGTCTACATCCTGACGGGTCGCGGCGTGGAACAGCACGCCAACGGCACCGACACCACCACGGCCGCGATCAACCTCGCCCTGCTGCTCGGGTTGCCGGGCACCACGGCCGGCGGGTTCGGAACCATCACGGGGCAGGGCAACGGCCAGGGCGGGCGCGAACATGGACAGAAATGCGACCAGCTGCCCGGCTACCGAAAAATCACCGACCCCGCGCACCGGGAACACGTGGCCAAGGTGTGGGGCGTGGCCCCGGAAACCATTCCCGGTCCCGGCGTCCCAGCCACCGAATTGCTGCACACCCTGGGCAGGGAGCGCGGCGCACGCATGCTCATGGTGCACGGATCCAACCCGGCACTCTCCTCACCCGACGCTTCCCGGGTGATTGTCGGGTTGCGGCGCCTGGACTTCGTGGTGGTCTGCGATTTCTTCCTGTCGGAAACCGCGGCCGAAGCCCACCTGGTGCTCCCGGTGCTGCAGTGGGCGGAGGAGGAAGGCACCATGACAAACCTGGAGGGCCGTGTGCTCCGTCGGCGTGCCGCCCTGGAGGCACCGGAGATGGCGCGCAACGAATTGTGGATCCTCGCCGAGCTGGCCCGGCGCCTGGACTCCCCCGGGACGTTCTCCCCCGAGGCCCGCGAGGTCTTCGAGGAGCTGCGCCTCGCCTCGGCGGGCGGCTTGGCCGACTACTCCGGGATCGACTGGGACGACCTCGATGCGGGGGCCGCGGTGTATTGGCCCTGCTCCCCGGCACAGCCGGTCTCCCGCGAGCCGGGGCGGCGGTCCGGCACGCCGCGCCTCTTCCTGGAACGCTTCTCCCACCCCGACGGCAGGGCCGTGATCGTCCCCGTCCACCACGCCGCGCTACCCGAGGCCGCGCACCAGCCCGGCATGGTCTCCCTGGTCACCGGCCGGTTGCTGGAGCACTACCAAACCGGCACGCAGACTCGCCGCGTGGCGGAACTGCATGCGGCGGCGCCCGAGGCACTGCTGGAAATCCACCCGGCCACAGCGCTGGCGCACGGCATTGCCGAGGGGCAGCGCGTGGCGCTCGCCAACGGCCGCGGACGGATGGTGGCCCGGGCACGGCTCACCGCCGGGATCCGGCTGGACACGGTGTTCCTGCCCTTCCATTTCGCCGGCGCCAACAACGCCAACCTGCTGACCCCGGCGCTGGTCGACCCGCTCAGTGCGATGCCCGAATTCAAGCACGTCCCCGTGTCGCTGTATCCCCTGGGAGATGAGTCCTGATGCCAGGCACCCCGGAACGCATCATCGTCATCGGGTTCGGCCCCGTGGCAGCATCCCTCGCGGAGGGCCTGCTCCCCGGCGTCGCCGACGGACGGATCCACCTCACCGTGGTTTCCGCCGAAAAACACGTGGCCTACAACAGGGTGCTGCTTGCCGAGCTGGCGGTCGGGGCCACCGAGGCCGGGCACCTGAACATGGTCGACGAACAGCGGCTGCGGCAGTCCGGGGTCTACCTGCGCTTGGGCACCAAGGTCACCCGCGTGGACCGTTCCCGCAGCCAGGTGCGCCTGGGGGATGGCGGGGTGCTGCCCTACGACCGGCTGGTTTTTGCCACCGGCGCGCGGCCGGTGATCCCGACCCTGCACGGAGTGAACTTCGAGCCGCACGTCGAGGCCCGGTTGCCCGACGGCGTGCTCGCCCTGCGCACCCTCGAGGACGCCACGGAATTGCATGGGGTGCTTCAACGCGAGGGCCGGGTGCTGGTGCTCGGCGGAGGGATCCTGGGCATCGAGGCGGCCCTGGCCATGGCCAAGGCCGGGCACCGCCCGGTGCTCATCCACCACGGGGAGGCGCCGCTGGGCCGCACGGTGGACGCCGACGGCGGGAAGCTCCTGGCCCGGGGCCTGCGGGCCGCGGGCATCGAGGTGGTGTCCGGCGTCCGGGCCACGGGCGTGGAAAAGGACGATGCGGGATTCACCGGGCTGGCCACCGAAGGCCACGGAGTGATCCCCGGCGATGCCCTGCTCATCTCAACGGGTGTCCGGGCACGCACCGAATTGGCCGCGGGGTGCGGGTTGAAGGTGAACCGCGGGATTCAAACCAACGAATTCCTCGTTGCCGATTCCGAGAACCGCATCTTTGCGATCGGTGACTGCGCGGAGGTTGCCGGCAGGGCACCGGTCGGGCTGTTGGCCCCGGGGTGGGCACAGGCCGGCTGGCTGGCGAACTTCATGCTCACGCACCCGGCACCTCGGCCGGATGCCCCCGCCGAACGCCTGGACCCCGCGATCGCCCCACCGGCCCACCACTCCTCGGACGTGCTGATGCTCAAGGGACAGGGTTTGGAGGTGACGGCCGGCGGAAACATCTCGGCGGGCCTCTGGGACGGGGGCGAGGACCAGGTGACCGTCTTCGCCGACCCCGCGGAGGGCCGCTACCTGAAACTCGTCACCAGGCACGGGGTCCCCACCGGTTTCCTGGCCATGGGGCTGCCCCGCACCAGCGCCGAACTGGTGCTGGCCTACGAACGTGGCAGCGTGCTGCCGCAGGATCGTTCGACCCTGCTGCGCCTGGATGACCCGTGCGCGCTGGAGACACCCGTGGCTGCGGGGACCGATGACCAGTTGTGCCGCTGTTCGGGTGCCACGCACGGGCAGGTGGCCCGGGCGGTGGAGGCCGGTTGCCTGACTGTCTCCGAGGTGGGCGATGCCTGCCGGGCCGGCACCGGATGCGGCGGCTGCCGCGCCACGATTGAAGCGATGCTCAGACCGGTTCCGGTTTCCGCCTGAGGCTCGGCGAGCGCGGCACCAAAAGAACCGTCCGATCCGGTGCATTCACGGATCGGACGGTTTCTTGGTGTGGCTTGTGAGAAAGTGAAACATCCGACGCTGGCGCGGTTTTCCGACAGAAATTGGCAGCCGCCGACTTGCAATCTGCGCAGTTCCCAGCCGTGGGTCCGGCCTTCGCCGGAATTGCGTCTCGCCCAGGAGTGCATCCATTGCACTGGCGTGCACACGGCAAGGCATGACACCGCGAGTCCTTGGTTTCCCGGGCCCAATGAAACCAAACAGTGTCATGCGAACGATCGTTGCCGGACGCTTCGGAGTCCTAGCGCCGGATATTCGACGAATTCACAACCCACCCCCAGGCTGGTGATTCCCGGTCAAAGGTGGCATCGCCGAGCGTGGCAAAGCGAGGTTCTAAGCGATGGCCTGCCGGTATCGCTTGATCACCAGGTCAACCAGTTCCTGCGGCGGGTTCTCGCCGGGGACCAACAGCGGTTTGCCCAGCACGTCCGGTGTGCAAGCTGCAGCCAGGTCCGCAAAATAGCCTGGGGCCAGCAAATAAGTGGCAACCGCGGTGCGGACTCTCGGGTTGCGCGTGCGCGCCGCGTTGATGGCCTCGCCAAGTCGTGGTTCGGCGGCCGAAATGAATGCGGCGGTGACGGGGACTTGCAGGTGGCCGGCCAGACGTTGTGCCATCGTGCGACAGTCCGCGACGCCCGCGGGATCGGTCGACCCGGCACAGGCCAAGATCACCGCTTCACCCGGAACCCAGCCGGCCTCCAGGAGACGGCGGCGCAGAACGATCGCCAGCCCGCTGGCCGGGCCCAGCGGAAGTGCGACCCGCGTGCCCGGACGCAGCGCTGCGGCATCGGCAAGGTCGCCGGATGCATGCGTGCCCGCGGAAAGCAGCAAGGGCACCAGGGCCGCCGCGGCATCCGGCCCCAGCTCCTCCGAGCAGACGAACCGGCCAACCCTCGGGTGTTCGACATCCACGAATGCGTCATGCACCGGGGTGGTGCCCATGGCCGCGTCCACCGCATCCACGAGTCCCCGGGTCGCCGAGCGGCCCGCCGGATCGCCCGTTCCGTGGGAGACGGCCACCAGGGACGGCTCGGGAAGCATCTCGGACCACCCCTGCCACGCGGCGTGGTCCATCACTACGGGTTCCGCGTACGCCGTGGTCATGGCCTTCCCGCCATCCACAGCTGGCCCTGGCGTTCGACCAGCGGGAAGACCGGCAGCGGCTGCGCCGAGGCGCTCAGGCAGGCACCGGTGTCCAACCGGTACACCTCCTTGTGCAGCGGGCACGCGATGGTTGACACCCGGTGGCCGTCGATCGTCTGGTCGCCCAGGATCCCCCGGGCCATGACCTTGGCCCCGCTGGTGGGGCAGTGGTGGGAGGCGGCGAAGAAGTCCTCGCCTTCCGTGCGGAAGAGTGCGACCTGCTTCCCGCCCAGCCACGCGGCCTCACCCCACCCCGGCTCGAGGTCCTCGGGCCGGCACACCGACACCATGCCGTCTTCGGATTCGAGTACGACTTCTTCGACTACAGCGCTCATCACTGGGTTCCTCTCGACTGGGAATTTTCGATCCGGGTTGTTCCGATGAGGCGAGCCTACGGAGCCGTTGTTTCGTGCTCGACGTTCTGGTGTTGCGCACCTGTAAACCGTCGCTCACACCGACGGGAGGATCCGGTGAGGCGGAGTGATCCTGTCCGAAACCGGCGGTCGCCGCGAGGTCCCGGCTCGGGTTGCGCACGCCTCTCCCGTCGATCGTTTCATCCATGTTTCGGGACACTCACCCCATGTCATGAGATTGGTGCATGAAATTGCGCAGACCGAAACGTCTGGGTCATCGGGCGGCAAAACCGGCTCCCTAGGGTGGAAAGCAGTCAACCACAGCACCCTTGGGTTCGTGAGCGAAAGTCGAGATACAAAATGAGCGCAGTGAATGGATCACGCCGCATTGTGGTGGTTGGCGGAGGCCCCGCCGCACATCGTTTCACCGAGGCCATGGCCGGCCGGGAGCCGAGCAACGTGCACATCACCGTGCTCACCGAGGAAGTCCACCTTCCCTATGACAGGGTCGCCCTGTCGCAGGCGTTGACCAACCCCGGGGTGGATCTGACCCTGGGCGATGCCGGGCTGTGGGAACGGGAGAATGTCGCCCTCGAAACACATGCCGCGGCCATCGGAATCGACAGCATCAGCCGCCGGGTGACCACGGCCGACGGACGCAGCTTCGAGTATGACGAACTGGTCCTGGCCACCGGCTCCAACGCAGCCACCCTGC